>DXJO01000045.1 GCA_019057475.1 Candidatus Thorarchaeota archaeon | reverse complement strand
TCGAATCTTAATGCGATTTGCTGATGCACTGTGCAATAGGATTCTCTCGATCCGTTCCTCAGCAATTCGTTGTGTCTTGCTAACTAATGCGCGCGATACCTCCAATTCTCGAGCGATTGTCGACGGAGGGATTTCCTGTCGTCTTTTCTGCCATATGAATTCCTGCCGCTTGGTTGGAAACCTGAAATGGATAGACTTCACAGAGAGCACTCACATTCTTGGTAGTTAACCAATTCTAGTTAACGGATAACCTATTGTTCTTTTAACTCCCTTGTTCATCATCTTGTCATTGTTGTTCTTCACGGTATAGAGGAGTCCCAAGTTGCTCCACGCTTTAGTTTTGTATTCATCCTCTTCGAGGGCTGTCACATAAGCCTCGCGGGTTTCATTGAACTTTCTCTCTTTCCTCAGTCGGTTAAGTGGTGGTAGATACGCTTTGTCCTTCCAGCTGCATCCGTTGGCCTCGTTGATAGACAAACACGAGGAATCCAGCGAGGACAATGAAGATTGCATCCTGTGCGAGGCAGGCGGTCAGAACGCTCCATGCAATGGAAACTGACCCCAGACTGACGTGGAGAATGAGGGCTGAAGGCATCATCAGTAGCCCGATTAGTAGTAGAACCCATCCAATCCTGGTTCCGGAGTCATCTGATCGCATCACGTATCCGAACGGGAGAAATATGGCACACCAACTCAGCGCAATGGTCATAATGAGAGTCCATCCCGTGTCAATAGCCACGACTTCAAACAAAACTGCAGATGCCTGCATTAGGACACCAAGAACAAAAGAAACAATGCCAATCAAGAAGGCGTTTCTTGAACTCAATTTTTGGCGTATCATGTTCACGACCAACACCGCTCCATCTCCAGTTGAAATTCGCCAACCTATATCTTTTCACTTTCCTCGGGAGAGAATGTTTGTGTCACTGTTGTCGTTATGTGGCGTAGGAGATAATCCAGAAGGCAGATGATTTTGTGTTCGTTGGGGGCAGCAACTGCCCCCTCTGCCTTGCTCCGTTGAGGCTCGTTGAGTCCCTTACTTCAGCTGAAGGGAACTCCCCCAATCGGTAGACAGAACCCGTGGTAGGATGGCAAGGCAGCATAGGCAAGAGTGTTCCCAACCTTCTTCAGACTCATAGCGAGGACAACATGAAACACAAACAAAGCGAGAAACATAATCACAATGGCGATTATGGTTGCAGCCATTCAGGGGGACTACTTCTCCACATTCAGCTCACTGGCGAGGAACTTCTGCAGCTTGACATGACTCCCAAACTCCTATCCCAGTCAAGGGACATGAAGTTCAGAGCGAAACAACATGAAGGCGCCGATGATATGGAAGCTTCGCTGAGGACCGATAATGTGAAGCGGAGAAGCAGAAGGGCTCTGGCAATAGTAGAATCCTCTGATGATCTGACGGATGTAATCAGGTGCTACTTCTCTGAGCTCATAATAGGTCTTGCAGACTTCTTGCTCACCACGATCACGAGCAGGAAACCGGAAACAACCGACACAGTCTGTCCAACCATCAATGGCATTCTGTCTACATACTGACTAGCGAACCAGACAGACTCATTCAGGACTCCTGAATCTCTTGAGAACACAGTCATCTTCATGTGGTTGTCATAGTGGCGTGGTTCTATCTGACTAAGAATAGCCACTGCTGGATGGTCCATTCCTGCCAACTCTACCATATCCGGATCATGTGGAAGAGCAAGACTTGGCAGGAGCATGTAGCGATTTGGAACTCCGACCATTTCATTCTCAATGAGAAGTGTTTGCCCATCTAGTGTTGTCAAGATAATATCGTTGTCTAGATCTGTGTCAAGGTCTGCGGAGTTTGCTCCTAAGAAAGATGTGCCGAATGACCAGAGAAACGGGTCTTCCAGGATATCGGTGCCATTGAGCTGTAGAAACAGGAGGTTTCCTCGGTTGGCGACGTCATTCGCTGCAATGACAAGGTCATCCGCCGAGTCACCATTGAGGTCTATGGGCAATAACCAAGCTCCATGCTCCGCACGGGTCCAATGAGATATATTCAGTTGTTGCGATGTTATAGTTGGCGGTTCGATAGAAAAAAATGTGAGGTTTCCATCCTTCTGAAGAAGCACAATCTCTTTCGTGCTGTCATTGTTGAAGTTTCCCGTAGACACAGCAATGACGCCGTTGCTACAAAGCACAGATGTGTTGAGCTCAAGATTTCCGGCTCCATCATTCGAGTATATGCTAACTGTTGTCTGTTTCCCCGAAGTGACCAAGACTATGTCTGGAATGGCTCTGTTGTCAAGCCAAAGAGGGAAGATTGACCGGATTCCATACACATCATCCAAGTCAAAGGTCGAGAAGTTCCAGTTCGTTCCACTGCCATCGTTCAGAGCCACTACAAGAGTGCTTGTGCCGTTCCCGCAACAAATGTCAAGGCTGCCATCTCCATCGAGGTCTGCCAATGCGAATTCTCCATAGGTGTAACCTTCTAGCAACGTGACTGTATTTCCAAACTCTCCAACAGGGTTCTGAAACAGGATTTCGAGTGACTGGAGACCTGCAAGAGCAATATCATCAAGACCGTCTGAATTGAGGTCCCCAACCCTGATGGTGTGGTACACATACCTCTCGGTCAACGGAACAGAGTAAACAGAATAATTGCTTTTGTCTGCGTTGCTGGCTATCAGGGGGAGAAACCAGAATGCTGTAGTGGTGAGGACGAATACCAGTATCACCCACACGATGGATCGTGACTTCAACCACCTAGTTAGCATTCCTTGCACCGAGTCCAATTGCTGTTTTTAGTGAAATACTATCTGAACGAAATTGGCTGCTACGTTATCAATCAGCGTATCATGAACACCAAACGGTTCATACATCTCCGAGTTGAAGTAGGTTATGGTTTCCCAGCAGGACCATCCCCACCACCATGTAGACTATTCCGAGCTCAGATACCTCACACCAATGGGGCCTGATACTCAGCTTGATATTGAATGCGCCAATGTTCATGACCCGTTTTACAGATATCTGTATGTCTACGTAGATGGTCAGCTTTGGAGTACGCTCTATGCTCCGGGTAGCGACCACATTGACTTGCCATACTATTCGACACCTGGAATGCATGAGATCAAGTTCGTCTTGTATTACGGTAATTTCAGGATAAATCCCGAAGCATTGAGGGATGTGTGGGTTAACTACAAGTATCGGATGGTCGAGGTGGACTAGATGGTTGGATCGGGCTACAATCATCAGCAGCCAAGTGCAATTTTCGACTATCTTGAAGCTTACTGGATAGTTCACAATTACAGAAGAGTGACATTTGTCCCGCATACAAGTGGTCCATTTGACTATGACATTACTTGGACCCAGTACAAGTACAACTATCGCAATGTGTACTTCAATCATATCGGACAAACTAGATGGATATATGGTTTCTTTGCTCATTACATCAATTCTCACCATAATCGGGGCTACGGTTCAAAGGGATATAGATTTGTAATAGGAGACGAGGCCTCGTACTGTCTCTTGGACTATAGACAATATGTTCTCATACACGAATATGGCCATGTTGAAGGTATGAGAGAGAACTCAGGCGGCGTGCCCGATATTTACGGTTCGAACCGTGTCATCTCATATCATTACTATCATTGTAGTAGTTGGGACCAGTACTTGGCGTATGCACGTAGCTGTTGGTAGAATATCGGAAGAAAGAAGAAGCATTCTGGTGTAGATAAAGTAATGGCATCAGCGTAACATGTACGCTGAGGGATATCAAACATGAGAAGGACTATGGCTGTTGTATGGGTCATTGCTCTGACCTTGACCGTGCCAGTATTACTGGTTTCAAGGGCAGGAGAAGTTGGGATGACCATTGAATCATCTCCCTCATCCTCCTTTCAGGTGTGCCAAACATCTGGGCCCTCATTCGACCTGACCTTAATGCCTGGGTTCGTCGATCTTGTTCCCGGCTCTGAGCCTGTGACATTGATTCTTGAACTCAGAGTTGAAGTGACTGACCCAGATGGAGTAAGCGTAGTCATTGGCAGCTACAAAAATGAATCAAGCAGCGAGTGGACCAATGTAACGATGCTTGAAGATCTCTCTACAGGCATCCCGGATGACTATGTGGCTGAGCCTCTCAACTACACGATGGTTGGAACCAACTGGCTTGTGATCTGGTATGTGATCTTCCACGCCAACGACAGTCTTGGAAACTGGAACACATCTGATCTGCATAAGATGTCAGTATGCAGGCAGGGTTTAGCAAGGCAGGATTCATCAACTACACCAAATAACACGATTGATATCACAGCTATTACTGTAGTAGCTCCTGCAGCTGCTCTAGTAGTTGGGATCACATCTCTGCTCTATATGATTAGTCGACATCGTAGGTGTCCTCCCGTCCTCACCTTCTCAGTTCTCAGAGCTGCTCTGGAGTTTGCTAAGCCCTGGTGACTTGTGAGAAAAACACAACTGAACCAGCGTCTTGATTCACCGGAGTTTGTAACGTCCACCTTTGTGACACGCAGAGACAGACTTGCATGGTTTGGAGCAAATCTGATACAGAAGGTCTTCGATGACTGTGGTGTCAGAGTACTTGTAGTAGTCGATGATGAGGACTTGAGAAGGTCCAGTGGGATGAGGGCCTGACGGGACAGCATCTCTGCGTTGTTCCAACACACATCCATCCTATTGCTAGTGGCACCGGGATGTACCTGCGCCTCTCGGGCTACCTCTGTGAGTTTGACCCTGAAACAGAGTCAGTCGATGCTAGAAGGGTCACAATGTCACTCCCCTCAAGGATAACGAAGCGGATGGGGGCAGACCCTGAGAACTTCTCAATGAAGGCGGACCCTGTTGATGACGCGGTCGTGTTCATGATAATCACGCAATACTACGGTCGAGAGGAGTTCGAGTTAGATGGGCAGAAGAGGA
>DXJO01000044.1 GCA_019057475.1 Candidatus Thorarchaeota archaeon | reverse complement strand
TGATGAAGTAAATGTGATAGATGCTACCCTCTATGAAGAGGACGGCAAGGTCATGTACAAGAAGACCTGCGAGAAGCACGGTGAGTTCATTGATGTCTACTGGGGCGACGCAGACATGTGGAGAAAGGCTCAGAAACGGTGGTATAAGACAGTGGGCCTCGATAATCCTAGGACCAAGACCGTGAAGGGCTGTCCTGAGGACTGTGGTCAGTGTCCAGAACACAAGACCCATACAGCTCTCGCTTTGCTAGATGTTACTAATCGCTGCAACTTGCGGTGCCCAATCTGTTTCGCAGTGGCTGCGGAAGGAGGTACTGTGTATGAACCCTCGCCGGAGGAAGTCCTTGAGATGATGAGAAACCTTCGGAGGAATCTGCCAGTTACTACGCCCGCTCTCCAGTTTGCGGGCGGAGAGCCAACCGTTAGCAAGCACCTGCCGCAATACATCAAATGGGCAAAGCAGCTAGGTTTCGTGAATGTTCAGATTGCCAGTAATGCCATCAGAATTGGCAAGAGCAAGGCGTACCTGCAAGAGCTTCGTGACGCAGGCCTTTCAACGATCTATATGCAATTTGACGGCGTTACACCGGAGCCATACATTGCAGCCAGAGGCAGCAACATCCTGCCTGTGAAGAAGCAGGCCATACAGAACGCTCGTGAGATTGGTATGCATTCTCTCATCCTAGTCCCGACAGTGGTTCGCGGCGTGAACGAAGACCAAGTTGGAGGAATCATTGAGTTCGCCGTGGAGAACCGAGATGTAATTCGCTGCGTCAACTTCCAACCTGTAAGTATCACTGGGCGGATTGATCACGATGCGCGCAAAGAGATGCGAATCACTATCCCCGATGTCATCAAGTTAATCGAGGAACAGACCGGAGGTCGGATCCCCGCCTCAGAATGGTTTACTGTGCCTTCGATGATGCCTCTTGGTCGCGGACTGGGTTTCATAAAGGGTAGCCCCCACCTTGAACTCGGTACACACTTCGCTTGTGGAATGTCCACTTTCATCTACATCGATGATGACGGGAGCTACAGACCAATTACTGACGTGATTGATATTGACAAGTTTATCGATCTGTTCGTGGATATCTCGAATATCTATGCGGATAAGAAGAAAGGCGCTAGCAAACGGGCCAAGGCAAAAATTGCGGTGGGTCTTCGCCACGTCAAGGATAAGAGCATGCTCAAGGGGCTTGTGAACGCATTCCTGAAGACCGGCAATTACGATGCCCTCTCACAATTCATGAAGCGGATAATCATGATTGGAATGATGCACTTCCAGGATCCATACAATTTGGACCTAGAGCGTGTGCAACATTGTGACATTAACTACGCTGTGCCGGACGGCAGGATAATCCCATTCTGCACAATGAATACGATTCACAGGTCTCGAGTGGAAAAGAAGTTCTCGGTGCCAGTCAAGGAGTGGCGAGCTGGTCACAGGCCCACACAGGTCGAGGAAGACAGCCTCTCCAAACCGTATACCGGTGCGTAATCCGAGATCCCTGCAGTAATCACTATGAGCCTCCCTTACGGGGGGCTTCTCCCTTTCTCTTTGCTCCCGACATGAAATGCGTCGAAGATGAGCCTGCTGTTAAACTCGGATTAAACGCAAATACACGTAGGAATTGAAGTTCAACGCATGGAAGGTTTAATAAGACGGCAGGTTGCACAATGTTCTGGACATGGTAGGATTCGAGGGTTATATCCTGCTATGACTGATAAAGCAAAGGCGGTCATTTGGGCTAGTTTTTCGTTACATGCCCTCAATTACGAAACTCCCCCCTCCTACCACGATTACCTAGATGACCGCCACCTTCTCATTCTTCTTTCCTCAGTGATTACCACATGCGATTGTTAATTAATACGGGAGCACTATAGCTTCAGGCCGTGAGAACATGAACCGACACCGTGAACTTCAAGTTGTACAGGTCGACGTCTTCACAGATGTTCGATACGAAGGAAACCCTGCAGCAGTCGTGCTTGGAGCCGACCGAATAAGTGCAGAAACGATGACCAAGATCGCAAGAGAGATGAATGTCCGAGAAACCGTGTTTGTTTCCAAGTCTCGTGTTGGTGACTATCGATTAAGGTATATGACACCCAAAGGTGAGATTGAGTTCTCTGGGCACCCCACCATTGCTGCTTTCCACGTCTTGGTCGAGGAGGGTCTTGTTGAGATAGTCAACGAAGTGACCCTATTCAATCTGGAAACGAACTCCGGGCTGCTACCGGTAGAGATTGTCAAGAACGTAGCCACCGGCGTCCACGAAGTTCAGATTACGCATACGCAGCCGGAGTTTCTCGCGAGCTACGATCCCAAGAATTACGCCAATGCTCTGGGTCTCTCCCTGGCTGATATCATGTCACCGAATCCAGTTGAGACGGTCAGCACAGGAACTCCCTATCTAATGATTCCATTATCCTCACAGAAGTCCCTTGACAGAATCTCTCCGGACTGGCAGTCACTAGTGGAATTGTGTGAGAAAGGTAACTTTGTGGGACTCTGTGTCTTCACAAGGGATGTGCGTGAACCGACGTCTGATGCACAGGCGCGTGTCTTCATCCCTGCTCTTGGCGTCCCAGAAGATCCGGTTTCTGGTGCTCCTGCAGGATGCCTAGGAAGCTACATGATACGTCACGGTCTAATGGCTCCTACATATCCAGTGACAAGCATCGTCATCGAACAGGGTCATTACATGGAACGTCCGGGAACGGTGTTTGTTGAAGTGAAGGGTGATACTGAGGGTATTGAGCAGGTGAAGGTCAGCGGAATTGGAGTCACAGTCATGAAGGGCACGCTCTACGTCTGATAGCCACTCCATCATTCTGGTTAAGAGAAACTATTGAGCAGTCGATTCGATGATTCTCAGGCTGAGCATTACAGGTTCAGGTCCCTTTGTGCTCAGAAACTGCTTCATAGGTTTCCGAAAACTCGGAACATTCAGTCTGATATAGTCTATGAGCTCGCTCTCCGAGGAGCTGAGGGCGCGGCGCATCCTTTTGACGTGGGTCCGAACCCTCGCTTCGGCTATTTCACTGTCGTCATCCTCTTCTGTGAGAGCGATTTCAAGAGTCCGCAGAATGTCATCAGCCATAGTCATGGACACTATGACAGGCTTCTTGCTGGCTCTGGGTTCCACCTTTGCCTTCTGTTTGGCTCTTTCAATCATTTCTAGTATCTCTTCTGGGGTTGGAATCTATTCTTGAAGGTCATCTTCAATGACTAGCCGCTTCCAGCACCTCTTTCCCTGAAACTCAACTGGCATAACATACCGTTGCCCAAAACATACCCAATTAGGACTTTCCTCCTAATGGCGTTCGGTTCCTGATTCATTGAGGTCTGCTCTGCAGATCCGGCTGAATCTGCAACAAGTCTCACGTCCTCTCCACAAGCGTTTTCTGTCTCCGTTCAACTGGCGGCGACCAAATCGCATGCATGCTCTAGCAATCAGCATTGAACATCCACACCACTCAATCCTGAGCACGCGTTATAACCACCTACAAAATGTCTGGGATTGTACAAGTTCTTGGCATCTGCTGCGGCCCCTTCTCAAAATATCGGCAGATACGGCGCTCTTCCTTGGGTCCCTTGAGGGGGGGAGGCCAGAACTGTGGTCTGACCTCAAATAGAGCCTACCTTTTCTTCAGAACAATCACCACTAGCAGGATAACGATAACTGCGGCCACACCGGCTATCGCTACTATCATTGGATCGAGAGGTGCGGGGGGTGGTGTAGTTGCGGGTTCCTCCCAAGCGATTGTGAATGATTCCCTGATTGCAGAGTTCTCATCGTTGTCATATGCGAGCACACCGATGTCAAGAGAACCATCCGTGATATCTGGAATCTGGGCCTCGTATACATCCCCACCAATATGTGTCATATTGATTGACACACTGTTATAGACCAAGGACACATTTAGAACGCCTCCAGGGTCGGTGACAGTGCAAGCGATATTGACTAATTCGCCCGATTCCGGTGAGGCGGGGTCCCAAATCACGTCGGCGATTCTAGGCCCTACCTCGTCTACATCCGGTATGTTGCGAGTCAATCTGTTACCAGCTGCCCAGTCAAGGAAGTTCTCCATTAGCAGGATGTTGTTAAACTGAGCCGACTTGCCGTAGTCGTAGTCGCTGAAAAATGTAGTCCCTGCAACTATCACTCTCAGATCACCAATTTCCTCCACCGCCATGAGTGGAATCTGCTGCCCATTCTTGCCATCCTGCGTATCATCATAAACTACGTTGGGCTCAGGAGATACTTGATCAGTCTGATACGCAGTTGTGTCTGCATAGATGACTGGTAGTATCGGATCATCATCCGTAAAGTACAGACTGGATGGTGAGTACATTGTGATTGTTGTAACGGCTAGAGTGAGATCCATTGTTTCATTCGCTGGAGGTATCACGGTCAGGTCGTTGTACCATAGGTTATACGTCCCTTGCATGTAGACATTGTCATCGTTGATACGGATGTGCGACCCGATTGCCTCGAGGACCTGATTAGGTCTGGCGGTGTCCTGAAACTCTGAGAAATCTCCTCTCCCAGTGAGTAGGATTGTCTTATCCCCCACAGAAGCCCAATCAGATATGGCCGCAAGCTCAGCAGTACCATAGGCATCTAGGGCACACGTTATCACCAGCAGATCCACATCGGCCAATGCACTGGCATCAAACGCAGAAACCTGCTTTTTCATCTCGAAATGGTTTCTGGCCAACGTCATGTTGACAGATGTCAGCAAGTCTGCACCGCTATAGTCTATGTAGTCATTTGAATGTGCGTAGTCAAACAGAGCAACATAATCGTACGTAATCGTGATCTCTGGGGCGTCGCAGTATTGCGAAAGCGTATAGAACAGCGAAAGACAACCGTTGATAGCTAACGATAGACAATCTTCGGTTAGCGTCTTGATCTCTGCATTTGTGTCAAGCGCTTCAGATTCCTCATCAGCATACGCAGCATAGACAGTATCGTAGTACTCGTGTGAGTATGTCGCGCAGTCGATGACAAACTGAGAAACATTGGATATTATTACCTCGTCGGGTGTGTCTAGGAAAAGATCCGCTAGATGGGCATTGATATCGCTCTCGTATCCGACATGGCCAGGCCAGTAGTCGTCAGTATGAACAGGTATGCAAGGGTCACTGAAGTAATGCGTCATCACGCCAGCAGCGAAGAAGCCAGCCTCCCAATTGCCGGCGGTGAAGTTATCCCTTGTAAAGTTGAACCAACGGGCTGCGGCTGTTGGGGCATTGTGTTCTCCCGTTTCGGGATAGTATAGATGGTTGTCCCAGTCTTGAAACACCTGGTCGGGTGTTGTACATCCTGCCAGCACCTCTGGTGCATAGTACCCGTAGGCCTCATACCAGCTTGCGTTGCTAATTTGACTCATGGCCTCCGAAACCATGAACATATGAGTTTGAAGTCCCCAGGCTTCCGCCGGAGCTGCCATTGGTAGAATAATGGCAAGGGGGACGATAGTTACAAGAAGAATCGCCACAACAGCTGATGACTTTTTCATGGTTGCTCGCATGACCCGATATGGATGTGCGTATTAAGTAGTGTGGCAGATTGGGGGCTGGAAAAAAGAAAGGGAGGAAGTAGAATGGGCGTTGCCCACGCTACTTCTCAGAATGTTCTATCGCTTCTTCATAACCACTATAACAACGATTACGATGACAACCACACCTATAGCGGCGGCAATGTAGATCATTGTCATGTCAGATGGGAGTCCGTTCACAGCCCAATCGAGTCCGGTAACGATTCCTTGAACGACGAGATTCTCACCGTTCAATGGAATATCGTAATACGAATGGGTTATCATCGGTCTGTAGTCACCATATGGCGAAGCACCGGATACAATAATGACACCGGTCCCAGCCTCTCCTGCCAAAACCTCTAGGGTTGTAGCAACGAAGCTACCTACATCACCATCAGTGTGGGCGTAGGGATATGTGATGTCACCGTCTGTAATGGTCGCATTCCCACCGTAGTAGAGCAGGGGGTACACGTTCGGAATGGAAACGGTTTCCAATGCAACTGGGTTCACATTCTCACCAGGAGTGGCGTTATTGCTTCCATAGAGCATGGTTGGTCCGTGCATTAGTACTGCATCGACACCCTCAACGAAACCTGCAACGAATGCATTGTCACTGGTTGTATTGGCCACAACTCGATAGCCAGAAGCGCAGCAGCTGATTGGGTCCTCGATTGCTGTTGGCTCATGATAGACATGAGAACCGACTTCCTCAAGGATCAGGGTCATGTTGTTGCCGACGTTAGCTCCATCGTAGTCAGAGTCGCCTCCGACCCACAGGAACCTATTTCCTGCGCTGAACCAGTCGCCAACAGCTGTGATTTCGGCTGCTGTAAATCCGTTGTCTCCATAGATTCCACCAATAATGAGAGCATCAGCATCTGCCAGAACCGCGGTGGTAAGGCCGCTAGATGCCCAAGTGACGGTGTAACCCATCATGGTCAGGATTGTCTGAAGTCTGACATCCATGTATTCGACGCTGCTGCTGTGTTGGCCATGGGAGTAGTCAAAGACTATGTTACCAGTGTGTGCTACGGTTGTTGCTTTCAGAGTACCAAAGTATATTGCTTGGTTGACAAGATAGTAGCCAGTCAGGGTAACATTGTAGTAGCTTTCACTGTACATCGGTCTGTAGTCACCATAGGGCGAAGCACCAGACACAACAATGACACCGGTATCAGCGTCACCAGCATTAATCTCCATAGTTGTTGCGACAAAAGAACCTACGTCACCATCAGTATGTGCGTAAGGATATGTGATATCACCATCTGTAATAGTGGCATTGCCACCATAGTATAGAAGTGGATACACATCATCAATGCTTGCGGTTTCCAATGCAACTGGGTCCACATCCTCACCAGGAGTGTCACTGTCACTGCCGTAGAGCAAGGTTGGTCCGTGCATTAGTACTGCATCGACACCCTCAACGATACCTGCAACGAATGCATCATCGCTGGTTGTATTGGCCACAACTCGATAGCCAGAAGCGCAGCAGCTGATTGGGTCCTCAACTGATGTTGGCTCATGATAGACATGAGAGCCCACTTCCTCAAGGATTAGAGTCATGTTGTTGGTGACCGCGGTTCCATCGTAGTCAGAGTCGCCTCCGACCCACAGGAACTTGCTTCCTGCGTTGAACCAGCTGCCAACAGCTGTGACTTCAGCGGCTGTGAATCCGTTGTTTCCATAGGTCCCACCTATGACAAGCGCGTCTGCACCAGCTAGTATTGAATCATTAAGGCCACCTAGTGCCCAGACGACAGTAGTGAATCCTAGCGCGGATAGATTGCCCTCTAACCATTCATCCATGTACTCCACACTTCCACTGTGCTGGCCATGGGTGTAGTCAAAGACAATAGTCCATCCGTCGCCGGATCCCACTGCCGCTTGGACAGGAGCTGGACCTGGGAGAAATGCGACACACAACGCCAATATGATGGCGATGGTTGCACCTCTCTTTACAATATTTCCAGTTCTCATTTTATTAATTTCCTCCAGTATTGTTCTCCAAGCGTAAGAGGATGGTCGGCGACACACCCACCCGATTAAAAACCTTTTCAACTACGATAATCGGTTCCAGCGCCAGTTCAACGCTATTTCTTGGGTTGCTTTGCTGCCCAGCAGTCTGTTAGACTGGATGCCGCAATATAACCCCCTAGAAAAACGAATGATTCTTGCTTGCAACAAACCTTAATTATCCCTGATGTCCCTGACCCTATTTGTGGAACCCACCCAGAGAGAGAGTGCCTGATGGGTTCAGAAGTCAATAGAGGAGCGAGAAATGAGCGAGTTTGAAACCGCACGTAACATGAAGACAATTGTCTGTGCAGTTGTAGTCATTGCAATCGTTGGTGTCAGTGCTATTGCGTTTGTTATGTTGGGCGGGCTTACCCCCACGACAACAACAACCACTACAACAACAACTACCACGACGCCGGCGGAAGGCGTCTTGACAATACTGACACGACACGACGTTATGATTCATAATGTGTTTGAACCTGCATTCTTGGCGTCTGATTTCGCCATAGCTAATGGTATCAATGATATCCTCTGGAAGACACCTACAGAGGATTACTGGGACGATTTGATCGTCTTGGGACAGGTTGATGTTTGCTGGGGCGGTGGCCCTACACTCTTTGACCAGCTGATGGTAGAAGACTATCTGGAGGTGCTTGACAGTCCTCTAATGGTCGAGGTTGCCAGCCGCATAAACTCGACAATAGCCGGAGCCGTGATGAAGCGTAACAATTCCGCAGGCGACCTTGTCTGGATTGCAGCAGCCATATCTTCATTTGGCTTCACGGTGAATCATGAGTTCTTGGACAATTACGGCCTTCCAACGCCAATGTCATGGACCGATCTGGCTGATCCTATCTATGGCAGCCTGTTGAAATCTACCCCGACAATCGCGATGGGTAATGCGCCAGACACCACATCGAACACGCGCATCTACGAGATCATAACTCAGGGCATGGGTTGGGATACAGGCTGGGTGACCATGGCACGAATGGCAGGAAGCGCAAGTATCTTTGGTGGCTCAGTTGAAACCCAGAACGCGGCTGAAACGGGTCAAGTTGGCATTTCCATGTCAATCGACTTCTATGGCTACGGAACACAGTACCGAAACCCCGACTGTGAGTACATATTGCCTGAGGGTGAATCGATAGTCAACGGTGACCCAATTGCGATTTCATCGACTAGTTCCCACAAGGACTTAGCCGAAGGTTTCCTTGACTTTGTGCTCAGTTCTTATGGTCAGTCGCTGTGGTTATCTACGAGTATCAATAGAATGCCGGTCATGAAGGAGGCCTTCGATGAACCTCTAGGCATAGCAGCTCCGGAGCTGTATGCCAACTACAACCAGACTATTGCGAACGTGGGCATCTACTTTAACGACACAATCTCCCTAGGGAGCAAGATTTCCTTCATCCACTACTTCGAGGCCGTTTTTACGGATGCTCACTCAGAACTAGTGGATTGCTGGGATGCGATTCTGAAGGCATACACCAGAGACAATAATCCCATAACACTGACAGAGCTAAACGATTTAGCGACACTGATGGGCGCTACAGTGACAGTCGAGGATCCAAATACACATGTGATGGAGAAGTTCACACTCGCATACGCAACCGAGATAAATGGCGATATGTACAGTAGCGCGAGCTTCTTGAGCGCGATTAAGACAGCCTGGACAGCGGCCGCAAAGGCACAGTACCTCTCAGTCATGGCGTCAGTACCAGCACCATAAAGGGGGGATGAACCCTCTGTCACTAGATGAAGAACAGACGCATTCGATGGACGAACCAGTGAGTGCTGAGCCAGAGTTGATCACCGACACTGTTCGAGACAACCTGACTCGCGCTCTCCTGGGCCTTCCAGCAGCCATTGTGCTATGGATCGTAGGAAAAATCACCGGCCTTGTCAACTGGATTATTGGTGGATTTCGTGGGTTCGTGGACTTCTTCTCCGACCCCCAGGTCAAGATATTCGCAGCGTACCGCAAGCTCCGACAAGAGATGGATGCTCTCTCAACGGTTCAGTTGCTAGCGGTGCTATTCACATTCACGGCGTTCCTTATCCTTCCACTGATGCTAGTGATTCTCGTTTCACTTGAGAACTTCCCATACCATTTTGTGGTTCTGTTTGAGGACTCCAACTTCTGGCCTTGGCAGTATGACGAAGCAACAGAAACGTGGATTTCATACGTGAGGCTGGAAACTATCCTCACCGGCGGGGACTTGGTGGTTATTCAGGGATGGGACTTCGGGGCTGTCATCAACTCAATCTATGTGGCAATCTTTGTTACAGTATTTTCAGTAGTGATAGGGGTGTTCTTTGCCTTCATAGTGGCAAGGTACGATTTCCCTGGGAAACGCATTATCCGGACAGTGCTGATTTTTCCGATGTTGGCCACGCCATTCGTGGGTGCTATCGGAATCAAGTACTTCATGGGCCGAGCAGGATTCATCAATAATCTGCTGTACACGACGCTTCATGTGATACCATACAGAATAGAGCTTCACGGTCTCGCAGCTATCATCTTCATACAGTCACTCTCATTCTTCTCGCTCGTATACCTGAATGCCTACTCTTCATTCATGAGCATAGACCCCTCCCTTGAAGAACAAGCAGAGAATCTTGGCGCTACAGGCTCCAAGCTCTTTCGTTCAGTGACCTTGCCCCTTGCGATGCCTGGTATCCAGGCGGGAGCCATTCTGACATTCATCCTGAGCATTGAGGATTTGGGCACACCAATAGTCTACTTCGAGCATCAGCAAGCTCAGAAGACACTCGCGTACCAAGTCTTTGCCAGCATCGCTACGCAGTCCGGTCAGATTGACCCGGCTGGCCCTGCAATCGGGTTGATTCTGTTGGTATTCGCTCTGACTGGTTTCCTAGCCATTCGTAAGTATGCGTCCCTTAGGTCGTACGAAGGTGGTACAAAAGGCGGCCAGTGGAATCCGAGGGTGCGGAGGCTTAGGCCTAGGACATCACTAGCTCTTTACATCCTATTGGTACCACTGCTCTTCCTTGCTCTCATTCCTCAGATCAGCGTCATAATCCTGTCATTTACAGAGTCATGGTCTACGAATGCGATACTACCTGATGTCTGGACTTTGGACAATTACGGTATACTATGGGCATATCCGGATGTCAGTCGGTCCATTCAGTACACTCTGATCTACGGACTCATAGCAACCGCCATCATAGTAACGCTTGGTACGAGTGCAGCTTACATAATTGCTCGAAGGGACATTCCTGGAAAGACGATGCTTGACCTACTGGTCACATCGCCAATCGCTCTTCCGGGTATCGTCATAGCGACAGGATACTTCCTAATGTACTACAACACGGCTATCTTCCCGCCGGAAGGACCATGGTTCTTGATAACAATGTCCTATGCGGTGCGAAAGTTTCCGTTCACAGTGAGAGCAGCCTATGCCGGGCTGCAGTCTACACCAGTAGTCTTGGAAGAGGCCTCCATGAACCTGGGCGCGAGCAAGAACCAGACATTCATGAAAATCACAATGCCTTTGATTGGCGTGAGTGTCCTTGCTGGGTCATTGCTCTCGTTCGTCTACTCGGTGAGTGAGGTGAGTACGAGTCTGATTTTAGGCAGTGTAGGACGGCAGCAAGCCCCAATGACATTTTGGTGCAGGGAAATTTTGCTGGCAACAGGAGACTACGGTGGAGCGTATAACGCCGCCACATTAGGTGTACTGATGATGGCTATGCAAATGACGGTCATCACAATAACAAACAAGATACTGGGTGCTAGGTCATCGGCGATGACAGGCATATGAGGTGATACAATGGTCGAGATAAGACTAGAGAATTTGCGCAAGACCTTTGGCGAAATTGTTGCCACAGATATGGTGAACATGACCATTAAGGAGGGTGAGCTCACAACACTGCTTGGGCCGTCAGGCTGTGGAAAGACCACACTCTTGCGTCTGATCGCTGGGTTCTATGTTCCTGATTCTGGCAGAATCTTTTTTGATGATAGGGAAGTCACGTTTGAGCCTCCGCACAAGAGGAACACAGGAATGTGCTTCCAGAATTACGCCCTCTGGCCTCATTTGACTGTGTTCGACAACGTGGCTTACGGATTGAAGATTAAGCGGGTTCAGGGGAGGAAATACACAAAGCCCGCGATAGCCACACGTGTGGACGCAGCCCTTGAACTAGTGCGACTTGGAGGTCTTGGTGGAAGACACATTCACCAACTCTCTGGTGGGCAGCAGCAGAGGGTGGCTCTGGCAAGAGCTCTTGTCATTGAGCCAGATGTTCTCCTGCTAGATGAACCACTGTCCAACCTCGACGCGAAGCTACGGGTTGAAATGCGTGAAGAGATAATTCGAATCCAGAAGGAGATGTCGATTACAACAATCTACGTCACACACGACCAGGTTGAGGCATTGAGCATCTCAGACAGAGTGGCTGTGATGGATATCGGATATGTACAGCAGTTCGACACGCCTCGCAAGATCTATGCTGACCCCCAAACGATATTCGTTGCCGACTTCATTGGCAGGTGCACATTCGTGCAGGGCAAGGTGGAAAAGATCGGTGAATTCATCGTAGTTCGACTTCCTGATGGTCAGTTTCTCTCTGGCTTCAGCACCATCGACAATTATCCATTCGAAGCTGGTGAGGACGTGAAATGTGCCATCCGCCCCGAGAACCTGATGCTTAAGAGCGCAGACTCTAAGGACAACGAGTTGGCTGGGACTGTCACAAAGACCACCTACGTGGGCACTGCGCTTGAAGTGTTCTTTGATGTCGGAGGTACCGAAGCGCAGGCACGTCTGGATGCGGACATTGGTCTAAAATCTGGTGATGATATCAAACTGTACGCTTCACGTTCAGAGGTGATGGTCTTACCGCTAGGTGGGGTTCAAGACCTAAGGAAGGTTCCAGGACATCCGATGGCAAGCGCCGAGATGCCAACTAAGGCCTCTTCGAGTGCCTGATGGCGACAGCAACACCCCTGTTGAAAGCCATCATCTCACTCCCGCTGAGAACAGCTCTCCCCACACCGAGTAGCTCACCCTCCGTATCAACTACAAGCACTTCTTCCCCTGCTCGGAGCTCTGAGTTAGCATGCGCGACAAATTTTGCCAAAGCTGACTTACCCTTTGCTACGAACTCCGCGGCGTCTTCGTCCATCTTAACGATGTAGTCTTCATGGACTCCAGCACTTAGAATCTCAAGACCGCCTTTGTAAGTAGGAGTCAGTAGTCCTGTGGATGGAACAACTGTGAATAGAATTTCACCATTTCGTGAAACATGGCGTAGCTTCCCAGTGGCTCTTGAGAACGTGAAATCCATTGAATCTAGATTCATACGCGAGACCTCAGATATCCCCCATTGAACAGAGAGAAGAGCTGTCATTTTTCTAGCAGTCCAGTCTTTAATCTCGCTTCTTGGCTCTGGAAGTCTTTTCTTAACATCAGATGCACCGGCTACACGGTCTATTGAAGCCAATGCATTGATTCCCTCAAACAACTTGTCAGTCGGAGCATCTCGACTCAACCACACGCCGCTCTTGAATGATACACTGTCAATGAATTGTTGCAGCCTTTTCTGGGCACTCTGCATTGTGAATTCATCTATTCTGTCTGGAAAGAGACATTGCTGGGCTGGATGAACATGCTCTAGTTCCCATGGAATAGCTCCCATCGGCGTTACGAACAGCAGTATTAGCTCTTCTGGTTTTCGCTTCCTAGCCTCGTCTATGATTGTCGGGTCTGTGTCTGAGAAAGGACGGCTTCCACGGCTCGGTATCATAACCAGTGTTTCTGTTTTTCTATATGGATAGCGATCCATGAGCTTCTTGTGGAACCTGATTAAGGCAGGATGTCTAGCCGTTTCAGGACCTGTGTAGAATATCGAAGTGCCATCTGCCACTGGGTCCATTTGTTCAATCTGGTCATAGGAGTCCATCAGTACTTGCAGAGCCTCATATAGCGATGGATGGCTTCTTGCCCGTGCGGACGCCAGCTCAAGCAGCTTTCCCTCAGATATCGCATTCCGCACTCTACGCATCTCGGCTGCCGTGATGTAGAGATTATGTTTCATGAGAGCAAGATCTTGCTTGTCCTTGGAGAGCCCTTTCAGATTCTCAACTGTAGTCGTGCTGCAGACTGGACACTCACACGGAAGCTCCCTGAGCTGTTCAAGATGTACTGTACCAGAAGGCAAGAGCATTCGTCCTGCCTCCGCGAACTTCGCATAGGACGCTGAATCGAAGAAATCACAGCCAAGGAGGGCTGCGATGGAGAAGAAAACGGGATGTCCGCATCCGAAGAGGTGAACGGGTCTGTCCACTGGCAAGTGCTTCTTGGATGCGAGAACGGCCCTAACAACGTCGGCATATCTGTAGCGTTCCATCAGGGGTACGACACCGCCAATGGGGTGCACATCAAAGTCCATTGATGCAAGCGCGCTCGCTGATTTCTCGCGAAGATCCTGGTATACTCCTCCTTGAACAGTACCCGCAAGAAGCATTTCCCCCTTTTCGCCTACTGACATTTGCGCGCGCTCAAGAGAGAGTTCCATATCCTGCTCGACTTTTAACCGACCTACCTTGGGGTCAGAGAAGACATCTAGTATGGTTCCAATGTCTGAACCAATTTCCCGTTGGAACGTCACAATCTCAAGAGGGTCTATCTCCTCTTCTGGGAGTTCATGGATGTACATTTGGAAGGTCCCTGAGTCAGTCATGATGGGGCCGTCAAAACCAAGCAGACCATGAACTCCTTCATCCAACGCCTTCGCTTTGAATTTATCCTTCGAATTGATGATGTAGGAGTTTGTGATGACCATCTGGAAACCGAATTCCTCAACAAGTGAGCTTGGTGAAATAACTGACTTGGCGGGGTGTACAACAGGCATGAATAGTGGCGTAGTGACTTTTCCATGAGTGGTTGTGAAGACGCCTAGCCTAGAAAGACCATCCTTCGCCTTAATTTCGAATCTACTCATGTGCCTTCCCTCGATATTCACGTCGCATCTTCAATGAATCTTTTGCTTTGTGGAGTTCAATCGTACGGTTTAAGACCCTATCCTCTCTTGCAGAGGCAATGGATTCAGGAACTGCCCTCCTCGTGCAAAGGCGTCTATATACTGACCCCAATCTGCTGAGCGAGTTTGAAGCATTGGCCACCACTTCTGGACATGACGTTGTGGGTACGTTTGACGTAGTCAGCCCTCCATCTGCCAAGTTTGGGATCAAATCCGGGAAGGTAGAGGAGATTGGCACCTGGATAAAAATCAACGAACCCGATTTCGTATTGTTTTCACCCCAGTTGAAATCCAGTCAGGTGTTTCGTCTTATGGAAGTCTGGGGTGTTGAAGTCCGTGACAGAACACAGGTCATCTTGCAGATTTTCGACAGGCACGCGAGAACTCAGCAGGCAAAATTAATGGTCGAACAGGCGCGACTGAGCTATGAGCTTCCTTTTGAGCGTCATCAAATCAGGATGAGACTCCAGAAAGAGCATACTGGGGACCGCCCTGTTGCTGAACAGGTTGGTGCGGGTGAAGATCTTCTCAATCTGAGAATCAGGGAGATCAGAAGGCGTGTAGCAGCGATTGAGGCCAAGTTGAGGAAGATTACAGAGGCTCAAAGTCTCAAGAGGAAGCGGAGAGTCCACAGAGGCTTCTTGGAAGTGACACTAGCAGGCTATACTAATGCTGGAAAGAGCACACTTCACAACGCTTTCACTGGATCCAATGCTGAGATAGCTGATAAGCTCTTCACTACTCTTTCCACCAAAGCGAGAGAACTAAGCATCCCTGGTCGGCAGGTTGTTCTTTCAGACTCAGTAGGTTTCATCAGCGATTTGCCCCGTCCTCTTCTTCGAGCATTCAATACGACCTTGTTGGAGCTCTCTAACGCTAGCACGATTATTCTAGTTGTTGATGGGTCTGACACCCCCCGAGAAATGATGCGCAAGTTGCACGCCTGCTTGGACACATTCAATGATATCAAAGTCAATGATATCCACCGGATAATCGCATTGAATAAGGTGGACTTGCTGAGCCCCGATGAAATCGCTGCAAGGATCAAACTACTCGAAAAGGAAGATAGCACAGTTATTCCTGTTTCGGGCTTGGAGGGAACAAATCTTGATGCTTTGCTTCTAGCAATAGATGAATCTCTTCCCAAGATATATCGCTACTCCATCGAATTCGAAAACAATGACTCAACAATGTCGGTACTCTCTTGGTTGCATGAGAATGGCTACGTTGAGAGCCAGGATTTTGCCGGCAGCAGAGTAGTGGTTCAAGCGATTCTAAACGATGTAGCAATCCAGAAGCTCTCAAAGCGGCTCCCTGAGGCACGCCTGCATCGTATTGAGTAAGATTAGCAATTGCAGGGAGAAAACAGTTTTTAGCAGTGCCAACACAAATGTTTCAGGTTACTTGGTGAGCCACATGATTGTCATGGATCTCAAATCGTCGGAGGATATTCTCGAGATGTTGGACTCATTTGAGAAAGTAGTCCTTTTTGGCGACTCCGGTTGTGCCCAGATGTGTGATGTCGGCGGAATACTCCAGCTCGAGGATATGGATGACTTTCTCACCGGACATGGAAAGAAAGTGCTCGGATATATCTTCGTAGAGGGCGGCATGTGCGATGCAAATGCACTGAAGCAAGAGATTGATGCGAACATCGAGATGATCGAGGAAGCAGATGCCTTTCTTATCCAAGCGTGTGGAGTTGCTACGCAAGCTGTTGTCGAGTTGCTTCCCGAGAAGGAGGCGTTTCCCGCAGTTGATTCGAAGTTTCTAGGTGTGATGCCCGAACGGTATCACCACGACGAACGATGCTCGATGTGTGGTGAGTGTGTTCTTCATCTCACAGGTGGAATCTGTCCAGTTTCACGATGTGCCAAGGGTCTCCTAAATGGGCCTTGTGGAGGGTCCATGGACGGAATGTGTGAGAGAGACCTCGAAACAGAATGTGCGTGGCAGCTCATCTACGACCGGTTGAAGAAGCTGGACAAGCTGGACAATATCAAGAAAATATGGGAGATGAAGGATTGGAGCCTCGCGAGGGGGCCCCGAAGCATAGTTCATGAAGAAATCTGATGCGTGTCCCTTTTGACCTTCATACTCTCTCTGGCCGGCGCAATCCTATTATGTTGATTCATCCATCAGTCAGCACAAGCTAGAGGGTGAGTTTCGGATATGAAATCAAAGAATTCTTTGGGTACATTTCTGTTGGTGCTGACTGTTCTCCTGCTACTTTCGGATGTTGCGCCTTTTCCTATGATAGCTCAAGGAGAAACAACCCTAGAGCAAGGTCCGTACTTGGACAGAATAAGGTACGACATAATCCCGAATACAGCGAACTTGGTACAAGCGATTCAAGATGATGATATTGACATTCTTCAGGCAAAACTGGATGATTCATCGCAGTTGCATGCGCTTGACACAGCTGCCAACATCGAAATCGCCAAGTATGACAGGAATGGGTATGGTCACATGATTCTGAACACCGCCAAATACCCGCTAAGTATAACTACACTGCGAAGAGCAATCGCTTTTGCATATGACAAGCAGGCAATTTGTACGGACCTCTTTGAGGGTATGGCCACTCCTCAAGATTCCCCTATTCCACTGGCCAACCCGTATTGCATTGATGGAGATCTATCTTGCAACTACTACGCGTCTGACATCGACTATGCAAACCAATTACTTGACAATGCAGGCTTCTCGATACCCGGGGGTGAAACCTATCGGCATGCCCCAAACGGGGATCCCTTCAACATTTCTATTGATGTAGCAGCTTCCTCGAGTATTTCGATTGAAATTGGGGCGGCCTTCGAATCAGCGATGCAAGCTCTTCATGTCGATGTGGTGGTCCATCCCATGGAGGGTTATGAGATTCTGATCAAGCTCTATAACCACCAAGATTACGACGTGGCGTTTATTGGGAAGGACTTCGGCGACTTTGATGTCACATGGATGGCTTACGAGTTCTGGTCGGATAACGCAGATGTGAATTTTATCAACTACGCGAACTTCGCAAATGCCACTTTTGACACACATCGAGATAACCTTCTGAACTCTCCCTACTATGATGAAGTCATGGACGCCCTGAATCAAATGCAGGAGATTCTGATCTATGAGTGTCCAATCATAGTCTGCTACAACAATTTCAAGTTTGGAGCTTACAGAACCGATAAATTTGAGGGGTTTGTTGATGACATCGTTGACAGCATTCCTTGCTGGTGGACGAATTATCAAACGCGTTTGATGAGCTCACAAGGTGGTCCATTCGGCGGCACGTTTAAGATTGGTATTCCTGAGAGTATCGACACGTTCAACTTCATGGTGACCTCGTCAGAGCACACTGCGCTCGTGCTCAGCAACATGTACGACAGCCTGATGCGACGTAGTCCCGCTGGCGAACTTATTCCTTGGCTTGCTGAATCTTTCACCACGGAAACCAATGATGACAATCCGGGTGTTCCCGTTGGAAGAACCCGGTTTACATTCGAGCTGGTTGACAATGCTAAGTGGACTGACAACACATCGATAACAGCTGAGGACGTTGCGTTCACTTTCAACTTCTATAAGGATGGATCAGGCAACCCCTACGGAGAAGGATTGGATGATCTTCTCACAGCTTACAGTACTACATCAACCACAGTGGTTATCGAGTTTGGGTCCCTCTCATACTGGGAGATGAATTCCATATTCCTCAAGCCGATACTGCCTGAACACGTCTTTTCAGAGATTGGTGCCTCAGGATGGAATTCGTGGGATCCGGACCCAATGGCTGAACCTATGGTCACATCTGGCCTATTTGTAATTTCGATATACGTTCCTGACCATTTCCTTGAATTGAGCTCCAATCCAAGTTACTTCAATATGGCTATCTTGCTCTCAAGCCCAGCTGACATAACTTTCACGTATCTGGATTATGGTCACCCCATTTCTTGGCAGGCAGAATCGTCTTCACCCGACAGCTACGAGCTCTATCGCAACTCCACTCTGCTATCCTCTGGTGACTGGGACGGTTCTGACCTGACCTTCTATCTCCATAGTCTTGAGATAGGAGTCTACAACTATACGTTGGTCGTATACGATGGGGCTGGTAATTCTGCCAGTGATACCGTATGGGTGAATGTGGAGAGTAATGGCGGTTTCGATATTACTGCTTTCATCCTTCAGAATCTGGTAGTCATAATCATAACCGGGTCTGCCGCTGTGATTCTAGTGGTTTCGGTCCTCTATCCCAAGTTTCGGCGTTGAGTGCTCGAACGCATTCCCATCTAGTTGATTCAAAAACCGGCCATGGCTACCAAAGAGATTATGTGCTGCTGGTTGATTGTCCTTCTGGTCAATCTAGAGGAGAATAGAACCCTGGTAGATACTCGTTTGAAGAGCCTGCTTGAACGCGGGGAATTCGTTGTAACAGGGGAGGTAGGTCCCCCTCACGGAGCGAATCACCAGCTTGTGGTTGAGCGCACGCGCCTCGTCAAGGATTACTGCGATGCCATAAATATCACAGACAATGTTCGCGGCATTCCCACAATGAGCAGCATGACTTGTGCACATTACGTGCTTGAAACCGGAGCAGAGCCAATCATGCAGATGTCAGCTCGTGACCGGAACAGGATTCTGTTTGAGAGTGAGCTTTATGGTGCGTATGCCATGGGAATTAGGAATATCCTCTTCATGACTGGAGACCACACACTACTGGGTTCTCACCCCCAGACTAAGATGGTCTATGATCTCGACTCCATTCAGGCACTGGGTCTGGCAAGTCATTTGATGGGCGGAACCGACCTCGCTGGGGACAAGCTTGAGGGAACTCCTGACTACTACCTTGGCGCTACATTCAACCCCTACGCCGACCCAATGGAAATGCATGTGTGGCGTGTTGAGAAGAAACTGGATGCGGGTGCACAGTTCTTCCAGACTCAAGCGATTTACGATACTTCTAGACTTGAAGAATTCATGAAAGGTATCCGTGGCTACAATGTAAAGGTACTCGCTGGAATCATCCCCCTGAAGGGTCCCAAGATGGCAGCATTCATGAATCGACAGATTCCTGGCATCAAGATACCTGAGGAATTCATAGAGCGGCTCGAAAAGGCAGGAGCTAGTCTGAAGGGCGCAGAGAAGAGAAGTGAGGTACGAGGAGAAGGACTCCGAATAGCAATGGAAACAATTGAGGCAGTGAAGAAAATTGCTGGGGTAAACGGCGTCCACATCATGGGCGTAGGCTGGGAAGAGAGCATTCCAGAGCTTGTCAAAGGAACTGGTTTGCATCCTCGACCGAAGTGAGGTGTGCTAGGTGTTCGTGTTCAAGAAAGAGCAGCAGACATTTGATTTTGGAGGCGTAAAGATAGGCGGCCATCCGGGAGAGAATCCCACAGTGCTGATTGGAGGTCTCTTCTTCAAGGGCCAGCCTCTTGTTGAGAGTACGAAAGAAGGTCTCTTCGACAAGAAGATGACCAAGGAGTGGATTGACACTGGAATCGCTATGGCTGAGAGGACGGGTCATCCACTTGTCATACAAGCCTTTGGGAGAACCAGTGTGGCCATGGAGCGGCACCTCTCATGGCTTGCAGAGAATTACGATGGCCCATTCATGTTTGAGTCAACTGGCTCAAAGGCTAGACGGCGAGCGATTGAGTATTGCAGTGATTCAGGCCTTGCAGACCGAGCAATCTACAACTCTATCAATCTCTCAATGAAGGATGAAGAGAGCGAACTCCTGCGGAATAGCAATCTGAACATGGCCGTTGTCTTGGGTTGGTCACCAAGGGCAACATCTCTTCCGGACCGCATGGAAACCATCAAGAAGATGATTTCTGAGGCAGAGAATATGGGTATCGAGAAGATGGTAATAGATCCTGCGACAATGCCTGTGGGCGCGGGTTACGGCCTAGATTACCGAACCATACTGGCCATTAAGTCGGAGCTGGGCCTTCCCACATGTCTAGCCCCTCACAACGCGCCATCAGCTTGGAAATTCATCAAACAACCTGGTTTCGATGATGAGGTGACACACACGGCCACTGTAGTATCCTCGACAGTGGCTGCTCAACTATTCGCAACCGACTGCATCATGTACGGATCGATGTCTCGAACGAAGGAGGTATTCACATCCGTCGCTCTGATGTCCAATGCCATTGCATCAGCAGTTGCGGAAGCGAACCAGGCTCTTGGATTGGATAGGCAATTGTTTGCACCGCCCACATTCGAGTAGGGGGACTAACACTTGGAAACGTCCAGAAACGAGCATGCTTGGCCTCCTGTCCCCGGTGACTATGAAGTCGGTGACCCAAAATCATGCGTGGCAATCTGCACTCTCGGAAAGAAAATCGAGGTCTCTGCTGATTACGCAATCATTGGCACGTGTAAGACTGAGAATATTGGCATCGAGCGTATCATTGCAAATGTGATATCTAACCCATCCATTCGTTTCTTCATTCTAGCTGGACCAGAGGTACCTGGTCATAGAACTGGCACTTCAATAGCTTGTCTCCACGAAAAGGGAGTGGACGAAGACTCTCGGAAGATTGTAGATTCTCCAGGAGCAATTCCATACATAGAAAATGTGCCGCTCGAGGGTGTGGAGCGATTTCGAAACCAAGTTGAGTTCATCAACATGATGAATGTTTCCAACCCGCAAGAGATGGCGAGCCGTGTGGAGGAACTCAACGCCAGGAATCCCGGCCCTTATCCAGAGGAGGCTATATGGGTGGAGTTCAGAGTGGGGTCCGGGGGGACGCATTCAGCAAGCATTGGCGGGTCAGTTGCATTGCTTCCCGAATTTGGTGTTTCGTATGACCCCTGGAGCTCACTTGTTGCAAGATCAGACTCACATGCAGTGCTATGCGTAGGCCCATCGAGTGTGGGTGTGGAAGTCCGGTCAATTGAATCTGGAACGATACTAGTTGGAAAGGAGATGCAGTAACGATGTTCATGTTTGAGAAGGAACAGGTCATCCACAATGTAGGTGGAGTGAATATTGGCGGAACTCCAGGAGAAACCCCTACTGTTCTGATTGGTACGATATTCTACAGCGGTCACAAAATTGTTGAGAATGCCAAACGTGGAATCATAGACAGGGCAGCAGCCGAGGCGTTGATTCGAAAACAGGATGAGCTTGCCGGGATCACCGGGAATCCCTCAATGGTGCAGATTTTCTCGGAATCGGAGGCCGCCATGCAGAAGTATATTGATCTCATAGTTGACGTGACAGATTCTCCATTCCTAATTGACTCCACAGAACCAATGGTCCGAATTGCAGGACTTCGTTATGCTGAGGAAGTTGGGCTACTAGATAGAGCAGTATACAATTCAATTAACGTATCTGCATCTGATGAGGAGATACAAGCACTTGCTGAGATTCAACACGAGTGTGCCATAATCCTTGCATTCAATCCACAGGACCCATCAATCGCAGGACGTAGACTGATCTTGGATGAAGGGGCTCTGGAGCTTAAGAAAGGGCTTCTGCCGCTGAGCCGAGAACTAGGCGTGACCAAGCCTCTCATCGACACAGCAACAACTGCAATGGGTGCAGGAGCCGGCTCTGCCGCCGCATTCACTTTTGTATCAAAGACAGTCTATGGTCTACCTACCGGTTCTGGTGCTCACAATGCTCCATCATCATGGACTTGGCTTCGAAATCGAAAGAAAGCCAACAAAGAGGCATACCGAGTGTGCGATGCGGCATCGAATCTCATCGTGCAGATGATGGGAGCGGACTTCATACTCTACGGGCCAATAGGCAATGCAGAACGGGTTTTTCCAGCGGTCGCCATGGCGGATATCTTTGCCGCTGAGGCAGCGAGCTTGGAGTTTGGAACGGAGCCATCTGCTGATCATCCATTCAAACGACTTCTTTGAACTGGCGGTGTTGAGATTGACAAAGAAACCGTTGATAGTGCGACCCCGAAGAATCGGGGTGTCGTCCCTTCGGATGGCCCCATTCTATACGGTAGCATCAGTTGAGCTGGGTAATACCACAACGAAATGCATTCTTGTATCGACCAACCTAAAGACTGCAGAGATTTACGAGATTGAGAAAGAGGTCCGGCTCACAAGAGAAGTGAGACCCCCCCGACCTGATGAGACTGTCTTTGGGTCCACGCTAGTTGGAATAGACCTCACGCGTGAAGCGGTTTCAGAGATGATTGCTGACGTTCTCACCACGGTGCTCTCTCGAGCCAGGGTTGACATCGAACGAGACCTTCACTTTGTAGTGCGGTCTACAGGAGTAACTGCAAGTTTTGCTGAGCCCGCTGAGGTTGGTGCCGTGGTCCAAGCGTTAGCGGACGGATGTCTCGCCGCAGGCGTTCCTCCGCGGAAGATGACTGCATCACTATCACCGGAGAATCTTCCTCCTGGCATTAGGGACTTCACTTGGCTAAAGAAAGTGTACTTTGACGGGGCTGTCGCAAGCTCCCTGCCTCCGGCAAACGCAGAAATCGTCGCTAATGAGATGGAAGGGGAACTTGTTACAGCTGGGTTAAAGGGAGCTGCCAAGAGCACTGAGGTTGATTTCCGGAATCCCGTGATGACATTGGACTTTGGCACAACTCTTGCGGGCAGAGTAACCAATGATGGAATTCCCTATGCCAATACAATCGGCTCCTTTGCTGGGCTTGCAGGAGCGATACCTGACGCCCTAGTTCGAGGAACAGGGCATGTGGATGGTTCCACCGGGTGTGTTTTAGATCTGCAAGACAACTGGAATGCATCAGATAAGGAAATCGATCAGAACTGGATTGAGCGCGCACGTCAGATTGTGATAGTCAAACGGGTGCCACGCGAAGCAAAGAGATTCGGCACAGTCCCAGTTAGCGCTGATGCTGCTGACAAGTCCGGAGTAGTTCTGATAGGTGTTGACGCGGGTGACAATGGTTCTGATCTGAGCAAGCTTGAGAATCTTGGAAGTGAGATTGCAAGTTCAGGCGGTATCGGTCTTCTGATGAATGCAATCGACATAATCCAAGCTGACATAGTTCAGCGCATTGTGACTCTTGCTGAGGCGGAGGGCATTGTGTTGGACGATACATCCTTGGGCATCACAGGGCGAGCTGCAACTACTGGAAACAAACCCAGGCTCATTGCCGAACATCTGACGAAGATTGATGGCTCCTTCTGGACAGACTCGCATCAATTGATGTTTGTAGAAGATGGCCTTGCCATGGGTGCTGCAGTTGCAGCAAGATGCATGAACTCGATGGGAACAAGGCACAATCCCATGGGCGGGAGAAAGGGGGACAAGTGCATAATGGGCGCCCGCATGAAACTTCAGAGAGCTAAGAAACCACACCGGGAGTAATGACGGACTTGCTAGTTATACCAATCAAGACACGAATCATCACAGCAGAGGATGATATGCTGGATATTCTCATAGAGGCAATTTCGAACACTGGAGAGGAGATTCAGGACAATGATATCTTAGCTATGGCTGAAACCCCTTTGGGGACAACCGAGGGGCAGGTGGTGAAGCTATCAGAGGTCGAAGTTTCTCCGATGGCTCAAAGCCTTGCAGACAGATATGATCTACTACCCGCGGTGGCAGAGCTAGTCATCCAGGAGGCTGATGAGATACTAGGCGGAATTTCCCACGTGCTCCTGACCATCAAGAACAACACTCTGATGGCCAACGCAGGAGTTGACAAATCTAACGTCCCTCCGGGCTACGCCTCTCTACTACCTGTTAATCCAAAGGTGAGCGCAATGCGCATTCGAAGCGAAATCAAGAAGCGATTGGGAAAGACCGTGGGAGTACTGATAATAGATAGCCGCACGCAGCCTTTACGTCTTGGCAACATTGGCATGGCGCTTGGCGTTGCTGGCTTCAAACCCGTGGCGGATGATCGCGGACGGAATGACTTGTTTGGCAATACGATGAGGATAACGAGACGAGCGGTTGCGGATAATCTCTCATCCGCGTGCACTGCTGTTATGGGGGAATCTGATGAGTCCATTCCTGCAGCTCTGATTCGCGATGCTCCTGTGGAGTTTGTGGATGCATCCTTTGACTCTGGTGAAATGTGGATTGGTCCCGATGAGTGCATGTACATGGCTATCTTCGAGCAATGGCGAAGTGGGAAAACACAAGTTTGAAACCACTTCAATAGGTGTCACAGCAACCGAAAACATCATACATTTGAGTAACGTTATTTAGTGTTCAGTCGTCTTGGACTCGATGACTCGCGAGATAATCCTGAGATGGAGTAATAATTGATGAGTAAGTCAAATGTTCTCATTGATGTCGCAACTGCTGGTGCCTCTGGTGATATGTTTCTCTCTGCGTTGATAGATCTGATTGGTGAGGACGATTCCCTGTTACCAATGGCGGCAAGTTTACTCATTTATGATCCAACTCTTCGAGTCAAGATTCAAAGCAAGACACGCGAAGGTCGCACTGGAAAATACCTAGAAGTCACACTTGATAGAGGAATCCGATTAACCCCCAGCTCACTTCGTGAAGTGCTAAACGCAATCGCAGAAGAGTGCGAGCTATCGAAGCTTGCAAGGGATTTCTGCGATAAGGTGTTGAATGAGCTATTTCAGGCGGAGAGCAGGGCACACGATCAACCACTCAAGGACCTCCACCTTCACGAGCTTGGTTCCGTGGACACAATCTTGGATATCGCCGGTACTGCCTATTTGTTGGAGAAAGCGGGTCTATTTGGAACAGCGAAATTCTTCTGTACTAAGGTTGCTGTTGGCACCGGAACAATACAGACTGAACATGGCAAGCTTGAGGTTCCTGTACCGGCAGTTGCAGAGATCTTGGTTGCCAATGATATTCCCTATGTGAATGGGCCTGCGAATACCGAGGTTCTTACCCCAACAGGCGCCGCAATACTTGCTACTCTCATCGATAAGTTCGGGGATCCTCCAGGGGAATTTTTCCCTATGCGCCAAGGGGTAGGATTCGGTTCCCGCGATCTGGGTGACATTCCAAATATGATGAGAATCATGATTGGCGATATTAGTCCTACAAAGAAGAAGCCGCCTAAGCCTGCCAAAGAGAAGCCAAAGAAGGGAAAGCCCGCGAAACAGGAGCGAATTGAGGTGCTCGACAACTGGAGCTCGGATGAAGTTGTTGTTGTTGAAACAACTGTAGATGACGTTGATGGTGAAACAATGGGTAGCCTTTTCGACATTCTTCTGTCAGAGGGATTAGCTTATGATGTTGTCATGATCCCCGCTTTCGGAAAGAAGAACCGCCCTTGTTTCATTATAAAAGTCATTGCTGCAAAAGCCGGGCTCAAAGGAATCGCTGAGGTCATGATGAAGCATCTTGGAACACTGGGTGTTCGCTATACTACTTGGGAACGGCTCAAGGCGTCAAGAGAAACTATCGTGTGCAAGATGAATATTGACGGGCGCGAGTTTATGGTCCGTGTCAAGGTTTCCCGTGCTGCTGATGGGAGCATAATCGCAATCAAACCCGAAGCAGATGACGTCCTGACTGTTTCAAAAGCCACTGGTATACCTGTTCGAGAACTGAAGCCCAGAATCGCCATGCAGGCACAAGCAGTCAATGAATGAGATTTGCTTGCGCCCCTATTGAGATAGGTATGGTGTGAGCTGGTCTACATCCTCGAGGTGCGATTCTTGAAGATGCTGAGCAGGTATTAGATTCTCAAATGCTCTGATGCAAAGCTGAGCATACGCTTCAGGATCATATCTCGTTGTTTCATCAAAGAGTTCCAACGCCTTGACTCTTCGAATGGGGCTTTTGGCATCCTCATCTACCAAGACGTAATGCACTTTCTGTCCCGCATGCAGCTCTCTACCTGATTTGATGAGCTGTTGAGCCACCACCGATGCCCTTGATGTGGTACGATATTCACCGGGTTCTCTAGTGAGTCGGGCATGCAAGACGAGGTCTCTGAGGTCGACGTTTCCACGATACAACCTCTCGATATACTCTCTACACACAGCATAGGCTGCCGGTATTTGTTCTAAGAACTCCTTCTTGTTCAGGGCATGGGCAAGTGTCTTGATCATCACTTTCTGGCAGTCGCCTACAAAGAGACAGGTGTCACGGCGTCTAGTTTCTATTCCACGAGTCTTGATACCTCCATTCTTGAAGACGCCATAGTAGCGGTTCAACGGTGCTATAGACGGATGAATTCTTGATGAAGGAATGACCATCCATCTGTAGACCCCTTTCGGGGACATTTTGATATCGACCGCTTCTGTGACACGTCTGCAGAACTCCACTACCTTGTCATATGCAATCTCTTCATCCGATTGAATCCATAGCGAGTCCACAATACCATGGATTATCTTGAAGCCCATGGCCTCGCCAATCTCTTGTGTCTTGAGCATGACATCGCGCGCAAAAGCAGTTACAGCAGTGTGTGCCTCAACTCTGCCGAATTTAGCATTCTTGAAACCAAGGTAACCGAAACATGAGACTAGCACGCCTTTCAGTGTGTTCTGCATCAGTTCATACTTCCGTGTGTCATGGCCTTTCTCAATCAGTTTCTTGAACGCATCGCGTTTCTTGACCACAATCTCCAATGCCTCTGCAACAATTCCTCTTCTACGACTGCAGAGTCGAAATCGTAGGTCTGGAACTTCGATACAGTACTCGTAATCGTAGGGGCACTGTGTCCGCGTACAGATTGTTTCAGGACTGATGTTTCTAGTGACCATCAATGTGGGGTACATCGATGAAAAATCACATTCTGCTACGTTCTCGTAGACGCCGGGCCTTGGTTGAAGAATCAGCCCCCCTCGATCTATGGATGCAAGCTCGTTCACAGACTTGAGGAACTCAGGGTTGCGTTTGACGGGTGGTATTAGGATTCCCATTTTGTGGGCAGTATAGTACTGCACGGCCGCATTGACACTACCAATTGACATTCGAGCAACTCTCTGAGGTTGAGCGAACGCCAACCTGCAGCCCTCAATCACTCCCTCCATACCCGAGGGCGAGTAGTACTGACTCTCTCTGCGGTCGATGTGGATTCTGCCATTGAGCATCACTTGATTGCCTGCTCTGTAGACGACCTGGTTGTATTGCCAGAACGATTGAGATTCCTTGCGTACGATGTTGAGGATAGTACCATCGCGCGAGAAGGCGAGCTTCACATTGTTCAGATGAGCGCGTGTCGTGAGGTACTCGAACAGATGCTCATCACCCCCCCGGGTGACTATCACGTCCGGGTCAATTCTGTCAACTACCTTCTGAAGTTCTAGGAGAGTTTCCCGCTCGTCATCGTTCTGAATGAGTGTCAATTCGCCTCGGTGATAGACATCGATGTGATGTATTGGGTCCTCCATTGCTGGGAAGATGCTCTGGGTATCAATGAAGACCTCAATCCCCATCTCTTCCAGTTCGGGAGTTTCATACTCGACATCCTCTCGTCTGTCAAGGCATTTGATCTCGGTGACTGTACTGCCCTCCAACTCAAACTCCACTCGCCCGAATGGAAATATCTCGTTAGTGATGAAGAACTGCTGTACCGGATTGAGGTCTGAGTGGAATACAGTTGCCCCGGGCAGTGTTTCGAGGTCTCTCGCAACCTTCCAGTGCATATCTGGTGTCGTGAACACCTGTAAGACCCGTTTAGGTTGCTCATCGTAGACGCTGACAAATTTGCGAACAATGGCTGTCCCTGTCACGTCAGGGTGTTCCAGTACTGTCTTCAGAGCACCTATGTCAGACCACTTCGGGTCGTCAAGTAGGTCAGTTCGGACGAATACAGAGGGGTGGAACTTGTGGTATGTGTAGCCTCGTGTCTTTTTTCCTACCTTTATCCAGAGTGTGAGTGCCCGATTCCCCTTGTCCACACTGGCATCGAGAAGCCACCCCTCCATCTTCATTAGGGGGTAGTCTCCTTCATCTGCTGCTCAATCTCTGCGACCTTCTCTCTCAAGCGATCAAGCTCCTTGAGCAGCTCCATGATTGCCGAGAAGAGGACCACCTCTGCGATGCGCGGTGTGACTATCATTGTGCCTGCGTCTGCTGACTTCCTTGCACTCTCGAAGATGCGGTCCAAGTACTTCTTCTGTGAGGGTCTAAGAGTGCGTTTGAACTGCTTCCAACGAGCCTCTTCTATGTCGACAGCGTTTCTGAATGTCCGTACTGTTCTTCCCACTGGCTTCATCTCGCACCGGTATTGTTGGCGTGCGGTCTCAGGACTAGTCCGGCATCACTACAATGATGCGTCTTGTTGTGGTCTTTTCGTACGGTTTCAGTCCGTCTGAGGGAACACCACCGAGGCGGACTGGTTCCCGAAAGTAAGAGACCCCCAAAAACCCCTGTTCCAGTGCCTGTATCGTCTACTCGGCATAGATTAAAATGCCCGGAATATTCACTAGCGCTACACTGTACCCCCAGGAGAGGAGCTTAAACCATGGTCACCGCACTCTTCAAAGTTGTACTCATGGGCGATGGTTCTGTCGGGAAGACAAGCCTGCGCTTAACCTACATGGGTGAAGGATTCAGAGCCAACTATATGATTACGATTGGAGCTGATTTTGCAGTCAAGCGGATGGAACTCGCTGGTGGGCACAATGTTAGCATACAGATCTGGGATCTTGCAGGTCAAGACCACTTCAAGAGTGTACGTTCTACATTCTACAGAGGCTCCCAGGGTGCACTGGCTGTCTACTCCACGGTGGAGCGCTCGTCCTTCGACAACATGAAGAACTGGCTGGAGGAGTGCTGGAAGAATACAGGCAAGAAGATTCCGGTTGTGCTGATTGGCAACAAGATTGACCTCCGAGATCAGTTCATTGATAATCCCGCGATGAAGTCGATGATGGTCACAACTGAGGAGGGGCAGGCGTTGTCAGACTACATTGCAGCACAGGGCACTACTTCATCATTCATGGAAACCTCTGCAAAAACCGGCGAAAATGTGGAGGCAGCATTTCTAGAGCTAGCAATTAAAATTCTAGAGGCTGGCGGGCTGGTATAGAGATACTACTCAGTTCCGAGGATTCGCTTCTGAATACTCTCGAAAAGCTGACTTGCTGCAGTGTGAAGGAATTCCACATCTTCTGCGTAAATATCAATTCTCAGTTTTGAGAGGTTATCATCCCTATAGCCCACAAGTGTGAGTGCAATGGCTATCAATGCTCCTCCGAACTGTCCTCGTCCCATTCCTGCCATTAGGCCCATGAGCATTCCTTCGCGTTCCGCGGTTTCAGATCGGAATACGTAGAGATTCTTGTTCTCCATGACATTCTCCAGGAGATTCAGTAACTTCTGCGGTTCTACCTCGACAACGTGTTCTCTATTCCAGTATTTCATCCCCCTCTTGGCTTTGAGAAATTCTTCTGATGTGGTCTTCTTGGGTTCTAAGTGCTCGAAGAAAGACCGCACAAAACAGTGTCCTGCCTTTGCCGCGATTCTATCGCCCTTGGTATCCGTGAACCGCACAGCAGTTACAATTTCGCCTTCGATGGACTCCCTAAAGATCGGCATGTTGAACTCAAGCGTTATCCTATCTGCGATTGGAATTTCCCTAATCTTCACGATTCGCTTCTTGGGAGCTTTGAGACTCCCAGAGGGGAATGCCAGTATGGCCACAGTCACATCTTGAAGGGGTTCGCTTGACTGGTTGTGCACACCTAGGATGAAGGAAAAGCTGTTTGCCGCGATTGAATATTGGTGGTCAACTATCACGTTGTCAGCATAGTACAATGGCATTGGCTCGTCGAGCACGAACCTGACCTCGGCTGTCTTCACCTCTCTAGCAATTGTACGAACTTCGGGCTCAGCCGGCGATTCCCATAGCTTTTGGATTGAGTACTGAGTCATCCACTGGACATTGCCACTTGAGTCGTTAGTCATTGGCTGAAGAGCTTGGATGCCTCGTAGGTCGTCCAGGTATCCAATCATGCCAACTGCTGTAACGCGAACCTTCTCGCTATCGTCATGAAGCACAAGCTCGAGCGATTCAAAAGCTTCAGAGCCGTACTCAGCAAGACGACATACTGCGAGGATCTTCTGGTCATCATCCCCAGTGAGGGACATGTTTCTGCAGGCCTGTATTGATTCTAGTCGAGAAACAGCTAGGGCTAACTTGTCCTGACCTGGCCCCATAATCTTCTTCACGACTCTCTTCAGCTTTCGTAGTGCGTCTGTGCCGCCTATCGACCTGCCAAGAGATCTTGACCTTTCTTCGGGTACGGTGAGCCCCCCTGTTAGTGTGTTGGAATCAGCTTCGAATTTAACCCTTACTAGCAGGAAGCGCATTCTAATCGCGATGCATTCGCACAACCTTTTTAGCACTAGCAAAGAGTGGAGCGCCCGAGAACTAGTTCTGTGAGTGAAATAGATGGAGTCCATGGACCTTTCCCTCTTTCTACAGCCGAATGTGCTCAAGCCCCCAGCTAAGCGCGGTTCAGAGATAACTCGACGACTAATCATGAACAAGGTTGGTCGTCTTCTTGCGACTGCGCTTCAGGATAAGACCATACGTTTACTCGACGTGCGGAACGGAGATGAGGTTCAGAGAATGCAGGACGAGTGTCTATGTACCTCGTTGGCATTCAGTCCTCGAGGGGATATTGTTGCTTCTGGCGGCGTAGATCGCGTTGTGAAGCTTTGGGACATAAAGACCGGAGATGTAATTGCTCGATTTGAGGGTCATACGTATCCTGTACTTGCACTGTCCTTCTCTCCAGACGGTGATATGATTGTGTCCGGGAGCGGCGATACAACACTCATTGTATGGGATGTTGATGATAAATTCAAGATTCATCACCTCAAGGGCCATTCTCTCTACGTTGTATCATCTGATTGGTCTCCCCAAGGTGACAGAATAGTCTCTGGAGGCGTCGATGCCACAATCCATGAGTGGGATCCCAGCAGCGGCAAGATGACAGCTGAACACATAGATCATCGCGCAGCGGTACTAGATGTCGTATTCTCACCAGATGGACAGTTCTTGGCATCAGGGTCCTCGGACCACAGCATAATCCTGTGGGATGCTGAGAGCCACCCCCTCAAGAATGATTGCATGCTTCAGGGCCATTCCGATGAAGTGAGATGCCTCACTTTCAGTAGCGATAGCAAACTGCTCGCATCGGGTTCCGGCGACAAAGACCTCTACGTCTGGTCTCTGGAGAGCAATTCGATTGAGGGTACAGCAACGACCTTGAGTGAGATTGATGGACTCGAGTGCATTCCGGGCGACCTCTCATTCATAACTGCTGACGGTTCAGGAGCCATTATCCGCTGGGATATCAAGGAGCTCGCGGTTGTATTACGCCCATTTGAGGAACTCCTTGAGGAAATCAAGGCTGACCCCGAGCTTACTCGTAAAGATGAGATGATAGCCAAATTCAATGAGATTCGAGCTCAATACGATGAGGGGACACTCCGCGATAAGCGTGTCTTCTATGCTCAATGGCAATGCAAAAAAGCTCTTGGTCTACTCAAGGCGGCAGTTCGTAGAATGCGCTAGGAATGCTGCTCACATGGACTTCTTAGTTGAGTCCATCATTGTTCTGCAGAGTGTGGAGTATGACTCCTCAACATTTTCACCTGTGAGAGCGCTTGATTCAACATACACGTGACCTTTTGATTTGGCGTACTTCTTCCCCTCCTTGGTGGTCACAACACGATCATCGACAAGGTCTACCTTGTTGGCTACAATCACCAGTGGAATTTCAGTTCCCAGCGCCTTGAACGCTTCTTCTTTCCAGCGTTCTATGTTAAGGAAGGTTCTGCGTCTTGTCACATCAAATACCAATAGCCCGCCCCGAGCACCACGATAGAACGACTGTCTTACGACTTCGAAACGCGGCTGCCCGGCGAGATCCCAAACTGCAAGCGATACAATCACATTCCTCTCAGGAAGATTCACTCGTTTGATTGCAAAATCCGCACCGATTGTCCGCTTGTAATCGGCTTCGAAGCTGTCCTGAGTGAAGCGCGTGGTCAGTGCTGTCTTGCCTACTGCACCATCTCCCAGCATGACAATCTTGAATCTATAAGCCGCTGTAGTCATCCTCTCACATCGCAAGCATCTCCACATTGGGAACATGCCTTAAAATTTCTACTGTACTTGGATTAAGATGTCTACGAATCTACTGCGCTGAACAACATTAGTCAGGCGCTATGAAGCTCGGCAACGTCAATGTCACGCTATCATTTAATAAGGAGCCGGAAATATCCCCCTATTAGGTAAGTCTATATGGCCTTGCGTCTAGTTACTAATTGAAACACTATGTCGTCAAAAGACAAATGGATAAGATGGAAGAAACGAATCCGGAACCCTAAGACCAAAGGTATCTATGTCGATTGGGTTGAAAGGTTCTGTGAATATTGCGAAGCCAGCCCCAATGCCACATTGAAATGGGACCTAGAGAAGACAGAAGACAGAATGGAAGACTTTCTGCTGTACTTGCAGAGTGAATATCACTTCGTTATGTCGAAGAAATTAGGCAGGGACTTCGATCCCCTATCCGGTAACACCCTCAAGCAGGCTTGGAATGCCCTTTGCAGGTGGTTCGGTGACAACAGAAAGCATATCCGAATCAAGCCGCGGGACATCCCAAAGAGTAGAGTCTACTTCGACTACATTCCAAACAAGGATGTACTGAAGATGATTCTCGGACAGGCCAAGCTCAAATACAAGGTCGCATTCTCATTGATAGCTTACAGCGGAATGAGGCCAGTCGATGTTTGTAACCTTAGATACGAGAACATCAGCAGGTCTTTGTCGCAGAATGATGATATCCTATCAATCAAGCTCAAGCAACGAAAGACAGGAGATTGGTACGTCACCTTCTTGTCCCCCGAAGGCACTAAGTATCTGAAACAGCTTTTAGATCTTAGACGGTCCAAAGGCGAGAGATTCAAAGCCAAGTCCTACGTGGTCAGCATAACGGGGATGCCTTTGTTGACGAACACTTTGAGATGCTACTTCAACCGTCTGGTCGATAACATCACTGGTAAGCACCCCACTGGCGAATCATTCAAGCGATTTCGAGTGTATGGCCTGCGCAAGTACTTCAGAAAGAACATTGGCCGAGCACTCGATGAAGCCGAGGCTGAATACCTGATGGGACACAAGGCGGGACTAGACAAAATGCCTGCTCGATACAGTGGATTGGCCGACATTGACGAGGACGCCATATCATTACTCAAGGAGAAGTACCGCAGTGCTCTGCGCTATCTGGAAGTGGACCGTCAAGAGTCCATGATAGATGCTCTCAAACGAGAGTTGTCGAGACACATCACTGCCAAAAAGATGAAAGACCTGACTCGTGGTGTAGGCGGTGGCAAGGCTATCAAAGCTGAATGGGATGCTGATATGATTATGACAGCGCTTACTCGGGCGTTGGCTGAGTAGAAAAAGATTGAGAGGGCCTAGATCCCGAGGAACAACTACTTGTAATCATTGATGCAATTCGAGATGCGTTCAGTGAGTAGAAGGATTATGGATGAGTGAAGTGCTTAATTCACTACGTGGCTGTACTTTCCTGCAGGAATTTTCCGTCGCCACAACAATGCATAGTTGACCATGAAGACCAAAAGGAATACTACCAAGGCTTCTAGCCAAACTAATGTACCATAAGAAACCCAGCCGAATCCGAGCATTAGTAGTGCACCAAGTAATGGCATTCCCCAGTACTTGATTGTCTTTGCAATTACTATACCAATGATTTGCAACACTTGAGCCATGAAACCGTACCTCCTAGCCGATTGTCATTCGTCCGCCCTTGAAGACACACTTGACAGTTACACCAAGAAGGATGGCAATGGCTACCACTGCGATGCCCGCACCAACCATTCTCTGGTCCCAAGTCAGATTCGGGTCCAAGACTGTCCAGGACAAGACAGACCCTATCATAAGGAATATTATCAGCAGGATGATAACCTGAATCATCAATCCCATGGCCTTACCACTCATAATTTTCACCAAGAGTGAGTGCTCTTCCATCCCTAATAAATTCCTCTAAGACATCATTATCCATTCTACGAGAAGTTTAAGAGGGTTGAAAAGGACCGTACATTGTAACCATTTTCATCGTGGTTTGACGAATGTGGAGGATTATCGAGATGGATCTCTCATGCTATGTTGCTCCATGGGCCCTTCCCCTTGAAGAAGTACCTGTTCATCTAATTTGGGACTCCAAGCATATCTATGACCACATTGTCGTTAATCTACCAACAGACCTTGAAATCAAGCAGTTTTACAATGTAGAGTCTCATACTGAAGAAGAAAATGGTGTAAGAATTACCAAGCTTAAAAGTCAAGGGTTCTTTGGTTTCACAATTGCCACCAAAAGCTTGTTTTCCAATCTACATCTTATCAATGACTTCACGGTGTCATTTTTCAAGGAAGGGGAACCGACGATAGAACAAAAAATGAGAGCCCACTTCTATAGACCTAAATTAGAACTTCTAGAGTGTCCCGAATTCGTAACCCTATCTGATGACACAAATCTGAGTAGGTTAGTTCAGATAACTATGAAGCTCTATGGGTTTGGGAAGGTGAATATCTCAATTGATTTCAACATCGGAGGTGGTTTCGAAACTAATCCCGAATCCCTCTATAGAGAGCTTATAGGTCGGCTGTTATCAATCTTCAAAGAAACGCCGGATGAAGAACTGAATGAGCGACCAATCAGGATTGACCCTAAGTGGTTGGAACGTGAGGTCCAGACTTACGCTGATAGACTAAATAAGGGTGAGTTACCTTTAGACTTAGATGAGCACGATCTTGATGATTTCAGAGAATGGATAGGCAACCCTGAAAATACAGATATGTTGAAAGAACTCCTCTCAAGACAAATGGAGAATATCCTGATTGATTCACTGCTATTCTATTTCGACAGATTTCCTACAGATGATGTTCAGCTGAAACAAGGAAGTCCTGAGATGCATATCACACAAGCAACTGAAAATGTTGGGTTGCGTTTTCGATATCAAGATTCATTGCAAAATGATTACGAGCCAATTGAATTCGCGGTGAGAGTTATTGATGAGCGTCAAAACAAAAGAGAAGCAATCAAAATTCCGATTAATATCAAATGGATAAAGGACAGGATAGTACCAACTGAGGAGGGGTATTGTGATTGAGTGGAAATCCATTGGACCAACTAACCAAAGCATTGACAGGTATGAAAACAGGAATAACGATTGCAGAAAAAATTGAAGCCATTACAAAGCATTTCAAACCCTATAAACCTGAAATCAAGAGTTTTAGAATCAATTACTTGACTCTAAGTAGTGAAATGAAATACCTGCTTGAAGTTTCTTCAGGAATCCTCAGGAAAACACATGGAAAGGTCGAAGTGCCCGTGATGTATGGATTCAAGATATACGACGTTATCGATCTTGATACTGGAGGGTTAGTAAAAGTAGACTTCGATCAAGAAGGTATGAAATGGGTTTGTAATTTAGGAGAATTTCCAAAAAGTGAGAGGTTCATGGTTACTGTCCAAGGTCACGTTGGTCAGGATTTCCTGAACAGACTAGTCGCGGTAAAAGCTGCAATCAATCCAAAGCGGAAGGAAGGAAGCGACATATATTGGATTCATTCAGCACTAAAGGATGTCAGTATTTTAGAGCGTGCTTGGAGTGAACTTAACATTGACAGTGTCAATGTAAACGTTAGAATTGGAGTTGAACGCTTCTTTGGTTCTGCAATACCTGATGAAGTGAAAAAGGGCCTTCAAATTCAACAAAAACTCCTGATGGCTATAAAGAGAGGAGAGCGCAATATCGAAGGTCTTAAGCGTCGTTATAGGAAAACTGAACTCGCAAGCGGCGCTTCTCCATCTGATGTCTATGAATTGGTACGCAGACTTGTATCAGGTGAATTCTTTACTGACTATGTGAATGTGGACCATCCTTTTGTTATTGGTGGAATCAAACCTGAAAGGAAAGTCACTTCAATAATCCCGGAGAAAGTAAAGGTCGGTGCTCTTGCAGACCTAAACTTTAGACGTCCAGCTGTCGAGGGCAACCTGATTTTTGATCGTAAGCAATATGTAGAATCTGTTTCGCAAGAGATTTCCAAATTCAAGAAAAAGCCAAAGAAGGCCAAGAAAAAGGCAACGAAAACAAGAAAAGAAAGGATGACCTAATTGAAGACAATTTGATCAACATTGACCAGAGATTTTGCACGAGATTTTCTCTCTTCTATCATTCTCAATCACCTGTGCTTGTAGAGTTTCAATAGCGCCCTCCCTATCTTGTAGATTGCTAAGAAAATTACAAACAACGACATGAGCAACATTATCAATCGAGTGGTCAATTCGCCGATACTCATGTTCTCTAATGGAACTTCCGTTGTGGAAAATACCCAACAGTAGGCAAGTATGACGATCCAGACACATAGGGCGCAGGCTGTGGACCTGCGTTCTCTCTTGTTCATATCCGGTGGTGTGGATTTCGTAGGCGTTCCAATTTCAGCCATTTCATTCACCTAACAGCACTAGACATTCCACACGGTATTTATTTTGATGTTGAACAATTTGCTTGGTCTTTTATCCCATTCGCCTGTCCATTTCTTCCAGAAGAATCCCTTGGACCGCTTCTTGAATGAGAGAAGCAATATGTCCTTGCGTTTCAATAGAATGCCTCTTCTGTATGTGTGGAATCCAATGGCCCCTTCATCCCCATTTGTCTTGTATCTTATGTTCCACATGACCCCCCTGTTTCTCCCCAACCCCCTTTTGTCACGACTCACGACTGTGAAGCATAGAACTCTAAATTCCCCTTCATGCCACTTTTCTTGACATTTAGTATATCCACACTTCTGCTCTGTCAGACCAAACGGTATTCGGATTTCATGTAGGGTATTTCCACAGTAAGGACATACAGCGCTTTTGGGTACTATCATTGACATGATATTCACCTCTTATAGTTGACACAGGAGCCGGATGGCTCCCATGTCGTAGGATCCCTAGGGCACATATGCCCCAAGGGGTCCATTCCCTGTCTGAGCAATGCCCCCGTTGTAGTCATTGATGGCTATTGACATCACGTCATAACCAAGCCCACCATGAATCCTGTAGGCTGTCAACCAAGACGGAACAGCCCCAAAGGGAACATTCCATGTCGGGTCTAACCAGCACCAAGTAAATCCACTGTAAGGGTCGATGCCTCCTCCTAGGTTCCATAAAACACCTAATGGATACCTACTGTAGAAGTCGGCAGTGTCCTCAATATGGACCAAAAGGGTTGCATGATAGAAAGACCCCAACGTAGGATGGGCAGGGTCGTGGAATATTGCCATTGCTGTTTCAAACCTGTAGTTGTCAGTAGCATTGTAGAAACTAGTTCTCTCAAGATATGCTGCTGTCAATATTGCTTGGTCCTCACAATCCCCCATTGTCCTGAAGGCCGTTTCGACAGGATGTTTTGGATAGTCCCATGTGGCACCCGACTGTCCATAGGTGATGTCGGTGTCATATTCATAGTCGATGTTGTCAATACAGTCTTGAACGACGATATCAATGCCCCAGTTCTCAGGACTAAAGCTCCATCCCCAACGATATGGGAACGTCTGCCAAGAAGATCCATCGTACATGGCCATGCTATACATGGCCCAATATGTCAGACTCATCGTGTCTGAACCATAAAGCAGGGCATCACTAAACGCCTCTGAAACGGTCTGAAATGGGTCCCATTGACCTGAAGCATGAAGCACCAAGTCGCGACAGAACCTTGTGTATTGTCTATACCAACCCTTCGTGTCTGAAGACTGGTCAAGGTAGTCCTGAAGGTAATATTGTCGAACTGCCTCAGCGAATACCATGTGTTGAACAGGTAGAATCTGCTGCCGTATCCAAGTTGAGAGTGTGTTATAAGCTAGCTCAAGCGCATCGTAGTCGTTCTGTAATGCTGAAAAGTCATTGGCAAGCGCGTTGTAGTCACTCAAGAGTGCATCGTAGTCAAGTACTAAGGCATCATACTGTAGCTCCAGAGTATCATAAGCCAACACCAGAGCATTGTACGAGTCCTGAAGAACCTGATACTGTGCCATGAGGTCGTTGTAGTCAAGCAACAGCTGATTATAGTTCACCTGAAGCTCATCGTAATCCGACTGAAGCTGAGCATAGTCTGCTTGAAGGTCGGCATGGTTCTGTTCGAGCTCCACAAAAGACGCATTCAACAAAGCAAAGTCTTCAAGCAATTGGTCATACAGCACCTGAAGGTCATCAAGAGACTGCTGAAGATTCGTGTTGTTCGACAGCACAATCAGATGTATCTCACTAAGACTAGCATAATCATCTATCAACGTAAGATAAGATGTTTGCATCGTCTCGAACTCTGATTGTAGGTCATTCAAGTCATCTGAAGTTTGGTTCCAGTCAGAGGACAGTGTTTCATAGTCTGTGAGTAGATCTTGGTATTCGGAATCTAGGCTCTGGTAGCTCATCTGCTGAACAACAGCAACGCTACTGACTCCTATGATACCCACCAAGAGTACCACCAAAAAGATGTTTAGATGTTTTTGTTCCATTTCTATTCTCTCCTATTTCTTTAGGATCGTGTTAGAGGTCAGCACCGCAGTTTTGGCACTTGGTGAGCCCCTGTTCTGTCTTTGCCCCGCAGAAGGGACATATAATCAAAACTTTAGTTGTAATCTCTTTCTCCTTTAAGGTTAAATCTGGTTTAGGCATTTCTGGAGAGATTTCCTTACTCCGACGTGACACAGCTACTATACCAATGATAACAGTGCCCACAATCCCAAGCAACATCAACAGCGCAGTCGGGTCAGTATATGTGGATGGCCCATTAGTAGTCGCCTGTCCGTCTGTAGTCGTAATTCCATCTGTAGTTGTTACTTCTGTTGTAGTCGGTGCCACATAATTATAGACAGTCACCATAACTTCTTTGATTGCCTCATTGTTGACAGTATCCTCAGCCACTACCCTCCATCTTAAGTCGCCGTTGCTCCAATCCTTTGTGTCCCAATTGTAGCTGATGCTTTCAGTATTGTATTCTGTCTTTACTGCTCGCCAGCCGTTGAGATAGTATTGCAGACTAAGCTTCCACACAGAAAAACTGACATCACTAGCAGTCGCCCTAATCTCTTTGATGCCGCTATAGGTTGCGCCAGTATCGAGATTCAACGTGACATCGGGTGGAGTTGAGTCATGATACAAGTCAAAAGTAATATCTTTTGGCCAGATGCTATCCTTATTACAGAATACACTATACCAAGTATCAGCATAAGGAAAACGGAACTTGTAGTCGCCATCAACAACATCTAAGAGCACACAATATCTACTGTAGCTTTGGCCGTTTTTGTATTTGTCAAAGTTCTCTTGGTCAACAATGAAGAATGTGATATCGTCATAATGCACAGTGAAGGTTCCATATGCACCATGACCCTCCACTTTAGTGCCATAAACATACTGATATCCATATGCATTTACATTAAACTCAAAATGCCAGTGGCCATCCTCGGCCAACTCAAAAGTCGTTGCTTCTACCGGCATAACAAAAACCGCCAACAAAAGGATCCCGAATAGTAAAGCCATCCTCAGTTTCTTTCTGTTCATTTCTGTTCACCTATTGCAGGGAACGAACTCGGGCCCGCGAATATGTGGGACAAATGAAGAATTCGGAAAAATGTATAGTCGTAAAGGGGGGGACCATCACCAACCCCTCTTCTTCTCATTGTCATTCCACTTCGTAGGGTCCAAGATGTTCGTCGAAGATCTAGGAGGCCATCAGCTTCATCTTCAATCACTGGACTCATCCCCCTCTTTCCATAGACCCACGCGGATCTTATTTTCAACAAGTTTGAGAATCGTCATCAGTTCGATACCTTTGCAATCTCCCTTAACCTTCTTCATGTTCAATTCGATCGCTGCTACCAACATGATAGCTTGTTCCTCAGTGAGGTGTATTCTGATGATACTCTCATGGTATTGAATCTCACTTACATCGACCATAATCATTTGGACTTCGCTTCCTTCAGTACAATTTTGGCCCACTTGACTAGGGCCTCTGCCCAAGTATCTTCGCCCTTGGCCCGTCGGAGGATATCAAAATCATCGTCTTCGAACACAATATTTAATCGTTTCAAGTTCACTACTTTCTTCTTTCCTTTTTTGCCTTACTTTAGTAAGTACGTTACAACATCTATACCTAAGGGCAATATAACCCTACACTTAGTTACTTTAGTAAGTACGTTACTATCTATACTTAGAGCCATATAATTTAGCGCTAAGCGGATTCACTGGGCCGTGAACCCCTGTATCAACAATCTAATATTACTCCGAAATAACGATACTATGAGTAATGCCGAATGAAGCTTAGGATTGACAAGAAGATAGCTGCTCTGTTCGAGGGTCTAGAGGAATGGACCTATGAGGAACTGAGGAGGGACATCAAGAAGAACGGCATCCGCGATCCCTTGATTGTGGCTAAGGATGGGACAATCGTCTGCGGTCATCAGAGGTACAAGATAGCACTTGAGCTGGGAATTGCGCCGCCCTATGTTGTCAAGAAGTTCAAAGACAGGTCGAAGATGATTGAGTATGCCATCAAGGACAATGTTCTGCGACGGCAGCTGAATACCTATTCCAAGGGGCTAGTAGCTCTGAAGTTTCTGGAAGTTGAGAGCAAGATCGCCAAGAAGAGAAAGGGAATCAGAACCGATCTGATGGACAAGACCTCCGTAAAGGACTTTACGAAGGTCAAGGGTCGGGCCGATGTGAAAGCTGCTAAGAGAGTGGGAATCAGTCACACAACCCTGCGAAGAGTGAAACGTATTGAAGAGAATGGCTCCGAAGATCTGAGGCTGAGGGCGAGGAGGGGGGATATCTCTGTCGAGAGAGCCTTTCTTGAATTGAGGGAGTGGGAATTCGGCGGGAGTCCCGTCAAATCTTTCAGTCCTCCCAGATTGAGTGAGTCAAAGGTTCTCGATCCTGTGAAGAATGAGAATGGCGAATGGACAATAACAACGACCATTCCCGAGGACTGGTATCGAGGAGTGAAAGTCACCATCAGACCAATTCAGAGCCCAATATTGAACAAATCTCACATAGTCGTTAGAGATATCGAAGCTAAAGAAACAAAGAAGGACAAATCATGAAAGCAATTGTTGAACCAGAGCGACTTCAGCGCTTGCTGGTGAACGTGTTAGTGTGCCACGGGAAACCTGCGCTGCTAGACGCTCACGTTGGCGTGTTCAGTGCCAAAGGAGTAGTCTTCAAAGACATTACCCTTGAGGCTCTTGCTGTCAATGCCGTCTTCTCGTCCGAATACTTTTTGGAGTTTGAGGCTAAGGAGGGGGAACAGGTCCCGTTCTCAAAGTCATTACTTGACATCATGAAGGATAGCTTCAAAAAAGAAGAGAAGGTCGAGATAAGAACCAAGAAGGACAAGATCTATTTGCAGGGCAAATGGCAAGACTACGAAGAGCCGTTTGTTGAGGCTGAACTCTGTGAGATCCCCTTCCCCTTCGTAGCTCACATGACTATGGGATTGTTGCCGAAGGATCTAGACCCCGTGGTTCAGATATTGGTCAAAGCAGACATCCTGATTGGCTTGCCGAAAGTGGACCGTCTGTTATTTACCTGCGATGGTAAACAACTGTCTGTATTCGCCGAGGATGTAGGAAAGTTCAGAAAGGTTATCACTCCCAGCAGGACTAAGGTGCTACGTGAGATGCTGGGTGACACAGAGATGCTTTTTGAAAAATATCTCTTCGACAAAATCATAAACCAATTCGGACCCAAAACCGAAGTCTGGTTGACACTAAGAAAGGATGCAATGATACTATCACAGCGTTCAAAGGACTACATGTTGACCTACATGCTCAGCAGTCTCGGCAGTTTTTAGTCATGAGAAGATATCATCCAGACTCTTTTGTTTCTTCAGTGATGGCTTCTTGACAGGGATCTTCGGTTTGACCTCTTCAGAAGATGTTGTCTCATCGATGAAGGAATCTATGATGGCGTCAAACCTTTTGCTCTGTTCGGCCTTCTCTTCTTCAGTCAGCTTTCGGCTGCTGTAGTAACTCATTCTTCAACCAACTCCTTCAATCGATCTTGTAGCACCTCAACTATCAACTCCAGAATGCGTTTCTCATCTAGCCCCTGAAAGTCTTCAATCAGTTCTTCTTTGGAGTCGAAGTCCTCCCACTTGGAGTCCATTTGTTCTATCCCCTCATCAACCTTAGCATCGACCTGTTTTTGTTCTTCTGAGTGTTTCTGCTCTAGTTCTTCTAACTTGGTATGGAACTCATCATATCGGGGATTGTTTTTTGACCCGTTTTCCATCTTCTCTTGTATCTTCTCAACTCGACCTATCAAATCCTTTTTCCCTTTTCGGACATCTCCTTCATAGTTTTCGATCTGGTCAATAATGTCTTGGTGTTCTTCACGATGAGATTCAATCCAATCCATGTCGAAATCGTTCTCGAAGTCATTCCGCAGGGTTGAAATGTCTGTATCCACCACATCCTTCAGGGCTGAGATATCCTTCTCAATCTCTTCCTTCAATTGCACAAGATCGCCCTTGGTTTCTCCTTCAAGATCTGTTGCCTGCTTTATGATGGATTCTGATTGATTCTCCAGCTCCTTATACTCGTCCAACACAGATTGAAACTCTTCATAATTCTCATGTATGACATCGTCTTGAACCACCGAACTCACTGAATCAACTAGGTCTTGAAGCTTCTCTTTAGCACTATCAAAGGGGGGCTTTAATATCCGATCCAAATACCTCCATACACTCCTCACTGCATAGGCGTAGTTAAACGGCAGCTCACATTCTTCTATCTTCTCTATGGGTGTGATGTAGTCGGGATCTTCATGTCCATCCATTCTCTCCTCGAATCTGCAATCAGGATTGTGAAGTTGAAAAACATAACCGTCTTTGTTCACTCCAATCCTCGTCAGATCCCAGACCGTGCAACGCTTTTTGATTTGCTTCAGAATGTAATCAATGAACGGCTTTATGCCATATTGTACGTGAATGGCATCGATCTCGATTCTTCGGCCTTTGTGGTAAGTCTTCTCCTTTCCTTTAACAATAACTTGGTATGGTTCACCATAAAGATACTCAAAATCAGACAATGAGTATTCATCGTGCGACAACATATGTTCCTTGACCCAATCTCTATTAATCATATTCAGCTTCTGTTCCTCGACCAATCTAAGATCTATGCTTTTTCTCTTCTTCAAGAACTTGATAAAAGAGGGGCCGACCCCAACATCAATGGCATTTTTGTATCGCTCCTTCAGTTTGTAATATATCCCCACACCATCTAGGTCATAGTCATGCAAAACCAGAACATAGAAATTTTGAGCCTCACCTAGGTCTTCAGCTATAGACAATACAGCCTCTTGGACATCAGATGTAGTCTTTCCACCAGTCGCTACAACATTGAGTAAATAATCTTCATTCTGCAACTTCGCCATTAATTCGTTAGTCACGGTTTCTTTCTCACAGACTAGAATGAAACTACAACCCTTAGCTATTTTGTGTCTGGTCTTCTTGTCCACTAGAAACTTCTCTTCAACCCCTTCACAGGTTGCCCTAGCCTTAGCAAAAAGGTTCAATCTCTCTCTGACACGCCACCAAAGCCCTTCAGAAATGCCAAAGTCCTCGGTGTATTTGTCACACCATCTAGCTACCATGCCCAACCAATTGCTATATGGTTCCTTACCACCGCCATCAGGCCCCAACATATCGGGGTTCTCTCGGAGCAACACATTTCTACACTCATAGAAGAAGTGCCTCATATCGGAGAACGGGGGCAAGAATCCTTTCTTGACATGCGCCAAACGCTCAGCCAGTAGCCTCTTCGTGACATCATTGAATTTGGTTCGCTTACCCATTCACACCATCCCCCTCTCGGCAAGAACCTTGTCAATCTGTTTGATGGACCTTCGGCAATCACGGATTCTGTTCTTGTACTCAGTCACAGTTTGAAATATGGGATCGAATTTTCTTGTATGTTGTTCCTTGATTCTGCGATTCCAGTTCGATGCCTCATATTCTAGATCCCTTTTCCACCTGAGCAGGATTTCAGTTGAGAATCCTCGATAATGGCTGATGCTCATGACTCAACCCCCTCATCATCAAAGACTTTATCCAATTTCTTAGAAACGCCAAGAACGCCATTTTCTGATATATTATTTTCTTTTTTTCCTTCGATAAATGAGAATAATAGATCAAAATATGTCGTTTCTATCGTTATGGTGCCTGATTCCTCTAACTCCCTTAGATCTGCCCTCATCTTCTCTTCATCCACTCGAAATCCTTTCCAATACCTAGCTCCTCCTGAACTGGACGCGTCCTCTGCGAATGGCACCATTATCTTCAACTTGCGTGAGAGCCAACTGCTACTAATAGGGGTCTTGTCTATGGTGTGACTCCATTTGATATAGACATCATAGAGCCACGCCTTTTTGATATCGGGGTATTTAGTATCATGCACTAGGTATTGCATACAAAAATAAGCAGCAGGATCACTCTTCAATGTCCAATAGAGTGTATTGTCCTCAATTGGCTTTGTTCCGGTCAATTGTCTTTTCGATCTAAGTCGTTCCCATCCTTCAAGAGCGGCGTTAAAGATCCCACTCAACTCTTTGGGGGTAGTCATCTCATCTATCAATTCATCTTGGTCCCTAGTGTTGGGGTCATCAGCTAGGAATACTCGAAGAAACTCAATTATCCTTACCCTTCGATGAAAGGCCGAAGTCTTGTCATAGCTGTATGGTAGTTCATTGGCAGCGAATGTCAACTTACCAAAGTTGTAGAAACTGAACTCTGGAAGATGTTTGTGTTCGGCGGTCAATTTATCCCCGCCTGTCAATTGTTTGATGGTGCCAGTCTTTGCTAGGCCGGTCTTTGAAACATCCCCACAAACGTTTCCTAGCTTCATGTAGAGTTGAGCAGTCTTGAACTTGTCCTGAAGGATTTGTTTCAGCGTACAGGAGCTGCTATTCTCTTTCCCTATGAACCTCTCCAATACCGCCAACATTGTGGACTTTCCGTTCGCTCCATCTCCCAGACAAATGAGAAAGATCGCAAACTTGTATGACTTGTACAGATGATATCCAAACCATTCCATTATACACAATCTATCCCATTCGTCTGGAATTATCTCTTTCATGAACTTCTTGAATTTTGGACATTTGGCCTTGGGGTCGTAGTCGACTGGTATTTGTATGGTCTGATATTCTTCAGGAAAGAACTCATTGTGGAACACCATCTCATCTAGGTCGTAGGTTCCGTTTAACAACACAATCCTATGTCTTAGCTTTCCTAGTTCCACATCGGGATCGAAACGCGAGCTATGAATGAACCCTATGATTTCATTCTCCTTGTGTTTGGTCCACTTTTCAGCCAACATCGCCACGGCTTGTTTACGAATGAAAGGCCTTGCTTTTGGTGTCCACAACCCCTTAGTTTCATCGAATATCCACAATTCAGCCCCACCATCGGTGTAGAATCTTCGGTTCTTCATAATTATGTGGGCTAGGGTGTAGGTAGGTGAATCCTTAATCCTACTACCCCGTTTAGTTAAGGAAGAGCTAGAGGTGGATTTCACAACATCTTCATCAGACACAAAGATGTCCTCACTCATTCTTCAGACACCTCTTTCTTGACGGGCGGCCTGTCAAGTGGTATCTTAACGTAGATCCTGACGCAATCAGGATATTGTCTATCAATCCTTGGTGTGTCTGGATACAACTTAATGTTAAAGCGTTCCTCAATCTCCCTCAAGAATTGTAGTATCTCATCTTCTGGTCCAATGAATCTGCTCAGAAGCACGCTGGGGGGTCTTTTGACTTCTTTCATTTTCTTATTTCCAAGGCACAACATATCGGACCAATCAAAGCCCCAATATATGTTTTCATATGTTTTCATATCTTCTTTCACTGAAAGAAGGCGTCTTAACCCCGTTAGCGTCGGAATCTTATCAACTTTAGGAATCTACCTATTTGTAGGGAAGATCTATGACGGAATCTAAGGATCGTTCAGTGATCCGACTTGCTGATATTGGCAAAGTATTGAAGAAAGGGGTTTCCAGTCGTGCTTTCACAGCATTGGCTATGAGTGGTGAACCCTATATGACCCTTGAAGACATTGCCACCATCTGTGGGTTTTCCCCATCCACTCTGCGTTTCGACGGCGGACTTGGGGATCTTTTCCACGCGGAACTTGTAGAACCAGTGCCAGATATTGTGAACCCCCGGAAAAGGGTCAAAGGATATAGAATCACAGCGAGGGCACGAAGGACACTTCGAAGACTCGATGTAATGATTGATAGACCACTTCCATCACTCTTAAGGTCGAACCCAAGATCCGACTCAAGTATCCCAAGTTCAACCCAAGATCCAACCCAAGTATCTCAAGTTCAACCCAAGCTCGAACCCAAAGTTAAGGATATTAAGGAGAGTCCCAAGAAAAAGGTCGGACCCAAGACCCAATCCAAGAGTCCCAAGACCAACCCAAGTATTCCAAGGTCGAACCCAAGATCCGACCCAAGTTTTCCAAGGTCAAATCCAAGACCTGACCCAAGTATTAAGGACCGTCCCAAGATGAAAGTCGAACCCAAGATTAAACCCAAGTCCGACCCTAGCATCTCAAGGTCGAACCCAAATATCCCAATATCCAACCCAAGATCTGACCCAAGAACAAAGGGGCGTCCCAAGACTAAGGCTCAAGAGAGGGGGCTACCCCCCGAGGCTTCCCCCAAGAAAGGGGTGAAATCAAAGGGATTCTCCCAAGAGAGCAATGAACGGGGGGGTTAGATGATGTCTTTAGATGATATCTTGTCTGGGATAAGGAGAATGAGGGACAACATCAGAAATTGACATTTTGCGGCTGTATTTTGCAGGGTTTCTCCTCGCCAATGGGTGCATTCCTTTGGTCGGTCCTGTTGGCGATCCACTAGATATGACCGAAGGCATGGATGACACCGGACGTGTCAGGTGCCTTGTGAAAGTCCGTGGTCCTCTGGGATCCGGTGGCACGTTGTGTCTATCGTGATATCGTGTCCTTATGTTCCGCGCTCGATCTCGTTCTGCTCTTTCTCTGTCAGACCCTGGACAGTTCCGTCCTTTTACTTGGACTGTCATTGTCTTAATCATCTCCTAATGATTCGGATCCTGTTTTGAATTCGTGTTCTGAGTCCATCCAAAAGAGGAAACAGACGCGGCCCTTGCTTGGCTGTCTGCCTTCTGGTCGTTCTCCTTCGCGTGGTCGGCTTGCGTTTGGATCTCTTTCGGGGCTTTGAGGTTCCCTTGTTCCAACTCGCAGCTGCCTAGGACATTGACCTGCCCTTGAGCATTTCTTTCTGGACGTGTTTATTGTACGCCGAGAGTTTCTTAGTCATAATCGGTCATCCCCTATGTTGACTCCCATGCGCTGCATCCTGCGAAATCGTTCATCACGTTTTGCCTGAGCGTCCTGCAGGTCAATAGGTAATTCAGCAACCTCTCGTTGCCCAAGCCGCTCTCACACATCCTGCTTTGTTCCTTGGACAGGTTGTCGTTCTGCGATTCCTTGTTGCTGTCCGAACAGTGATCTAAAAATGGTGCCGATGAGCCTCTGCCTTTGTCGTGAACCTTGGGGATTTTGACTCATCGGCGGTTGTGATGTCATGCTGTGTTCAGATGGGAGGGAAGCGTCATGTTGTTGTGAGTTTAGCGAGTTCAGTGCCCCACTTGAAGCAAACACAGGCAAAAGCACGTCTGCAAGATGGCCAATACGAGAACTATACTCGTTTGACCCGACTTGTGGTTCTTGAGTGACACGAGTTGCACTCGAGTCGTTCTCGTGCAAATTCTTGATAGGTTGTCCTTGGACACGTTTTCACGTAATTTCAATGATTCGTGTCGTGACTTAAGCAGAGTCAGGTGACTTAAGTTCGATTCACGAGACATTAACGAGTCCTCCTGATGATTTTCCCGAGTTGTCGTTGGAATAACCTGACTTGCCACACGTTGACTCGCTCTTGAAACATGACTCGCCACATCTTAATTCTCTCTTGGAACGCAAGTCGCCTCTGCGAGAACAGGTCAGATACCTCAACTAGTTTCATAGTAGGTCCGTCCTTTTGGATTGCGCTCTCTTATCCCTCAACTTTTCTGAGGGAGTACGGCCATCAACAACTGCCATAGAGGGTTTCGGGAGGCCATATATAGTGACTAGACGATCCGATGGCTCATTCTACTACATCTGGGAGATTTCAGACCTCTTCTGTAAAGAAGAGTGGCCAGAACCGATTTACTTCTCAATAAAACTCAACCTAACAGCGTCAGGAGAGTTTTACACGAGTGTTGTTGTAAAACTGCTAGAGTGCCTGTTAGTTTTACATACTGTCTGTATGAGTAACCACCATCTCTGTGAATCAGAATAGGGGTTTCGCAAGGGGTGGCGCGAGTGTTTGAACACTCACTTCCCTTTCTTCCGAGAGCGCTCCAACTCCAAATCAAGGAGCACCCTGACTCCAGTTCGACAGAACGCCGCCCAACTATAAGATTCCTTATGTCTTTTGCTTAAACATGAAGATGAGGTGCCTAGAGCCTTGATTTCTCTCGAATCGACCACCCGCTACCATTTCTTCGCATTCGAATCCTAGTGTTGGTAATCGTTCTGGTGATCAATGGTCCCCACGAGAGAGTCCAAGGTCTTCTTTAGGTATGATTCATATCTTCATCCTGCAATAATGCCACATGCAGACGGAAATCGAATTCTCTTATCTGCAGCCAGATGAGGGTGGGTCACAGTGAACAGGGTCTATGGTGTGCGATGAGGTATGAGTGCTAGAAGGAAAGGGTCCTATGTCCTCCTCCTAATACTATCTGTTGGATTGTTGGTCAGTGCCCCAGTTTCTGCTACTGAGAACACGCTTCAGCCCGCTAGACCCTCAGACTACACCTCGTGGGAGCTCCTGTCTGACCCAGAGCTATCTGATATGCCAGAGGTAATCATTGCAGGTGACTCTGGGGAGTTCTCATTTGATTACGAGTCTGACGGTGTTGACGGCGACTTGAGCATGACTTGGAATCACACCGCGGGTACACGACTGGACTACCCAATACCAACAGATTACAGATATAATGAAACACCAGAGTGTAACGAGTTCATAGTCTGTAGAAAGCCGTTCGTATGGGAGCGTGATTGCCCTCCGCTTCGTGTGAAAATATCCATCGACTATGAATTTGAGCTAGCTGGTTCGATCTACTTCCAGCCATTTGTCAGGATGATCACTTCAATGGGACGGTGGGTTTCCGTGGACACCACGCTCCCTACATTGAATGGTATGAATTCGGCGAGTGTGGACCTATTAGAGAACAGGATAGATGAAGTGTGGGAAACACAGACCGCCGAAACACCACTTGGTGCCTATTCCCTCGCTCTCGTGGTCGGGCTCTCTCCAAGCGAGTCATTTCACAGGCTGTACAATGGCACAGAGCCATGGCGATACTGCAACGGCTCTGTGACAATGAGTCTTCAAAGAATAAGTGCCCTGGCATTAGTTGGAGAACACACTCCGGTGGAGGAGATTAGCTCAATTGCCCAAGGATTTTGGGACCATGAGGGCAGTGAGTTGTGGTCTGACCTACATGTCGACTCAGAAGGCTCAGTCTATGGTGCAATTATGTCGCTTGGCGGATATCCTTTTGAAAACCACACGCCCTGCCTCGTGAAATGGGGGTCCAACAGCGAAGTCGTCTGGTGGGCGTCTTTCAACGAGAGCTCATACTGGCCCAGTCTGGATCTCTACGGTGATTTCATCTATGTTGTGGCGTCAGATTGGCTCGGACCCTATGACCCAGTCCCCTATCCAATTTACAACACGCTTCTTGCGAAGTACAAGACAAATGGAACTCATGCCTGGACTCATAGATGGGACTTCCCGAACGGTAGCCTGGGGCGTGATGTTGCAGTAGGACCGGATGGGGAAATCTACGTGATAGCCAGCGTGGTGGAATCGCTGGAACCCTATCGTTACACACCTGTCCTCATGAAACTTGACCAAGATGGAGCGCATTTGTGGAATGCAACATTCTGGAAGTACTTAGGTGCTGGGACAAGCTTAGGAGTCACGCATGATGGAGATGTGTATGTTCAGACTGGACAGGCAATCACAAAGTGTGATAGGGACGGCAATTTGCTTTGGAATGTCACCGGCAAATTCGACAGAATGCAGTTAACTACTGAAGGAGATGTATATGCCGCCTATTCGACCTTCAATTATCCCATGGTCAGTGCTTCCAGCCTTATCCGGATAAGCGCAGAAGGTTCTGTTACGTGGAATCAGAGCATGGAGATAGTGTACACCGAGGATTTCAGCGATCCTCTACTGATTGAGACTTGTTGCGTGGCCCCAGACGATTCATTGTACATGGTCCTATACTCGCCAATGGATTCCCAGTTGTACAGACTGGCAAGATACGATGAAACGGGTAGACAACTCTGGAGTCGGAGTATGTCAGAGTTCTGTAGCGAATCGGAATACTGGTTTCGTTGGCTCATTGCGGCTGGCGAGAATAATCTGATATACATAGCAAGTAGCATCGAAGGTGCTAACGGCAGGCGCGACATTGGCTTCTTGGTGTATACCGACCCCGGTTTCATCTATTGGCCTAATATCATAGACTTAAGGCTTGTCGCTGCTGTTTCATTTGTGGTCATCTTTGTGGCACTGGATCAGCTCAGGCGAAGACGCAGAAGAGGTAGCTGACTCCTCTGTCCGTTAGACTGACGAACCGGCATCCTGCAGGGCTCATGACCCTGAATGTGGTTATTCGAATCATTCACCCGCGACCATTTCTTCTCTAAGAGGCCAGAATGGGCACTACGCAGTGAATTGAACTGACTCTACTTGATGGAGCCCTACGAATCGACCACCCACTACCACTTCTTCTGCAATTCCTAGCTATTCAGGGCCGCCCTATGTGCTATTCTGGAATCCAACGCGCTTAACGTATAATGTCACAAAGACCGTGAAGAGAGTCAGGCCGCTTCCGAGAGCGAGGAATCCCAGAGATTGAGCCTCCTCAAATCATGGAAGTGTGTAAGGCACTGAACCATCAGCGTGCCCCACATAAGAGGTACAATACATGAAGTGGATTGATGCATTGACTCCTTCCCAACGAACTATCACATTGAATTCCTAGGATTCCGCTCAGCCCGTTGGACTCTCAAGTGGGTATGTGATTCTTGGCACTTCCGTCCCTGAAATCCTTGAATGGTTTAGTATGGTGCCACCTAGATTGGAAGTGACCACTATGGGCACGATGTTTCCACTTGTGTTGAAGCAGTAGATGCTGAGCCGCTCCGCGACAATGGTCTTAATTGCGACAGAATTGACCGAGCTCACGTTTAGGGTGGTTCGGCCACAACCGGCACTTTTCCACCAGAAATCAGTGGCCCCGATTCCAACGAATGTGAGTGTCTGACTATAAGCCAATAACAGAAGTCCTGGAGTGGTTGTGACTAGTAATGCGATGAGCAGATGGGCAGTCCTGCGTTTCCTCATTATCTCGTTTGTTTAATGCCCCATGTATCTGCGTTTCGCGGAACTGGGACCTGAGAAGGAGCGCATACTGTACACTCGTGTTGGCATGCCTATGTATGATCTTAACCTTCTCATTCACAATCCGTCCGAATACACGTCCAATGCCAATCTCATGCGGAACCCCGAAACAATCGCCAAGCTCGTCCAC
>DXJO01000043.1 GCA_019057475.1 Candidatus Thorarchaeota archaeon | reverse complement strand
TGTCGACCCAGGCATCCACCCATCCTGCAAGGAAACTGGCGACGATGAAGATGGGTATTGTTTCAATCAGATTGGTCGCAGAGAAATCCAAGGCATACGGGATTTGTGAGGGTTGTGTCAAATAAACAACGATGAAGAAGAATGCCAAGAGAACAAGAAGAAAACCCTCCAACATTATAGCATCTCGATGCCGTTTGAGAACTGATCTCTCCTTCCCATCTTCAAGAGCACGTGCGGGGCTTTCTGACTCTTCGCTCATTATGGTGTCACATCGGGAATATAGAGGGGGATGAAACTGTGCACGAATACGGCCATGTAGCCTGCCACAATTGCAGTGACGACGGCTATGGCTAGCCTGGCAAGGAAGAACTTAGTCCCAAGATACTTAATCTCGATGAAGCAGCCTTCGGGCACGTCAATCAGCTGCTGACTTGCAATCAAAGCCATGGCCGCCCCTACACTTGCTCCTTCAGTATTGAGAATAATTTCTGCAAGCGGATAGATTGCGTATCTGGGTCCAGGAAGCAAGAATCCAAACAGAGTCGCCCACAATATACCCGTTTCAGCCTGTCCAAAGAACATGAGCACAGCCTCATCATCAGGCAGAAGTAACACCTGAATGAATCCTATCAGAAGCACTGCAAGGAAGAAAAGGGGTAACGACTTCACTATGAATCGACCGGATTTCTTGAAAGCCTGCACTGTACGCTCCCAATCCTTTCTTGCACTCCAAGCGTAGAACGCGAGCACAACTAATCCAACGATCAGCAATGATTCCATGACTTGTTCTCGACCTTCCTAGACAACGGTCTTACACGGGGATAAAAGCATTAGCGAAGCACCTTCGGGTTCGCAGTAACTTCTTTCCTAATGCTTATAATGGAGCTCACGTCCCCTGCGGGCCAACGGACTGGTTCACCCAGGGGTGTATCATTCATGAAGATTATCGTTCCAATCAAACAGGTACCTGAGGCCGTCGAGGTCCGCATTAAAGAAGCCGCGGACACACTCAATACCGACGGCGTCCCGCGAATCCTCAACCCATTTGATTTGTTCGCGGTGGAAGCGGCCATTCAGCTGAAAGAAGAGAAGGGGGGCGAAGTGATCATAATGACCATGGGCCCGCCCCAGGCTAGTGACGCGATTCTCAAGGCTTTAGCTATGGGTGGCGACCGCGCAATCCACCTGACCGACCCTGCCTTCGAGGGTGCAGACTCTTGGTCCACAGCCATTGTTCTCGCAGAACAAATCCGAAAGATGGAGTACGACCTGATAATCTGTGGCAGACAATCCATGGACTGGGACTTAGGACAGGTGGGCGCAGAGCTTGCGGAGCTGTTGGACTTGCCTCAGATTACAGGTGTGCGCCACCTAGAGATTGCTGGGGATGGCAAGCATGTCATAACCCATCGAGTCACTGAAGATGGATATGAGGTAGTTAAAGCCAAGATGCCAGTCCTATTGACAGCTACCAAGGGGTTGAATGAACCCCGGCTGCCAAACATCATGGGAATCATGAAGGCGAAGAAGAAGCCGCTTGAAACAATAGATGCAGCCACTCTTGGTCTTGACGCAACCCAGACAGGTGGAGCGGGGGCTTTGTCAAAGACAGTGCGAGTCTTTCCGCCAGAGAAGAGAAAGGGCGGAATAAAGCTGGAAGACGTTGAACCCAAGGAAGCAGCAAAGCAACTTGTTGAGTTCCTTGCCAAGAAGGGGGCAATCTAGAGCATGAGTGAACACAAGGGTGTTTGGGTGTACTGTGAGACCGATGAAAGCCGCCTGAAACGCGTTGCTCTTGAGCTGGTCACAAAGGCACGAACTTTTGCAGATAAGCTCGGTGAGGAGGTCGTGGCAGTTCTAATTGGCAACGACATTGAGCGGCATGCTGAGGGGTTGATTTACCAGGGTGCAGATAAAGTCCTAGTCGTAGATGACGAGGTTTTCACAAACTACACCACTGATGCCTATTCCAAGGCTCTGGCCAATCTTATCGAGGAGCGGAAGCCATCGATACTCTTTCTGGGAGCTACAACAAATGGGCGGGATTTGGCTCCACGCGTGGCGGCCAAGTTGAAGCTTGGTTTGACTGCCGACTGCACCGGTTTGGAACTGAACGACAAGAAACAGCTCGTGCAGATTCGCCCTGCGTTTAGTGGAAAGGTCATGGTTGAACTAGTATCACCCGAAACTAGGCCTCAGATGACGACTGTCCGGCCTAATGTTTTCAAACCGGCAAAGCCTGATAACTCGCGAACTGGCGATATCGAGCAGGTCAAGACACTGATAAGTCAGGATGACATCCGGACAGAGATTCTCGAGAGAGTCAAGGAGGTAGTTGAAGGTATGATCTCTGTCGACGAGGCGGAGGTCGTAGTCTGTAGCGGTCGAGGTATCAAGGAGCCAGAGAACCTCAAACTCCCCGAGGAACTGGCTAAATTGCTTGATGCAGCTGTGGGAGGCTCTCGACCAATCGTAGACCTCGGGTGGTTACCTCCGACACAACAGGTTGGCCAATCTGGTAGGACAATCTTGCCGAATCTCTACTTCGCGTTAGGAATCTCTGGAGCGATCCAGCATTTGGCTGGCTGTAGTAGTGCGGACACCTTCGTGGCTATCAATAAGGACCCTGACGCCCCAATCTTTGAGAATGCTGACTTTGGGATTGTGGGTGACATCTTCGAGATTGTTCCTGCGGTCATTGAGGAGATAAAGAAGATTCAAGCAGAGAGATAGAACTACAGCCTGCCTGAGATTATCGCAGAGATCAAGAGGGTTGCAAATAGCTGCTGTAAAACTGGATACACCTAGACAATTCCATTGTGGGCCTTATATGGGCCAATACGACATTGATCTCTGAGGAATATGACATACCTGTAAAGGGTCCTCACGGAGTAGTCCAGTGCCGTTTTCTGGACGTACTAGACTTCGGTGTCCAACTTTGTACAACTCACAATGAACGGTCCAGTCAGAGAGATAGCATACTGTGGGGTTTCATGCACCCAACAAAAAATGGAGAATGGTGGGGACGGCAGACAACTGCTGCCCCCAAGTTTCCACCTAGAGCCGCGACTAGAAGTCTTGGGCTTTGAGTGTCTTTCGCTTGTTAGCCTTGGTTCGGGCGATTGCGCCATCGAGCATCTTGCCGATCGCTTTGTTGAAGGCATCATAGGAATCGCTGCCAACCATAGCCCCCTTTTTCTTTGCGTATTCTTTCATTGCCGATTTCACGAAGAAGGTCGTAGTCTTTGATTTCTTCTTAGACATGTTATTAGTACACTCCTCTAGATATCGAGGAACTGAGCGTCCGCGTGAACTATTAATAACCGTATTCTGCATGGCCTAGGGCTGATTTCTGAGAAACTTACACTCCTCGGAGGACCGTGCTTGAACTGTAGTATAACCGAAAATTTATATACAACTGTAATAATGTACAGTTAGCGAATTACAATGAATTACGAATACGACAATTCAGAAGATGAACGCCAGACTCAAGATGAGTCCGAAGGCATTGACGAAATCAGGAAGGAGCTCGAAGAGGTTCGAAAGCTCAAGGAAACCCTGAAGAGAGAAATAGAGGGAATAAGGGAACGCGAGACTGATCGCCCCAGGCGGAGGATTCACCGGTCTCAGCGTGGTCCTATGCATCCACGCGATATTCCGAAACCACCGATTCCGCCAATGTTCGATCTACGTCCCTTAACTGAGAGTCTCTCTGACATGATGGAGGGACTTGGTGAAAAGATTGAGGAATCCATGAGAGGGATTGAAGGTATTGAAGCGCACGTTAAAGTTCCGAAGGTCTATGTCCGTCGCGCAAGAAAAGATCGAAGATCGAGAAGAAGTAGACGACGTGACCGAGAGATCGAGAGGATACCTCCGGGGCGAGTGGCTCGAATCATCAGCCCACTCGGAAGTGAGGAGCGGCTGAAGATACTGGACTTCCTGAAAGAGGGTGGGAAGTCATTCAATGATATGGAAACCTACACCGGAAAGACGGGTAGTTCCCTGACACACCACCTAACGCCTTTGCTGGATGCAGGATATGTCATCAAGGGAGAGGTCAGAGGAACGTACTATGTTACAGTTGAAGGACGTTTGGCATATCGCCTTGCTCAATGGCTCACAAACCAAGTGGAGCGTGAGCGCGTCAAGACAGGGAACAACGGCGACTCCGAAGTCGAAGTTGCCTTTGAGGATGAAGATGGTGGATCTAACACCAACGTGGATGTTGAACAAGATGATTCAGATGATGAAGGGGATGAGTGAAAATGAAGGATATCAAGATTGACGAGACAATTATGGAAACCACCTCGAAGACCAACTTGGTCGACCACAAGAAGGCGCTTGTGACACTTGAACCGGGTTGTGCCTGGGTCTACCTGAAAGAAGACAGCGAGCGAATAGGAGTTGCCTTCGCAGGACCCTCACATTTCGCTGTCGATGCCATAACTGAAACAAACCAGGGCGCAATCGGAGAGTCCATTGTCGGCTCTCTGGGCGGGATCCAAGTGTACATTGGTAAGGTGAAACTGGATAATGCATCGAGAACAGGATCATCTGAAACCCTTGCGCGAGCCGGCTATGACAGCGTTGAATCATTCCATCATGATATCGAGTCCAAGATTGGGTCGATAAACGGTAAGGATAAACACGATCGCATCAAACTCGAATCAGATGGAAACATCTTCCTTGGTATGGATAAACAGGAAAAGAAAGTTCTTCTAGTCACCAAGGAGGATGATCTAGTCTTCACCTACGATAAGCGAGTCTTTGTGGTCGGAGAGGACGGCAAGCATGTTTCGATTACAAAGGATGGTGTTGCCGTCATAGAGCCTGACGGTCGGAGTATAGTGATTGACCGGGATGGCATACGGGGTTTGGATGGTCTGGAGCATCTGGCAAACTTTGGTGATACAATCGCCTCTGCAGTCTACGCGGGTATGCGAGGTCTCAAGGGACTGAAGGGCTTGAAAGCGCTCAAGGGCATGAACGGTGATTGGGCCGCTGATTTCGACTGGGATGATGATGAGTAACTGAATGCACGACTACTAGTTTCCGTCAGTCTTGGCGGGGACTTCCATTCCTTTTCTCACGCAATGTGGCTCCCGGCAATGATACATGTTTGGCACTTGAGAAGCATATCTAATCCATCCTTCTCATGATTCAATGATTCATGACAGAAAAGTTAGACGATATCTGCCACTTGGTGAGCTGCCTCACAGAGCCTTCGACTCAATCGCTCTTATTGCAGCTACCAGACCCTCTCGATATGAGGGAAATTTGAGTTCCCAACCCAGTGCCTTCTTGGCCTTTTCATTGGACACGACACAGTCCAGCTCCATAGTTTCCACTAGGAGTTTGCCGATTATCAGCCGGGCAAGAAGTTTAGGAATAGTCCTCGGTCGGGACATATTAGCACATTCAGCCATGAACTCGGTGAATTCTCTAGTAGTGCAAGGAGTGTCGTCGGCAACAATGAAAGACTCGCCGGTTGGCAACTTATCAACTGCCAGAGCAAATGCCTCAGCACAGTCTTCGACATGAACTCGTGGGATTCGATTATCGCCCTTTCCTACAACTCCAAACCTTCCAGACTTGAGCATGCGATACATCTCAAGGAACTGTCCTCCGGCACCATAGATCTGTCCAGGAATCATCTGGATGATGGATTGACCGTCATCTGCAGCCTCACGGATTAGTCGTTCAGCCTCTTCACCTGCTTTTGTAAGGCCAAACCGCGCAATCGGCCAGGTTTCATCAGCTACTTCGCCAGGTCCAGTCCGATAGCTTGTGCCAAGGGAGAGGAGGAGAGGACATTCTAACTTTTTGCCAACAGCTAGTGCGGAAGAAGCGAATATGGTGGTTCTTTCGGTAACAAGTCTGAATTGCTTGTTCGACATGCGCCCAAACTCTAGAGGCATTGCGATGGACACAGCAGCGTCATGAGCTGGGAGCGTTTCGAGGATTGCCCGAGGATTGAGCAGATCTCCAATAATGCCGATTGCGCCCTTAGCTTGAATGGCGGACAATTCAGTTTCTCGTCTAGTCATTACAGAGACCTCATGACCACGGGCTAGGAGCTTGGGAACCAAGTGCGACCCCAGAAAACCTGTACCGCCAATAACCAAGACTCGCATTTCTCGTACCTACCGGTTTCAACTCTGATTATCAGCGAATAAAGACTTGGTCGTCCCAGAATTTGTATTGATGCATTAAGGATTCGAAGAAGTGGTTTCGATTACAAAGGACTGTCTTGCAGTCATAGAGCCTGACGGTCGGAGTATCGTGATTGGCCGGGATGGTATACGAGGCTTGGATGGTCTGGAGCATCTGGCAAACTTTGGTGACATGATCTCCTCCGCTATCTACGGAGGCATACGGGGTCTTAAGGGGTTGAAGGGCCTGAAAGCACTGAAGGGCATGAACGGTAATTGGGCTGATGACGAGTAACTGAATTCGCGACTACTAGTCCCAGTTAACCTTGGCGGGGATTTCCCTTCTTTTTCTTACTCAATGTGGCTCACTGTACTGATGCATACTTGGCTCTTGGCCGAATCTGAATCTCATAGAGCGAGTAGTATTTGCCCCTCTTGGCCATAAGCTCAGCATGCTTTCCAGACTCGACTATCCGGCCGTTTTCTAATACCAGGATTCTGTCGGCATTCACGATGGTGGAGAGTCTATGAGCGATGACAATTGATGTACGGTTTTGTAGAAGTGCCTTCATTCCTCTCTGGATCGCATGCTCAGTGTAAATATCAATTGAACTCGTTGCCTCGTCCAAGATGAGAATTCTAGGATCGGCAAGAAGTGCCCGAGCGAAGCTTACTAGTTGACGTTCTCCCTCCGAGAGTCGAGTTCCTCTCTCTCCAACTTGAGTATCGAACCCGTTTCCCAGACTCTCAAGCAGTTGGCGGGCACCAATGGCTTCGGTAGCTGATATGATGTCCTCATCGGTCGCAGTCGGTCGACCATATATGATGTTCTCCCTCACTGTTCCCATGAACAGAAACGGCTGCTGAAGCACTAGGCCAATCCTTGAGCGAAGTGACTCCTGACTAACTGTTCTGATATCAATGCCGTCAATCGTGATAGAGCCTTCTTGAATATCATAGAACCTGTTGAGGAGACTTACAACAGTTGTTTTTCCTGCTCCTGTATCACCAACAAGGGCTACTGTTTCACCCAACTGGATCTCAAGATTGAACTTTTCCAGCACGTTGGTGCCTTCAACGTAACCAAACGTAACATCCTTGAATCGAATGTGGCCCTCAATCTCCGGCATGTCCACTGCATCTGGGCTATCTTGTATGGATGGTTCTGTATCAAGTATTGTGAAGACCCGCTCTGATCCCGCAAATGCACTCTGTACAGTGTTATAGAAGCCAGTGATTATCAAGATTGGTCTGAAGAATGACTGATTCATCTGAATGAAGAACAGCAAAGTGCCTAGCGTAAGCGCACCCTCAATCACGCCAATCAAGCGTAAGCCCCCAATCAGGAGTATAAGGAATACGCCAAGATTACCAATGATTCTAATTGCAGGGAAGAATACAGACGTCGCCTTTGCCGCATCAACATTCGACTGGTAGTCTGCCTGGTTAAGCTCCGCAAATCTTGTCAGGCTCTCGCGCTCCCGCGCAAAACTCTTGGTGACCTTCGCACCAGAGATGCTCTCTGCTAGATTTGCCGTCACACTTGAGATAGTCTTCCTCGTGTTTCGATAGGCCAATCTTGCTCTCTGTCTAAACACGTGCGTGGAAATCGCTAGGATTGGAACAACTGCGAGTGATGCTATCGCAAGCTGTGTGTCCACGGAAAAGATAACAGTCCCAACAGCGAAAACAATAAAGAATTGAGCGAATGTGGTTATCAATCCCCCAGTCAGGAGCTCACTCATCCGATCGATATCATTTGTCAACCGCGAGATAATTCTGCCGCTAGAAGAACCATCGTAGAAATCCTGTGACAAAGTCTGGAGGTGTCGAAATAGGTTCTGCCTGACTTTGAAGACTGCCCGCTGTCCCATCAATGTCGTTAGATAGCTCTGTCCATAGCTGGTAAGCCACGCCGCAATCTTAAGACCCATGTAGAGAATCGCTGCGAACAATAGCTGTTGAAGGTCCCCTGTAGGAAAGATGACATCAATGGCTTCAAGCAGAACGAATGGCGCCCACAAACTCACAACAATATTCACGATTACCAGAATCGCTACTGCCGCCATAGTACCCTTGTATGCGAGTAGATACCCCACAATTCGTCTTAGGAGGGCGGAATCAGCATACACGTAGGTACGCTCGTCATCGTCAGCCATCATGTGCCTACTCATCTTGAAACCCCTCCAATGCGACGGCTTCCGATCTGCGGGGTTTCGACATTGAGGCCGCTGCCTCCATCTCCCGCAGCGTTACGTGTAGATCCGCATACAATCCCCCTTTCTCTAGAAGGTCTTCATGGCTGCCTGTTTCTACTATTCGTCCCCTATCCAACATCACAATGCGATTTGCATTCCTTATTGTCGATAAACGGTGGGTTATGATGAATGTGGTTCGATTCGCCATCAGACTTTCTAGAGCCTTCTGTATTTCCATCTCGGTCTTAGCGTCCACAGAGCTAGTTGAATCATCCAAAATGAGTATCCTGGGGTCCGCAAGCAATGCCCGAGCTATGGCGACCCGCTGCCTTTGTCCCCCACTTAGAGTGACGCCGCGTTCTCCAACCACGGAGTCATATCCGTCCTCCAGTGTCATGATGAATTCGTGGATCATTGCAGTTTTTGCTGCCACCTCGACCTCTGCATCTGATGCATCTGGCCGAGCGAAGGCGATGTTCTCTCGTATAGAAGCGGAAAAGAGAAACGGATCTTGGTGAATCATGCCGATGTTCTTTCTAAGATCCTCCATGCAGTACTCTTGGATGTCTACACCATCGATTCGCAATGTTCCGGGTTGTTTCACAGGGTACTCTTGTCCATCAATGATGATACTACCATTGTCTGCTACGTACGATTCGCTTCCAATCCTTACGCGTCCCTTATCGTCAACTCGATAGGTTCTCCTCTTGACACACACACTCCGCTGGCCATCTACATCATAGAATCTTGGGATTAGATTCACCAAACTGGTTTTCCCAGAACCCGTGCCTCCCAGCAATGCCACTATCTCTCCAGGTTGTATGTCGAGCGTTACATTGCGAAGTATGTAGTTATCACTGCGATAGCTGAAATCCACACCGTCAAACTCAACTCTTCCTTGCAGCTGATCAATCCGCAGAGGGTCTTCAGGTTCCATCACCGCATCTCGAGCGTCTAGGACGTAAAATGTGCGTTCGGCGGCGGCAGAAGCCCTTTGGTACATCCCAATCCCCCAGCTCAGAAAACGTGAGGGCATTATGAGCATTGACACGAGGCTGACGAATCCGATGAATTCGCCATAGGAGAGGACTCCCAGATTGACTGAGATGCCTCCAATGTAGAGTAGCACACCCGTAGCGATACCGAGAATCGCTATGAGCAACGGACCATAGAAGGCCGCCAATTTGTTGGCAGTCACAATCAAGTCCAAGTAGGTGCGGTTCTCTTTCTCCACTCGTTGGTCTTCTCTGGCAGCAGAGGCGTATGATTGAACAACCTTCATCCCGACGATGTTCTCTTGAAGGACTGTACTTAAAACCCCGAACTGAGTCCTTGAAGCAAAGAAGATTGGTCGAACCTTCTTAGCAAAGACGTACATGAATATTCCAATTGCCGGCAGCACCAGGAGTAGATAGAGCGTGAGCTGTTGATTCAGAGTCCACATCACGTAGTAGACTCCCACCATAGTTACAATGCCGATGAAAATTACTCGGTAGCCCCACAGCAGGAATTCGCGCATTGTGCTGACATCGGTTGTAACTCTGGCCAGTAGTTGCCCAGTTTCATTCTCGTCATAGAATGCCAGATCTTTCTCAAGCAATGACTCATAGAGTTCTGTCCGAAGGTCAAAGACGACATGCTGCGCCATCAATGCACTGACATACCGTTGAATCAGGTCAAACAATCCGTATAATCCCGCGGTAATCAAGAAGAGCAATGCATAGAGAGTGAGCAAGTCCTGCTGCCCACTTGGAATGACTGAATCAATAATCGTAACAAGAATGATGGGTGTAAACAGATTGAAGATAGTCGCCACTAAGGCGGCACTCATGAAGCCCAGGAAGTGACCCTTGTGCCGGAGGGAATACTTCGTCAGTCTAGAAACATGACCCATACTTTCTGCCCAGCTGATTCAACTGATATGTATATGATAAGAGTTCTGAACGCGGCGCATAGACCTTACGCTCTAACTGCATTTGCTCGCCAAGGCACGACCAAGTTCTCTGCAAGATTCCAATGCAGCTGGATTTGGACGGTCTTTCGCTTTCACCGGCTGACCATTAACCAATGTAGCACCCAATCCGGATAGTTCGTTTGAGATGATATCAGGTGCTTCTCCACTCCATCCATACGAACCAAACGCTCCCGCAGGAAGTCCATTGAGTTTCCCCATCTCAGCTAAAACTTGACGAGTCTGAGGAAGTGTTCGCTTCATACGAGTGGAGCTGCCAACAGCTAGTGCGCAGGCGTTGTTCAAGCCTGAGAATTTCTTTGCTTCAATAACCTCGCATTCAACGCCTTCTGACTTTACACCCTCGCAGATTGCTTCAGCCATTGCCTTGGTGCGGCCGCGCGAACTCTCAAAAATAACGAGAACATTCATTGCCAATCCTTTGTACTCTGTATCTGCTGTTACAAAAGCGTATCGTCATGGTCGTTCCCTGGTTGCAACAAGTTAGCACTATCATGAATTACATAAAGGACTGTACTGTGGAAACACATATGTCGGCTTCTACAACGGACGTACTTGAACAAAGGCGTAAGAAAGCCTCAGCAGTGTGCGACCTACTCATTCAGCAGTATGGCGACAGAATCTCCGAGCGCCGTATTCCTCCATTGGATGAACTAGTACTCACTATTCTCAGTCAGCATACAAACGATGTCAACATGATGCGGGCTTTTGAGAGTCTGAAGAAGACGTATAGCACATGGGAGGAAGTCCTACACCTCCCGCAAGATGAACTTGGGAATGTAATCAAATCTTCAGGGATGTACAACCTGAAGGCGAAGAGGATTCAAGCGGCTCTCCGAGAGATCAAGAGGCGTGTTGGCAAGCTAGATATCTCACATCTTGAAGACATGGACCTTGAAGACGCAAAGAAATGGCTCACATCTCTTCATGGCGTTGGACCGAAAACGGCGGCAATCGTGCTTCTCTTCTCCTTTGGCAAGGCTGCACTCCCCGTCGACACACACGTCTGGCGTGTGACCAAGCGACTGGGACTGATTGAGGGTAACACATCGCGAGAGAAAGCTCATGTCCTGCTTGAGGAGATGATTCCTCATGAGTGCATTTACTCTCTCAACAACAATCTCGTTCGACATGGCAGGGAGGTCTGCAGAGCGCAGAAGCCCCGATGCTCAGAATGCATTCTAAGCGATACATGCACTTACCACAATAAGCGTAAGGCCTGATTGGATGCAGGCTCGTGCACAAGCAGCAGCATTATCAAGAAGTGTCGCTTACCTCATCGATGATTATCATGGCCGAAACCGATTGCATAAGAAATGAACCTTGGCAGATTCTCTGCAGAGTCATCAAGCAGGAAGGGACCTGTGCTGCTGGACACAAAGTCGGGGATGAGGTTCTATTCACAGGGGATGAGGTGAAGGGAAAACTCTGCATAAGCGCCCTCTATTCCATGCTTCCTAAGGTCTATGCAATGATGCACAACGCTCGATTCCCTTGGCTTAGGGACCAATGCGTGGCAACGCACGCCTGCCCTGACGGCTGGAATCCCGTAATGTTTGAACTGATCCGGACCGCTTCGGATTAGGTCATTCCTAGTTATCCTCAACCGTTTCAAAAAATCCGCTATCTGTTTCCATTAGTGGTGCAAATGCATTCCTGAGGTCGTCGAGTACCGCATCCTTTTCCGGGCGATTCATCATAATTGTCAGATTTCGTCCGTACCACCCACAGTCCAGGCAGTAGTATGCTGGATGAAAGCTCCCTATGTATCCGAGGTCACGGTAGGAAGTTAGGTCTACAAGTCGTGGGCTCTTGCAGACTGGACATATGGCAATATCCGCGGAAATGCCTTTTTTCTTTAGTTCATCCAAGGCTTCTCTAACTGCCGTCAGTCGTCTTAGCTCTCGCAGTTCTTTTCGTGTAAGCTGCCCAGTGACTGGTTGGGACATCTATAGCACCCGCGAGTCACTGCTTGGGCTGGGCATATACACTTTATGAACAGGCACTAAGCGTACTAGAGCACCAAGCGGCACATATCATCATAAGCGCCGAGCACCCAGAAGAGTCAAATCTGAATGAGTGGTGAGCAAAATGGGAGATCCCATGAGCGAGGTTGGCTTCGTAAAGACTACAGCCCTCTGCGCGAGAGAGTGGCGTGACAGGGTTCTTGGCGAACTCACAGAATCCGGTTGCACAGACTTGTCATATCAGCCTAAGTCTGGCATGTCTTCTGTGGGCTGCGTGTTGGCTCACCAAGCAACAGTACTTGACTTCACCGTTGCCCGAAACTTGTACAATCTTGGACATCACGTCCTTAACTGATGTTCGGTTCCTGATTCATTGAGGTCTGCTCTGCAGACCCTACTGGATCTGCAACAAGTCTCACGTCCTCTCCACAGGCGTTTTCTGTCTCCGTCCAACTGGCGGCGACCAAATTACATGCAC
>DXJO01000042.1 GCA_019057475.1 Candidatus Thorarchaeota archaeon | reverse complement strand
TCGACTAGATTGTTCCTCCGATATGTTTGCACGAAGTGTGATGACGCAACTGAGGCTGAAGAGGACAGCGAGAGATACAGGCTCCGCCTATGCAAGAAGTGTTATGAGGGATCAGAGCAACCAGGCTGACTTTCCACGTGGAAAGTAGCTACTTGTCTTTTGGAAGAGTAGTTGTGTGAGAACTTACAATTTGCTGTGTCTTCTAATCAAATCTGTGTTCAGAAATTCTTCTTCGAATCTCTCGTATTTCTCCTTGCCGAGGATATGGTCCATAGGGCAGCAACTCTTTGATCATCATGTCAAACTGCTTTATGAGGCTAATGTCGAGAACACCAACAATCCAGTTCATTGTCTTCTTGCCTTGAAGATATGCTTTCAGACAATTTCTCCAGTATTTCCATTGTGCGTCGCTGACTATCATCTTTTAAGACCTCTCATAAATGATAGACACATATTGATATGAACACCTTGGTGAGTGGGACGTCCCCGAGTTTGCGCTCGCAAACTTCATGTACTCACTCTACAAGAACTTCAACGTTGTTCGACATTACTGTGAAAGGCACGAAGTACCGTATCATTGCATTTCTTGTACCAGATTCAGATGGAGAATCCAAGAGAAACGAGTTGCATATTCTATTCACCAAGGAGGAAGAACAATGAAACACTACTCTGCCACAAGAACGTGCTCGTTCATCTCGAGCCTTTGATTCACTGAAGTGACTATCCTCGATAATCCATTCTGGGTAAACACTTGAACATCCTGCTTTTGTGTTTTCAAGAGTTTCTCAATCCATGCCAGTTTTGGATAGCCTGGAGACCTATATGAGATTACAAGGATTGAATCTCTAAAGGATTGAATACACTTCTTCCAAGCATCCTTCAATTCAACAGGATTACTCCAAGAATTCTGCCGAGGCTTCAACCTTAGATTATAGGATTGGTAATCAATACGTTCATGCCAACTGTGATAATCTGTTAATCCTTCAAGAAAATGATACAACTGATAGTAATCAAGTAGTCCTGATGGCGACCTCCCACTTGGAGGATCAATATATACAATGTCTGGTTTCAGTTCCATAGATTTTAGTGATAGATTTTCAGCACTCTCATTCATTGCAATATTATCATGCTGATTGTTAAACACCACTTGGTTAATCTCATCGCAAAATCTGCGAAACATAGTTTCGAATGAAGTGTCCCATGTAGTTTTGTTGTTAAAGCTACGCTCCTGTTCTGCAAGTCTAAAAGCGAGATTCACTCTATTGAATAGACTCCAAGGACGCTTTGTCAGGCAAGCTTGGAAGAGTGCATAATATGCTGCGGCTTTCTTTGATTCTTTCCTTAGATATCGGATATTGGTGCTAACAATATCTAGCCATCTGTTTTCTTCATCCGTGTAGTAGTAGTTTTTGAAAGTGTCTTGGATGAGCGTTGGATACTTTCGTGATTTCTTCACTTCAAGAAGCGACTTGATATCAGATTCTACTAATTGGCGTTCAGTGTTTTCAATCAGTGCCTTACCAATCCACCAATTGAATTTCAGATAATCATTGTATATGACTCTAAAACCCTGCCGCTTAAAATGATAGCCGACAATGCCCGACCCACCAAACAAATCCAAAACTACGCTGTCTTTAGAGATCAAACTTTTTGTCACTGCATGCATAAACTCAAGAAAGCGTCTTTTGCTACCCACATATCTAGTAGTTGGTACTTCATAAGACAATTTGTCTAGAAAAACCTCTTGTTGAGGGCGATCTGTCAAAGTATTCATGATTCTCTACTACCTCACATAAGATATCTAGATAAGTAGTTCCGATATCTAAATCTCTCCAAGTGTCACGAGTTATTGAAAGACAATCAATATTAAGTTCGTATTAATTGTTTTCAATTAGTTCTCCTCCGTTTATTTGCAGTTGCCTGCTATCTTGCATAAGTTACCAGTCCAAATACATGTTTTTCATCAAGCGCTTATTTTCCTTAGTAGCTGAGTTGTGCTATACCTATTAATGATTCATCAAAATGCCTTTGAAGATAATCTGATAAGTAGATTTATGAATTAGATTGAATAGCGAATATTTTGGTGATGAAATGGAAGGGAGTTCATCAGTTACGGAAGAAGGGCAGCTTCGAATGACTGTAAGCAAAGATGTGGTTCGTCACCTTAGCAGTGGTTTATATAGAAACTTTGGTAGAGCTGTAAAAGAACTGATTTCCAATTCATATGATGCTGGCGCAACCGAAGTCAAAATAAAACTAGATTTGCCAAACAATCGAATTATAGTTCGCGATAATGGCCGAGGAATGGATTTAGAAGAACTAAGAGATAGGTTTCTTTCAATTGGATTTCCAACTCCATTAAGTGATAAAACTGATGAATTGGGACGAAAACGAATTGGCATATTTGGAATTGGTTGTCTGTCCGTATTTCCATATTGCCAGACCCTACAGATTCTTACAAAAAAAAGGAATACTAGTTCTAATATTGAGTTGACCATTAATACTGCCGAATTCTTTAGGAAAGATGAGTTCTTTTTGGTTGAAGATGTGGTAGTTCCATACAAACTATATCCTAGCGACCTCAGGGTGGAAATCGGTGAAACTATTCTCATTCTCAAAGAAATTGCACCACAAATAGCGGATGACTTGAAACGTAAAGAATCCCAATGGAAATCAAGCATTGATAGATTCAGTGGCAGTCAGAGGTTCAAATGGACAATAAGTCAGTATAGCCCTATCCAGTTTCCACCGAACCGAGAGGACCTGAAGAGCTTTTTTGCCTACGACAAAAGAGTTCCTCTTAGACTTTGGCTTGACGGAGATGAGCTCTTTCGAAATGTTCCTGAAGGCGCGGAAATTATCGACAAAGGCGAGGAGTCTTTCGGCAAGGTATCAGCAAAATACGCTCTTATGACTCCGTTAGAACCAATACAACCAGAAGAAGCAAGAGGCTTCCAAGTAAGGTTGAGAGATGTTGCAGTTGGACTCCCAACTGACTTCGACGTTATCAAGTTAAAAGGGAAAGTTCTTGGAAAACTCAATTGGATTTGCGGCGAAATCCACATTCAAAGCGGGCTGGATTCTGTATTGATGATAGATAGAGATAGTTTCTACTATACCCAAGAAGTAGCAGAATTGCAGGAATTTTTCCGCAAGAAACTCCTAAGATGGAGTAATATGCTAGAAAGAATGGCTATAAAAGATAAGGGGATTTACGAAGCTCTTGCTGGTATTAGGGGATCCCCGAGAATAATAGAGGAGCTGAAGGATGCAGGGGTCATTCAAATATCAAAAAGCCGGTTAAGGCTTCGAAAGTCTCCCATTTCCAAAACAAAGAGGGGTTTGGTTGCCCCGCCTGCTGAAAAGGTAGCTAAAGCACTTTCCAAGAAAACTGATTTTAAAGTCATTACCAAGAAGAACCAAGCGCCCGAAGACACACCTCCAATTGATGTTCTACCTGATGAGAGGTCAATTATAATATATGAAGAGCATCCCTCTTTTCAAGAAAAAATGAGCATGATGGGGGTGGAGTACCAAGTAGATTATGATGAGTGGGATACTAACGAATATCCCTTCTCGATATGCCGACTCCATTCTCAAGACAAGAGAGTTATCTTCAATATGTCTCATCCTTTGTTTAAGAGCAAGCTTAGTGATGAAATAATAAAGAAGCTATCTCTCGGATTCGGACTAATTGCCCAGAAAAGGAAGGACTCTAGGGAGCTTCTGAAGCAATTGAATCTCCTATTAGAGAAGATTTTCTTGGGGGATTAGTCATGATTATGACCCCGGAAATGAAAACGAATCTTCTTGAGAAACTCTGGCTACCCATTGCGATTGAAGGCGGCAAGACCCTTTATCCTCATCGTCGTAATAAAAAGATGAAATTACTTACACTGACTTACTCTGAGAACTTCCAAGAAATAGAAATGCTTGAAGAAAGAAACCTTACCGAGAAGAAGCATGTCACAGCCTGGGCTCCAACGTATGTCGTACAAATAAGGTTAGAAACTGAACTGAGCGCCGCAACTGTTACAGGAGCGAGTCGATACGAAGATTCGATTACGCATCAGAATTTTAAAATCAAAGATAGGTTCCCTTTTGATATAGTAAATCTGGATTTTACCAGCCAAAATCCGAATTTTGAGCTAGGCCGAGTAGAAAAGGAACTTGCGAGTTTGGAGATGACGATCAAGCTACAAGCAGACCATGACAACGATGGATTTGTACTAATATACACAACACTTCTTAACTCCAAAGATATAGGCTTTTCTCAGATAATTAATACATCACATTCAATAAGCGCTGCACAACCATTGTGTATTAACAATACTACCTTTTCTAGTACTATTCAAGATCAGTCAGAAAAAATAAGCTGTCTTGAACAACTCTACGAAAAAATCTGTTTCAAATACTATAGTAGGATTAATTATGATAAGATCATTCGTCCTCTAAATAGTGATGATAATACCCTATGTTCATTTGCTGGCATATTGAGGAGATCTGATGGATGATGGCCGAGATACCAATGGGTGATTCAACAAGAATCATGCATGAAAGCCAAGAAAAATGGGTTGTTGAAAACTGGAACAATACATTAGCCAACTATACAGAGGATGTTGAAAAGCTTGTAAATATGACAGAGCTTTTTAATATTTGGGCAACTAAATTGCAGAGCATAAGTAGTGCAGATAAGTTCATACCCGAGATTTTTATGGATTCCTATATTTCGATTCATTTCGCAGGTTATGGGCTCTATAAGTATGCTCATGCATGCTTACGTTCTCAGCTGGAATCTGCGTTAAGGCTGGTATATTTTTCAAAACATGAAGTAGAATATGGCTGGTGGTCTGAGGGTAGCACGTGGTTCAAAGATAACAAATTGGCTGATGTTTGGGGTAGAGGCCATGATTATTTCAGAGAATTAAGGACGGTGAAAGATTTCAAAAAAGAATGCCCGGACGCACCAGAACTATTTGGTAACAAAATGAGAATAGCGAAATTATACAGTGAATTATCACAATTCATTCACAGTGGTGCGGGTCAGTTCCAAACAGAGGTTGGAAAAGTTTCACCTGCCTACGAAATGGAAAAATTCCACAGATGGAATGGGATGTTCAAGAAGGTGCAAGAGTGTATTCATGTGGCTCTAGCACTCGGATTTCCAGACGAATTCAAGAATATGGGAGAAACAGACCGAAGTAAAATTACTAACAGTGGCATTAGCAATTCCTCCTTTAGACAGGCCTTGGATAAATTTTTTCCCCCGTAATTCGCTACCAGAGCTAATATTATGTTTCTTGGCTTGATTATTTGATAGAAGTTTCCAAATACCAGTCCCCCCACATTGTGCCCTAACTAAGAATGCAGTATTTTCGAGATCAATCTCATATGCTGCCTCTAAACTAACTTTAATTCTAGCAACTTCATTCGAAAAACCATCCGCATTCTGACATAATACACCTAAGTCCGAACTGCGACCTTCCACGTGGAAAGTCTGAGGTTCACAGATCGGCCCTGCAGTTCTGACACTTGAGAAGACCCTGTTCTGTCTTTGCTCCACAGTACGGACAGATAACAAGAACCCTCTCCGTGACAATCTTTTCCCTGGGTGACTCTGGTGAAGAGTCCTTCTTTACAGTCTGCCTTCTTCGAGCAAAAGCTACTATCTCTAGACAGACGCCTCCAGGCAACACAATAAAGATTAGGAGCGGCATTATCAAATTGACAACAGGATAGAACGTCGGCTCGAAGCCCCGGGTTCCTATCCAATACACAAGAATTAGGTAAAGAACAACAGCTCCAATGCCTATACTACGTCCCCTCATATGATCATCTCCTCTGACGAGCGGGAATTCTCATTTAATGGAAGTCTCTACGTACCGAACTGTCACTATGAGGCTAAATAGCGCGGTGAGGGACTGCGGACTGATGAACTAAGTTGAGCACAAAACGGTCGACCGTAGACTTTGAGGAGCTACGGCGGATTGCCAATCAAGTACGCATAGACACTCTGAGCGCTATTGATGAGCTCGTCATTCGAACGATGTCCGAGGGCAAGGATGTCGAAGCTCTCTCCAGAAGAGTGAAGAAGGCTCTTGAGGTCGAGATGGACGAGGCTGCTGAGGTGCGCCTTCGCACCTGGTTCATCCGCTAGCCCTAAGGAGAGAGCTTAAGTCTGAATAAGAGGGTTCACCTAGGCTACTATGCTTTACCACAAGCATTTTGATATGCTTTCTCAGCTTCTGATTAAGAATCTGTGCCAAGTTCTTCAGTAGCTTGAGGTCATCCATAAGGTCTTTTTCTGTAAACTTTCTGGCATCAGCTGTGTGGGCTATATGATGTCTCCTTTTGACGATTCTGTCCAGCTCATTGTCGAAGTAGTTGAGTTCGAGTATGGGTCCATGGATGCGTTCAAACTGCTTGTGGATTTTCTGAAAGACATTCTCGAGGCCCACTCTAAAGAACATGTCCTGAATAGGTCCCTTCATCGGGTTGGATGTCCCACTGGAAAAGGCATTAGCCGCAATGATGTCCATCGAGATCTTCTCACAAAGAGCTCGTATCCTTGGAATATCCGCAAGCAATTGTTCATTATTCTTCTCGTGATAAGATTTTGCTGCCAGTCTTAAGTTCTCATAGACGTTCCAAATCCTCATTCGATCCGTTAGGTTACTAGTCCAAATAATGGGCGGTTCTTTGTCCAGAAATCTGATGTACTCCGTGAAAACATCTTTTAGGAACCCTTCAAAAGCCGCGACCATCAGGACCGCTGCACCGCCGCGAAGGCCTAGAACAAGTGATCTTTCCGCCGGTAGTCGCGGGTCACAAAGACGTTCCTGACGTATCAAAGATTCCACAGTTTCCATTTTTTCTAGGAACACCGCGTAAGCTGGCATATCTCCTCCTCCTACGTCCTTTCTATGGCGGCCAATACCATTCCTTTTACCATTTGTATTCTATTTCTGAAAAACTCGGGCGTGTTTGTACCACGAGACACGTATTCATTGAATTTATCATCCTCGAAGAGCGATTTCATCCCCTCTAAGATCGCCGTTTCCTTTCCCGTCGCTTGTTCAGAATCGAAATCCTGGCATGAGAACATCTGTGCGTCGTAGATTGCTGAGTTAACCGCCTTAAACCAAGTTCCCCTCCTTCCTCTCTCGGGATTCCATCGCCGAAATGCATATTTCCCAAAGAACGCGCCCACAACTCCGATGGTCCTATTGAAGTCGTGTTCAATCTTCTCAATCTCTTGCTTTCGAATGTATTGGTTCTTTTTCATGTAATTGTCCATGTTGGTCTTCAGTGGGCCAGGAAATTCGCTCCATTTGTCCTTGAATGTAATGTACCTGAGTACTAGCTCGGCATCCTTCATCTTGTTCCAGATTGAGGATCGAGTCTTTTCTCGTATTCTAAGAAGCGAATGGAATCTCTCGCTCTGGGAAAGTTCCATTACCATATCGTTCAGGGGGCCCTGAAAAGTCGCATTACGAATCTCCTGAGGGTTCAACTGGACTCCACCTGTATTGACCCTAGTGAATACCTCCAGCATGACATGCTTGGTGGTTTCTCGTATGACAATAAGTGCACGAAGGGTGTAGAGATTCTCGAGCTTGTCCACATAATCCTGTGGCAAGTGTCGGATAGTCTTTCCGTTGAAGTTTTCAAAGACTTCGAGACCGGACAACGTGAGCTCCCCCTTCATGAACTCAGAGATTGCAATCAGTCGCTGTCGCCCATCAATGACCGAATACGACCCACCAGACTCCTCGTTGAGGAATACGGGTGGGATGGGGATGCTCATTATGAATGATTCGATGAGCTTCGATTTCCTCTTGTCTGTCCAACGATGTCTGCGCTGATGCTTCGGCGCGAGGTCTATGAGTCCCTTCTTGATCAAGTTCGTTAGATGTGAAAGACTGTAGTCCACGGTTACTGTGATTACTTCTTTGTTCTTCTTCTTCCAGAATTCCTTTGGATATTCAGGATAGGCCTCTTCTTCCTCTTCTCCTGGCTCCTCAAGGTCGCGAATAAGTTGAGTTTGTTCTCTCATGCGCTCCACCACAGGAGTAATGCTTTGACGCATTGATCTGGGCAGCTACTTACCTGCGACCTGATATTCTTTTCTCTGGTCCGGTTCCTGATACTTAGAGTCAAAGATCCCACCAATCTTTGATATCGCACCGCCAATCGTTTCCAGAAGGTCCTCTAGAACAGCAGGTAATGCCTGTATAGCACACTGCCTTGTCAGATCGTCCCACTATTCATAGATAGTTTCCAGACATTCTATATCTTTGGGAGTCGAGTACTTGCGCTGACGTTGCTGCTTCATTTGATCAAGTCAAAATTCAATTCATATTCTAATGAGTGCAAGTTCTTCTCGATAAGAGATCTGGCTAGCTCGATGTAGTTTGGATCTATCTCGACACCAATGCTTGACCGTCCATACCGAATTGCAGCTAGCATCGTTGTGCCAGTCCCGATAAACGGATCCAACACCGTGTCACCAACGAACGAGAACATCCTGATTAGCCTCTCTGCCAGCTTTAAGGGGAATGGTGCTGGATGGTCTGGGTTACGGGTACCTCCGATGTCGGTCCAGACCTGCGTAAACCATTTCATGAAGTCATCGCGTGGAATCATGCTCTTCTGTTTCTGTTCCTTTGTAGGCTTTCGATATGAGCCAGGTTTCCGAAGGAAGAGAATGTACTCAGCATCGCTCTTCACGATTGCATTGGGCTGATAGGGCTGTCCAAGTATGTTCGACCTGGTATTCCCTTCAAAAGTCGCACTTCCGATCTTGTACCAAATGATAGGAGTCAGATTATCGAAGCCAATATCGCGTCCTGCGACTTGAATATCCGAATGTAGTGGGATCATTCTGTGACGTTTGTGTTTCCTTCGCGAGAGTAAGACATCTCCTACGACAACTACGAGCCTTCCGCTTGGAACCAAGACGCGATAGCATTCGCGCCAGACCTTGTTGAGTTCCACCAAGAACTCCTCATAGTCTTCGATTGCCCCGAGTTGCCCCGACGAGGCCGAGCCATTGTAATCCTTGAGAGTCCAATACGGAGGAGAGGTCAAAACCAGATGTATACTCTCGTCCTGAAGAAAGCCTAGATCACGTGCGTCGCCCAGTCTGAGCTCATGTGTAGTCTTCGAGAGATTCATCCACCGGCCCTCGTTTGATTTTGGCGATCTTGACCAGTTCCTCGCAGCTGTTTCTAATTGATACGTCAGAGGCCCTGACGTAGACTATTCCGTCTACCTGCGATTCCGCAAACCTTTCCTCGATCTTGTCCTGTTCCTTCGGGAATGGGAAATATATCATTGCGAAGAATTTCGCGTCTGGAAAGGTTCTCTTGAGGTGGACCGCCTTGTTAATTATTTCATCAGACCTCTTATGAATGTCACGGGGCGACTCGATTCTCTTGATATCGACCCCAACGATAATGATTCCACGGGAAGCGAGAGCAGCATCTATTTCATAGTGGTTACTGTTGAATTTCCTTTTCCTGAAGTCACGCCCAGAAATCCTGCGCAATGTTTCAATGACACGTTTCTCCCACTCACTTCCTTTTATCTGACGCATTTCATTGTCAATGAAATATACGTGGTCAACCAGCAGGAGTGATTCGAGCGTTATGGTCTTGGGCAGGAATGGCTTGATGTACTTCGCCAGTTGTGTCGCCCTGTTCATCTTCAACGTGGTGCCATACGTCTTGACATCGAAGCCTAGGTCACGCTTGATCGCTCTCTGTGCTATGTTACATGTTGAGATGAGAGCCTTGAGGAGAATGGGCGCTCGAAACAGAACTAGTGCCAGTTCGTCTTCTCCAATATCGCTCGCTCGTATCTCTATGTCTTTGAACTCACTGAGGTACTTGTGTAGCTCCGTCCGGATTGCTTTCTTAATCTTCTCTCTTCTCTGGACTGACCGCTTTTGCGCTTCGAAATAGAGATCTTTTTGGTGAGAGAACTCATTGTCCATATGTCCCACTCGTTGCCTTTAGAATGGTCGAAGTAGGATAACTATCCTATTTAACATCTCTCACAGGTAAGCTCCTAATTCTCCTCGAGGATCTCCTGAATCTCCCTGATCTTCTGCGCCACACGTCGCCCCTTGTCAGTGATGACCAGGTATGTCCTTGGACGTGCACTCTCTTCCATCTCTTCTTTGATCAGACCTAGCTCCTCTAGGTGTACCCTGCATTTATCCAGTGACGTCTGGCTGATGAACCCATTAGGATTCGACCGCTTTCGCAGGACCTCAGTTACATATCTTTGACGTTCAACCAGTGCAAGAAGCAATTGCATGGCTCCTGGGTATTCCAGTTTCTCAAGCGCGGTCATTTCGGCCTCAGAATAGCATCAAGGCTCTATATTGGTTTCCTATCGTATCCTGTATACAGAATACAATAGGCTTAATAGGTGGGGTATCCTACGCAAGAGTACCAAATACAGAATACAGGATGTTGTATCATGCCTGAACAACCAAGATGGTATTTGAAACCTAAAACCAAGGCTGAGTTCAACAAATTCAAGCGAGAGCTTGAGCTCGAACTCAATCTTGATTCAGACCTGAGCCAGGATGAGTTTATCGCTCTTTTTTGCAAGTACAAAACTCAGATTCTGGACGTGATTGTGAACTTAGAGCTGGCCACTTCTACGGCCAAAGAGAAGGTGGCTGCGTAGATGGCGAAGGCAACCTCGAAGAAGACCAAGTCTGCAGGACTTGAACCCAAGCCAACTGAAGAGAGCGGGACCCCAACCATCTTTGCATATCTAGTATTTCCCGTGTCAATCTTTATCATCATTGCACTGATAGTCTATATACGAAGAGATTCCAACGCTGCTAGTGAATCTGAAACACTCACTCAATGACGGATATTAGTCAAAATCAAACCCTCCTGCAGGTTATACGGATACAAGTTCACTGATTACAAGAAGAATCCAGAATCCATAGCTATCGAACTGCCTCACAGGAAGAATCCGAACTGGCGTGAGATAAGCCATAGGCTGGGATGGCTCACCTGGGAGGACTTCCACAGAACAAACAAAGATTGCTGTCCATGGCTATCCAATTAGGTTCCTTTGTGAACACAATTCTACTAGGTAACGCGATCGCTGGAAGTAAGAGGCTCCGAGTGCAAAGACACCCATCTCAGTAGACCCTTGAGTTGATTTCTATGGAACACCAAACTTAGAAGTCGCGCGCTAGATACAACACATTTTGATTAGATGATTGTAAGAACGCTTACCGGCGTCCCAAGAGAACGAATCCGCGCATTCTGGTCATTTTCAACATTCGGAAGAAAAACGAACAAAATAAAGCGAAACCGAATAAATCGAAATGGTCTATGCGTGTTGGTTTAGGTTTCGATATTCGATTAAACCGAACCATTCCTTAGAATAAAAGGGTTGAACCTACTTTTTAGGTATTGAAAGTTAATACTAGTTTTAAATAATCATAATCATTTGGTCTAGCTAGGATCTGAGGGCATTACCATTACTACTTTTTAGTATTGGTAATAATCTGTATGTTGTCCCCTAACATTCAGTACCAAGGTACAGTACCAAGGTAATTGTGTAGCAGTGTGGATACTCTCAATTGCTGAATATTAATATACTTTCCAGACTATAAGAAAGTGGTGTTGGCTGGTCGAAACGACGACACATCGTGAATGGAAATGGGGGATCTAACTGTCGGTTCTGGTCATGGTGGGAAAAAAGATCAGGAAACATCAATTTGAGAATCGAATGTCTAATGCTAGTAGTAATAAGTCAAAGCCTTGGTGGTGGAAGCCTCTGTGGATAGCCATTCTATTATCAATAGTAGCTTCCGCACTTGTTGGAATCTTTCTTTTGTACATTCCTCTTGAAAGGGTGGTTTACGGATTAGTTTTTGTTTTTCTCTGCGTGGGAGGCGCATATTATATCCGCGTCAGACCCTCTATTAAAGTAAATAGAGTGATATATATAGTGGGTGGAGCAAGCTGGACGTTTCTCGCAGTCCTCTTCGGAGGTGCCCTCATCATTTGGGCTACTGGATTACCACCTCCGAATGCCCACTTTGGGCCCATAATTTTCCTCATCGCCCCTTGGATCATAGGAGCATTCATAGGTGACTGGATTGGGAAAAGAAGAAACTACTCCCTCCCCCTTAGCCTTAATAATCCATAATTCAACTAAGCCAGACAATCCATGGAACGAAAATACTGAATGGATCGATAAAGAAGATAACAGTCAAAGACTCCTAACTCCATAACAAGATGGCTTCAAAGTCCTATCTATCTTGCCATTAATTATGATGACTATCTATTTGTGAATAGTACCCGTCCTAGGTAATGGGGTCAGATTATTAATGAATTAACCGGGGTAAAACCGCTAATAATTCAAGCCTATAATATCCACGAGTAATGACTAGGATCTAGGACGTTCGTTTAGGCCTATTTAGACCTCAGAATAAGATGGTTGAACCCTTAAATTCTAAACTACACTGAGCCAATGATTTACCTTTTACTAATTTTAGTAAAAGGTTAACAAGGATGTTGTCAGCAGTTCTTTTACCATTACTTGTTTTTAGTTAGGGTAAACGGGTCGAATACCATACAGGATCTTCTCATTTATTTGTGCCCTTTCTGCGTTGGTGTAGTACAGCGAATATTATTACTATGCCACCAACACCCGCTACTATGGCGAATATAGCAATCATGACGAATATAACATTCTCAAAAGGTGAAACTGTGGGTTCATCAGCTGGAAAGAAACAATGTGAGATCGATCCTTGTTCAGACTTGTTCCAGTTTCCAAGGGTGTCACTGGCATAGTATACAACGTCCCAGACCATAATCCTATTGTCGGCATCTAATGTGAAATTGAGTGGACTTGCTGAATAAAGGTATCTTTGTTCTGGCAATTCAGCATAGAAGGACATCGTAGTATTTGTCCAAATTGTGTCGTTATCTTTCTTGTAACTACCAATGACTGTATCAATGCCATCCTCATCACGTACAACCACAGATATCCTCAGTGTAAGTTCGACAGGTACAGAGGACGGTATCAAATCAGCAAACATATGACCAACCTCATCGAACTGTGGAGGTGTGGATTCATTACTCTGGATGAAGTTTCCACCAGCTACGTTCTGACAAAGCGCAAGTTGTGTAACCGCAAGCAGCAGAGTAGCAGTGATGAACCAGATGCGCCTTCTACCGAATTTCACTAGGATAGACCCCTTTTTACAGGTACTTCTCTTGAGTACGGTGCGCGATTACAGTCTATGCGCATTGAGTTCAGGCAGTTCATTCATTACCACCATGCTCGCACCCAGGCCAGATGCTCTGTTTCCCAACTTGGTAACAACTATCACATTAGTCAAGTCAACTATACTCTGAGATGATTTCGGATTTGCTTTTGGAGTGCTCAATTGCATCACATCAACCGGTCTGAGTTTCGCAGGCTATTAGGTTTTGCAAAGAATGATCGTCATGGGTCGTGAGATATTCGGACCAGAGTATCTGCCCCATGGGCAAGAGAAGCAAATGTCACACCCTCCGTAATGCCCAATACAAGCAACCGACTAGGCATCTGTAATGGATTGGCCAATCACTCTTGGTATAGTTGAACTATACATCTACCTATATAGTGATTAATTCTTCATCCTCTACTATCCTTAAATGTAAAATATGTGAACGCAAACAAATTTTCAATGGGAGTGGCTGCTTTAGATCGATTAGATGCATTGAATCATTTCTATTCCTTACTCAGTGAACTTGAGAAAAGGCTTGGAAAGAAGCGGCTTCTTTCTCAATGTGATGGTCGGTTGAAGTGGCCTCGCAGAGGGTTGTATTTCTTTTTTGAAAAGGGAGAAACCCGAAATAACGGTATTGATGAACGAGCAGTCCGCGTTGGAACGCATGCGGTTTCTAAAGGCTCTCGAACCACGTTATGGACTCGGTTGCGGACACATCGTGGACGAGTAAGTGGTTCACACAAGGATGGGGGGAATCATCGTGGGTCCATATTTCGACGGCACCTGGGCACGGCGATTTTGAATCGTGAGGGGTTGAAAGATGCTTATCCCACCTGGGGACAAGGCTCCTCAGCTCCACGGGAAATAAGAGAAAAGGAATATCCCATTGAACAGCGTGTAAGTCACTATATTCGTTCGATGCCGTTTCTCTGGTTGAAAGTTGATGATGAAGCCAGCAAACATAGTATGCGAGCGTACCTCGAACGGAACGCGATTGCCTTACTCAGCAATTATCAAAAACTAGGAACTGTCAGAGCCATAGACCCGCCTTCAGACAATTGGTTAGGCTTCCGTTGTGCGAATCTTGTAGTTCTTAAATCCGGATGGCAGGGATAGTGATGCCAACGTGATTACAACTCAATGACGAGCTCTATGATTCAGCCTTTATTACACCGATTGCCGCCAATTCGACCTCTGACCTCCTCCCGAAGTCGGTTGTACTCATCCCACTCATCTTTCCCCTTGGGAATCCCAAGAGACCTCAGGATGAAATCATTTGCCTGATCCTTCTGTGTCACATACGCAGTGTACGGTTTCTGTTGGTCAAGATTCGGAAACGCCTTGTTACGTATCTGTTCCATTACACAACCTCTTCCGAACAACTCCCGCACAATATCTGCACATTCTGCTGTGAACCATTTTTGAGCCTGTTTAGTAGCGTTCTCCTCTATTTCCTCCAAAGACTCACCCCACAGTCCGCTACTCCAGAAGACACAGGTACATGAACCCAGAGTTGTTTCATCAAGTAGTGTACAATGGTGGTCAGGATTGTCGAAGTGAATGCACTCCTCACAGACTCTGAAGTACTCATCATCTTCAGCATAGCTGATGATTGACTGGATCTCTCGAACAGGTTGGCGTTCTTCTGCGGACCTCTTCTTGGTAGGCTTCTTCTTGACGGAAAACCTGTGTCCTACTACTCTGTCCGTTCCATACTTCTCAATGAATTCGATGGTCTTGGTCTTCTCTATTTCCCGGGCTGTTTCACTATCACACTCTACAACCTCCACAAGCTCAAGAGGTCCTATCCTAGTTGCATCGTGACCGTGACCCTTGCGATGAGCATCAAGTCTAGTCTCAAGGTCACTGGTGACACCCACATAGAAAGAATCGTTCGAAACTACCCTCAACACGTAGACCCAGCACTTGTAACCCCTCATGAGTTAGTTGTTTCCATGTAGCACTTTATAGGTATTGGAAGACCATACATAGTCTGAGATGTCATTCCAGACTGCAGACAAGATCGAAGGCCGCAAGGTGCTTCCAACAGGAATAACCTCACTGGACTCCCTGCTTGAAGGAGGACTTGAGTTGGGACTCACTTACCTCTTCTATGGAGACAAGTACATTCGTGACATCCTCCACAGGATTCTCGTTCATTCTCAGCACTCTGGCTTCCCCCCCATCATCATCGACTCCGGAAATACTATCAATGTGGAGAGAAAGCGGCTTCACCGACATGGCATCGAATTTCCATGATTGCTAGGTCGTCAAAGAGAAAGAGCCTTACTTAGGGAGTACGAAAGAGAACACGAAAAACTACCGAGATGTAACGAGAGGACAGGTTGAACGCATGGGCAACTGACACCAATGTATCCACTGGGATTTCGAGGACTGCTATATCAGACTTGGCTAGCTGCTTCTCTCAGGCTAAAAAGCAGAACATGCTACCTGAAGGCACTTACGATAATCCAAGACACATGCGCATCAAAGGACTCGGACCTACTTCTTCAAATGGTGGTACCAATACCTAATGCCACTAGCGGCAATGTAACACTCCCCAGCGTGGCCAAGTGCGAGTTCAGCCTCCTCCCTTTTGAATATCTTCTCGGGACCCACTCCAAGCGATTCGTGACCATACTTTGAGAGACTATAGAACTGAGACCAGAAACTTGAGAGGACGAAGAGCCGAGGAAAGTTATGGAACTTGAGGTCGTCAGGTATGAGATTGAGGATCTGTGCAAACTCGTCTGCCTTTAGTTTGTGGTCAAAAGCGAAACTCTTGCCGAAATACCTGTAGACTGACTTCAGAGCCAGTTCTATGCATGTCTGAGAGGAGTGAATGCTCATGGCATAGTTCAAACTCTTGAGTTCATGTCTTGCCGAATCACGTTCTTTACGAGCCCTCTCCAAATTACCATCAGCTAATCCAGTCGGGTCATGGACCTTGGACTTCTGTTTCTTATCATTCTTCGTCATGGTGAGTCTCCTACTTAATAGATTGGTAGCACAATGGGAGATTGGTTATTTCTCTGGTTGAACCTGTTCCATGCATAAGAGAAGTTTCCCGATGTCTGGGGGTAGTATCTGGGTGTTCTCAAGGAAGACTTTGAACTTAGTCATGTCTGAGGCCTTCCGCTGGACTTCTTCTATTTCACAGTTGGGCTTCATGTCGCTGGCGGTATCCACCAGAGCTCTGCGAATTAGACTCTGGAGGTCTTTACCTGGCAAGTTCTGTGCGATGAACGGATAGTTGAACCGGCCTTCCGGCATGCACGTGTCACTGAGCTCAGCCAACTCAGCGTCTAGATTTTCAAGTTTCGAAATTTCGCCTTTCACCCTGGACTCGAAGTCCTCTAGAATGGACCTCATCTCGTTCTTTGTGTCACTCCAAGCTACCTCCTTAATATGCCGCCATAGTGGTCTCAAGATGGGGCTCACTCGCCATCTGAACCGGAGCATCATCCACTTTGGAAAGTACTCTTCCACTTGCAACATCAGATGTTGCTCAAAGGCTGACAGAGCATCATCCCCCTCATCAATGCCAATTTCCTCCAAGAACTGCCCTGCAGCTTTCAATATGGACTCCTTGGAAAGAACAAGATTTTCAATCTCTCTGACTGAGAGAGTCAGCACGTGAGAGTCTACGGGTTCGCTACCATCAACTACCTCTTCATCGCGGTCTCTGACTATTACGTATGGCGAGAGTGGAGTTTCAAGTGTGTCTTCTGCCTTCCTCAGTGAATCGATAAGCTCAGAGGACAGGGCAGATGCCACTCTCTTTCCTCCGTAGGGCAGAAAGTATGGACGGTACTTCGTGAATTCATCCATCTTGTCAAACTTCTGTAAGATACTCGAGATCAGTTGCTTGTCACTCTTCCCTTCCACAAGCACCAGAGTGTTGTGGAGAGCAGCCATGTGCTTCTGATACCTCGATGTCGTGACTCCGAGGTCCCCGAGTATGTCCACGATTTCAGCTTTGGTGCTTCTAGTGACATACGTATTGTTGGCCTCATCGAGACCGACACCATAGATAACAACTTCACCGCTATCTATTCTGTCATCAGAGATTGCACTGACTAGAGTATCAGAGTGGGTTGCCATGACCAGCTGGCCCTGTCCGAACTCCAGGAAAAATTCCACGAGTATCTCTTCAAGGGTGGGATGGAGATGGTTCTCCGGTTCGTCAACTATCACGACTCCACCCTTGGCAAAATGGAGAAGTACAAAGAACATCAGCATATGTTTGACGCCATCGCCCTGACTCCTGAGTTCAAAGGGAAGGCCCCTTTTAGTAAACATCACCTCCACGTTGCCAGTCCATCTCTCCAGAGTGGGCTCCATCTCATCTATGTCATCGAACGCGGCGAGAATGCTCTCCCGTAGTGTTTCATAGACACTCTCGTCAAGTCGTGCCTTTACCGGGTCACTCATCATGAGAAGGAAGTTTCGCAGGTTGTTGTGATCGAGCGTCTGTTTCTGGAGCTCTTCATAGCCTATGAAGCCCCGTAGTACATCAGTTGGGAGAGTACGAGGCATGATTCGCAGAACTGGAATCATAGCGCTCGCAAGGCCACTGATGTGTACTTGGAGACTAGTCTGTGCAGTAGCACGATGCGACTGTCGAATCTCTTCAAGTTTATGAACGACATCTGAGTGTTCCCCCGTCCATAGCCTTCCGTAGTTGTTTAGGGATGAATCGATAGAAAAGCTCCCGTCCTGCTTTCGGAATATTGACACATCAGCTAACAATCGATCAGAGAAGACCTCGTTCCAGACTTGCTCGAGGATGCTGTCAATCTCCTCCCAGTCCTTGACTCCGAGTGGAAGCTGACGACTGGCCCGTGTCTGGGACTCCAGATTCAACCTTGCTGCAGAAAGGGCGTGCTCCATGTCTTCGTCTGCCAGAGAGAGAGTCATTTGGATCTCAGAGAGAGTCATCATTCCCGGGTCGGGGTGTTTCTCAATCTGTCTTCTGACGGACAGGTTGATATCGTCAGGCTCACACTGGGACTCCCCGCGGGTGGAGAGCGATAGACGGAGTGCTTCGAGGATGTTCGACTTCCCTGAGTTGTTGGGCCCCACGAGTATCGTGATTTTCGTGCCCAGCTCAATCGCCTGAGTGTCAGGGCCAATCGACCTGAAGTTCTTGATTCGTATGGATTCTACTCTCGCCACGATTTGTCACCCCGTATGCAGTCCATTCACTGCATTATTCCAATGATGAGGAAGATGCTCTTAGATGTTCTTGTCTGTTTGTAGGGGGCACTTGTTGCTGTATGTGTTGGAAGAGCCCAGGTCAGGAAGACCTCAGCAGCGCAAGAGAGAGCAGTCTGAAGGTGCACCACGAGCTCTTCCTTTTTATTCTGGACGTGAAACGGGGCAAGGCTGCAAAGAAGGACCTCAAGGCCATTGGGGCTAATGAGGAGCAGACCAAGAGGGTATGGAATAGCATTCCCAGCGGCAATGAAGCACCCTGAAATGGACCTACCCGAAGCTCGGCGCCCCTTCGTTGTCTGAAAGATAGAATCATGTCGGACTTAGTTGTGTAACTATGCGAGTGATGCTCTCCAGTGTGGGCAATCTGTGACCCAGCTCGTACGCACGCTCTACAAACATTGCAGAACCTTCAATGGTTTTCATTACTCTACTTTGCTCATCGTAGCCTAGCTCATGGGCTACTTCATCGCGGATTCTTGTGAAAACGTCATCCCCAAGTTCATTCTCGATGGTTGTTTCAATGTCCTCTCGAAAGACCGCCCATGTTTCATGAACTTGTGTGTCCGGAAAATCAACAGGAACAACTCCTGCCATTCTTTGGTATCTAAGATTTCTTGCTTTGGTTTTCGGCTCCTCACTGCGTCCTTGATGGTGTGCATCAGCGTCAAAAACAAAGTAAACAGGGATACCAAGACCCCTGAATATCACTACTGGGCGATCGATGTTATTCTTGCCGCCTGCCGGTACAATTGCGATTCCCCTTTCGGCCCATTTCAATTCCAGAACTTCTTGTACCTTCCATAGCATACCTACATCGGAAATTCCCTCAACTACTACAACTGTTCGAGAGAAGAAACCCTCATTGACAATGACATTCATAACTGACATCGCATGTGCCTTGAAGGTCGAGCGAGTGAAGCAGTCAGGAGACTTCTCGCAGATATGCGCTAGTTCGGAAGCTGCCGTGTCAAGGGAGTATGATGTGACTTCGGTCTGAGGTATCCCAGTTGCCGGTCTTTCTTTTCTAACCAGTCTGATTTGATCAAAACGATGCAAGTCCAGGAAATACGGCGAATGAGATGTGTAAATGACTTGAGTCTTGGTTCTAGGACCAGCATCTGTATCTTGGCAAAGAGAGTATAGTAAAGTAGAAAGGTGGCGGCATCTAGATGGATGAAGGTATAATTCAGGTTCTTCAATGGCAAGTATCAAATCCGGACCTTCAATGGTAGTTGCTGTTTCTTCAGATGTCGCTTGCTCATCGGATTCAAGCTCGTTAGCAATATTTTTCACAGAAGTTTCAGCAAGGTATTGAAGAAGAGTCAATATCAATGCTCTTTGAAGACCGTGTCCCTTATGAGAGATATCGCCCTCAAATTCATCTTCAATTAATGTGGCAACTGCATTTGGAGGGCTTAGGTCTGGTGGCTCAAATTCAGCCCATTTGAGATTGAGCTTTGAACCAGGGGCGAATCTATCCAGTATGATAGATATTTCAATGCTCAATTCTTTGATTTCGCTCAGATTCTCTGTGCTATAAATTTCTCTTGCCTGTTGCTCAAATTCGGCCTTGAATGCCTGAATATCACTTCTACTATTTACTCTTCTGAGAACAACCATCTTTAGAAGTTGCTCAATTGCACCTTTCTTCCCTGCAGTTTCATCTGTGACTTCACGCACTGCTGGAACTAGTACGTATTTGGTGAACTTGTCGAGTTTCCCTCCACCGATGTTCTTCGCACCGAAGAATTGGACCTCTTGTTCAATCGGCTGAAGCATGTCTGGATGTGCAGATTCATACTCCTGCATCATCTGTTCGATGTGGTCTGCACTTCTTCCTTTTTCTAGCTCTTGAATTGTTCCTGCTTCTACGAACTCATTCCATTGAGATCGTCGGTCGTTTTTGCTGCTAATCGACCTAATCTCTGCGAATTGTGGCAGTTGCTTTTTTGAAGCATAGAGCCTAGGAATGATTATCCCATTCTCGAAAGACACACGTTTGGTGACTATGAGCTCTTGGTCATACACATATGGACTGAACTCATCAATTTCCTTAGGCTGAAGAGTATCGAATGTGATTCTAATCTCAATCATTTCTTCGGTCTGTCTGTTGAAGAAATCTTCTTCGCTGAATGAAGCACCTGTATCGAAGAACTTGTCGAGAGATTGAAGAAACGTCGACTTGCCAGCACCATTCCTTCCAATGATTACTGTGAGTCGGTCACAATCCAGTGTTTCTTCCCTAATGCAACGGAAGTTCTTCACATCTATACTTTGGATTAGCAAGGTACCCTCCTCCGCCTGAAATAATTTGGCAATCGTCAGGCTCTTCAAGAAAGCTCAATTCATGATGGGGTCCTGTTTGGTAGCTGGTTGTCCCCCAAACAACGATTTACTGGTCGATGCATATAGGTGTATCTAGGCCTTTCTTGGAAAATGCCGCCATCTCGACAGGTGTGGAGACAGCTTAGCTTTGTTAAATCCAATGATGATGGTCTTGCTTGGTCGAAGTCATATCCTAGGTTATGATCAGACAGTTCTCTAACTGTGAACACTCTTTTTTTGTATCGCCCTAGCAATAAGCCGTTTGGGAAATCCAAATGGACACTCTCTAACCTGTGTTGCTAGGAGCGCCTTGGCTCCTTCTGTCAAGGATACGGATTGGCATAAAGAATCGGACGTTCAGTTTCTTGTTGCAGACTGAGATAATTCATCCCTTGGCAGCTCGGAGATTGGGAGCCTGTCTTGTAACAGTTCCTCATCTTTATCTTTATCGCGTGTGTTTAGATATCCAATCAAATGATAAGAAAGGACGAGTTCGTGAATCATTGCACGATTGTGAGGGACTGTGGCAATATCCAGCTAATGATTGGACATGAATATCAAGATAGCACATCTTGCCATTAGTGGTGCCAAACTGAACTATTCTACTAGATAGATTATTGGAAGCATACAGTTTATGACCAACTAGGCAATCCTATTTAGTCTGCTTGGAGAGTCAACAGTCCTTGAGGGTATCGTGCTCACTCTACTGATGGTTGAATCGGAGTTGATGTAAGTGTCTAGGAAGCAATTCGATTTGAACATAGAGAAAATCCTAGAGGATTGGGAAACATGCCATGCTATCAGAGAGGTTATAGCAAATTCAATAGATGAGCAAATACTGACTCGGACCAAAGAAATCGATATCTTCAAGGATGCCAAGGGTCACTGGCACATTAGGGACTACGGTCGAGGCCTCAGGCATGAACATCTCACACAGAAAGAGAATGAAGAGAAGCTCGGAAATCCGCATATGATAGGCAAATTCGGCATAGGGCTCAAAGACGCACTAGCCACGTTTGATAGGAATCGTGTGAATGTGCTCATAGAATCGAAGTATGGCAAGATTACCCTTGGGAAGTCACAGAAGCATAGCTTCGAAGACATTATTACTCTTCATGCTTACATTTCACCTCCTTCGGATACTGATTTTGTAGGTACTGAGTTTATCCTAAAGGGAATAAAAGATGATGATATCCTTAAGGCGAAAAACCTCTTTCTAAGGTTCTCTGGGGAGAGAGTTATCGAGAAAACCAAGTACGGCGACGTATTGGAAAAGAAAGCGGAAGCAGCAAGGATATACGTGAATGGAGTCTGAGTTGCCGAAGAGGAGAACTTCCTTTTCAGCTACAACATCACCTCTCTTACGAGTGCAATACGGAAGGCCATGAACAGAGAACGGACGAATGTGGGACGAACTGCATACTCGGGAAGAGTGAAGTCCATGCTTCTCTCCTGTCAGAATAAGGAGGTTGCTGTGCATCTAGTCGACGATCTCAAGAATTATGAAGTAGGTCGGCTTCATGACGAGCTTAACTGGATAGATGTACAGGAACAGGCTGTGAGGACTCTCAATGCTTTTTCCCGCGTAGTTTTCCTTACATCGGAGGAGATGATGCGTTCTAGTATGATGGTTAACGAGGCAATCACTTCCGGCCTTGAAATAATTACGATTCCAAGGAACCTGAAAGAGCGGATTGAAGGGAAGACGGACATAGCTGGAAAACCAATCCGTGACCTAGGCCAGTTGCGAAAAGAATACAACGATAGCTTTGAGTTCAAGTTTGTGAAATCGAAGGATCTGACCCCTTCTGAAAGCAATGTCTTCAATATGACAGAAAGCGTTCTGGACCTAATCGGGGGCAAACCTGCGACTGTTGCGCACATTGCCATCTCAGAAACTATGAGGAGAGATTCAGATACATTCGTGGAGGTTGAAGGAGTGTGGGAGCCTACGGAAGGCAGAATAGTCGTAAAACGTGATGTACTCAGTAGCCTCGAGAGATATGCGGGGGTGCTGCTCCACGAAGTGGGACACGCCATATGCGGTGCTGATGACCTTAGCAGAGCTTTCGAGCATCAGCTCACAAGAATCATTGGAATGATTGCCTCAAGAGCATTGAAGTAGATGATAGTAACTCTGCATCGCGACATCCTCTATGCCAAAGACATAATGAGAAATTATGACTTCAAAGAGGATAAGAAATCGCCTACAGTCGATACTCGAAGGAGTTCAAGACTTGATAACCCATTATAATGATCAATGACATTGCGACGCCTATGATAGTGACTCCAGAAAGATGACCCGCCTCATATACATATGCCGCAATCCATGCAGTAACTGTTGGGTGCAATGCAAAATGGTAGAAGATAAGGAAAAGAATTGCAGAAGATAATGCTATGCAATACATATTCCGAGCAATGTAGACTGATCCATAAGGTCCTCCCCTTACTCTTTGTCTATTGGCTCGATCTCTCGGAAACATGAATTTGAATATGGTGAAGACTCCCAACACGACAGCGATTTCGACGATACTTGAGGCGATATCAATAACTACCTGTTCGGGTATCAACCAAGCAAGAACAATAACTCCCACTAACATGATTATGAAGACAATCATAATGCAGTCATATCGTTTAGGACTAGAATGAAGTCTTCTCTTCAACTCGAACTTCTCCCCTCTGTAAAAACCTGCAGGGAATAACTTAAACCTTTCAGTACTTGGTTTCAGAACGGTGGACCGAGCGAGTTTTGAAAACTGCAACTAAGGGATGACATTCTATCGGACTATGAATACAGGTATCCCCGAACTGAACCGGCTGCTCGGCGGTGGCCTTAAGGTCGGCCTGATGCATCCCTTCTATGGCTCCAGACTCCTTAGCGACGATCTGTTGGAAAATGAGATAAGCAAAGAAGAGAGATGGAAACTATGACATCCCTTCCAGAGGACGGTCCTCAAGAGAAATTTGAGGAGTTTCTTCGCACTTACAAGAACGAGCAAGGAATACTCGTGTACTGGTCCCGTCTTCAACAGATGTCCATAGACGACGAAACATCATTGGCCGTAGACTTCCAAGATCTAGTCAGCTTCGACCGCGTCTTCACGATTCTTGCCACGGAGGACCCGATGCAGTTCCTTAACGTGTTAAGCAAAGCCCTGGTAGGTGTCTTGCACGTCGAGGACCCGGAATATGTCAATGCAATCGATACCAGTCTTCTGAGGATACGTATCATCAACTTCCCAAATCGCGTGGCTCTCAGAGCAGTCAAGACCAAACACATTGGGAAACTTATCACCGCAACAGGGGTTGTCGCGGAAGCCTCGGAAACGAACTCACTGCTGATTGAGGCTGTTTTCAGATGCAGAATTTGTGGTGGGGATATTCCCCAAACGCAGGAGGAAGGGAGATACACTGAGCCTCCCTTGTGTCCAGTATGCGGGAAGAAGACTGCAATGCAATTAATTCAGGAACTGTCACGCTTTGTAGATTTCCAAAAGGGTTGCATTGAGGAGCTTCCCACGGACAGACCTCGCGGCGAAATACCCTTTTCAATGGAGGTCAGGCTTGAAGGAGACCTCGCGGGTGTCCTAAGGAATGGCAACGTGATCGAATTGACAGGGATCCTTACTGCTGAACGAACCAAGGACAAGCTTGCCACCTATGACATGTACTTGTGCGTAGCTGGTATCCAAATCACCGGTCATACCATGCCTCAAGTGCCTACCGCTGAGTCTATGCAGATTGAAAGCGAGAAACAACTCGAGGCCTTTCTTGTTGCAAATCCATCACCGCTGGGTGTTGGCCTAACTTGCGTTGGAAGACAGGTGCCGACTGACACAGGCAGAATTGACCTGCTCTTGGAGGCCCCAGATGGTGCAAAGGTTGTGGTGGAGCTCAAGATAGGTGAAGCCGATGATGATGTCGTGGCTCAAATTCAACGATACTTGGTATGGGCTGAGGAGGAATTCGGACCAAAGAGCAAGGTAAGAGGGGTTGTTGTGGCGAATGGCTTCAACAAGAGGATGCTTGCTTCATTGAAAGGCACCAGATATCACATTCAACTGATTCACGTTTCTGATATACTGCCTGAGCAGGGAATCAACTCAGAAGGAATGGCGAAAAAGCAGTCGAAGCTCAACTGATTCACAGAAGCGGATTTGTGAGAGGTCCCGGAGTGTATAGACGGAAAAGCTGCCTATCCGTCCACTTGCGTTGTCTATATTTCAGACCAACGACTCTCTATGAGGTCTATTGTTCCGAACGTGTGGGCACTCCTCATCTGCCCATCTATCTCAAACTCTTCTCGACCATAATACTGCGTGATGATCATGAACACGACCGCGTCATCAACAGGGTCTGCCTTCATCGAGAAGCTCTCAGGGTCTGCCCCCATCCATCTCGTTAGCTTTGAGGGGAGTGACATTGTCACCCTCCTGCCGCTGACCGACTCTGTTTCAGGGTCGAACTCACAGAGGTAGCCCCAGAAGCCCAAGTACATCCCAGAGCCAGTGGCGATAGGGTGGATCTGCGTTGGGACAATGCATAGGCATCGCTCCGCCAAGTCTTCATCCCATTGAACTTTCTCGTACGGTTCGTCGTGGTCCAAGTCCTCGATTGCACTCATGGACATTGTTGCGAGTGTGTGCAAGAGAACCAGATTGGGGTCCATTTGTTCCCGTTCATCTTCCAACTCGCTTTCTTCTTCGACTTCTGCATCTTCGCTCTCTTCATCGTCATCTTCTGCGTCTTTAGTTTCCTCTTCGTCCTCATCTTCCGCGTCTTCAGATTTCTCTTCGTCCTCTGGGGACCAGTCTGGTTCTTCTTCGGGCGACCAGTTTAGATCAATGACAGTGAACTCAGCACCGAGACTCTCCAGCACACTCTCGCTCCCAAGGGGTGAATCTTCAGCCTTCGAGGTTGATATGAATGAACAAGACTCATTATCCTAGGAATCCCAGGTGTGAAGTCAACGCTTGAGAAGATGACCTGACCACCTCGGGCCACGTACTGCTGGGTGAGCGTGAATATCAGCTGTTGTGCGGCCTGCTTGATCTTCTTGTAAGGGAGGCCCTTCATATACGGGGCGAGGAAGGTGTTGAAGTAGAATAGGCCTTGGCGCTCAGCAAACGAACTCTGAGCCGCGGCTAGCCATATCGCGGCATGATTGACGGCCACAGGAAGGTGCTGGGCGGGTCCTGCAGCGCTGGAGTGCATTCCACCGAGTCCATCTGGTGCAATTCCTAGGAGGAGAATCTGTCTGAGGTCCCAAGTTGCGCAGTAATCGCGCGTTGAGAAGTACTCGCGGTCCTTGATGTAGATGTCGCCCTTCAGGTGTGCATCCGCAAGATGAGGAGGAATCGAGAGGTATGTGTGCTGTTCCATCACTTGGTCATGAACGAGTTTAGCGATGGTCTCGGGGTTTCGCATGAGATTGGCATTTGATGTGTGTGCTCCAGGGTCGTTGATCAGAAGGTTCAGGTCATACATGGGAATGCCGACACGAGTGTACAGTA
>DXJO01000041.1 GCA_019057475.1 Candidatus Thorarchaeota archaeon | reverse complement strand
TTACATTTCATGTGAGTGACACTCAACTGCAAGAAACTCCTGTGTTCCACCCTTCCCCTGCCAGATGTCACCATCCTCCATTCTCCGCTGGAGTCAGCAGGGGCTTTGTCTGTCATCATCGAGATGGGATTCTTCCTACAGACTTGGCTTCCTTCTCCTGTCTTGATGCTGATGTATCACTCCCAGCGACAGAGAGGGTCTTCACAGTTCTTGCCACGGCGGGGTCATTATCACCCATCCCAGATTCATCACTGAAACTGAGAAGGCTCGTCTATGCATGGTGAACAGCCGCGGACTCTCCAGAGTGCGATACACCACCCTTTGTGGAGAGTAAGGACCTCCCTTGAGAAGAAACCTTCCCTCGGGCTTTCGGGAGCGAGAGTGTGCTGCGTGAAACAGCATTGGCCCACTTGCCTAATCCTCTCATAGTATGTAATGGTTCTCCAGTACTGATAAGGCCCACACAATTTGGGACCTGTTTGTTCGAAACGCTACACAGAAAGGCTTTCAGACGAATCCCCCCGATGCAGGCACATGTGGATGGCACCTATGCATTGTGAGAATCTTACTTGTTTCTTACATCTCTGTATTCCAAATTGCTAGGATTCTGCAAGAATTCCATCGCTCCTGACTCGTCCCCTGCAACTCGGTGAGTGAACACTATGGTTCATTTGCCCAAAGTTACACAAGGTTAATTACCACCACTGGGGGAAGATTTTCGAAACACCTACTCTGGCTAGGGCGGTCACAAGAAGATGCTCAGCGCAATTTCTCTAAGCATATACGAGTTCAGAAAGTACCTCGTGCTGAGCTTGGTCATCTCAATACTTGCAATCCCTATTGCAGATGCGATGGTCATCGAACGTGATCGCAACAGAAATGAGATGTACGGAGAAGCATTCTGGATATATGGCTTCGGCGTATACAACATGACAGACCAAGAGCTGGCTGAAGCGCTACCCCCTGAATGGGATTTCAATGATGGGGAGCACGTACTTCCAGGATATCTTGGTAACATTACCTACGAGTATCCTGTATTCGGGCTAATCTTTTTTGCAATCGCAACCTGGCTTTTTCCCGGAGTGAATGATCTACAGCCGCTCTGGATAAACTTCGTTCTTGTGCTTGTGTTCAACCTGAACTTAGTCCTCATTGCGATTCTGCTCCGTGATAAGATTTACAAAGTACAATGGGCTCGTTCATTCTTCGCTGGGTACTTCATTTACGGTCTGGTAATGTCTGCAGGCGGGGGGAAGCTGGAACCAATTGTGGACTGTCTCCTTCTGATGGCACTAGTATTGCAGAAAGAGGGTCAAATGAACAAAGCGATGCTCACCCTGGGCTTATCGGTGCAGACCAAGATTTACTCCGGAGTGGCATTCCCATTGATGTTCTTGACCGCCCCCAGTGCGTCGATTTGGTTCTTCTTGTCATCTCTGCTAACGATAATTCCCTTCACCTTTCTTGGAGCCAGTTTTGATTCGCTCATGTCACATTTCTTCAACACTTCTGCGTATAGCACAGAAATAGTCAATCCGATGTATCCCGGATTGCTCTTCACGTCGCCAACAAAGGGTCCGCTTGCAGGAGTGACATATCTCTGGCCTCCAGCATTGATTCCACTTGTAATCTACGCAGCTTTCATGCTCCTCACAGTAGGGAAGTACTTCCCCCATAGGCAGAAATTCATTGAAGCCTCTTGGCGAGAGAAACTGAATCTTCTTGTGCCGCTCTATATCTATATGCTTCCGGCAATCCTATTCTATTTTCGTTGGGAAATGCCATGGTATGTCTTCTGGTTAGGTCCCATAGCGATCTTTCTCAAGGATGATGAACAAGCCATGGGTTATCTCAGGCAGATTGCTCTGGTAGCTCTCCTCTATACTATCGGAGTCTTCATCAACTGGCCTTACTTCATTGCGGGGCCGTTACCAGATTTCTCAGAACATTTCAAGACCGGCTGGTGGGCTCTGGGTGGACTAGCACTAATGATAGGGCTAACTGGAGTTTCCTATTTCCTATGGAAGGCCACATTTGACCGTAGAGAACGGTTAGCTGCCAAGCGGCATGATGCAGAGGCACGTGGCGAGCTAATAATTTGAGTAGTTAGCGGGCTCTGCCATTCTCTCTATAGTAGTCGATTATTCGCCTTCTGATTAGCGTAGATGAGCAAAGACCGTCAGCCTTCATCTTCTCGAGCCTGACAATTTTCGTGCTCAGTCCAGCTTCGGACAGCCGCTCCTCAATGGCGTGTGTATTGGCATTCTGATCATATCCAAGAGCCACGATATCTGGCTTGATGTCATGCACAATGATGGACTGGTCTTCAGTATCATATCCGAGGACTGCCCTATCAACAGTCTCTAGGGATTCAACAAGTCGACGCCTTTGCTCTTGCGGGAAGACTGGCGGGGCGCCTTTCTGCTTTTCTATGGTCTTATCGAGAGCTATGACGACCACTAGCTCGCCATCCTCACCTGCTAGTTGTCTAGCCTGATTTAGGTATGCAAGATGTCCAAGGTGTAGAATGTCAAACTTTCCCGCTGCTAGGACTCTCTTACCAAGCATAGGATTCTCACCTTAGCGCCGAGGCGCACTAATCCTCGTCCACTGCAAGGAACTCTCTACCCTCTCCAACGACTTCTATACGACGCTTGGTCCTAGTAATTTGACTGACATGTACGAGACCGTTGATTTCAAGCTGCATCAGAGCCGAGTTAAGTTCAGCCTCACTGGGTTCTTTGCCAATCTCCTTCTTCAACGCCCTTCTGAGCTCATCCTCTAGGACGACTCCATGACGTTTCTTCAGTATGTTTACCACTAAATTCCTAAGCGGTATTGCTGTCCAAGTCGCCAATCCACCATCACTTTCCGTTATTCATATTGTTCCAGGACGTTGAGCCATTTCCGTCACAGAAATCCTTCGAAGATCCTTATCCATTTTCTCGTAGTTCTCAAGGATCTGTGGCGTGACGGATGCATGCAACGTTTTCAATGCATCCTTGAAGTGCTTCATTGAAACGATTTCAGCATCCATATTCTCCCTAAGGGCACGCATGCCTGCCTCCCGACATAGCGCCTCGACATCGCCACCAACGAAGTACTCGGTCATCTCCACCAGTTTCTCAATTGCTACATCCTCGTCAAGTGGCATGTTTTTGGTATATATCTCGAATATCTTCTGTCGGCTACTTTTATCGGGTGCTGGCACATAGACAAACCGGTCAAACCTGCCAGTCCTGAGAAGAGCTCTATCTATGAGCTCTGGACGATTTGTCGCAGCTAGAACAATCACATCTTTCATTGATTCAAGGCCGTCCATCTCTGTCAAGAGTTGACTAATGACTCTCTCAGTGACATGACTATCTCCAGCGCTCCTCCCCCTCGTAGGGGCAATCGCATCAATTTCGTCAAAGAATATTATTGCTGGTGCTGCAGTTCTTGCTTTTCGGAATATCTCGCGGACCGCTTTCTCGCTCTCACCCACCCATTTGGAGAGCAGTTCTGGGCCTTTGACACTAATGAAGTTCGCCTCACTTTCCGTTGCTACAGCTCTAGCAAGGAGCGTCTTTCCAGCACCAGGTGGACCGTAGATGAGTACGCCCTTTGGGGGCGAGATTCCTAGGCGTGTGAATGTTTCGGGTCTTTTAAGAGGCCACTCTACGACCTCGATTAACGTGTCTTTTACTTCTTGAAGCCCTCCGATATCACTCCAGTGCACGTTTGGAATCTCAATGAATACCTCTCGCACCGCGGTCGGTTGAATTTCCCGTAGTGCCCCGAGGAAGTCGTCGTTGGTGACCTCCAACTGGTCGAGCACATCTTGTGGTATCTCCTCTTCATCAAGGTTGATTTTCGGCAAGTATCTTCTCAATGCCTTCATTGCCGCTTCTCTGCAGAGGGCATGAAGATCGGCTCCTACAAACCCATGTGTTCTACTAGCTAATGATTCTAGGTCAACGCGTAAATCGCCCTCTTCTGTCAGAGGCATGCCCCTTGAATGGATGTGGAGTACCTCGAGCCGTCCCGTTTTATCCGGAACGCCAATCTCAATCTCGCGGTCAAACCTGCCCGGCCTTCTCAGTGCCGGATCAACTGCATTCACTCTGTTTGTGGCCGCAATGACTACAACCTGTCCTCTAGATTTGAGGCCATCCATTGTTGCGAGAAGTTGTGCGACAACCCTTCTTTCAACTTCTCCCTGCACATCCTCCCTCTTGGGTGCAATCGCGTCAATCTCATCTATGAAGATAATACTAGGGGCATTTTCTTCTGCGTCCTCGAAGATCTTACGAAGCTTCTGTTCTGACTCGCCGTAGAACTTCGACATGATTTCAGGGCCGTTGATGTGAATGAAATTCGCTTCTGACTCGCTAGCCACAGCCTTAGCCAGGAGTGTCTTTCCCGTACCCGGAGGGCCGTGGAGAATCAGTCCGCGCGGAGGATCAATTCCCAGCCGCTTGAAGAGCTCTGGATGCCTCATGGGAAGCTCGACCATCTCTCTAATGCGCTGGATCTCGTCTGAAAGACCACCTATCTCTTCATACGTAACCATCGACGTACCAATAACATCGCCGGTCGGTTTCTCGGCAATCGTAAGTATAGTTGAATGTTGCACAACAACGGTACCAGCAGGTTTTATCGATGTGACTTTGAAGGGAATCGCCCGTCCCAGAATTGGGATAAATACAGTATCTTGGGGAGTTACAGGGCAGTTAAGCAGTTTCCTTTTTACAAACTCTTCGAATCTGGGCTCGGGTCTGATTGGAACAGAGGTTGGGGCAAGTATGACATTGCGCGCGGGTTCCTCGTTAGCTCTGGAAACTGTCACCTTCTCGCTTAAACTAACGCCTGCATTTCTTCTAATCCGGCCGTCCATTCTGATGATCTCACGGCCCTTATCGCCTTGATAGGCTGGCCAAGCGATGGCAGCGGTTGCTCTTTTGCCCTTGATTTGGATTATATCTCCTGTCCTGACACCCAGTTTCTCCATCGATACCGCGTCAATTCTTACTATGAATCGCCCAATGTCTCTGTGCTCAGCCTCTGCAACTTTCAGAACAATCTCGACCATTAGCTAAACGCAACCTCCATAATGTGAGTTTGCAGTCCAGAAACAAGGACGGTAAATCCCTATTCAATGAATGCCGTCTTGCTACTCTGTCCTGGTTTTCCGCTAAAGAGTATTTCTCTACCACCGATATACTTCGGTATGTAACAACTCTTGTTATATGACCGCCGCGCGCTGGCTTCCAATATAAACTCTGACTTGCCTGCTATCATAACCTTACGTAATCGTGTTACCAAGGATTGGCCTCGTAATCACATTCGTGAAACCATCTCGACCTCTACCTGCGCAACGCCATCTAGGGCGGTTATGGCTGCTTCGATGTCGTCGGTTCCCCCCATTGATTCCTCTCTGACTACGTTCATTCTGAGCGCCTTGAGACCAAACGCTACTGGAATAACCTCGTTGGCTCTGACATCAGTACCCTCCGGAATGGCGCCTTTTACGCGTTCCAGTAAGTCATCCATATTCACATCAATGCCATCTGGCATAATCTTTAGCGTCATAACCACTCTTGCCATTCTGCTTCACCGCTGCCTATCTATGGCCCTTCGAATCCACAGCTGGGGCACTTGTATTTGTTCGAGAAACGTCTACAAGACTCACATCGCCAAATCACGAATGCACCACAAGATGGGCAGTTGAATTTCACACTGCTTTCGTGTGGCGAAATCGACCCGTGGCACGAAACACATCTGATCGCTTGCATACTTGACAAAATATCACCAGAAGGTCTCTTCTTAGACCAGTTTCTGGCTTTCATTTGCGGATTTGTTATAAACCTAGCGAAGCGGCATGCCAGTCCCCTTCAGAGAATCGAACAACTTATGACCGGAGACTGGGTGTAGACCCGACGAAGGCGAAAACCTGATGGGAACAAAGCTCGGTGACATAATCAGAGCAGAGACAATCACACTGAATGATCTATCAGGTCGAGAGCTTGCCGTTGATGCATTCAACACACTCTATCAGTTTCTCTCAGGCATTAGGCAGCCAGATGGCACTCCGCTGATGGACCGGCGTGGCCGAGTAACGAGCCACTTGAGTGGGCTGTTCTACCGGAATGTGAATCTTCTCGAAAGCGGCATACGCCCGGTCTATGTCTTTGATGGCAAGGCACCACAACTCAAAGCTGATGAGGTGAAGCGAAGGCGAGAAATCAGAAAGGCTGCCTACAAGACATGGGAGAAAGCAAAGGCGGAGGGGCGGGTTGAAGACGCCCGGAAGGCAGGACAGGCCAGCTCATGGCTGACTTCTGATATGATTGAGGAGAGCAAGAAGTTGCTCACTGCCTTGGGGATACCAGTTATTCAAGCCCCGTCTGAAGGGGAAGCGCTCGCGGCACAGATGGCTCGTGAAGGCTTGGTATGGGCGAGCGCAAGTCAAGATAATGACTCTCTCTTGTACAACTGCCCTAGAATGATTCGCAACTTGTCAATCTCTGGTCGTCGCAAAATCGCTAGGTCCAAGGCTTACAAGACAGTACATCCCGAGGTTATAGACCTAGACTTCAACCTCAAGCTATTGGACATCACTAGAGAACAGCTAGTGGACATTGCCATTTTAATCGGCACTGATTACAACGAGAAGGTTCCTCGTGTCGGTCCGAAAACAGCTCTAAAGCTAGTAAAACAGTATGGTTCGCTTGAGAAGATTGAATCTGAGAAAGGATTAGAGCTGAGATTCCCTTACGAGGAAATAAGAGAACTATTTCTAAATCCGCCCACGCTAAAGATGGAGATTTTGGAATGGCTTGACCCGGAGCCGGACGCGATAAAGCGAATTCTGTGCAAGGAACATGATTTTAGCAAGGATCGCATTCAGAGCACTCTCAATAGGCTCTCCAAGGCGCTAGAAGAACTACACGGGTCGACTAAACAGAGTACGTTGAGCGATTTCTTTTAACATCAAAACGATTACGTTTCATCAAACATTGCAGTTCATCCTGCAGCTTGAGAAGTGTTCCTTTGCTCCAGAGAATGGTTTATACAGCTGAACAATAACTAGTGTCTAAGGACGGACCACCGAATGCGAGAACGAATGACTGCCTTGAGAGCATCAGTTGCTGACATTATTCGTGGGACGTATAGTGAGGAAGACGGCCATCACGTTGTGTCTCCTCAAGGCGTCGAGCTTCGGCGTGTTGTTTTAGTGGGTTTCATAGTTCGTCAGTATGTAGGCCAAGGAAGCTTCGCCAGCATAACAATCGATGACGGAACTGAAACGATCAGAGCAAAAGCGTGGGGCGAAACACAATCACTTGAACAAGTTGAAACCAACACACTTGCAATGATTGTAGGGAAAGTGCGGGAGTATGAGGGTGAGGTCTACATAGTACCCGAGATTGTGCGGTCTCTGGATGATGCAAACTACATGACACTTCATCAGCTAGAGCGCTATAGAGCCATTCTCACTCGCAGTGGCATCTCAACTCCCAGTGAGGGTGAGTCTATGGATGATGTCCAAGAAACCCTCAAACCGGCTAAGAGTAAGAGATCGGCCTCAACTAGTAAACCCAAATCCCCTAGAACGCTGGCTAAACAGATTCTTCAATTCATCCGAGAGAACGCATCGCCGGATGGCGTCTACCTTCAGGATATCGTGTCGCACTTTGAGAAACAAGGTAATAGCAAATCTGCTATCACACTGAAGGTCATTGATCTCATGGATCAACAGAGGATTCGCGAAGTGAAGATTGGATACTATTTGCCTATTGATACATAGTGCATTGACGCGAGCAGAACCTTCAATAGCAGAAATGGTGTGAATCAACTCATGGACGACTATGATAGCCTTCTCGATAGAGCAAGAAGCCAAATTCCGGAAGATGCCTTCAAGCGATCAGGTGAGCGATTTCAGGTCCCCAACGTACAGCTCATAGTTCAAGGCAGCCGAAGCATCTGGCAGAACTTCCAAGAGATTATCATGGTTCTGAACCGGCCTGGAAAAGAAGTCATGAAATTCGTTTCGGGCCAACTCGCCACAGCGGGAAACTTCGAGGGGAGCACAGCAGTCTTCCAAGGCAAGTTCACTGCTGAGGGTATTGGGGACGTTCTGAAGCGCTATATAGAGGCCTACGTCACTTGCCCGGTGTGTGGAAGACCAGACACAACCATAGGCAAGGAGAAAAACGCTTACTACTTGCATTGTAGTGCGTGTGGAGCTCGTACAGCTATCAGACCCGTCTAGCAAAGGTGATCTCTCAATGCCGTTCGTCTACATGCGGGTTCGAGCAACCCATGATCATCTACTCGTATCAATCTGTGATGAGGACTTGTTGGGACGCACTCTAGTCGAGGGCGATCTCAAGTTCAAAATCAGCGAGGGATTCTATGGTGGGGAACTCGTGGACATGAAGAAGTGCTTTGTGCAACTCAAGGATGCCACGATTGTGAACATGATTGGACAGACTACCGTGAAAGCAGCAATGGATGCTGGCTTTGTTCATGAGAGCGCCGTGATATACATAGAAGGTCATCCACATGCGCAGTGGGTGCGCCTGTAAGTGCATTCGACATATGAAAATGGATCTCGGTTGTTTTTCATCCGCTCATGCAGGGTCCAGCTCTTCGGTTTCCCATCTGTTCCATCGCAGGTTGGTCGAACCACATTTGGGACAGAAGCTCCTGTCATCCGATTTCATGTCAAGTGCGTATCTACAATCAATACACTCCAAAAATCCTGAGCCATCTTCAAGAAGATAGCGTCCCCCCTCAATCCGCAGAACATCACCCTGAACCAGCCCCTTGGCGATTTTGCTTCTAGCAGATGATAACACTCGGTTAAACGTAGGCTGACTGATCTGCATTGTGACGCTGGCTTCTCTCTGACTCATGCCTTCAAAATCCGCCAGTCGGATTGCCTCGAACTCGTCCACAGTTATTAGAATCTCGTCAAGATCCCTCGCAGGTATGCCTGCAGGCTTGAAGACTGAAACTGGTGGTTCTCGATGGACCCTTCTATGTAGTTTCTTTCTAGGAATCGCACAAACCCCCTTGGCTCTTGCTAGCTTTACTCCCTGACTTAGAATTGTTTTCATCCTTGAAGTATGTCTAGCGTTCGTAAGGCACATTTCATTCACATTTTAAAGGTTTAACGATACTTCTCAGTTGATAACCTTGCCAGCACCCTGCTACCTCTGTGGCGAAAATGCAGTCTTAGAGGGACTGTGCGCTTCATGCTACGCAAAGGAGCACCCTCTAATCCATGTGGACACTCCGCTTCAAATTCGCACATGCAAACGTTGTGGGGCAGTGAAGGTGCCAGGTGGCTGGAAAGTGATTACTGGGCCTCTTCCAGCTAAGGATGAGCTGATTGAGCGACAGCTGGAGATGCTGCTACACCGGAGCGTGAAACGCCACGTTTCGGGCGTTGAGATTTCGCTTGAAGAGGAGAATCGGCTCGATAGGGTATTGCACATCAGGGTGAATGCATCAGGCCGCTCTCACAACACTCTTCCTTCCCACAAAGAGAGTTATCCAGTAGAGGTCAGATTCAGTCATGGGACTTGTGATACCTGCGGAATGATGAGCGGAGGTTATTATAACGCCATTCTCCAGATACGAGCTGACAATCGCTCACTCACTGAATATGAAGAAGAGAGAATCAACACCATTGTCACTCAACGAACAGTGGAAGCATACGGGAAAGATGTCAAGGCTTTCATCACCTCGGCGAGCAAGGACCGGTACGGTCTCGATTTTCGAATTGGTTCAGACCACCTCTGTCGACGTCTTGCAGATGAGATTGAACGCACGTTCTTGGCAGATAAAAAAGTGAACTACAAGTTGGTTGGGCAGAAAGGGGGCAAGGATCAGTATCGAACCACAATCTTGCTTAGGCTTCACAGATTTGTTACTGGTGATTTCATAAGGGTCGCCACGAAACCCTGTCAGATTCAGTCCATGAGCAAGAGCGGCATCTTATGTTATGATCTCACTGAGAGCTCTACATTCACAATCAATTCAAAGAGTTCCAAATGGAAGGGAATTGAGTTTCTTGCTCCGTCATCTGAGAGTCGACAATGTATGGTTATCTCTCGCCAGCGTGGGCAGCCAGCTCAGCTTATGGACTCGAAGACGTTTGAAACACTCGAGGTTGAGGATCACCTCTTGAATCCTGAGAGCACAAATGGCAGTGTTGTTCATGTCGTGCTAATCGACGAGCGTTTCTACCCCATACCAACTGAGGATTAGGAATCGCTTCGCGAAATCGTAGAGAATCTAATCTCCCGCTTTTTGATGCAATAAGGTCATGCAGTTTCGCTCATGTGTAGGTACGCTTAAATGGCCCTCCAATGCGTATTCTTTCGAGGCCATTAGACTGAGTAGTCTGGCTTCTAACTGGAGGATTAACTTGCCCCCAAGAAAAAAAGGAAAAAGCAAAGGAAAGCGCGGTCGCAGAGGCGCCCCCACAACTGGCGAAGAAATAATGCGAGTGAGGACGCCAAGAAGAGATGATGGAGAACTCTTTGGCATCATCGTTCAGATGTTGGGTTTTGATAGAGTCAGAGTAAGATGTGAAGACGGGGAGATTCGAGTAGGTCGTATCCTTGGTCGCATGAAGAAGCGAGTCTGGATGCGAGTTGCGGACACAGTTCTGGTTGTTCCGTGGGAGTTTCAGACCGACGCCAAGTGTGATGTGGTATGGCGCTACAGGGGCAATGAGATTGAGTGGCTCCAGAAGAAAGGCTATCTGAAGATGTTCTGATAGTTCCAAGACTTTTTCTTCTTACGGGGTTATTTTCGGTATTGAATTTCCATAGACCCTGCAATCTGGAGTGACAGTTCGATTTGAAACGTGCTGAAACCAAACGCAAACAGATAGACGACAAGCTAGAGCGCCGTAGGATGAAGCGCAGAAAAGATGCTGATGAGCTCAAGGTGATTGAAGGCGTAATCGATCCACCTACTCTAAAGGTTCTCTACAAGTTGTTCAACCGCGGGATGATTCGCGAGCTGCATGGTGCTATCAGCACAGGAAAAGAGGCCAATGTGTATCGAGGCGTAGACCCCGAAGGCAACTCGGTTGCTGTCAAGATATACAGAATAAGTACTGCAGAAACCGACTGGATGCGTGAGTACATCGTTGGTGATCCTCGGTTTCAGCGCGTGGCCAAGCGAAGTCGGTCTTTGATTCCGCAGTGGGCAATGAAAGAGTACAAGAACCTGATTCGTTATCACAAGGCCGGAATCAGGGTTCCAAAACCTCTAGGCATTGAGCGCAATGTCTTAGTCATGGAGTTCATCGGAGATGAACAGGGTCTTCCTGCGCCACTACTTAGAAATGTTAAGTTAGAATCTCCAGTCGAAGTCTTCAACGAGCTGATTGAGATAATCGAGCAAGGTTACAAGGAGGCCAGCCTTGTGCATGCAGACCTTAGCGAGTACAATATATTATGGGTAGATGGGCCGGTTATCATCGACGTTTCTCAGGCCGTACTTCGAGGTCATACTAGCGCTGGACGGTACCTGTTCCGTGACATTCAAAACATAACCCGATACTTTAGGAAGCTTGGAATCGAAACAGAAGATCCAAAGGTCATAACCAAGTATATTCTCTCTTCTGGTGAGAAATGAGATGCGGTATAGCGAAACTGTTAGAGTGCCCGCCGAAAGGCTTGGGGTCATTGTTGGACGGAACGGGCGAGTGAGGAAGCGGGTTCAGAAGCTCACTAATGTTAAGATAGATGTAAATCCGGAAGGTATTGTGACCATCACCAGTCCCGAGAAGACTGAGGATCCTGTGCTTGCCTGGAAGGCACGTGACATGATTCGCGCAATGGCTCGAGGGTTTAGTCCAAAGAGGGCTCTCTCGCTTATCGATGAGGACACTCGACTAGTTGTAATATCATTGCGCGACGCTGTGGGAACATCACCGAACCAGCTGAAGCGGGTGGCTGGCAGAATAATCGGGGAGAATGGTCGCACCCGTAGAGCCATCGAAGAGATTACAGAAACCAAAATTTCGGTCTATGGTCGCACAGTTTCGGTGATTGGTGCCGACCCAGGGCTTGAGTTCTCAAGTCGAGCAATAGACATGCTCATTGGTGGCGCCCCTCACGGCACAGTCTACAGGTATCTTGAGAAGATGCGCAGAGAAATGAATCGTCAGAAGGCGGAGCTATGGGAAGAGGACTTCTGAGCGCTGTAATACCTCGTCTAATATGAAGTTGAATGCTTTTTTATTCAGAACGTTATGAATCAAGATAACTCACTACACGGGGAATTCAGCAGCATCTCACCTGCCGAGTTCTTCTATCGTAATCGCCAGATGGCAGGCTTTGGTAATCCGAGTCAGGCGGTGTACTCGACAGTTAGGGAGTTGGTGGAGAACAGCATTGATGCATGCGAGGAGGCACGTAGGCAGCCTGACGTGCGAGTGAGCATAGATGAAGAGCGGTCCGGCATTGTAAGGGTCACGGTATCTGACAACGGCACAGGAGTTCCCTACGGTGAAGTTCCCAATGCCTTCGCTCGGGTACTCTACGGCGATAAATTTACGGCACGACAAAGGCGTGGAACCTTTGGCCTTGGAGTGACCATGGCGGCGCTCTACGGACAAATCACTACGGACTCTCCCGTTATTGTAGTGACTCAAACTAGCCACACGATTGGAAGATACTACCAGCTTCTCATTGACATCGAGAACAACCAGCCTGTGATTCTGTCTGACGAATCACATGAGAGAGAGGGTCCAGGCACTGAAGTCACAATCCGGCTCAAAGGCGACCTCAACCGGTCGAGAGAACGTGTATACGACTATCTACAATTAACCACTGTAGCTTCTCCTCATGCACACGTAGAACTTGCAATCAATGGGTCCTCTATAATGAAAATGGGTTGGTGGCACCAGATACTTCCAGCACCAACCACAGCATCAAAACCGCACCCTCATGGTGCTGATTTGGAATTGCTTCGGCGGCTTGTTGCTGACGCAGGTGAACGGAGTCTTCATAGCTTCTTGGTTGAATCATTTCAACGGATGGGAACACGTACTGCAACGCGTTTTCTCAAGTTCTTGGCAATCAATCCACGGCAGGCTGTGAATACGCTTGGTCGCGGAGATATCTCTCGTCTTAGCTCTGCACTTCGCTCCTTTGACGGACTCGGTCGTCCTGATGGCAAATGTCTCAGTCCGATTGGAAAAAACGCCTTTCTTGCATCAATTGAGTCTGTATTCGCCCCCTCAGCTCTGACCTACGGAAGCAGAGGGCCTACCGAATGGAGTGGTAATGCATTCATTGTCGAGAGCGTGGCAGCGATTGGTACGGGCGCACGCGCGGCGGATGTCCCGACACTGTACAGATTCGCCAACCGGGTTCCGCTCTTGTACGACAGTGGTGAGGATGCTCTTACAAAGATGCTAAAACGGGTGAACTGGGTTCAATATGGTGTCAGGTCAACCACCCCTGTTTCAATTTTCCTTCATCTATGCTCGACGAGAATTCCCTTCAAAGCCGCTGGAAAGCAGTCGATTGCCTCTTTGCCAGAGATCGAGCACGAAGTACTCTCATTGCTTAGGGAATTAGGAAGAAGCCTGAAGAAGACTCTCAAGAGGGGCGAACGTTCAGTGCGCGATGCGCAGAAAAAACGTGAATTCGATAAGGCAATGAAACAGGTGGCACAGTTCAGTGCGGAATTGGCAGAATGCGATGCGGTTCCATCAACAACTGAACTCGTTCACAGACTGTTCGAGGTGGACCATCATGTTTGATCAGTCCAAGTCGTTGAGCGCCCTCAAAGACCTCGGGACTGCCATAGTTCAGTCAATCGATAACGAAGAATTTCCAACGCTCAAATTTCCCGGTCGCGGGACTGGGAATCTCGTGTATGATGAAGAGAGTAAGCGATTCGTGCTTGGCAATACCCGAGTCATACGGGACTCTAGCAACCTTCGTCATATCAAGAGTTTCACACAACTTGTTTGGGTCGCTTCCTACGCCAAACAACTGCTACAGGGTGGCAGAACCTGTTCTCTAAGAGACCTCTATTACTCAAGCGAAGCATTCGGCGTAGAATTTTCAGATCAAGCTGAATCAGATCGAACTGTGACAGATCTCGAGTGTTTGACGGGCATTGCCAGAGAAGCATTTGGTGTATTTCCGGAGGAGCGCTCGTCAATCTATGGTCAGGTGACAATGCGCTACACTGTTGCGGGATACGAAGGACGGGATGTGGACCTCACACTCAGCCCTGATGGGCTGCCGATAGGTCCGGCACTAGTAACTGCGGACCCGGTCGAATCTGATGCTGAGTTGATTCTGGCAGTTGAATCCGGAGGCATATTCTCTCGTCTGATTGAAACAAGAGCTTGGGAACGTTTCAATGCAGTATTGATACACTTGGGAGGCCAGCCCCCACGAGCCACGCGTCAGTTGATACGTCGACTACATGACGATTTGGATCTACCTGTGTACGTCTTCACGGATGGAGATCCTTGGGGAATGCATATTGCAAGAGTTATCTCCACAGGCAGTGCCAACGCCGCGCACATCCAGGGGTTGACAACTCCGGATGCGGAATGGATTGGAGTCACTGCTGATGACATAACCAAATACTCCTTACCATCGGAGCCACTAAACAATGCTGACCTGAAGCGCTTGGACGAGCTTTCAAGAGACGTGAGATATTCTGATTCTATGTGGCAAGACTACATCCGTGATTTCCGTCAGTTGCAGAGGAAGGCGGAACAGCAGGCATTCAGTAGGCACGGTATGGACTATGTTGTGGACAAGTATCTCCCAGAGAAGATCCACTAGAACAATCCAACTCCCCACGGGTAAGCTATGAGAAGAAGGAATACTGCTCCATATGCCAGGAGTGCTTGGAAGATGACAAGAATAATCACATTCTTCTTCTCGGTCATGTTCTTGAAAAAGTGAGGTAACACCCAGTACATGGTAAATGGGCCGACTACCTCCAAAGTCCCATCTTCTCTGGGACTGGCAAACTTGACGTAATCCATCCCCATCCTTTTCACATGAATCCTGTACAGGATGTAAAGCAGGAAATTCACTGCAAAGGGTGCAAAGATGATAATTGCAAGCCTATCCATGTTCCCCAGAATCAACGCCGCGGCAATTGCTGCACCAATTGGCAGTCTTCCAACATCACCTGGCAGAATTTTTGCGGGGTATTTATTGTAAACAAGAAACGCCAACGCCGCACCCAGTAGAGCGGCTGCAACTGTGCCGGCATCTAGCTGGCTCTGCATGATTGCTTTCCCTGTGAATAATGGAAGAAGAAGCACGTACGAAACCACAGCTGACGAGTTCACAGTCGCCAACCCTGCCTCCAATCCATTCATGCCCCCATACATGTTCGTGGAGTCAATGATGAATGTCATCATCAATGGCACAATAATCAATGGATAGAAAGCTCCGAATTCTATCGCTCCTACGAACGGAACTGAGATGATGGTCGTCCCCACAGCCATCACTACCATTGGAATTGAAGCGATGAGTGGGAGTGCTATCTTTGTCCTGTTTCTGAAATCCATATTATCATCGAGAAGTCCAATCATGCCAGCCATCAGTATTGATACCAACGCAGCCAAGATCGCGGGATCTACTGCTTCGGTCCTGAGGAATGTGGTGTAACCGATGACAACTAGCAGACTTGTCACAATCGCAAAGAGGACTATGTAGCCACCCCCCTTTGCCACCTCCGGTTTCCCGGACTTATGGACATCAATTCCCACTTTGCCCTTCGCTTTGAGGGTTCGGATTGTGGTCGGCATTGCTAGGAGAACAATGAGGAATGCAATTATGACGGCGATAACGATTGTATACAACTGGACTATCTCCTTGTTTACCGGCTCATTTACCATCCGTTTTACACTTTTCGGGATGAACCAAGCACAGTACGAAGATTTCCTTGCCGAAATCTATTTTAGCAGACCCGAAGTTGGGGCGCAACGTTTGCGGTCCAGTGAGACCTGAGACTGCATACCGTAAATGCATCAAATTCGGTGATTCATCTTGAGCCTGCTACGTAGAAGAATAGCAACAATTGCGTTACTGGCGATATTTGTCATCAGTGGCGTCGCGTTGACTATTCCTGAGTTAAATTCTTGGAATCCCACGACCTTGGCTCACAATACCCAACAGGACTACTCCTACGCGGAGTCGATGCTAAACGCTTCAATCCCCTATGTTGATGTCCACTATGGCTCCGCTGACGGGATAATCGACCCAACAGAGTACTCGTACAGCTACACAGACTCAGCTACTGGAGTTACCATTTACCTTGAGCACAACTCAACACTCCTCTATGTCGGGCTCTCAGCTACCACTTCCGGTTGGATTGCGCTTGGCTGGCAGAACTACACCTCAAATTTCACAAGCAGCGGTCTCAACGGCAGTGACTTGATATTTGGATGCGCTCCAGATGAACCGCACGAGAGCTATTCGAGAGTGACTGGCATTGATATTGTCACTGTTCACTACAAGCTGTTTGACCGGAATGGAACCCTGGTACAGGAGAGCGATGTTCCTAACGATGATTCTACAACCGCGATAGAAGACGAACGGCTACTCCAGGGCTACATAGATGAAATAATCGGCATGAGAATTGGTGAAGAACGTCATTTCATCATTCCTGCCGAAGAAGGCTACACTACAACTAGCCATGAGATGTATGGAAAGGACCTTGAATATGTCATAACTCTGACACGAATCGGATCCAATAGAAATAACCCTGCTGACGCAAGTAAGATCGTCTACAGGGATGACCATGCCATAGGCACATTCCAGCATCTTCCGGATGCTAATCAAAGCCAGATTGTTGCAGCGAATGGCAGTGATGATGGCACCACAACACAACTAGAGTACTTCATCAAAATGAACAGTACCGATCCCAATGACATTCCTCTGTTCAATGCAACGGATGTACAGTTTCCTTTCACCCTGATGTTCGGAGGTTCTGAGAACTTCGATGAACTTCCTGTACAGCACACTGATTGGGCAAATCCCCTTATGGTTGAATTCGTGGGCAATACAGCGCCATCCATTGTTGTGGAAAGCCCAACTCTGAATGAAATTCTTGGTTTGGTGGCGGCGTTCAAAATTAATGTGACAGACAACACTTACGTGCGGACTGCTCACTACCGGATTGACAATGAGAACTGGACACAGATATTTCACAACTTCCAGTCCGACTTATGGGAAGTCAAGGTTGACCTCTCTGAATTCGAGGTTGGAAGTCACCAAGTCTGGTTCAATGCAACTGACGTTTCTAATGTCACCAGTACGGCAATAGTGAACGTCACAATTGATTGGCCTTTTACTCCACTTATTGGAATGCACCTTGATGTCGATAGGAGCTTCGTGACACAGCTGTATCATAACACGAAGATTGAGGATCAATACCTAGTCCGCAACAACGGAACGGCCCCGATTGGGGCATTGGAATTCTTCCTTCCGCAACCATGGCCGAGCTATTTCCTCTCAGTGTTGGCGGAAGACAGTGCTGAGAATGAGCTTGAGATAATGCAACTGGATGATCTCAACGGAATGATGCATTTCAGAGTCTATTTCATGGAACCAGTGGGATTTCAGGACTCCCTAACATTTACGACGACAATGATGATGCATTCGTTGCACAACCTTGTGGAAGATAACATCTACAACGTCACGTATCTAAAGTATCCCACTGTACCCTATGTCCTGAAGACTGCGTCGATGAAAGTCAGTTTCAGGAGTGGTGACTCTATTCAAGGCGATATTCCAGACACCGAAGACATCAATGTGGCTCCGATGAGCATTGAGGAGTTTGACTTCTCACTACGGTCGTACACCCCGTTGATTGATGCTGAACGGACCACTCAGATTGTAGTCGATGCATGGGGATGGCTCTCTTATAGCGAAACTATCAGCATAGAAAACATTGGTCCTGCAAAGGAGAACTACTTCGCATTCACGATACCTGCCTACGCAGCCGATCTCCGGATCTATGACGAAGTCGGAACTCTTGCGGAGTCGATGCCCCGTGGAGAGCTGGAGTTCAATAATACAATTGAGCTTCGGATTGATCTCAGAAGTGATCGCTTTGGCTACGAAGGGTTCTGGCCCGGACACACGTATACATTTTGGATTGACTACGTTATACAGGCTTCAAGTTATTCCGATGCTGTCCCATCAGGTAGCCAGCTGAAGGTTCCGATAGCCGCGTTCGGTGATATACTCGTCAGCAAGCATACAATCGATATTGTGTTTCCAATCTCAACCAACCTCGTAGAAACCTCAGGCGATTATCAACTCATTTACGGTGTATTCGACACATCGATTAGTTACACAGTCTATAACACAACACAGGAGAACCCACCCAACATCGTGTTGGTATACCAAGTTTCGATAGGAGCTGCTGCTCGACCTATCCTCTTTGCACTGATGGCAGGTTTCATTGCCCTCATTTATGTAATGTACAGAAAAGTAGACTTACCAGAGGAGATAGTCGGTTCGGGCGAAGAAGAACCAACTGCAATTGAAGCCAAATCTACGGGTGCGCCTCCAGAGCTTCTGAGGGAGTTTGCTACGCTCTATTCCAAGAAGACCACTTTGAACATGGATCTTGAAAAGATTGAAGCATCTCGAAGAAGAGGAAAGGTCAAGAAGAGGGAGTTCATGATTCGTCAGAAGGATATCAAGTCGCAGATGGAAAAGATTGACTCTCAGCTCCCCTCGTTAAAGGATAAGCTCGTCAGCGAAGGCCCGAGATACAGAGACATCGTAGCTCAGCTCGAGCTTCACGAAGAACGAATCGAGGGCGCAAAGGCCGGTCTCCGTCAGCTCCTTCTCAGGAAGAAGAAGCAGAGGATTAGTCGTGCAGCCTTCGAGAAGGCGCGACAGGACTATCTAAAGGTCATCAAAAAGAGCACCAGCGCTACAGACCGCATTCTGCTTTCGATTCAGGAAGAGGCTGGAGACATCTAGCCACCTCCTTCCACTTCGCAAGTCTTATCAAATGAACCGTCACAAGAGAATGTCCCCCTGGGGGCCTAGTCATGAACGAGCATCAAGTTTTCAACAGAGATGAGGTCACCGTCAGTGATTTACTCGAGCCCAACTCAAAGGCTCTAGAGATGTATCAGTACCTCAAGAATTCGCCAAAGGTCCAATCCTACCTCCGAACGGCGAACAGAATGGCTGTTTCTCGACTGGGCTACACAGACCACGGGCCTGTTCATGCAGAGGTGGCAACTTGGAACGCCATTAAGATATTCAACATTCTCGACGACACCTTCAGGCCCAATGTTGTGGCTGAGGGCATAGGTGACACTGATGATGCTCGCCTAATCGTGCTAGCATCGACATATTTGCATGACATTGGAATGACGGTACACCGAGAAGAACACTACCAAGCCTCACTCCAACTAGCGGTTCCAATCCTTGAGCCAAAGCTAGAATCCGTATACTCGGATTTGTCATTGGCGACTGATATAATGTCCTTCATAATGCACGGCATCTACTCCCACGATGATGATACTCAGTGTCTGACGCTTGAGGCCGGAATTACAAAGCTAGGTGATGGCAGCGACCTAACGAAAGGGCGCACCATAGTGCCCTATCACAAAGGCAAGGTCGACATCCATTCAGTGAGTGCACTTGCCATCAACAATGTCATTCTTGAGAAAGGTAAGAAGAAGCCCCTTCGCATTACCGTGGCAATGGATAATCCTGCAGGAGTCTTTCAAGTGCAGGCTGTCCTAGAGAAGAAGATTCGCACTTCGGGCCTACGTGATCATGTCACAATAGACGTGCTTGTCAACGGCGAGAGGCTTGTTCTCTCACACGTCAAACGTCTCTTCAAAGTACAGATCACTGATCCTCCAGATGATTTGGACATCAAATCGAAGTAATGGTAGCCCCGCCAGGACTCGAACCTGGGTCAGAAGGACCAAAACCTCCTATGCTTGACCAGCTACACTACGGGGCTTATGATAGCGCACCTATCAGGTGACTACTTCAGGATTATGGTTTGACACCAAATGGAATGCCGTTGTTGAGGATATTGGGCGCGACCTTATCTTTCCAACGCTCAAGGAATGCTTCTTCTTCTATTCGCTGTTTTCCAGTCATTCTCAGGTCGTCAGGAAGCATGCAGGCAATCCCGTCAATAACAGGATACCACCGGTCACACTTTGGACATGTAATCAAGGCTTCGTCAATTTCTTCGACATCCTCCCCATCAGACTCCACCATGTGTGACTTGTAGACTTCAAGGTGCAGTTCGTTCTTGCATTCTGGGGCAGGGCAAGCCAAGATATCCATCAGCCAGCGCTTCATTTCGGTTTCTCCATTGATTTGAGCATCGTCAATTGATGTCAGCATAAAAATGATTCTTAGGTTCCAGACCAGCTTTGTGGAGTATACAGAAAGGCTCTTTATCGCTTAGGTTGCGCCATCAGTCACTGACAACCGTGTTCGGTGGGGCTACGAATGGAATTCAAGCATCCCTATCTCCCAATCACAAAAGAAATCGAAAGCGAGATGCTGAGCTCCTTTGGCAAGAGGAGTCTGGAGGATCTTTTTAGTAATATTCCCGAGGACTATCGGCTGAAACGGGATCTCAATATTCCCACCTCGAGAACTGAGCTCGAAGTAGCACAACGAGTGCAAGAACTGGCCTCAAAGAACAAACCAGCTGATACAGGACGTGTCTTCTTGGGTGCAGGCGCAGGAATACATTACATCCCTTCAGTAGTACCTGCACTTGCCACACGGTCTGAATTCCTCACTTCCTATACAAGCTATCAACCTGAAATCAGTCAGGGAATGCTGCAAACACTGTTCGAGTATCAGAGTATGATGGCCGAGCTACTTGGGATTGATGTCGTAAACAGTAGCATGTACGACATGGCCACCGGACTGGCGGAAGCAGTCTTGATGGCCGCAAGGGTGAACAAGAAGCGAAGTAAATTCCTTGTGCCTGACACGATCAATCCAGTCCATTGGCAGGTAATCAATACGTTTGCAGAGCCTGCAGGCATCACGATTGAGCGGGTCGGACATGACCAGAAGAGTATGCTTCTTGACCTTGCAGACTTGAAGTCGAAACTGGACAGCCAAGTTGCAGGAGTCTATGTTGAGAATCCCAGCTACCTAGGTTTCATTGAACCCCAAGTTGATGAGATCAACCGTATCGTGCACGATGCTGGCTCTCTCTTGGTTGTAGGGGTGGACGTGCTCTCTCTTGGTATTCTACGGCCCCCGGGAAACTACGGAGCGGACATAATCGTTGGTGAAGGACAGTACTTGGGTTCTGCAGTATCCTATGGAGGGCCATACCTTGGAGTGTTCGGCTGCAGGGATCGCATGAAGATAATCCGTCAACTTCCAGGCCGTCTCGTGGGGATGACAAGAACATCCAACGAACCTTACAAGCGCGGATTTGTTCTGACTCTCGTTCCTCGCGAACAGCATATCCGAAGGGAGAAGGCCACCAGTAACATCTGCTCAAATCAAGCACTTGTCGCAGTGACAGCCGCTGTCTACACATCCACACTTGGGCCTGAGGGATTCCGGCATTTGGGTGAAATAATTGCCCACAGATCGCATTACGCTGCGAAACAACTCAACAAGATTTCTGGCGTAACGGCGCCCGCTTTTGGTGCCTCATTCTGGAAGGAGTTTGTTGTTAGGTTTGAGGGTGACGCTTCTGCCCAGCTGGTTCATGAATCTCTACTGAAGCGTGATTTACATGGTGGCAAGATTCTAACTGAGGAATACCCTGAATTTGGGGAATCAATGCTGTTATGCGTAACTGAACTCCATGGCAAGACTGCTATTGATCAGCTTGTGGAAGTGGTTCGTGATGTCGTGACTAAAGGGGGTGGCACAAGATGAACCGCCAACGCGACTCTCAAGATTCCAAATACCGCCAGGCCAATTGGAACGAGCCTCTCCTCTTCGAGATGTCCGTGTCAGGCAAGATAGCCCACCGACTTCCTGCTGTAGAGGATGAAGTGAAGAGATTAGCAGGATCACTGGATGCAATGATCCCCGCAGGGATGCGTAGGAAACAGAGCCCTAACCTACCAGAGATGTCAGAGCTTCAAGTAGTTCGTCACTTCACCCGATTGTCCCAAATGAACTTCTCTGTGTCTTCAGGCATCTATCCGCTTGGCAGCTGCACAATGAAGTATAACCCCCTCATCAATGAACAGGCTGCGCTGAACCCTGGTCTGGCATGGCTTCATCCATACCAAGATGTTTCCACATGCCAAGGTGCCTTAGAGTTGATGTGGGAGCTTGAGCAGTGGTTGGCCGAGCTCTCAGGAATGGACGCAGTAACTCTTCAACCACCCGCGGGTGCCGCAGGTGAGTTCGCAGGTGTTATGATTATCCGGGCCTATCACAAGCATGTCATGGATGAGGGCGATCAACGCAAGGAGATGCTTATTCCGGATGCGGCTCACGGAACTAACCCTGCCTCGGCTGCGATGGCTGGCTTCAAGATAGTCGTTCTCCCATCCAGTAACGAAGGTCTTGTTGACCTTGATGCGCTCAAGGCAGCTTCAGGTCCGCAGACCGCAGGTCTTATGCTCACCAACCCGAACACCATTGGAGTATTCGAGAAAGATATCGGCGAAATTGCAGGCATAGTCCATGACTCTGGAGGGCTTCTATACTACGATGGAGCCAACCTTAATGCAATAATGGGGATAAGTCGACCGGGCGATATGGGCTTCGACGTCATGCACATGAATTTGCACAAAACCTTCTCGACCCCTCATGGTGGGGGTGGTCCAGGATCCGGAGCTGTGGGTGTGAAGGAGAAGTTGATCGAGCTGCTCCCCGTACCGTGTATTGTTAAGGTAAAAGAAGGCAGATTCGACCTGAACTACAATCTACCTCGATCTATCGGAAAAGTCCATGGCTTCTACGGCAACTTCGGCGTTCTTGTGAGAGCTTACACATACATCTGTGCCTTAGGTAAGGAGGGACTTCGTAGAACTTCTGAAATCGCAGTGCTCAATGCGAACTATATCGCGCATCACATCAGTCAGATTCGAGGATTCAGTCTACCTTATTCTCCCAATACGCCACGCATGCACGAGTGTGTCATATCGGCCGAGAATCTTGCAGAAGAAACCGGAGTGACCGCAATGCATGTGGCAAAGCGACTTCTTGATCTTGGTCTTCATTCTCCCACTATGTACTTCCCACTGATTGTTCCAGAGGCACTCATGATTGAACCCACGGAATCCGAATCAAAAGAAGATCTTGACCTCTTGATAGGCGCATTCAAGCAGATATCCAACGAGGCATACAGCAACCCGGATATTGTCAAGAGTGCGCCACATTCGACAGCACTCCACGACTTGGACGAATACCGAGCAGCACACCCCAAGACTCTCACATTGTCTTGGAGGATGCACCAGAAACGGACGGCGAAATAGATCGCTGAGGACTACCGAAAGCATTACAGGTATCTTCTCACATACGGTAGGTGCGATGATAATCGAAAGAAAGGCCGGAAAACACGACATCATCCTGAAGGCCGTTACAATTGGCAAAGACCTTCTCGTGACCATCTACGGCGGAGATGAACATCACATTGGAGGGGTTGCAGTAGCGCATTCTGCAAAGAGCCACTACAGAAACGCTACTACTGTTAGTGTCAACACGCTCACGTTCCCGGGGCACAAGGACTACGTTGTAGCCAACTCTGCAGCGGAGAAGATTTGCAGTTCTATAGGAGTTCCTGTTGTCGTAACAGTTGGAATTCACATTGATAGAGCTACCAGAGAGGAAATCGATGATGTAGTGAGAACAGTGGATGCTATGGTGGAGGACCTGATTGCCCAGTATCAAAAGGCTGAATAGCATACAGGCGGGCGTTCCAACAGGTCCGACATATGCGTGTCATGTTCAAGTCCTTTGGGCCACTCAGACGACTGCTGAAAGGGAGTCTGATTGAGATTGAGGTTCCTTCTGACTCCACAGTTCGGGAAGTGATATCCCGGGTCATCAAGATAGGAGGCCCTGATGTGAACCGCCTGATAATGAATGGGTCACGCATCAGCGGGAACCTTATAGTGCTGTTGAATAAGAAGGACGTGGCCACTCTGAACGGAGAGGCCACCTTGGTGAGTGAGGATGATGTGGTTTCCATTCTTCCTCACGTGCAAGGCGGATAGGTGACATACATTTGGGCGCAACATCATACTACTTGGAAACCTACGGGTGCGCCCTAAACACTGCAGACTCAGACATGATTGCAGGCCATCTTAGCGATCGGGGCGTCAAGCGAGTTCTCAGTCCCGATGAGGCTCATGTCATCATATTGAACACATGTGGTGTCAAGGAGCCAACAGAGGACAGGATCATTCATCGTTTGGAAGAACTTTCGAAGATGGCAAGGCTCGTAATTGTTGCTGGGTGTTTGCCAATAATATCTCTTAGAAGAGTGCAGAGGGCAATCCCCAACTACGCGGCTATTCTTGGTCCCCAATCGATTGAAACTCTAGGCTTGATTGTTGACCGTGTGATGAAAGGTGAACGCGGCCTTCTTCACCTTGAACCCGATACTGGCTCCAAGCTCCAGTTCTTCAAAGGTCCACCCGGCAGTGTCGTGTGTACAGTTCCCCTCTGCGAAGGCTGCTTGGGCAGCTGTACGTATTGCGCAGTCAAATTCGCTAGGGGCAATGTGAAAAGCTATTCAATCAAATCACTGCACGATGTGGTTTGTCGATGTGTTCACCAAGGCTACCGGGAGATTCGCCTAACAGGCCAAGACACAGGAGTCTACGGACATGAGACCGGAGAAACCCTTGTAGAGCTTCTGCAGGTTTTAGAGGCCATTAAGGGGGCTCACATGTTCAGGCTGGGCATGTTTAACCCCCATCATATCCTAGCCTCAATCGATGAGTTTCTGCAGGTCATGAGTTCCCCTCGTTTCTTCAAGTTCTTCCATATACCACTACAATCAGGCAGCAACAGCATCCTCGGTGACATGGAGCGGCGCTACTCGGTTGAAGATTGGCAATCAGCTGTGCGCTCAATCCAAAGGAAGATTCCACTGGCTACAATCGCCACGGACATCATTGTAGGCTTTCCTGGTGAAACTGACGAAGACTTCAACAAGACGCTTGAAGTCATTAGCAACCTAAAGCCCCCTATCGTTAACATATCGAAATATGGGGATCGCCCTGGCACAGTAGCCTCGCGGGCCAAGAACAAGGTCAATACATCTGTCAAAAAAGATAGAAGCCGACAGCTATCTGCACTTGTTACAGAGGTCATAACCGAGCAGAATGCGACTTGGCTCGGATGGACCGGCCCAGTCCTAGTAGTAGGTGCTGCTTCGAAAGGTGGAACGCTTTGCAGGAACACCTCGTACAAGGCGGTTATTATTCAGAAACAGCTGACGCCGGGAAGCACTGTTGATGTAGAAATTACAATGACTCATCGAACGCATCTAGCTGCTACAGTCATTCCCTAGGTTTGACATCAACGTCGACAATCCGGCCAGTACTAGCGCTCTTTCTTGCTGCTTCCACAACTTCCAAGGCGGCAACGCCATCATCAACACTCACCTTGGGTGCAACACCTGTTTCGATGCAGATTAGAAAGTCACTGATCACCTCTCCAAGAGGCTCCCCATAGACTTTGATGGTTGCACCTCTCTCAGGAAGTCTGATTGCCCCTCTTCCCGCAGATGGCTCCTGGTCAAGGTCCATAACTTTAATGATCTGCCCGAACAGGTCCAGAACCAACGCTCCCTTTGTGCCAGAAACATCCATCGAGCGTTTTCTGCCTGCGTATTGCCTAGATAGGTGGAAGAAGTGTTGTGCACCACTTTCGAACTTCACCATCACAGTACCAGCATTGTATATGCCACTTACATCATTGCATTGCGCGTAAAGCGTTGCAGGCCCACTGCTTATCCTGGCCATGATGTCGAAATCATGCACTCCTATGTCCTCGAAGACATCACCAAGTGACGGGATTCTGCTTGGCTGAACGAACCCTCTTCTATCATGGATGATGGTCTGGGGTATGCCGATTGCGCCAGATCTAATCAGAGCTAAAGCTCGGCCGACCACTGGGTTGTAAATCTCTGAGTGCGAAACTACAGCGGCGATGCCCTTTTCCTTCAGCAACTTCGCCACTTTCTTTGCGTCCTTGAGGTTGCTTGCAAGGGGCTTCTCTATCAGAATGCCTCGAATATTTTCATATTTGCGGGCTATGCTCTCCGTGATTATTGCGTGAGTTGACGTAGGTGTGGCGATAATCACGCCATCGACTGAGGTTGACTCGATCATTGCCTCATAGCTTTCAAAGAACTCAACCCCATGCCTACTGGCGACTTCCTTGGCTCTGTCTTGGTCCGTGTCTGTGATGCCAGCCAATAGACGCAAGTCACTAAGAATTCGGGCGTGTATTCCACCCATATTGCCCGCGCCGATGATTCCAATCCTTAGAGATGTCATAAGAGCTCGCCCCTTGGAGTCTAGGAGCACCCGCCCAATGATGCCTTTATACATTGTCCTCAACGGAGTGTTTTTCCCACTTGGTGTGATTTTTCCGGCTGAGTTGACTGGATGTCCGGTCTTGTATGGATTATGCATCACATTTGGTCAACTACTGGCATGAGGCGCTTAAATTGCAAAGAACTGATCTATGAATAACAATCAATGTGAGCAGCTCTGGCTTCCTTTGAGGCGCTGATTACCACCACACCTCCCAGCGGCCTCAACAGGGATTCGTTGCGCTCCAGATGAAGCTTCTCACATCACGGACCCATCCCCGCATATGCAGCCCCTCCCCCCTTGCATGGGGGTGGGTCCCCCGAAGACATCTTGACTTCTTACTGGCAAGTATTGACTGGACACTTTTCTTATTGGCCTTACAATGAAATTGAATGGTGCGGAGGGCGGGATTCGAATATACGAGTTAGGACGCAAGAACAGAAAAGAAGATTCTTAGCCCGCTAGGGTTGACCAGCAGACGGGTTCATTATGCCAGCGGAAATCTTCGCAATAGTGTTGGTCTTTTTGATAGTCCTCTCCATGCGGTTGATATCTGGCTTCAGACGCTGGAAGAGAAACCTTCTCTCTGACCTGCACATGGGAGGCAGCATTGCGAACACGTCTGTTGGTCCAATCGAATATGCTCTTCAAGGAGCGGGCCCAGTACTATTACCGATTCATGGTGCACCTGGCGGATATGACCAAAGCTTGCTTGTGATGGAGAAGTGGCCGGGCAAAGGCTTCTCGGTCCTTGCCTGTTCCAGACCTGGATACCTGCAAACACCTCTAACATCAGGCGAAACATATGAGGAGCAAGCCGATGCCATAGCAGCCCTACTGGATTCCTTGGGCATCTCTAGAGTTGCTGTTCTTGGCGTTTCTGCCGGAGGCCCGCCTGCACTGCAATTCGCATTGCGCTATCCAGACCGCATATGGGCCTTGGTCATGATATCCGCGGTCAGTGAACAGTACGGGGCAAAGAAGAGTCAAAGGAGTTCACTACTTGGTAGTGTGATTCTCTCAGACGCATTCATGGACATAGGGATTTGGATGTTCAATGTGTTGACAGAGTACTGGCCATCAATCTCCCTGAAACAGATGTTCAAAGAGAACCTGGCACTGCAATCAAAAGAAATTGACAACTATGTTGAACGAGTAACTAGAACACCTGAGCAGGTCGAGTGGTACAAGAGGCTCATTCGCACGGCTTCTCCTCTCAGCCCCCGCAAGGTGGGTCTGCGGAATGATCTGAAGCGTCTCACACAGGTATCTATGCATCATCTGGACGCCATAGTATGTCCAACACTCGTCATTCATGGAACAGCAGATAGAGATGTGGCGTTTTCAAATGCAGAATTCACGGCCGCCGCAATTCCCGACGCGAAACTATGCAGACTTGAGAGTGTAGGGCATATTGTCTGGTTGGGAAACCACGTGGAACAGATGAATTCAGAACTACTCACGTTTCTCAGAGCGCATGTGCCGGAAAATGCTTAGGTACGAGCACGACTCTGTTGATGCCTAGCCTTGGAAACACATAGAGAAGTGGTGCGGAGGGCGAGATTTGAATTGTCGCTCCGAGTCGATTCGGCTCGAAGTCTCGCGAACTCCTACGAGACTAGGCCCTCAACCTAGCGCCTTTAACCTGGCTGGGCAACCTCCGCAATTGTAAGAGTTCATCTCAAGAGGGTTATCGCAATCGATTTTGAAACCTGTGATAAGGATTTCTGTAGGAAGAAGATTGCTTCGGAAAAGAGAGAATGTATCTTCGGAACAGAGGGAGTCACTTCGAAGTGACAATCCGATCTGTTCTCTTGTTGTGAACTACCTTGATTATCTGGTAGTTCCGGCCAGCCACTCAAATAGGGCTGGTTTTGAGGCCTTGATGTAGACCTTTCTTGGTTTCTTATTTTTCATTTCTTTTTCACCTGTTCCTCAAAAATGGTTTCCGACTCCCAATAAGGTTGTTGAAACCTGCACAAGTTGCTGAGCATTCTGCATGAAAAGGGAGTAATGGAGTCCCCGGTATGATTAGAACTCTCTGTTCAGGAACCACGAGCTCAGTGCCACGTGAACTGGCTTCGGGTCTTCGCTGCTAGGAAGTACACGAGAATTACGGTGAGGGTTGCCACCCCCGGAATGCTTTGCCAATATCCGTAAATAATCAGGTCGTTAACAGTTCTGAAAATCCCGATTACAATTAATGCAATCGTACACACCCACGCCCAGTACTTGAGATTTGTAAGCTCCCATCCCACAACAATCATGAAAATCGGGTACAATAGCCACAGAAGAGGACCCGTAGTGTCATATCCAATGATGTAGCTGAATATCACTACATCAATGCCCGTTATTAGATACATGAGCCCGACTAGGATCATCAGAATGGCCCAGATTTCCACGCCCGTAGCTTTGCGTGACAACTTCGTACTCTCCTTTCACGATTCCAAGTAATATAGGCAGCTATTCGCTGATAAAACCAGCTGACTTGTTATCTGTGCTCTATAGGCTTGAAGCGAAGAAAAGGAATGGAGCCCCGGGCGGGATTTTCAAAAGCTGCAGAAGTCGCAACTCTTTTTGAACCCGCGATCTCTTCCTTACGAGGGAAACGCCTTAGCCGCTTGGCCACCGAGGCTCAACTAAAGCCGCTTGCCTCTGGAGTCGATATAAAACTATTCACATAAGTCAGCTAGACTAGTAACAGCAGGTCTAGCAAATACTTCTCTCTCCACATTAAGTCTTGCCAAAGAAAAGAGCGGCAGTGACCAAGTGGTCACCACCCCTATTGTTTCATCTATTTATCTCGCTTTTCAGCTACATAGTAGACACAGGTTTCAATGCCTTCACTGATCATTGTCCGCCTTCCGCTCACGAAGGTCACTATCGTACCGAAGAAGAGACCTATGAAGAAGAAGATCATCCCAATACCTAGTGCGACAGTTGTTCCAATCATGCGTTCAGCAATGAAGAACAGGTCTGGAATAGCTATCCTGATCCATGCCAGCGGAACTGTGCCCATGGCTGCAATGATTGCTCCCGCTATCATCCCCGCAAAGAGTTTCTTCGGTGCAAGTGACATCGGGTTCCCAACAGAGAAACCAGGTGCACCTTCAACCTTCTCACCCTTAATGGCGCTGACGATTTTAGAGAACGACCCAGGAAGCATGAATGCAGTGAGTCTGAGATTCACTACAATTGTCATCAAAGCCAACCCGATTCCAAGAAAGATAGTAGCCATTCCAATGGCTTTGCCAGGCCTAACCAATGGTCCAAATGGACTAAGCAACCCAGTTGGGAATAGCAGACCCAGTATCGCGAAGGATATCATCCAGAGTAATCCAATGAACGCCAGTATCGGAACTAGTTTAGTAATTGACAGAGGCGATTCTATCTCTGGGACATCTATTCCAGCTGACTCGGCAACAGCTTTGCCAAGATTGACCCTCTGTGCTCTCAACCATTTGATTATGGTGAGGAGCCAGTATGCAATAGAGAACAGCATGATTCCAATTCCGACGAACATCCAGTTTTCCCAGGTTGGAGTTGGAATGTCTATGAACAGTCTAATGAAGGCTAGTGGAATAAGGCCAGTCGCTGTGATGATCATTCCTAGGTACGTGACCATCAGTGTCCGCTTTGGGAATAAATCCTTGATGTTCCCAGGCTTTGATTCCTTTCCTGTTGCCATATGAATGAGTCTGCCCGGTAGAACAATCGCTTGTGTCATAAGATTCAGTACAATTGTTGCAAGGCCTAAAGCTATACCCCCAATCAGCAATGAAACTCCTAAGCCCTCAAGAGGTTCGGCAAATATCTCAAGGAGGTGTGCCAAACCTGGATCAATGATAGCGACCTCGGCTGCCATCCATGCTATGGTGATGAACACGGCAACCAATTCTATCAATATGCCCAAGACTAACATTTTTGCGAATATCCGCGCGAAGAGAGGTGGCTTCACCTCCGGCGGTTGCAAGTCAATTCTCGCAAGACTTGTCCGTGCGTTCTCACCAGTTGTTCTAAGGCTGACAACTATCGTTACAATCGCGAACCCTATTCCAAGCTTGAGAATGCCAAGTCCAAATAGCGGCACAATCTCTGCATACGCATGCAGAATGGCCTCAATAGCAGAAGCAGACAGATACGCCGCAGATGATGTATCAATTATGCTTTCTAGTGTGGCCTGGTTAATCAACCTCCAGATTCCGACAAAGAAGGAAACTACTACCAGTAACATACCGACCATCAGTATTGTTCTGTATCTTTTTACTAATCCATCCATCATAATCATAAAACCCCCACAAAATCGGGAAACAAAACAATGCAAGAGGCTCCACCTGGTTCTGAACGTGCCAGATGGATGCCCATTGCACCTACTATTTCATCAGTGCCTTAAGATCTGGCATTGGGACATTGACAGCCTCGAAAGCCTTCTTGAGCCCCTGCATGAACATGTTACGTTTCTCTTCTGGCCATTGGTTAACAGCCATCACAGTTTGCTTCATGTCCAGATTGTTAACATTCTCAGGAATCTGAGAACCAATTTTTACTCTCGCTGTAAGTATGGCACTCTTCTGCTCATCAGGTAACCGTGCAATGCACATTGTACGATCAGCAACGAAAGGAGCCTTCTTCTTATCATCGAGCTTTGAAATTGCCATCACTAGACCTTTCACCGACTCAATTCTCTGAGGTTCTGGTTGACCCGCCATCATTTTCAGACGTTCAGTTATCATCTGCATTCTCTGTTCTTGAGGCGCGTCAGCAAGCATCTTAACCATGTCATCCATTATTATCTTCTCCAAAACTAACGATAAGTTAACAATGGTTAATTTTGTTATAAGTGTCTCCTTATGCACTCTGTTTATTAGATGCAGTATGTAGGGAGAAAATCCCCTTCACAACTAGGGGATCTAGTCTGAGGTTTCTGCATGGGAAAATATCGATGTACCGTGTGCAACTGGGTCTATGATGAGAATGTTGAGGGCAAACCCTTCCCAGGTCTTCCTCACTCATACGCGTGTCCTGTGTGTGGGGCACCGAAATCTGCCTTTGTCCCTGCTGAAGGCGTGAAAAGTGAGAGCAAGGGGGAAACCAACGTTGCAGAGAAGATCATTGAACAACTTGTTGCCCTTGGTGTCAACAAGGTCTATGGTATTCCCGGAACCTCTAATCTTCCTCTTATCAATGCCATCCGGACAAACGACAGCATCTCGTTTATCCTGACTCGACACGAAGAAACAGCGGCATTCATGGCTGCAGCTCACGGCAAAATTACGGATGAATTGGGAGTCTGTATATCTATAGCTGGACCAGGAGCAACCAATCTCATCACTGGACTGATGGACTCAGCTACCGATAGAACTCCTGTACTCGCCTTGGTTGGCCAGGTTCCTGAAGTATATCTAGGGAGTGAAGCATTTCAAGAAATAGATCAGATTGAACTCTTTCGTCCCTTTTCTGAATACGCAGAAACTATAGCGCGAGCGAATCAAGCACTAAAACTTACCATGATGGCTGCAAAGTATGCGTTGAAGAAACCTGGAGTTGTAGTCCTGAGTTGTCCTACGGATGTTCTAGTAGATTCCCTCGACGAACCAATCATTGCTCCAGATCGAAGACTCTTCAAGAGTCCGACCGTTTCACCACGAGAGAAACTGGAAGCCGCTGCTAAACTAATTGATAGCTGCAAACGACCTGTTGTATTTGGAGGTTGGGGGGCAAGACATGCCGGAGAATTATTGGTCGAACTTGCAGAGAAGCTAAAGGCTCCGATAGTTACAACATCACGAGCAAAAGGAGTAGTGAATGAAACCCACAAGTATGCCCTTGGTGTATTAGGTTCAATAGGTACAAAGCATTCTGCTCAGGCAATACGCGATTCTGAACTCATCATCATTATCGGTTCAGGATTTAGACAAGCAAATCTGGTTCCAGCGGGGATCAAGATACTTCAGATTGATAACGATCCAACACGTGTGGGGAAGACATTCGATGTCGATGTAGGACTGGTGGGCGACGCAAAAGAGATCCTCAAGGAACTGGTCCCATTAGTAAAGGAGAAGCAAGAAGATGAAGAGTTTCTTGCCAATGCTCTGAAGATACGTGAGCAACACTTCAAGGAGCTTGAGGATGAATCCAAAGACCTCTCTTCTCCGATAAATCCAGGTTACGTCATTCAGGCTCTGAAGAGAAATGTGAGTGATGATGCCATTATCACTGTAGATGTAGGGGATCACACCTACTGGTTCTACAAGAAGTTCATCTGTGAGGGTCAGAGACCCTATCTGAGCGCAAATATGGCCAGCATGGGTTTTGGTCTGCCTGCAGCATTATCCGCCAAGCTTGACTTTCCTGAAAAACAAGTGATTTGTGTTTCCGGAGATGGCGGTTTTGCGATGCTCATGGCTGACTTCACAACAGCAGTTCGAGAGAATCTGGATATCACAGCGATTGTCTTCAATGACGGCAAGCTGAAGAATATCAAGAAAGAACAGCTCCATGAAGGGTTTCCTGAGTACGGGGTTAGCTTTCCCAACCCGAACTTTGCTGAGTTTGCAAAAACCTGCGGTGGTCATGGCATTAGGGTTGAGAAAGCTGAGGATTTGGATGCAGCTCTGCGAGAAGCCTTTGATTCAGGTACGCCCTCGATAGTTGAGGTTATTGTGGATCCAGACAAGATGGCGGCTTCAACAAAGAGAGTAGACTAAACAAACTTCACACAGTCCGCTTGATGCCTTACGTTAAGAACAATGTCTACTTCATAGTAAAGAACTATATCATCAACATGGGTTGACAACCTTTGGAGGCCTACCAATGAGGACTGGCGACATTGGCGAACGTGACTTTCTCAAGAGCATTCAGCACTTGGTTGGCGAGATTGACGGTGCAAAACTGGGCTTTGACGAAGATGCATCTGACATTCCTCTCACTAGCAACAAGAGCATCGTGGTGAATGTGGATACGTTCACCTCCAAGACCGACTGGCTGTCTGGCATGACCGAGGCACAAGTGGGTCGAAAGACTGCGATTATGGCACTGAGTGACATAGTTGCCAAGGGTGCAACTCCAGTGGCCACAATGTTGTCATTATGCGTTCCGAATGACTATGATGTGAGTGCTAGCCAGGAGCTTATCAGAGGCTATTCTCAGTACTGTTTCAAGTCAGGCATTCCATTCATTGGCGGCGACCTTGGTTCATCATCTGAGGTGGTTCTCACCGGGGTTGCCATTGGAATTGCGGCCCCTGAAACTATTGTGACAAGGAGTGGAACCAAGGAGGGCGACATGATTGCTGTAACTGACCTCTTCGGTCTCACTTCTGTTGCCTTCGAGATTCTGATAAACGATCTCAAGGCTGAAAGCGGCCTTCGTGATGATGCACTTGGTGCGGCATACAAGCCAAGGATTCACTACGGATTCGTATCGTCATTGGCTAAGAAGGGCGCAATAACCGCCTCAATGGATAGCAGTGACGGTCTTGGAATCACGCTTCATACAATGGCGAATTCGAGTAATCTTCGTTTCGTGATTGACGACCTTCCAGTCGCAAAGGGTGTAGAGCACTTCACTAGAAACAACCTGCTGGATACGAAGAAGCTGGTAATGCAAGGCGGCGAGGAGTTCATCATTGTGTTGACAGTCCCTACTGATAGATGGGATGACGCCTTGGATGTAGCGCAGAAGCAGCATGTGGCTCTCCATGCGATTGGTAAAGCAAAGAAGGGGAGCGGAGTGTGCTACGAGTCCCCAGATGGGAATTTCGAAATACCATCTACAGGATATGACAACTTCAAGGAGTGGGACTGACCTGGATAGGGTCGTCATAGTTGATGGTTACGTGGACGAACCCACATGTCTAGGTGTGCCACCGTATGTCAGTCCCTACCCGAGATATATCGCGGGTGCCATCTGGACAAAATCCCCTCATACAGAAGTACTCTATCAGACGATTGATCAGGTCCGAAGAATGGAGGATCCTCAACGTCTATGGTCTACCGCTAATATGCTTCTACTAATTGCGGGCATGATTGTGCCTGGCAAGTATCTTGGAGGTACGCCGGTATCAGTCAAGGAAGCCAAGCGCTTCTTTTCTGACGTGCGGCTTGACGACATCCCTAAGCTTCTCGTAGGTCCGTGGGCACGCTTCGGCTGTGGTCTTGAGGGCGGCCGTATGGCTGTAAGTTCAGACGTTCTCCTGCCCCCTTTCGACTTCATAGTCCCCGGAGACCCTGAGGTGGTCCTTGCATCAGTCATGAGTGATAATGGAAACCTCTCTGCTGTGGATCTATCTGCGACACGAGAGACCCCTCAGGATATGGAAGAGTATGCCGTTCGAGGGGCGCACCTGATTCCCCAGCACCCGGGGTACTCACGTGGACACATCATATGTGAGATTGAGACCTACCGGGGCTGTCCACGTTACATCACTGGCGGCTGTTCATTCTGCACTGAACCTCTCTACGGACATCCAAAGCAACGGCATCCATCGGATGTTGCCAAGGAGATTGAAGCGCTCTACAGAGAAGGTGTGCAAGCATTTCGAATCGGCAATCAAGCAGATCTATTCACCTATGGGTCAAAGGAGATTGGGGACGAGGAGTTTCCAAAACCCAATCCTGATACAATCCAGAAGCTCTTCTCAAAGATTCGACAGGCTGCTCCACAACTGAAGGTCTTGCACATTGATAATGTCAACCCGGGGACAATCGCGCGGCATCCTGATGAAAGCAGAAGTATTGCTCGTATCATCATCAAGCATCATACAAGTGGCGATGTAGCAGCTTTTGGAGTGGAATCACTAGATCCTGAAGTCATGCAACAGAACAACCTGAAAGCCAACGAGGAGGATGTGATGCGTGCCATTCGGCTTCTCAACGAAGTTGGAGGTCATCGTCCGCCTTGGGAGTTGCCTCACCTACTGCCGGGCATCAATCTCCTCTATGGACTACCTGGTGAGAGCAAGAGGACACTGGATTACAATCTATCTTTCCTAGAACGACTTCTGAATGAAAACCTCATTGTACGCCGCATAAACATAAGACAAGTCATTGGTTTTCCAGGAACTCGGATGAGGTCTAAGAGAAAATCAACCTTGAAACGACACGAATTCTTCCGACATAAGAAACAGATTCGCGAATCGATAGACTATGAGATGATTAGAAGGGTCGCTCCGTACGGAACCATCATCCGCTCAGCTTTCGTGGAGCAAGAGCAGGGCAATACCCATCTTCTGCGACCCCTTGGAACTTATCCTCCACTCTGCTTCATGCCAGTTGGTCGAAAAATCGATGAACTCGTAGATGTCTTTGTGGTCGATCACGGTCCACGATCCCTCTCAGTCCTGCCATACCCTCTTGAGGTCTCGAAGGCCTCCCTGGCACAATGGAAAGCGGTTCCGGGGGTGGGCGCAAAACGAGCAGCTCGCATAAAGGGAGCAAAGACCATAGTAAGTGCGGAGCAGCTTGAAGGCCTGTTAGAGCTTGAGTTACCGAGCTGGCTTACGCGTTCTCTGAGATTCGCTGGAGATTAGTATTGAAACTGACGCCACGAGAATGAGTATTATGGCGGGCCCGGTGTGATTTGAACACACGAACTCCAACTATCTTCAGACATGCATGTCTATAGAAGGCTGGCGCCCTATGAACCACAAAATACACGGATTGTGTATAATGCCGGGCTAGGCAACGGGCCCTGTTCCTTGGGTCGTGTCCGTGAGGTCATAAAGTTTTCCGACTGACAACAGCAGTCAATCGCTTTCCTTTCTCTGGCCGCCCAGATTCAGAAGATTGAGCCGGGGAATGTAGGTCACAGCGAATGAAGGCGGACACATCATGAAGTACCGAATTATGGTTGACAGTAGGATGCCAACGAAGACAAGTCCCTTTCCCCGTTTCATAATGGTCTCTGTGAACCAGAGAATTACTCCCCCTAGGACGATGATGACCCCTAAGGATCCGCCGATGAATATGAGAAAGTCCCAGATCTCTGCGAAGTACATTGAGATCAATGTCATGAAGTCAGTCAGTGGGCTGAAAACTTGGAGTAGGCTCATCTGTTTCACTCATTGCACCGGATATAAACTTCTGAGCGTTTCAGGATTGGTAACCAATATCGAACAAAGTACTTTGTAACGCAAAGTACATAAGCGGATGATTGCATGAATGAAACAGATGCTCAGAATGTCTGACAATGCAGATATCCTCGAATTGGAACAAGAAACTTACAGATACTCCATGCAAGATGGACTAACCGAGATTTTTGTTGGACTGGGTCTTATTATAATAGCATGGATGATTGAGTCTCAAGACATCAGATCGTATGGCTTTTTCTCCTCGCCTGTCATTTTCATATTGCTGATTGTCTTCAGAACACCAATATTGGAGAAATTGAGGCGAAAGGTTACATACCCAAGGATTGGCTATGTAAAGGTTCGTCAGGATGAGCCATCCCAGCCTGTCACGGTAGTGCTTCTTTTCGTATTGGCGATTTCAGCCGTAGTTTCCCTTGCACTGGTCTTAATTCCCAGTGACATCCCCATCTACGATACATTATGGAAATACTTCCAAGTTTCTCTTGGTATGTTGATGATTCCTGCTAGTTTCTCACTTGTAGAAAAGACAGGTGACCGTCGGTACTTTGCGTTTGGACTTCTGGGAGTGACAACCGGGCTTATCTTTGCTCTGCTGGAGTTTGAACCTCCAATGGCAGGTATAGTCCTCTACCTCCTTGGGTGGGGTGTCGTAATCATCTTGGTTGGTCTGACTACATTCATACGGTTCATCCGCAAGCACCCCATCATCGAACCGGATGAGGTGGAAGCAAGTGAGCAATGATGAGGATACTCGTTCACCTGATATTGATAAGCTCATCCACGAGCCCGCACGATTGAAGATAATGGCACAGCTATACGTAGTTGAGAGTGCGGACTTCATCTTCCTGATGCGTCGAACTCAACTGACTTGGGGAAACCTATCTTCTCACATGAGTAAACTTGAAACTGCAGGTTACATAGAAGTCGAGAAGGAGTTTGTCGACAAGAAACCACACACAATTCTCGCGCTCACTAAGAAAGGCAGGGCAGCCTTTCAGAGTTACAGGAAGGTCATGCAGCAGGTTCTCGATGAGATTCCGGAATAGTCATGGTCACGGGGCAGGGTCACTTGCCTCTCAAGCCCTCACAGAATGCAAGGACATTCTTGCCCAGATCCTCGAAGTTGTACCCCCCCTCAAGTAGTCCATATCTGCGTCCCTCGCATCGCTCCGCAGCAAACTCGTGCATCAGACACCCAATTCGTTTGAATGCGTCAGTGGATATGTTTCCACCCCAACAGTGTTCGTACTGATCAAACCCGGCTGAGGCGACGATAATGTCAACATCTGGAGCCGCTTCCAGCCCCCGCTTCACATCTGCCAAGAATGCGTCATCGCCATTTCCGCTTGGATTATGGATGATAATCCCCTTCTCATCACCCAGGATATTGATGTTACCATCTCCTGTATGCAAATCAAAATCTAGAATGTAGGCCGATTCTATCAGCCCTTTTGCCTTGAGGTGCAACAGCGAAACTGCAATATTATTCACGTAGCAAAATCCCCAGTACGAGGAGTGAGAAGCATGATGCCCCGGAGGTCTTATGAGACCGAAGGCGGGCTCACCTTGAACCGCTATCTCCGCGGTCATGATTGCGCCTCCTGCGGCCAGGGTCGCTACCTGATACAATAGGTTCTCCCTTGTTGAGTCATAGTCCCGCTTCACCCTCTCGATGTGACTCAGAGCATGAGCTCGATTGAGCTCTTCTTCGGTTGCAGGCCTTGCCTCCACAAACTCATAATCTGCGTGTTTGCTCAGGATTTCCACAGAGGTATCCAGCCTTCCAGGGGCTCCTGCAGGTGTACGGTCATAGCTTTCACTCATCAAAGGATGATACACTATCTTCATCTTGGCCATTCCTTTTCCGGATAGACGGGCATCAGCTTCTTCCTGTCTATGAATGTACTCAGAGCGTGTTATAGCTTTTCAGCCACATCAACTTGACAAAAAATAAAAAAAAGGAGTAAAGGTTCAAGTTAAACCAGCTTGAACCTTCAAGTTGTACCATTACTTTTTCCGCACTAAAAGCACAATGAGCACGATTATTACTACTCCAAGTCCACCAATCACTGTGATAGTCAAGTAATCAAATGCTGGGGGTGGTGCTGTTGTTGTTGTTGTTGTTGTTGGTGCAAATCCACCTGGTGTATAACCAGACGCAATTGGAGGTGCAACCGCGTTACGGTCGAGGATCTCAACCAATTCGGCAATGATGAGATTTTCTGTTTCAGACCCAGGTCGGGTATCATTCACAGCTTTCGCGATATACATCTCCGCAAGCCCTTGATGATCCTCTGGTCTCAAGTATGTTGGTCCCTTCGGGGTGTTGATGGTAACACCACTTTCGAGATAGTTGATCATCAAACCAGTATTAAGGTCCGGGATAGCATTCGTCACATCTACCAAGAATTGTGCCGTAGCAAACCCACTTGCAGTGAAAAGCTCTGGAACTTTATATTGGAGTCCATATTGACCATTTGGCTTAATGTTTCTGGTGACATGTTGATCCACCATCCAGTCATTAACCGCATTGTTTGGTAGTTCATAACCATATAGACAGAGCCCAGTGGAATTGATGTAGGTCGCACCTGGAGCAGTCAAACTCGCTTCAATGGAGTTCATGGAAAGGATATCAATACATGCTCCAGCAATTTCCATGTCAGCTGCAAGATTGTATGTTGCTAAATCATTGTATAGATAAGCGAAGTTTCCAGCCCAAATGATGAACAAATACTCAATACCCCATATTGCATCAGCAGCTTTGAGAGCATCAATCTCTTGAGAGAAATCAGTATCCCAAAGAGATGCATACTGGATACTGTGCACCGATCCTCCCCTGTCCTCTATTACACTTTTCATTGATTGAACGCCACTATATCCAAAGGAATAATCAGCAGCAAGAAAGGCAAATCTCGAATAGTTGAGGTAATTTTCATCCATAGCATACGTGACGCCTGCATAGGCATCATGCCAGTTATTTCTGGCGATACGGAAAATGTACGGATTAAAGTCCTCTGCAGTTAGCGAAGAAGCAGCAGCTGGAGATATGAAATATAGCTTCTCGTAATCTTCGGCAATAGGTGCTATTGCTGCGGCAACTGCACTAGAAGTTGCTCCGACGAGAATGTCAATACCATCGGTTTCGATAGCTTCTACTGCTTTGGTTGCTGCATCGACCACTGAACCTTTCGTATCATAATAATGAAGTTCATAGGGCCGACCTGCTTCGGTCATGTTCTCATTGTCATATCCCATCATCGTGGTTGCATACACCATTCCCAACTCGAAGCCTTGTTTTGTCCAAGGTCCATAAGCTGTCAGACCTGCTGTTTCGGGGGTGAAAATTCCAATCTTAATTGGAGTTGTTTGTGCAGCAGCTGGTTTAACAAAGAAACAAGGTAGGAAAATGGATACTAATAATAGCAACGAAAGAGATAGAGATATCGTTCTTATTTTTTTCATCTTCTATCCTCCCTAAACAGTACTTCTTTTGCGAGAATACTGTTAGAGTTAGAACATAGAATGTTCTATGCGTAACCATTATGGTGGGTTTGCTACTATTTATCTCTTAGCAAATTAAGAAGAAACGAAGAACTGCTTTTCTCTAAAGAGTGTGTTTCTGGGATTGTTTGTGTAAGAACCCTAGAACTATGCTGTTGAACTCTTCAGGTTTTTCGAATGTTACAGCATGACCCGAATCACGAACAATGACCATTTCCGAATTAGGCAATTTATCATGAATCATACGCGAATACGGATAAACCGGTTTTACGATGTCCTTCTCACCCCCGATAACACAGGTGGGTGTTTTGATCTTTGATAGTTGGTCTGTGATATTAAGCATGAGGAAAGCATCACATAATCTCACAAGTGGTGGATAATCTAGTTGAGTATAACGAACCTTCGCCTGTTCCAAAATAGCGGTATTTTCTCGAATGAAAGTTTCTCCAAAATTTAAGGGGACAGTAGCGTGATAAAATAACTCAGGATCTCCAAGCTCACAGGCATATCTCCATAATTGACACATCTCATTGAGCAAGGGACCCACATGCGAAACGGCACTACAAGCAACGAGGCTCTTCAACATTTCAGGATACTTCAGCGCAAAGACCAGACCGAGTTCGGCTCCGTAGCTAATTCCAACATGATGAACTTTGGAAATGCCAATGTCTTCAAGAAGTGCCTTTTGATCTTCGGCATGGATATCAAAGGAATAGGGAGATTCTGGCTTGTCGCTCTGTCCTTGCCCACGCATATCGTACAGAATGACTTGATACTCTTTGGAGAAAACTGGGACTTGATTAATCCAACCTAATGTATTAGAAAAAACACCATTTCCAAAGATAACTGGTTCACCTTCACCATGGATTTCATAATAGATGTCTATTCCATTTACTTTGCTGACTGGCATTGTCATTTCTCCTCTTGGCCAAAATCTTCCCTTAATCTTCGCTTCAGAATCTTTCCGGCCCCTGAGATATATTGTGTGAAACTTTCTGCGAAGCGTACTGATTTTGGAATCTTAAATCTGGCCAATTTCCTTCCACAATAGTCGATTATCTCTTCCTCCGAGGCTTCTTGTCCTTCCTTCAAGACAACAATGGCGCGTCCTACCTCCCCCCATTTGGAATCAGGTACTCCAATCACCTGTACTTGAGCAATCTTTGGGTGTTCTTCTAAGAGCTTCTCAATCTCTCTTGGATAGATATTCTCACCCCCAGAGATGAACATGTCCTTCACTCGATCAACTACGTAGTAATACCCTTCCTCATCAAAATACACCATATCACCTGTCCGAAACCAGCCGCCTTCATCTAGGAGTGTCTTATTCAACTCTGGACGATTCCAGTAACCGATAGTCACCGTGGGCCCTCTAAATTGAAGTTCACCCACCTCATTTGCATCACAATCCTTTCCAGTTTCAGGATCAACTACTTTTGCATCAATGAAGAAGTTAGGAGTACCAATGCTGCCAATCTTTCGCTCAGCGTCCCATGGGTCAAGAGCAAAACATCCTGGTCCAACTTCTGTCATTCCAAACCCTTGTTTGAATTTGACACCATGTGCCTCCCTGTATGTCTTGATGATGTCCAGAGGTAAGGGTTCACCTCCAGAAGTCAAGAACCGAACGTTACTGAAGTCAATTGATCGAAAATCGGGATGGTTCATCAGCATACGGTATTGCGTGGGCACGGCAAAGAAGAAGTTGGGATTTTCCTTGTTGATCACACCCACTAAGGTGTCAAGATCCCATCTCTTCATCTGGACTACTTTTCCGCCCAAAATGAAGAGTGGAATGGCATACACATAGAGTCCACCGACATGGAATAGGGGTAGATGATTTATGTAGACATCACCTGGAAGGATGTCCCTAATGGTACTAAGAGTATTGAATGCAACTTGATTGTAAGTAATCATTGCACCTTTTGGTAGTCCCGTTGTCCCCCCGGTAAACACGATGCCCATTGGATCTTCATAAGAGAGATCTACAGCATTAGATGGACTGGATGCTGCTTTATTCATAACTTCCTCATAGCATAGAGAACCTTCCACTTCTGTTCCTTTTGAATCCAATGAGATCCAGTGATCAACCGTGACTTCTTGCTTCAACTCTGATGCAACATTAGCTAAGTCTGAATCATAGAGTAACACGGAGGGATTAAGATCATTGACCAAACCTGCTAATTCTCGGGCGACCAAACGCCAGTTGAGTGGACTGAAAATACCTCCGCACTTCTGACATCCGAAAAATGCTTCCCAGTATTCCAAGCTATTTTGAGCAAGAATGCATAAACGATCCCCCTTTTGAAATTCAACTACTTGTTGAAGGAAGTTGGCAACCTTATTCGCGCGTTTGTTGAACGCTCTATACGAATATCTTTTCCCGGTTTCTACATCAACTAGAGCTTCAGCCTCGGGAGAGAAGATATCTCTCTTGGATAGATAGTCAAACTGATTAACCATTAGTATCCCCTCGATATGAGTTCTATTCTTGCTCAATAGGCATAATCGCTTCTTGTGTAATCAGCCACAACCAAAATAAAAATCCATTACCACCATCTTAGAACGGCGGCAGCCATGTTGAAACCTCCCCCGGATGAGCAGAGTGCTATATTCTCGCCGTTTCCCTGTCCGGGAGGTGGAAGTTTCCCTTGTTCAATGGCATCGTACATCGCCAATGCAATACAAGCTGAACCCGTGTACCCCCATTTATCCAGAACATTGTGAGTCTTCTCAAGTGGCATACCTAGTTCCTTCATTACCGCCTCAATAGTTCGTATGTTCACCTGAGTGAAGAAAATCCAGTCGATATCCTCGATGGACAGATTAGCCTTTGATACACAATCTCTTGTCATAGTTGGCCAATGTTGAAGGTTTGTATCGGCCGGAAAGCGTTTGCGAAAAGCTAGATGGTGCCTGTGATTCTGGATCGCTTCAACTGTTGGGGGTTCTGCCGTTCCTCCGACAAATATCCCCAAATGGTCATGGAATGAGCCATCCGCTATTAATTCAGAGGCAATGAATCCTTCTCTATCCTCACTGGCCTGCAGTACCATTGCTCCTGCAGCATCCGCAAACAAAGTACAAGTATAATGGTCTGTCCAATCAACAAATTTGGTCATTCCGTATGCCCCAATCACCAAAACCGAATTGATGTCAAAATCTGTTCTAATATAGCGGGAGGCTATGTCCAAAGAAGTAACCAGACCTGCACAAGCACAATTGACGTCAAAAGTACCTGCATTCTTCGCACCGAGTTTGTGCTGAACCACTACTGATGTTGCTGGAGATAGATAGTCCGGTGTGTCAGTACTCAAAATGATTAGGTCGAGATCGTCTGCTTCCAATCCTGCATTTTCTAATGCTTCACGACCAGCATGAAGAGCAAGATCAGATGTCACCTCATCTTCAGCCATGACGTGACGTTGTCTGATGCCAACATTCTCCACCAACCAATCTGCTGTTCCAGGACGATCAAGCACTAGCTCAATTTCTTCATTTGTCAACATCTTTTCAGGAACATACATTCCCAGACCTGTGACCACAGCTGAACGAACCATAAACATCATCCTCTAAGTTTGCTTATCGGGCCCAACATTCTTTTCCTTGCCAAATCACCTTCCTTTTGGGCTCAGGAATAAGTCATCCTTTTTCCACTTCGTCTATAAAATTCATTACCTCATTATTGAACTCTTCATACTTTTCAATGATGACAAAATGTGATGCGCCCTCTATAATTTTCAATTTCGATGTGGATATGCTATTAGCTAGCAGTTCTGCATTCTTAGGTGGAAAACAAAGGTCACTATCTCCGTGTAAGATAAGTGTCGGTGTAGATATTTGTTTCACTTCCGATTCAGCATTAAACGATTTTGCTGCTGAGCTTTGATGCACTTGTGCATATACCGGCGTAGGATGCCGTTCAGCCCATTCATCTATCTGATCTATCACTAACCTGTTTTCTTGGAGGAATTGTGTACTGAAAGTAGCTTTATAGCGCATCTCCCTCGCTTGCTCTTTTGATATTGTTTCAGTTGGAAGAGCAATTAACATGGCCATTGTTTTATCATCCATAGGAATAGAATTAGGCCCTCCAAAGCTGCTAGAAACAATGATCAAGCTTCGAACCTTTTCGGGATAGGAAATCGCAATTTGCTGCGCAATGAATCCACCCATTGAAATCCCTATGATATGTGCGTTTTCGATATCCAATGCTTCTATCAGACCAACAACATCATCAGCGAACATTTCCATAGTATATGGATGGTCAGGCTTGGAACTTCTTCCTGCTCCACGATTATCAAACACAACACATCTGTATCTTTCTTTGAAGGCAGGAATTTGTCGAAACCATATCCAACGATAACTAGCCCATCCTCCTATCAACACAAGTGGTGGAGCCTCAGGTGGTCCATGAATCTCGTAATAGATATCGATGTCTCCGATAGTTTCATATGGCAAGACAATCACCCACTTTTCGTTCAACCTTCTTTCTTGATGAAATCTTGATCATACCATCAACTCCATCCTAAAGACTGACGATCAACAACAATAGGAACAAACCTATTGTACCCAGTAATCCAAAGACCCAATAATCGGTATCCTTTATTCCAAACTCAAATTGACCTAATTTTAATTGTCGTAATCTATCTTTGATAGAGCCAGCCCTTCGTCCAATAGAACCAACGATACCAAGAGGCATGAATAGGACAATGAATATGTACATCACTCCTAGCCCGACCAACCATAATTGTCCAGGTAGGCCTAGCCCCTCCCTTATGAAGTCCACTAGATTTAGCTCAGAGTACACCACTACTCCTGTTCCGAGTATTGGACCCAGTAGTGTACCAATTCCTCCGATAATGGTGTACAACATTGCATTGATTGTTATTTCGACTCCTAATGTGGTATGCGGATCAATAATTCTAATGAATGGTGCATACAACGCCCCTGCAAGGCCGGCAATTGCCCCACTTATAACAAGCACAACTATTTTGGCACGATAACTATTGTAGCCTAAAGCTTCAGCCCGTTCTTCATTTTGAGCGACCGCAGTAACCATTCTCCCGAATGGTGATGCAATTAATCGTTTTATGAAAACATAGGTTATCACAAGACAAGTCAATACTAGATAGAATTGCACTGGAATAGTGAAGTAAAATGTGGAGCTATCTTCAATCCACAGTGTTACCATTTGAGCAATGTTTGAACCAAAACTAACAACCACGCCAATTAGGACGATTATTATGATAATGAAAGGTAATACGTAGGTAGTCAGTTTGTTAGTTGGTTTTACTTCCCCTGTGAATGTTCGGTTCTCAGAATATTGAAGAGGGTCACTAATGGATTTGCTCCGTTCAATCCAGAAGAGGAAAATCATCCCAAGAAAGGCAATGAATACTAACACAGGTCCAAAGACATTTGTCCCAAAAATCAATAGGACACCTGTAAAGGCTACCATAACTGGAGTGACCAGGATTAGACCAATAGGTTCTGTCCGCTTCTTTATGTAAAGGACGACCATTCCAATAAATGCGGCAAGGAATACAAATGCAAGTGTGACAAAGAGCAGATAGAAAGGAGCAGTCCTAATGATATCAGGAGTTGGTACCCTCAGTCCTGTTTCTCCCCCAGAAAGACCAGGATTTTCAGCGAAGAAATTATAGATGAACATCGCTATCGCTAAACCAATAAATGCAAACGCTGTGCCTCTCATGCGGCTCGTCGTCAGTCCCATTATGAGCCCGAGACCACCGCCAATCATCATTGCCACAACTAATGTAAGGGGAAATGGAATCGCAGCTATGAGATTAAAGGGCGGGGGGAGAAAATCTGCGTCCAAAGTAAATGCCATGAAATAGGCGCCCACACCAAAAAGTGCAACATGTCCGAAATTCAGAAGCGATGCACGTCCTAATTGTAGATCAAAAGACATTGCAAGAAGACTAAAAACCATTATCTGAGTAATGAGGAAGAGCAAAGCTCGAACGGGGGACGTACTTGCTGCTGTACCCAATGGGAGTAGATACAAAAACGCAAGAACAGCTATTACTGCTCTATTGTTCGACAGCATGGAGGGTATCCTAAGGATAATTACTTTCAGTCTCCTTACGATATTTCTTTCATTATTCATGACCCGTTAATCCTCCTGGTCTTACTATCAGAATAATCGCCATAATTATGAATACAATAATGTTCTCAAGAAATGGAATGAAATATGATGTAAATTGAATTGATAGACCGACTATAAGTGCACCAAAGAAAGTCCCTTCAAGGCGACCATAATGGGCGCCTCCAACGACAACTATGACAAATGCGAATATGAGGTATGTGAGACCATGACCCGAGTTTGCTCCAATCCACGGGACTAGGACAGCCCCTGATAGTCCCGCAAGACCTGCACCCAACATAAATACAATTGTAAACAATTTTCTGATATCAGTCCCTAATGCTTCAACCATCTCTGAATCTTCTATACCTGCTTGTACCAGGAGTCCGATACGTGTCTTTCTGAACCCTATAAACATTAATCCAGCAACTGCTAACCCTAGAAAAATCAAGAAAATACGGTAAACAGCAAATTGCAGCCCTCCGCCAAAATCAAGTAAACCACTAATGAAGAAGTAGGTTATTTGCGAATTGGAAATAATGAAATAGGAAAACTGTGAAGGCCCCCAGATAATCTCGACAATCTGAGTGATAACGAACATAAAACCAACTGTCAGCAGTATCTGAGCGATAGGATTACCGTAAAGCCGCCGAATTGTAAAGAACTCTATTCCTCCACCAATAAGAGCCAGAACTGCTGCGGCTCCAAGGGCACTTACAATAAAGGCCGTGACTGACAAGGCAAATTGATTAGCTCCGAAGATAAGATAGAACGGTAGGGCTGGGTCTAGGAAAACAGCCTCGGTTCCGAGATAGATTACGAAACCCATGAAACCTCCCAACATAAAGAACGCGCCGTGCGCGAAATTGATTACGTCGCATAGACCAAAGATCAAGAAGAAACCAGAGACCATCAAGAAGAGCAACATGCTGAGTGCAAGACCATTAACTAGTGATTTGCTAGCCCTTACAACGAATCCGTTCCATGTATAGACGTCTATCGCAGCTAAAACCAATAGACCCCCTATTATTATGAGTGCAATCACCACTGTAATCCTCAACAATTTGCGAACCTGTGGGTTTTCCTCCAAGTAGTCCCGAGGAGAGAATCTCTTTGTTTGCATAGTCATTAAATGCTTACCCCCAAGTATTGTGCAACAAGTGCCTTGTCGTCTATTAACTCAGACATGTTGGTGCCCTCATGAACGATTTTTCCATTATCGAAAATGTAGTAGTTATCACCCAGCTTAGACACTGTCCGAAAGTTCTGTTCAACCAGTAAGATAGTAGCAAATTCCTTTAGTCTGTCAAGAGAGTCGATAAGGTTCTTAGCTAAAAGGGGACTCAAGCCCTCTGTAGGTTCGTCGATGAGCAACAAATCATTTTCATTCATCAATGCACGGGCAACAGCTAGCATTTGCTGTTGACCACCTGATAGAGTACCTGCTCTCTGTTTCAGAAACCCTTTCATGTCAGGAAACAAATCGAAGATTAGATCCAATCGTTTTTGCATGTCTTCTCGCGAGCTTCCCTTCCTCATTGACACAACTAGATTCTGTTCAACCGTCAGTGTTCCAAATATCCTTCTTGTATCAGGGACATATCCCATGCCTTTGTTGACTATCTTATGGGTAGGGAGATTGGATATCTCCTCACCCTTGAAGACAATCTTTCCTTCTTTTGGTGGATATATACCGAGTATTGATTTCATTGTAGTAGTTTTTCCAGAGCCGTTCCTACCCAGTAATAGAGTAACTTCTCCTTTAGGCACGACTAGTGAGATTCCTTGCAGAATGTAGAAGGAACCAATGTATACGTGAGCATTTTGTATTTCAAGCAAGTTTTTCATCTGTACCACCGAGATAAGCTGTCAATACTTGTTCATTTTCTTGGATCTCCTTTGGAGAACCTTTTGCAATCATTTTTCCTTCTGAAAGAACAACAATCTCCTCACTGAGTTTCATAACAATGTCCATTTTATGTTCAACTACTAATAGCGTTAGTTGATCCCCATAGGATTCTTTGACCCGCAAAATAGCATCAATAACATCTGGTATCTCTTCTATTGATATTCCAGCAGCAGGTTCGTCAAGTAAGAGGAGTTTCGGCTCGGTAGCGAGGGCCATCGCGATTTCAAGTTTTCTTTGTTCGGCATGTGGGATCAAAGCGGCTGGGACATAGAGTCTCGCAGGATTAAGACCCACAAGTGTTGCTATATCAATTACTTTCTCATGAAACTCGCTAAATGAGCCTGCTTTCTTTAACATTCCAAAGAAATTTACTTTTGCACCACTACAGCCCTGAGCTGCCAACCGTATATTTTCAAATGTTGTCTGATATGGGAAAATATTCGTGATCTGATACGATCGTGATATACCTTGTCGTGTACGTTGATGCATTGAAAATCGAGTTATATCTTGACCTTCGAAATATATCTTTCCAGACGAAGGAGGGAGGGCTCCTGTAATGAGATTAAAAAAAGTAGTTTTGCCTGAACCATTCGGGCCGATGATTGATTTTATCGAACCTCTTTCGACATCTAGACTTACATCATCAACGGCAATTAGACCATCAAAATTCTTGGTTAACCCACTTGTGCTAAGGATGAACTCATTCGTTGAGGACAATTCAACTTCCTCCTGAACTGATATGATACATCAAAGGTTGGTTATCCTTAAGGAGTTTGATTTCAGCCAATAATATGTCTTTTGGACAGATTTTGCCTCTTAATGCAAATCTGGAACAAATAGTAAAGCACCTCGGGAGAATGAAATGAAAGACACCATTGATTCTAAGGAGAGGAATAGGCGGAGAGGTGACATTCTTGCAAGATACGCATTCGAGGATATGGAACAAAGAGTCAATCAGATAGTTCTCTTATGCAAGACTCTAATAGATTTTCAAAGTAATAAGTGTCTAATAGTAACTCTATCTTCAGTAAGACTAATACTTGAGAATGTTTTCATTCTGAATCAAAAGAGATTGAACAATGAACCTGAAAGATTGGTCTTGGATAGGAGATTGGACTGGAAGAAGAGCGCTCTTGACTCCAAAAAAGGAAGCAATAGTTGACAACATCCAGAATAAGAGATACACATTCGAAGAAATGGATAAACGAGCGAATCAAGTAGCAAGATTATTACTTGATTCAGGAGTACAAAAGGGAAACCGAGTAGGCATCTACTCTAAGAACAGGTTCGAATTTCTTGACATCCTCTTTGCTTGTGGAAAGATAGGAGCCATTCTGACTCCGTTTAACATTCGGCTTACCACACCCGAAACTGAATACCTTTTGAAAAAGACAAACCCCTCTATAGTATTCTATGACCCCAATTTGAGAATCCAGTTTGGGAAAATCCGTCCGCTCCTTGAAAAACAGCTTGTAGTCGTCATGGGAAATAAGATGTTTGATACTGACCCCGATATTTATTCGCTCATGACCAGAAAATCCTCCAGTGCAGTAGAACGACCAGCAATCACAATGGATGATCCTTTCTTGATCGTCTTCACAGGCGGAACTACAGGCCTACCCAAAGGTGCTGTTCTATCACACAGATTGGTATTCTGGAACTCAGTTAATACGATTGTTTCATGGGGACTTAGACCAGATGATATTCAACCACTACTCTTTCCACTCTTTCATACAGGAGGAATCAATGTACTTCTCATACCATTCTATCATCTTGGAGCATTAAGTATAATCATGGGCGACTTTGATCCTGAAGAAACACTGAGAGTAGTTGAGAGCGAGAGATGCACAATCGTGATTGGCGTCCCTACCGTGTTTAACATGATATCTCAATCATCGAATTTCAAGAAGACAAACTTTGAACATGTTAGATCGTTCATCAGTGGAGGTGCTCCATGTCCTGTTGCGATAATGGAAAAATACTGGGAGAGAGGTAAGATTCTAAAAATGGGGTATGGACTCACTGAAGTAGGACCTAATAATTTCTACTTACCTGATGATGCTGTTAAGGAAAGACCAACATCTGTTGGTTTTCCTGCATTCCACTGTGATATGAAGATAGTTGATGATGACAATGTAACGCTGTCAGATGAGGAGGTAGGTGAGTTGATGTTGAGAGGACCTCATACATTCAGTGGTTATTGGGAGGAACCTGAAGAGTCAGCAAAAGTCATTGAATCTGATGGATGGGTGCATACAGGAGACCTCGTCATGCGTGATAGTGATGGGTTCTACTATATAGTTGGTCGCAAGAAAGATATGTTCATTTCAGGGGGAGAAAATGTATTTCCCTCAGAGATTGAAGATGTACTATACAAGCACCCTGCAATACTTGAGGCTGCTGTAATTGGAGTGCCACATGAAAAGTGGGGAGAAGTCGGAAAGGTGTTCATTGTCTTGAAGGATGGAGAATCACTAGCAGAGGACGAAATAAGACAGTATATGGATGATAAACTTGCAAGTTATAAGATTCCTAAGCATTACGAATTTCGTGGAAACCTACCCAAAAGCGCAACAGGCAAAATTCTGAAAAGAGAGTTGGAGGATGCGAAATGAGAAAGATTGGAATTGAAGCGATTGGCACCTATATACCTCCTGAGAGGCATACTGCTCAATACATATCTGAACAATCTGGAACTCCAGCAGAGATAATTGAAACGAAGATGGGTATGAAGAGTAAGGCTGTGCCTGGTCCAGATGATCACACTGTGGCAATGGGCGTGAAGGCTGCAAAGATTGCTATAGAACGAGCGGGGCTAGATCCTGCAAAGGATATTGACTTAGTGATTTGGGCTGGCGAGGTTTACGCAGAGCATCCTATGCAAACCTATGCCATCAAGTTCCAAAACGAGGTGGGTGCAACAAAAGCTTGGGCGTTTGATGTCAACCAGAGATGCGGCACAATTGTTGTTGCCATGATCATTGCCAAGTCTTTAATGGAAACCCAAGGATACAAACGGGTTCTAATTGGCAGTGGATACAGGAACTGTGATCTCATAGACTACTCGAATATCCGGACACGATTCATGCATGATTTAGCTGCCAGTGGAGTCGCCATGATTCTTCGTAATGATTATCCACAAAATGTCATCCTAGAGGGAAGCGTCATCACAGATGGCCAATTTTCAGAAGATGTCTATGTACCTGCAGGTGGCACTGTCATTCCTATCACATGTGAGGCGATTGAGAAACGCATGCAGTACTTGGATGTCACTGATCCTCCAGGGTTGAAAGACCGTCTTGATAGACTATCAATGACCAATTTCTTGAAAGTCGTAGATGAATCATTAGAGAAGAGTGGATATACTCGAAAGAATATTGACTATCTTGGGCTCATCAGAATGAAGAGAAGTGCCTTTGAGTTCGTAGCAAATGAACTAGGTGTTCATCCATATAATCAAGCAACATATTTCGATGAATGGGGACATATGGGTCAAAACGATTCGATTGTGTCAGTTGAAGAAGGTCTAAAGGATGGAAAGATAAAGGATGGGAACATTGTTGTTTTGACCGCTGCTGGGATTGGCTGGTCATGGAATGCGATTACAATCAAATGGGGAATGTGGAAAGGTGAATGAAATAAAAGCGACAAAATATTCTGATCTTCACATTGGACAATTTGCAGAGGTAACACATACTATCACAGAGGAGGATATTCAGACATTCGGAGACCTTAGTGGAGATTACAATCCATTGCACTTCGATGAAGAATGGGCTAAGACTACGATGTTTAATGGACGAATTGCTCATGGACTGCTCACTGCTTCGTTCATCAGTGCTGCCATCGGCATGAAATTACCCGGTCCCGGGACGATATATTTAGGACAGAGTATGAATTTCATGGGGCCAGTCAGAATTGGTGACACAATAACTGCTAGGGTCGAGGTAGCTTCTCTTAACGATGAGAAGCAACGAGTCACTTTGAAGACCTTATGTACAAATCAGAACCAAGAAGTTGTCATTGAAGGTGAAGCCCTCATCAAGATTATGTCACTCTAGATCTGTATTTTAACCGATGAACTTCGATATTTCTGAATTAAGCTCATCAGCATGATCGATAATAACCGATAGTGTTGCCGCCAAGGTCGCTACCTGATACAGTAGGTCCTCCCTTGTTGAGTCATAGTCCCGCCTCACCCTCTCGATGTGACCCGGAGCATGAGCTCGATTGATCTCTTCTTCGGTCGCAGACCTTGCCTTTACAAACTCGTAGTCTGGGTGTTTGCTCAGGATTTTCACAGAGGTCTCCAATCTCCCAGGGGCTCCTGCGGGTGTACGGTCATAGCTTTCTCTCATCAGAGGATGATACACTATCTTCATCTTGGTCATTCCTTTCCCGGATAGAAGGTCATCAGATTCTTCCTGTCTATGAATGTACTCAGAGCGTGTTATAGCTTTTCAGCTATATCAGCCTGATAAAAATGAAAAAAGAAGTTGCAGTGGGCAGCAGGCGCATGGCCTATTGCCCTCTGTTTTAAGATTAAGAGGGGGGCGAAATACCCACCTTAGCCAAAGAGACTGCCAAGTCCAGCAGTGAACTCTTCTTCCTTCTCTTCCTCTTCCTTCTTCCCCTTCTTCTTCCCCTTCTTCTTCCCCTTTGCAGCAGGTTCTGCAGCAGCCGCGGTTACGCCCGCAGGAGCTGCAACTGCCATCGGCATTGCGGCACCTTTCAGTGCCTCATCGATATCGACATCCTTCAGAGCCGCCAGCAAGGCCTTGATCCTGTTCTTGTCAGGGTCAACACCTGCAGCAGTGAGAATGCCATCCATTGCCTTGGCAGTCATTTTCTTGCCCGCTTTGTGGAGCAGAAGTGCTGAGTATACGTATTCCATAATTCTTACCTCGTTGCTATTTTATCCGAACAGGCCTCCTAGACCTGCTACTGCTTCTTCTTCCTCTTCGGGTTCTTCCTCTGGTTTTTCTTTCTGCTCCGCCTCATCTGAGGCCGGTGCAGCTGCTGCTGACGATGCAGCAGCGGCTTGGACCTGATTAAGCATTTCCGAAGGTATTGCTTCTGGATCTCTCTCGGAGAGCGCTGCAGCAAGTGCAAGCGCCTGCGAGTTGGCCTTGGCCAGGTAGACATCGAGCATGTCTGGTGTGAAGAAACCAATCTCCATAACCAAGCTCTTTGCCTCCATGTTCGCCTTGACTATGATCAACGGAATTGTGTCTGCCGTTGGAATACCGGCATTGACGGAGAGGTTGACTGCGTACTGATGACCCAGAATGACCTCATTGAACAAGGATTCAATGTCAATGTCGAGAATCTCTGCTGTAAGCACTTTCCCGTCCGTATAGGCAGCGATTAGCTTGAGCTGAAGCTCCATTGGTTCAATACCAAGTCTGTTCAGCATCTGTGCCATGGCGTTGGATACAACATCTCCGGCTTTCACAGCCACAGAGTCGTCAGTGATGTGGATAACACCAGTCTTCACTCGGGATGGAATTTTGAGAGCTGCAAGCTCACTAATGAACGGCCCGGGTGCCACGCCGGTATTCATTGCAGGAATGACTATGTCCTTGGGAGCAATTTGACCTCCCTTCGCTGGAGCTGCTGCCTTGTTATCACTGAGGAACTTGCTCAGAGCAAACGGGTCCTCATTGCTGAATATGAACACAATCGGGCCGGTGACATACTCGACCAATTTCTTTACGCCCTTTTTGTCAGATTTCTCTAATGCTCGAATCATCAGGGTGTTCCGTGCCATGTGTATGACAGCAGATCCTCTTAGGCTATCCCTGATACCTTGGAGCTGTCTGGCACCTACACCCTCTATATTGACGAGTCCAACCATCAAGCTGCCATCGATTGACGACACTATCTTTTCCACTGCATCCAGTTTCCATTGGGGGCACTCGCTTTTGTATACTGACACTTCTTTTCACCTCTAGATGGATACAGGCACTGGTGGTCCCATAGTAAGCTTCACCACAATAGAGCTTAACTTCCCAAGCAATTCCTTGCTTTCAACGAAGTTGAGGACCGCAATAATATTGTCTGCCACTTCTCTATCGCTCATCGTTTCATGACCTACTTTGACATGGATTGTCGGTGTGTTTTTCATCTTCAACCGGACCGTCCGCTGGTATTGACTTACGACGGGAGCAAGGTCAGCCTGTGGCGGGAATGGTCTAGGCATCTTCCCTCTAGGACCGAGCGCCTGCCCTAAGTATCGACCAACAAGCGGCATGGTATCAACGGAAGCAATGAAGAAATCATAAGTCTTGGCGAGTGATTTCCTCTCTTTCTTCTCCTCCCCAATCTTGGGAATATCATCCTTGGATACTATATGTTCTACTCCGGCTGCTTTGGCATTCTCTGCGAAATCACCATCGCCAAAGGCACATACCTTGGCTGGAGGAAAGAGAGCATTGGGTAGGACGAGTTCCTGGTTGATTCTATTCTCAGGTTTTGTTACGTCCAGCTCCTTCTTCCTGAAGCTGACTGCAATATCAAAGCTCTGCTTGAATTTGATCTTTCTCTTCTTTCCCTCTGACCTTGCCCTGGCAACTGAAGCCTCGATAGACTCGATGTTTAATGACATTGTCTATTCCTCCTTCAGCACGCCTTCAAGCTGGCTATCCCAAAGACCCTCTCGGACTTCCTGCTGGAACTCCTTGGGTGCCTTGCCTTCAACTGTCACGCCCATTGAAACACAGGTGCCTGAAACAATCATGACTGCATTCTTCACTGTCAACGCCGACAGGTGGTCTGCTTTTCCCTTGGCAATGGTCTTAATCTGGTCAATCGTAAGATTACCAACTATGTTTGTATTTGGCTCACCTGAGCCCTTCTCTGCTCCGATTTCCTTTAGAATTAGGGCACTGGTAGGTGGAGTGCCAACCTCAACCTCGAACTGCTTCGTGTCTTGGTCAACGATTATTTTCACGGGTACCTTGAGTCCTGCAAAAGGTGCAGTCACCTCATTGATCTTGGTGACCACTTGGAAGATGTTCACTCCGGTCGGCCCCAGCGCGGGACCAATTGGAGGCCCACCTGAAGCTTTACCACCCTCTACCATGGCCTCAACAGTTATTTTCTGACTACTCAAATTTGTCACTTCTCCTGATGCAGTGCAATTGGCACATCGCTGTACCGTTTGGGTCGACCTGCAGGACAAAATCAGCTTTACATCCCACAAGATCTACTGCATTCAATTTCAACTGTTTTCACCCCGGACACGGCGTCTATGCGCTCATGTCAGATTAAGGAGCAGACCTCCCCCATGGAGAACTGGTTTTAAGCATTGCGTTGGGTCGCCCGTGCGTTTGACCAGTCAGGTTGTTGACTTGTGCTTTCAGGCTAAGTCTGGTTGATGCGCCCAGAAAGAATCATCATCGAGCTCATCTTTCTTCTCCCCGGATTCATCAGTCTCGTCACCTTCTTTCGGTTCCTCTCTGTGTGCTTTCTCGACGATCTTCGCGAAGTCAGCATGCACACGAATGGGAATGGTGTGTGGACTGTCCAGCAACTCCAGTATGAGCTCTTCCTTGGCTGCGTCTACTCGCGCAACCCGTGCTCTTTCTCCCTTGAATGGCCCTGAGATAATCTCGACCACATCGCCTATCATGATACCTTCAGCAGCGGGCTTTGGCTTCAACCACTTGTCGATTTCCTCAAAGCTCACCTTTCCGCTGACTCTACCGCGCACGTGCGGCACTCCGGAGATGGCTAACTCAACGTCCCTGAACTCTAGCGTTTCCAGAAAAACATAACCTCGGAGAGTTTCGGGAACCAGTATCGCCTTGACACGACCAAGCAACTGATTCCGGGAGATTAGTTTTGGTTCTCCTTTCTTCTTTTTCGCTTTCTTGCAGCTCTTCTTCATATGCTTCTTAGTGCTTTTGTCTGACGCAAACTGCTCCGAGCAGAATGGGCATTCCCATATGTCAGTTTCACCAACCACTGCTGTAGTGATGAGATCAGCTACAGATCTCTCCTGTGAAATCGTTGTACGCACTGCATATACGCTGGTTCTTGATTGCAACTAAATGCCTCCGTTAAGCACGAAACGCTTGTGTCTAGTAGTCTGGCTGAAACTACTATTGCCAGGTGTAAGTGAGTACTGTCATCAGGTATTGTATGCCAAAGCTAAGCAATCCTACGAGGAACATTGCAAGCAGACTAATCTTCGCACTCATCCATAACTCCTTTCTGGATGGTTTCGTGGCCAATTTCAATATTCGTCTGCCATCCCTGATGAAGCTGCCAATGCCCATAGTGGTTTCACTTCCCTGAATAAAACTGCCTTAGCAGTTTCTTAAATCGACTGCAAGCAGTCTAGTGCGCTTTTAACCCTTGCTGAGTGTCGGCTATCGGACTAGCTCAAGCGAGGTATTCCGAGGTCCGTCTTGAGATCATCTGCAAGAGGTGTGACCGGTGTTGTTTCAGAGTCAAACACATAGGGGGAACTCACGCCTGAGGCAATAATCGTTACTCTGATTCTGTCTTCCAGCTCTGGTACAATGAGTGCTCCCCATATTACCTCTGCACCCGGATTGACCTGTTCTGTAACGAGCTCTACTACCCTCTTGGCTTCGATAAGCTGCATGTCCATGCTCCCACTCACATTGACTAGGATGTTCCTTGCATTGTCTATTGACACATCAATCAGTGGGTTCCTCAGAGCATTATATACTGCTTCATCGGCCCGTTCCTCTCCTTGACCCTCACCGAGCGCAATTAGTGAAACCCCACCGTTCTTCATCGTCGTCCGGACATCTGCGAAATCAAGATTCACCAGCCCCGGCTTCGAAATCAACTCTGCAATTCCTTTGACTGCTCGGACCAGAACTTCGTCTGCAACCATGAAGGCTTCTGGCATCGAGAGGTCAGGAGCAATCTCTAAGAGCTTCTCATTGGGAATCGCTATCAGCGTATCCACGTGCTCCATCAGTGCGTTGAGCCCTCTGGTAGCGTTCTTCTTCCTTGTTTTGCCTTCCACCTCAAAAGGAAGGCATACTATGGCCACAGTCAATGCGCCGTTCTCTCTTGCAGCCTTTGCTATGATTGGTGCCGCACCGGTACCTGTACCTCCACCCATCCCCGCGGTAATGAAGACAAGGTCCCCTCTTACGACATCCTTGACTGTTTCGTACGATTCAACTGCAGCAGCTTCTCCTACATCAGGATCATTACCTGCTCCCAAACCTCCACAGGTGTCCCTACCAAGGAGCAGCTTATGATGCGAGTTACAGAAATAGAGGTCTTGCGCATCCGTGTTTGCCGCAAGAGTTTCAGCCCCCTCTACTCCAACATCCATCAAGCGGGTCACGGCATTATTACCGGCTCCACCTACGCCCACAACCAAGATTCTGGCACTAACTTCCTCAAGAATGGCTGCTATCTCTTCATCTGATGTAGTATTCTTGATGGTTCGTTTCGCCGCCCTACTAACTTGCGCCTTTCGTCCTGCGTTTGATGACTTCAGGACCTCTTCTAAGATGGGATGCATAATTCACTCACACCTGCAGTTCGCTGTTATTACGGGCGTATTATGTGCACAAAAAGGAGAATACTACACCGGTAATACTCAGTTATGTCGGTACCGTTTCTTCTTCATGCCTTTCCGAAAAGAACGAAGAATAGGCTCAATGGAAACCCCATGCTTAGCCAGAAGACTCGCAGTTTCATCCAATGTGGGTCCAGTCTGAGCTCCGCTTTTCGTTATTGCAAGTGCGGCCACCGCATTAGCGAAATGAAGTGCCTGCGCTATTTTCTCTGATCGAGTCCATGCCGTTAGGAATCCTGCAGCAAAAGCATCACCCGCGCCAACGGTGTCTACTACTGGCACCTCGAATATGTCCGATGTGTGATACTCAAACCCGTCAGTCGCTATTGCACCCTTACTCCCGGTCTTCACTATGACCATGCCCGGAAATCCCTTTGCAAAGGTCTTGAGCGCCTTCTCTGACAGACTAATCTTGAAGTACTTCTTCAGTTCGTACTGGTTCACGAAAAGCAGGTCAGTCCCAGGTAGTATCTTCGAGAAGTCCACTGTATCTGCAGCATGACCCGGATCAAACGAAAAAATCATCCCATTGGTTGAGGCGATCTCTAACGCCCTGCTAGTCATCATTGGGAAGCCGCCAGCCACATGAATGCTACTTGCACGTGCAACGTATTCCTCATCAAGCACATGTTTCTCAAGGAAGCGGTTTGCCCCCGGGTTGGCCACCACTATGTTTCCATCCGTTGGATGGCGCGCCATGAAGAAGAGCCCTGTCGCCTGCTTGCCCAGCACCAGTACATTACTCGTATCTACACCAAACTTTGACAGCTGTTTCAGAACCATCTTGCCGTAGATATCATCACCAACACAGCTCACTAGCCCCGTCTTCACACCCAGTAGCGTTGCTTCCACTGCGAAGTTTGCAGCAGAGCCACCAAATGAGATATGTCCCTTGTCTGATACAACATGCTGAATGCGACCCGGAAGCGTGTCAACATACATGACCATGTCAATGTTTATTCTGCCGATGGCAATGATTTCGTTGACCAACTGCTCCGCCTCTTATACGATGAGTGCAAGTATCGCCTTTTGCGCATGCAAGCGGTTCTCTGCTTGATCGAAGACAACTGAATGGGGGCCATCCATGACTTCTGAAGTAAGTTCCTCATCTCGATGCGCAGGCAAGCAATGCATTACAATGACATCGGATTTCGCCTTTCCAACCAGTCCCTTGTTCACTTGGAATTGCATCAGTGCACTCTCCTTCTCCTTTGACTTCTCTTGGCCCATCGAGAAGAACGTGTCTGTGTAGATGACATCCGCGTTTTTTACGGCCTCGGCGGGAGTATTCACAACCTCGAGTGTCGTGCCGTGCTTCTTGCTGAGTCTATCCGCTCTCGTCATTATTTCCTCAATCGGTGTATAACCCTTGGGCGACCCAATTGTAACATCCATGCCCATCATCGTGCAGCCCTGCATAATCGAGTTACTAACATTGTTCGAGTCCCCGACGTAGGTGATTTTGAGACCTTCAAGGCCTCCCTTGTGTTCCTCTATAGTCAGCATGTCTGCCATAATTTGGCAGGGATGCAGAAAGTCTGAAAGCCCATTTATCACAGGTACAGTAGCATACTTGGCTAGACCAGCAACCTCGCTATGGGCATACACCCTCGCCATAATAACATCACAGTATCTGCTGAGAACCTGGGCTGTGTCACCTATTGTTTCACCCCGCCCGAGCTGTGTTCCACTGGGTTGAAGATAGAGTGCATGTCCACCCAGTTGAGTCATTCCTACCTCAAAAGAAACTCGAGTCCTTGTTGAGGACTTCATGAATATCATTGCAAGGGACTTGCCCTTAAGGATCTCATGTGGCTTTCCTTTCTTCTGTTTCTGCTTGAGATCATGAGCAGTATCCAGTATTTTACGGAGTTCTTGTGTTTCAAAGTCTGACAAGTCTACCAGATGTCTGCCCTTTAGGCTCAACCTGACCACCTCTGGTTGCTATATGCAAACGCGAGCGACATCAGAAGCCCTCAGTAATAAAACTGTCCACTCAGTCACTTCTCTGACATGAGCCTTTGTGCAAGCCACTCGGGATCGAATCGATGCAAGTCCTCGTAGCCTTGGCCTATACCCACGTAGACAACGGGCCGCCCAGTGATGAATGTCACTGATAGGGCAGCGCCTCCTGATGGATCCGCATCAATCTTGGTGAGAATTGCCCCGTCGATACCAATTGCATCATTGAACTCCTTCGCTTGAGACAATGCATCGTTCCCTGCTAAAGCATCTCCCACGAAGATTTTAAGATCTGGCTCTGCAACGCGGGCCATCTTCTTCATCTCTGCTAGGAGATTCTTGTTGCTCTGCATCCTTCCCGCGGAGTCAATGAGCACAACATCAATGTGTCTGGCCTTTGCGTGAGCAACTGCATCATATGCGACTGCCGCAGCATCTGAACCATAGCCCTGCTTGATGACCCTAATCTCCAGTTTCTCAGCATGCTTCTCAAGCTGCTCAATGCTTCCAGCCCGGAATGTATCTCCAGCGGCAATGACTACCGAGAACCCGTTCTTCTTGTAGAGGTGTGCCAGTTTCGCTAGTGTTGTTGTCTTCCCCGTTCCGTTGACACCTACGAAGAGAATTGTTGTCGGGTCACCTTCATCTCTTCTTTTCTTGGCGAATTCTAGAAGGTCTAGGGGGTATTCAGGAGTAAGAACTTCGATTATTGAATCGTGCAATGCTGAATGGAAGAGCTTCGTAAGGTTTTCCAAGCGCCCAGTTCTAGAACCGAGCATTTTTTCCTTTGTGAGTTCACAAATGTGTTCTGCCACTTCCACTGCTACATCATTCTGTATGAGGACTAGCTGTAGTTCCCATACTGCATCGGAGAGATTCTTGTCTGTAAGCTCTTTTGTGGTCGCCTTGGTCACAGCATTGCTAATGGCGCCACGGAGCTTGTCAAACACTCTGCTACTCCTCCTTTTTCTGCATCTCCGCGGCTAATTGCTGGAACTGTGTGCCCAACTTTGACGACCAACCAAGCAGCTGCTGATACTCCTGAGCAAGGGAGTCATACTGCTTTTTTAGGCTCGAAATAATCTCCTCAATACTCTTCTTGGCATCTGCTATGTCCTGTTCTATGCTGATGCCTTTTCCGATGTGTCTGGTAACCTTCTTTGAGTCAACGAGCTTGGCGTGGACATAGATTTCACCACCAACATTCATGAGTATCTCTTCTCCCGTCTTCTTCCCCAGCAACTCTTCCAGAACCAGCAAGCCAACTTGGTAGTTGTCCAAGTATGACTGCACACGAATCATTTGCTGTCCCTTACGCTCTATGGTGGTGGAAGCCATCTGCTGTTCTGCATATACTCTCCGCAGAAGATTCTCCTGCTCCTCACTCATCCAATCTTGCTCTCCACACCTAGGATTGTTCGCAACTCGAGACTAACTACTTCCTCAGGCTTTATCTCTATGACCTCGGAAATCTCGATGTCCCTTCTCTTAACTCTGTGGCGGCTGCCTAGATCAGAGAGTATGCGTTCTCTCACATGCGACTCCTTCAGAGCTATCAGTTCCTTTGTGAATGTGAATGTTCTCTTGTTCTTCCTGTACTTTCCGATTGCTCGCCATACTTTCGTATCCATAACTAAGCACCTCTATTACACATATCCCAACACCTGTGAAATATGCGCGAGTTCGACACCTGTGGTGTCAGATCCGGCAATCATTCCGTCGGTATTGGCTAACACGCCGAGACGGGCATACGGGCTGCCTCTGTTCACTGTACCGACTTCAACATGCACTCTTAACATCTCTGATATGCGTTCAATCTCCTCACTGGTCGCCATGGGGTGCACGACCGCCCCCTGACTTGTCACTACGGAGCTCACACCCACGATAGGGAGCTTGGCCACGGTGCCGGGGACCACCTCGACATCCAGGACATCAGAGATTTTCTTTATTGCCTTTGAATCGAAATCCGGATGGCATATGGCGCCGTTATCATTGGCCAGAATGATGTTGCCTAGGGCAGTCATCTTATTGTCCAGCCAGTCTACCGTTATGTCAACGCTCCGCTTGATTATGTCCAGCTCTTCATCCCTTGTTGTGTAAGGCAGAAGTAGCCCGTTGCGGTTCGCAACGGACATTAGTCCTACGACGTCCAGGGTTGCTACTGTTGACTGAACTAACTGTGTATTGAAGGCGCGTCCGAGGGTGTCGATGGACTTCTTGCTCATATGTGGAGATGTGAACGCAATCTCATTGGTTATGACAGCAAAGGCTCCGACATTCGGATCGCCCTCGAAATCCGTCCGGGCGATCAAACCGTGCTATCCCTCCGCAAGGTAAACTCGGACCAAATTATCTGAGTTCTTAGTGGCTCTAATCCTAACTCTTCTGGGCGGTTTCTGAATTCCACGGGACCAAATTTTCTCGTTGACTTCAGCCTGAATCACAATCTCTTCCGGCTTCATGTGCCTCTCTACGAACTTTCTGAGAATTCTTACTGCTCTGTTGGATCTGCGGAGTCTGCTACCAGTCCAGTACGCTCTGCGGAGTGGCACTGTGTAAATTCGTTCATCGATGATTTCTTCCTCTGGGACTTCCTCTACTGGAGTTTCCGCCTCCTCAGCAACCGTTTCCTCGGCGTCCTCGACTTCATCCATCTCCTCTGCCTCTTTTACCTCTTCTATTTCCTCTACTTCAGGCAGATCCTTGGTCTCTTTGACCACTTTCTTCTTTTTTGGAGGCATCTATTCTCACCTGTTTATGGCTTTAGTTTTGTCTGACGCCAGTTCCGTTGCGTCGGTGTTCTTCGTACCTTTCCACCTGTCCTAACAACGGCCCATGTAGGCACCGAGGAATTCGATTTCAGAGCTCTTGCCATCCTCAGTTTCTTCGCGAGTGGCTTGTTTCTTGCCATTTGCATCACCTATAGCGTTTTTCTATCTGAACGTGACTTTTCGTTCTCTCTCCCTTCCCTGGATCTGTTGCAGGAGTGTCTTGAGTTGATTGTCATCCACTCGTCCCTTGAGTCTGCCTGATGCGGCGAGCTGAATCAACTGCGCCTCTATCTGTTCAGCAAACTGTGGCTTCACCATCTTTACGTTGGTCAACCGTTGTCGTGCTTCTGGAGTGAGTATCTGACGAAGAAGAGCCTCTTTCTTTGTTTGCGCTTCGGACAGCTGTTGCTCATGTCTCTGCTCTTGGATCGCCCGATCTTGGAGGGCCGCTAGCTTCCTCTGCCGAATTGCTTCAAGCTCTTCATCACTCAATCATCTCACCCCTAGCCCGGGGCTTCCTTCAGTAGTTCTCCAGTTCCGGTATAGCCTTCGAGAGTTCTGTCTTCAATGTGGCCGATAGCTTGTCCATGTAGGACTTGCCCTCATTGGTCATTTCTCGACCCTTATTCCCACGTTTCTTGACAAAGCCCACCTTCTCCAGCTGCTGTAAAGCAGTCCTTATGACCGCGCCACTGCCTCGTTGGAATTTGTTAGGCTTTGTGCCTCTCCTCTTTCTCCCACCATACTCGACTCTCAATCGCTCAATCCCGACTGGTCCTCGCAAGTATATCTTCCTCATGATACTCGCGCACCGCGTATACCACCAGTCCTCTTGATCTGGTGCTCTCTCCTTGTGAGCGCCTGTCTTGACGTAAGAAGCCCATTCCGGAGGTGTAATCTCTTTCCGAGCTTTTATGTCAAGTGCAAGACGCCGTATCAGGATGTTGGCGGGAATATCATAGACCGTGGGCATATGTTTGTCACCGTACACATTGAAGTGCGTTCACCCTACCTAGAGTCGGCCGGTAGCCTACCCCAGAAGGCTGGCCCCGCAATCTAGAGTCCGCATAAAAGGTTGTCGTTGCATTCGGCTTCAATTAGAGCCACAGAACTCGGCTTGGACCCGATTATACCATGACGACTTATTATTTCTTGTAGACCACAGCTGTGTTGCCGCGCAAACCCGCCAGCTCTGCGCCAGAACGTTCACACAGAGTTTCGAATAACATCTGTTTTGTCAGTTCTCCGTCGAGGGCACTGCGCAACACTCGAACCTTGAAACATTTGTGTTTCTTGAGAAGTCGCCTTGCCTCTGATATGGTGTTATCCGTGATACCGGCCTTTCCTATCTGAAGCATGACTGGGTCTTGCCAGGCGATACTGATCCTTGTGGAATCGAGATGGGGCTTGCTAGGCATATTGATTCATTGAAGCGTCAGTCGTTCTCTTCTTTAAGGTTCTGACGTGGCATCATTGTTTCTTGTTATAGAACCGTCTTATTGCACCGCAGTTCAAACAGGTAACGGTGAGATGTCTTGATCTATTGTTTCGCAGCCTTACTCTGCAGTTCTGACCAAGCACAAGCACAGTCCCGCATTTCCTACAGAGCTGTCTTCCTATATGGCGTGGTATCTTGATTCTCGCCTTCTGTGCAATCTTCCTGGCGCTAGCCATTCTCTGCCGGGCAAGATGTGGTTTCTGTGAGGCAACATCGCTCGCCTGTTCCCACAGGATATCGATCCTTTCTCGAGCTAGTCTTCTTGTTTCAGCCCTTGGTGCTCTTCTTCTCCTCACGGACGGACAACTCTTGTTTCGAGTGATAGTCACATCGCTTAAATCGTTCGCAACCATCCGTTGATAGAGGTCTGATTATGCTCCACGTGATTCTTCTCGAGTGCGCAATCGAGTTGGTTCCTAGGGAACTCACTAGTTTGAAAGAGATACAGGCGCATGCTAGACGTAGACGTAAGAAACCCGGTCAGTTGATGCTAGATCAGACGCTTCACGGGCGAGCAATGACACGCCTTGATAGCATGGAAAAGCGCGGCCGTCCAGACATCACCTTTCTCAGTCTTCTGTCAGTACTTGAAACGCCCCTATGCAAAGCGGGGTTACTCACTGTTCATCTTCATCTCGTAGATGGTCGAGTAATAGAGATTAGCCCTGATGTTCGGCTTCCTAGAAACTATGACCGGTTCGTTGGATTGTTCGAGCAGCTCTTAATGAATGGCAGGATTCCTCCAGAGGGTGAGCCATTGGCGAGAGTGATTGATACTAGCCTTCCCGATTTAGTCAGCAACTTCGCTGCTGGCTCTGGTGAGTCATTGGTTCTCTTGGCAATAGAGGATGGCACAAAGACCTCAGCTGAATCGTTGAGAAACATACTGCCACAGGATTCCACGATACCTGTTATCCTGGGTGTGGGGGCTTTTCCGCACGGCGATATGTCCAACTCTGTAAAGGAGCTGTTTAGCACCCACCTAGAACTCGACAAGGAAGTAATGATGGCTTGGCATGTCTGTGCCGAAGTCCTATGGACGTACTCTTCGAAAGTAGGCGTCACCGGCAGATTGTAGTCCGAATCTCATTAGCCAGCATTCTTTGGTTCTAGCATCTTTTGCTGGGACATATATCAAACATAACTGCACCAGGCAATTTCTTGTCGAAATAGCTCTGGATGGACCCGCATAGATTGACTTCAGGCACTGGCACATCTATGAAGATGTGGAGAGCATCTTAGGTTGCATGTTGAATTGAGATCTCAGTCAAATACAATCTAAGTCATTTTGGTATGGGTTGCCTGCCGATTACAAATAGGGCGTCTCGCTTGAACTGAACTCCCCCCTCATCAGTAACATGTGCGTGAATGGATGAGAATGCATCATCCTTCAGGGAATCAGTTATCACATCATCGTCCTTCCCCTCTAGAACCCAATCATAGTCCCTCATTTCTTTCCACCATGCCTCAATGGATTCGTAAGTATAGGTTGCAGATTCAGATGCGACTTGGACATCCTTGAATCCGGAAGCAGACATAATCTCTCTCCAGTCCTTTTCATTCTCGATGGAATAATTCCTTTTGCACAAGATAGAGTGCCGTTCTAGGAACTGATACATCCAGTCCAAATCTTCCTGAAGAAGCCACGTAGTGATGCCAATCAACCCTCCAGGCTTTAGGACTCTGCCAATTTCAGCCATCAGCAGGTCTTCCTTCGTGTACTTGTGGGCTTGAAAGTCGAAGTAGTCATCCCATCCTATGAACCCTGCAGTAACATAATCGAAGGAGTGATAATCGAACCCTGTATTGCTAGCATCCATGAGCAGTACCTTGACATTTTTAATATCGCATCTCTCAATCTGATCGGTTGTGGCCTTGACGCAATGATCACAGAGCTCCACTCCCGTTACAAGACCTGAGTTTCCAGCTCTCTTCGCTGCAGGGTAGAGTATGGCACCGCCACCAGTCCCGATATCAAGAACATTTGCTCCTTCTTTGATATCCAGCAAGTCTACAAGCATATCCCCAAAAATATCCCAGAATCCACCCCACGTCTTGGGTTTCAGACTACTAGTTGAAGTTGAGTCCTCCATAATTGCCGACTCCATGAGAAAATCGCGCCTCGCTTGATATCTATTCTAGGATTAGCGCAATTGTAATCTTGATCTTCCTAGATGAATACAGCATCGATGTGAGAGAAAGTGATGATGGGAATCTACTCCAAATCTTTGAGCGACTGACGTTGTATTCATTCACAGACACATCTGAGAGAATACCCGCGTTCAAACATCTCATGCGTCAAACCTGTGCTTTAATACTGGTTTACCTAGGTAATTCGGAAATATGGCACCCACGAACAAACCCCTAGTTATTGCTGTAGTTGTTGTTCTAGTGATAGGAGTAATTGGGGTGGGGCTATTTGCAGCATCCCTTGTGCCAACCAATGCGGAAAATGACACGATCAGAATCGCTCTGCTTTCTAATGCAGGAATCATGAGCGATGGAATTCTTACACATCTCTAGTAATCTGGAACACAGAAATGTAAGAAATATGCAATATTATCACATTACGTAGGAGTCATCCACACGTGCTTGTATCGCCAGAACCCCTGTCAATCCATCTCATTCCTGATATCCTCCTCAGGAAACCCTGATACTCCGGTCCTGCGGCGCTTGGACACAGCTCCTGATTATGTCCTTCAGCATCGACTCATCAAGCCTCAGTTCGTCAAGGTCACTCCTCACCATCTCTGAATCTAGAGGAAGTGGAATCCTGTGTGATCCCAAACTATACAGGGCTGAAAAAGCAAGATTCTGTACGAGCTTTTATTCTCACAAGCGTACTTCACTATATGAGAGGACTAGGCAAGTGGGCTAATGCTGTTTCGCGCAGCACACACTCGCTCCCGAAAGCCCGAGGGAAGGTCTCTTCTCAAGGGAGGTCCTTACTCTCCATGAGGAGTGGTGTATCCCACTCAGGGGAGTCCGCGGCTGTTCACCATGCTCAGACGAGTCTTCCCAGTTTCAGTGATGAATCTGGGATGGGTGATAATGACCTCGCCGTGGCAAGAACTGTGAAGACCCTCTCTGTCGCTGGGAGTGATATGCCAGCATCAAGACAGGAGAAGGAAGCCAGGTCTGTGGGAGGGATTCCATCTCGATGATGACAGACAAAGCCCCTGCTGACTCCAGACTCCGATGGAGAGTGGAGGATGGCGACATCTGGCAGGGGAAGGGTGGAACACAGGAGTTTCTTGTAGTTGAGTGTCACTCACATGAGATGCAAGAAATGGGTTATGACATTGCAGACACTACAGACTGTGAAGCACTCCCGCTCACACACTACGAGTATCACGAATTTGAACTGTAATTCGCGCAGAGTCTGGCAGTGAACATGCTGCCAGCTCATTTCCCTTTTCCTTGCCAATTCATACAGCAAAATCCTTGCGCAGTTAGGGACTTCCTCCATACACCAAACTGGGAAACTACGTGGCTCTCATTATGACGCGAAACGAAATACTGATGCTGCCCTCAGTTTGCCCAAGCGCGTCGAGGAATCTGAGAACCCAGATATACTGTACCGCGTGAATGGGCCCGCCCCAGCCAGTGCTGAAGGACCCGCTAGTGCCGTAATTTCCAGATTCACTACGCCCAAACATATCTTCAATCTCTGTATCGTTTAGATGTAGGAATTCATCCAGTGACATCTGTCTGTGTTCAAAGTTCATGCGCACAACGTCGGAGTCGCCACCTCCGCTAAGTATCTCACCCAGGCAGCCCACTGCAAGGTGCACATTATCAGGAGGGTTTACTCCGAAGAATTCACCGTATAACCACTGCTGCCCTACCTCGACCATTTCGCCTCCCGCTGGACTCTCGTATACAACTTGGGTCCACTCCTCCTGTCTTACTGACACGTAGCCCATTCCAGCAAGTGGAATCAGAAGAATGGCTGCAACTGCAAGAGCGGCTATTATCCTTCTTCTCAGTTTCAGCTCTTCATAGAGAGTTGGCAGATTGACATTCGATTGAGCTTCAGGCTTGTCCTGCATGCCCTCTTCAGTTGACAACCATTGTTTTCTCTCGATTGTCCAGCGATGTAGATTGGATTCGAACATCCGCTTGGAAAAGACATAGGAGATTGCTGAAGCAAAGATAAGTAGAAGGATTGGTAGTATGAGTTGACCTGGTACAAAGCTGACGCCTACATAATAATCGATAGCCCCTTGATATTCAGAACCAGCAACCAATATGAACAAGAGAGCAGTGAGAAGGTGAACAGGTCCGAGCAAAGCAATCTCCGGGTAATTCACGGGGAATCCCGGCTGACCTGTGGCGAGCCCAACAGCAAGGAATATCGATATTCCTAGGACTGTACTGGTCTTCCATTGATCAATTGCCAGAGCTAAGAACGCAGCAATAGGACAAAGTAGTAGGGAAATGGCGAGTGTCAGAACGAGCATATATGGGAGGGCACCAAGAATCCAGAGTGGATCTGAGAACACAAAGGCAAACACGAAACCGATAACAACCGCAACTGCCATCACTAGCAGAGTCAGTACAACATATGTGATGAAAAGAGAAGCAAAATTCACCTTGCTGCCCTTTTGTGCGGAATCAGCAATGCTGCGGTGCGACTCTTGTGAGCCAAACAGAAGAGAGGCTCCAACTACAAAGGGAATCCCGGTGAAAAGCAGCCAGCCGATATAGTTTGCAATTCGATAGATGGTTTCCAGCGCGGGTCTGCTGCCACTAATCCAAAGCACGAAGAATGCACACGAGGCAAACACTATCGCGAACCATCTCTTGAGTGCTGAAGCGGAAAAGATCGACAGGTTCTCCCTGAATCGAGCAATGAGTTGATGCAAAGAAACCTCCACCATGTTTGTGTCTTTGGAAACACTGCTTAATAAAACAAAGCGAAAATGAACCGAGCGTGTCTGTTGGAGCCCTCATGGATCTCAGCCTTCCACTGACCGTCCTGATAGACTCACTGCAACAACACGCTTACTGACCGTCCTTGACTGCGCGCTTTGCCCGCCAAGATTCACCCTTCCACTGACCATCCATGATAGCGCGTTCCAATCCAACCTGATTCGACTCTTCCACTGATCGCCCGCGTATGGGCAATCGCGCCTGTATCCACTAAATGGTCGCTTTATCTAATCTGGTGGGTCAAAGAGAATTTCATCTCTGAGCCGAAGGAATGCAAGTGGTATGGCGGGTAAGACAGATGCTATCATCAGTGCCCTGACAACGAGGCCAGGGATGTTCATTAGGAAGAGCTCTTCTGACTGGAAGTACTGGAAATAGCCCTTTTGTAATGGGAGACCTAGGGCGGCCAGGGGGACGAGAAGAATGACAATCAACAAGAGGGACACAAACCAAAAACGAGGGTCCTTTACACAGTCTAGGATGAGTTGTTTTGTGTTTTTGGTCATAATCCCAATGATGACGAGTACATAGACGAGAGGGAACCCAGACAGGATCGGGCCTAAGACAAGTAATACGCCCGGCCAGATGAATATGTGGCCCATAAGAATGTAGATACACACCGCGATAATGAGCAAAGGAGCCGCAACAATCACCCCGAGTACAGTCCTGATGGCATCGGAAGTAGAAACGAATCTCTGCTTGAGAACCCGTCCGAACCAGATAACGTTCAGGTTAGTCACGAATAAGATCGGCAGACATACGATGAAGAGCCACAGTCCTATAATCGAAACATGAATGAAAAAAGGCCCTGCAATTCGTAACCAGAAGTCGATAGGCGGGACTAGGCCAAAAGTGGCTCCCAGTATGACTGCGAAGACAATACTCGCACAATACGCCAATGTGAATGCGAAGTAATGAATAGCCAGGGAGCTTCTGTGAGTATCAAAACCCAGTTTGCTTTCAGTCATGGTTCATTACCTGTTCGGGCATTACATATCTTCTATCATAATTAATTGCTGCAAACCTTTTTTCAATTGTTTATTGATGCCACATTTAGACAATCTCCACTCGCTTGTGACATCGAATCTTGTCAAACCTAATATGCTCACAATGAGTATCTATGAGGGACGTGGTGAAGGTGTCATCGCATCAGACAGCAAAGATATTCGTCGTAGTAGTCGTGGTCATGGCAATCGCATCTGTCGGCTTCCTGATGATAGTCCTTGACGAAACGCCGCCCGGGGGTGACATAACGACGATTGAGGGGGGCACATATACGCAGCATCCTCCTATCACTCTCAGGAGCAACACTGAATTTGCGAATCAGGCCGCTGAAGAAGGCTGGAAAGGTAATGGCACATCAAGCAGCCCGTATCTGATTGAGAATCTCTGGATTAGAAGCGATGCAGAATGCGTAGACATCTCAGATATCACAGTCCACTTCGTCGTACGGAACTGCTTCTTGAGTTCCACACCTGAGTTGAGTGCAGACTGTGCAGCTATTTCGATATACAATTCTTCGAATGCGTATCTGGAATCATGTGTTGTACACTCTAATGATGATGGTATGCAGTTTTTCCTCTCCCGTGATTGTACTGTCCATAACTGCACGATCGAAGCATCGTGCGCAGGCGTAAACGCCACGGAATCTCACGACCTCCGATTTGAGAACAGCGAGATACGTAACTGTACCTATGGTGCTATTATCATTGGCAGCGTGGGTGTTGATCTCTCCCACAACAGAGTTTGTCACAACGAATGGGGTGTGCTAGCACAGTTCTCTGACTCCTGCAAGCTGTGGAACAACACCATCTCAGAGAATCAGGAAGGAGTTGACGTGCAAATCCTTTGCACAAACTGGTCTATCCGATACAACACAGTGTTGAACAATACGGGCGTAGGCATTAGGCTTGGTGAACAGACGGGAAACATCTCATTGGTTTACAATCGCCTTGGTTGGAATGAAATGAGTAATGCCATAGATGATGGACTAGACAACAAATGGGATAACGGAGTGAATCAGGGCAACTACTGGTGCGACTATGATGGCAGCGGAGTCTACCTAGTCCCAGGATCAGCTGGGAGTGTAGACCATTATCCTCTTCTTCTGGACGAATCCAATGCCACCACTGTTTTGGCAGCTTGGCTTCAGTCTCTCAAAGCCGACAAACAATGCCACCATACCAGTACATTATGCGTCATCTCTGGCCTATCACTGCAACGGTATATTTGAATCGAAGCGGTGAATCATCCGTTAACACGCAGCCATTTGACCATCCGTGACTGCGCATTTTTGCCACAAGGTCCTAAGATGGCCTAAAATTCCCTATTTCTGATTAGTCCGCTTTCTGTAGTACTCTCGTACCACTGGAACAAGGAATATCGCGGCATGGCCTATGGATAGCAACCATATAGCAATGGCGTAGAACTGTAGAGATGAGAAGCGCCATAGGCCTGTCACTACAGTCAATGTTCCAACAGCATACAGAAACACGTCAAAGGCTGACGCAAGTAGTAACCTGTAGTGACCCGGTTTTCGCAGCAAGGCGAGGACTGCAATGTCGAAGAAACCAAGTGCTGCAAGGTAGGGTTCATAGTGGGGACAGGACGGCGGATGGAAAGGCGGGAGACCGGGACCTTTGATACATTCCAAGTACTCAAGGTGGGTTGCGTTCATAAAGGCAAACAGGCAAGCAATGCGGATAACACTCAGTATCCAAAGGACAAGAATCCCGAACGGTCTTGTTGTGTCTTCCCGAGCAGTCACTTCAGGTCGCACCCCCGCAACTTCTAGCGATGTGGATCGACTTAAGGATGTCTTTTACTGGGTTAGGCAGGAATCCACAAGACCCTCGAAGAGGGCGTGCTTGCTAGAGCACCCTCAAGAGTTTCAGCCTTCCATTGGTAATCCGTTACCATGCGCTTTGCACACTATGACGCACCCTTCCACTGACCATCCTGATAGACCCACTGCAACAACATCCTTAAATCGCGATGCAATGGTGAGCCATGACTGCCCGCGTGTGAACACTTGCGCCTGTTGTCTAGGGGTTATGACCCGAGCCTTCCAAGCTCGAAACCCGGGTTCGATTCCCGGCAGGCGCACCATTTCTTTCCCTAGACCCGTTCTGTTACATGTTGAGTGAGCTCTATCTGCAGACTTCTGTGTTCCGCCCTTACTCTGCCCAGCTTCATGTGAAAGAAACGCCATTCTCCGCAGCTAGGTCACCATGTTTCTTTGTTAGACATGATGACCGTAACTATCTCTTATGTCATTGGACCACGTCATGGTGCCGAAATCGGGAACTCCTGCCTATCCATTTAGTTCCCCTAATTCCTGCTTCACGCAGTCGAGCTTGTGGATGATACTCGCCATGCAATCTTCCAGATGCTTGATTCTCTCCGTTTTGGTCATGGTCTTGTGGTGGTCGCCTTTCTCACATTTGCACTTGTTCAATCGTAGGACTCCTTCACTTGCTGAGAATAAACATTGGATTTAACTTCTCGCTACGCCTTAGGCAAGTTGCTTCGGATGTGTGAAGAATGCGTGATATTACAACTTCCTCGGGTTCCTGTCTTGCACCACTCTTGAGCGTTGTCCAATTGCTTGGGCGTCGCTGGACCATCCCATTGATGCTTGTCCTGAGTGAGTTTGGGTCCGATATGAGATACTCTGAGATACGAGAGCAGCTGGTGAGCCTTAGCAAGAGAGAGATTAGCGACTCAACATTATCGAAGAAGCTATCCGAATTGACCAAGCTTGGCATCCTGTCTCGTAAGAGCTTTGATGAAGTCCCACCTCGCGTGGAATACTCACTGTCCGATGTTGGCTTAGTCCTCATTACGAAACTCAATAATCTGGGAACCTGGGCCCGTGACGAATGTCACAGCGGACGATTGAGAGTCACGCGGCCAAGGAAGTCATTGCAGGATCCTCAACAGTTGGATTGACATGAAGCTTGACGAACCATATTCTTGCTGGGTGGAGTCTGTGGATGCTGCCAAGCCGATTTCCCGCGGTCGCACCATCATCGGGATACGCTCCCATTGACTAGGTCTTCATTAATAGGTCTGGCAGTCTTAGGTCTTCATTTAACTGCTGTTCGAAGACTCACTTCCGCGCAATCTAGTATTAATTGATGACATATCTAAGAACGTATCTTCTATCTGAAGTTCCTCCATCATTACTGCGCTCAGTGGAGGACCTTGCTCAACATCGACTCCAGGAGTGTAGTCGAATACCTCGCTGAGTTTGGTATTCAGAAGATTGAATAGTTTAGATAATGGGAGTTCCATTGGACATGCATCTTGACACTGTCCGCAATTGATACAAGAATCAGCAACGTGTGCAAGTCTTGTAAGAGGAAACACCGCATCTGGAGGTATTTTGCCACCCTCCACGAACCCTCTATTTGCCTCTAAAAGACAATGGTCGCAATAACATATCGGACACGCATCCCTGCATCCGTAACACTTTATGCACTTGTTGAATTCCCTTATCCAATAATCCAATCTCTCTGATGGGGCAAGCTCCAATAGAGGCTCAAAATCACGACCTTTCCATTCCTTTGCACGTTCTTTTTCTGCCTTATCTTTTTCCTCTCGCAGTTGGATACTTCTCTTGTCGGGTTCTTCAACCTCGATGAATCCTTCTTCTATCGCTTCGTCTATCAGCGCCTTGCCTTTGTTTGAGCATACTTCTATAAACGTGCTCTTTTTTTCCTCAGTTTCAGCTCCCCATTTACCACACGCCAGATCTGCGAAGATTGGTATGTTTATTTCACATCTTCTACAATTATCCCGACGCCCGACGCCCTTTTCCTCCAATTCTATAAGATCCTTGGATTTGCTAGTCCCATCTTCTAGAATAATGACGAGCTTCCCCTCATCGATGTCTTCTCTCATGACTTCAGTTGGTTCAACCTCGAATTCCTCGATAAACATCTCTTTGGCGGTGGTAGGTGAGAGAGTACCAGTACAGTTTAGGCCTATGAGAATCAAGTTGTCATTGTCTATCTGTTTCCTCTTCTGGAGTTCTATAATTGCTCTAATGTCACACGGTTTGCCTACGACAGCCAATTTCATAGTAGAAGCGCCATCAAGATATTCCTTCACAAACCGAGGAATATTCGGAGTAGAGCAATGGAGCGAACCAGAAGTTTCAGACAATTCCTCTGGCTCTGTAATCAAAACAGGTACACCTGCATACCTATTGCCGTTCTTTGCTCTTATCGTGACTACACCATCAACCTTCCCTGTTTCTAGAGCGAATTTGAGAATAGAAGTAACAGCTCCACCACATTCTGCCTTCTCTAGTATGCTCTTGTCTGAGGAACGGGCAATATGCATATTTCCACTCATGTTTTCACCTCTATCTTGACTGCACATGCTTTATACTCCGGCATCCCGCAAGCAGGGTCCAATACGGGATTAGTGAGCTTGTTGGCGCATGACTCGCCGAAGTGGAAAGGAAGAAACACAAGCCCCTTCGGAACCTCATCGGTTACGTGAGCTTCTGCTTCGATACTGCCACGTCTAGTTTTCAGAATGACTTTGTCTCCGTTTCTAATTTTCTCTGCAACAGCATCAGTAGGGTTAATCTGGCAGAAACCTTTTGGGGTTTCATCATTCAGCTTTGGCGTCCTACGGGTCATCGAGCCAGTGTGATAATGGAATATACTTCTTCCAGTTGTGAGAACATAGGGATAATCTTCATCAGGCTGTTCAGCTTGAGGTCTGTAGTCTACTACTTGAAGATGGCCTAGTCCATCAGGCGTGTTGAACTTTTTTGTGAAGAAAGTAGTGGTGCCTGGATGATCCTCCGTAGGGCATGGCCATTGGATACCTCCTACAGTCTTTTCGAGTCTTTCATAGGTTATTCCCTTATATGGTGGAACACATCTTCTTATCTCTTCGAATATCTCACCAGGAGATGAGAAGTCGAATTTGCTCTTGTATCCCATTCTTTCCGCCAACTGACACACAATCCACCAATCTGGTTTAGCTTCAGCTGGTGGGTCTATTATTCTATTTATCTTCTGTACTCTCCGATCTACATAAGCATGGATGCCTTCTCTTTCTACCCACGTAGCCACAGGGAGCACGACATCAGCCAACTGGGCTGTTTCTGTGGGAAAGATGTCTTGGACTATCAACAGCTCTTTTCGCTCAAGCGCCTCTCGCACACTATCAACATCTGGGGCCGCCATCATAGGATTTGTTCCTACCACCCACAGATACTTAGTTTCTTGGAGCATTTTGGTATACGGATATCCAGGTTTAGAAGGAAGGTTATCTACACCCCAGAGCTTCTCAAACTTTTCAGATGCACCTGTACCAACTCTCTGGAATCCAGGGTAAAACACATTAAGGCAACCCATATCTCCCGTACCTTCACCGTTGATCTGACCACGAGTTGGGCTGATACCTGTACCCGGTCTTCCGTATTGACCAGTCACCAACGCCAGTGTAGCGAGAGCCTTGACATTATCTGCTCCTTTAGAATGTTGATTGAGCCCTTGGTTATATAACACACAACCAATTTCCGCCTTAGCAAGCCATCGAGCTGCCTTTTTTAGTTCTTTCAGGGGAACCCCAGAAATTTTTTCCATCTCCTTCAGGTCTAGAGAAGCAAGATGATCGCGCAGTCTTTCGATCCCTTCTGTTCGGGACTCTATAAACTCTTTACTTTCTAGTCCCTCATCAAGAATGACTTTCATCATAGAATTGAGTACAGCTATGTCTGTTCCCGGCTCCAACTGGAGGTGGATGTTTCCAATATCTCTTGCAGTGACTGTTTTCCTTGGGTCCAATACGATTACCTTTGCGCCTTTCTCCTTAGCCCTTAGTATCCTCTTTGCCATCATAGGGAATGTTTCTTTTGGATTGATTCCGACTAGAAAGATGCAATCTGCTTTCTGAATATCAAGCTGAGAAATTGGCATGACGCCGGACCCAACTGTAGGACCGAGTCCAGCCGCAGTAGGTGAATGACACAGACGACCACAGTACTCTACATTGTTGGTACCCATAATCACACGTGCAAACTTCTGCAGTACATAGGCCTCTTCATTTGTATTCTTCCCCGATGCTAGCAGACCGAAATCATCTGGGTCTGCTTTCTTCAGTTTGGCGGCAATGAGGTCAAGCGCTTCATCCCATGTGCTTTCTTCCAACCTACCATCTTTTTTTATCAAGGGTGTTTTCAGTCTATCATCAGCATATAGAAATTGGTAGGCATTCCTTCCCTTGGGACAGTTCCCCCCTTCATTTATAGGGTGTTCATGCTGCGGCTCCTGACCGATGATCTTTCCATCCTTTATTACTAAGTAAATTCCGCAGCCGCAGCTGCAGTATGGACAAATGGTTGACTCATACTCGATCATTCAATAAGCCCCCCATGGGATATGGACCAAGTTCTTTGATCTCTTCCACAAATTGGTCAACCACTTTGCCAAACTTATTGCCCTCCGATGCAGATATCCACTCCAATCGCAATCTATCAGGTGCTATCCCTATTGTTTCAAGAAGTGTCTTTAGCATCATGACCCTCCTTCTTGTATAGAGGTTACCAGATTTGTAGTGGCAATCACCTGGATGACAGCCTGCTATGAGTACACCATCTGCTCCCATCAAAATGGCTTTAATCACGATAGTAGGATCCACCCGACTCGAGCAGTTGACCCTGACCGGGTATACATTGGGGGAATACTGAACACGGCTTGTACCTGCTAAATCCGCTCCTGCATAACTACACCAATTGCAAAGGAATGCGATAATTCTTGGTTTGAAAGCTTCTTCATAAGGTGTCGTAACTCCTCCGTTTTTTGCTTTCTCCGTTTTCGTCTGCCTCCCTTTTTTCCCTTCGTTCTCATTTTAATTCCAGTCAAAACGTCTTGAGCATTGTACCCATGCTGGGTTATCAAGAAGCTTAGCCGGCATGCCTGCATTCGCCGACAGAAGAAACATATGAATCATTATTCAAAATGAGAAAATGACCTTATTAATCAGCTTACTCTGGAACGCAGTCATGAGTAATCCGACTATGGTTTGTGAGTGGAATGGACACGCTCTGGAGCATGACACCATCAGATTTTCGTGGTCTGTTGCAGACTTTGAGGATCTACCTGGCTGAAGCCGCAAGGACTCCCGATTCAACGACGATATAGTTTGAATCAACCATCCCAATGTCGAATAAGTCAAAATTGTACAAGCAGCATCAAGTCAGACCGATTCCATTCGATTCACCTCTCCAGGTGTAGCTTGATGAGATAATCGTGAACCTCCCCTTTCCTCCAGCTCCAGGGGTCAGCGAATCATCGTATGGTGACCACCTAGTGGGCCACCGTTAGCACAATGCTTTTGTTCACTCCCTGTTGACCACGACTCTAAGCGGAGTCCGCGAGCCGCCTGATAGATATCTGTCTTTACATCCCACCTTAGCAATGGAAGAGGCATCCTGATGGAGTCACTACAGCACAACGGCATAATAGTCATCGAGCAGCCAGAACCCCTTGGCCTTGCCATAATAGCGAGAGGTGAAAGCATCACCCTTGACCAGTTGCAGGAAGCAATGGCAATTGCCTGGGTGAAGAAGCTCGGTACGCCGTATGTTGAGGACCCTGTGTTTGCAAGCAACTTCATGAACGATTTCAGCGATGCACTCCAGATCGAGCCAAACCTCAGAGTCGAAGAGGTAGACTTCAGCGAAGCAGTTGATGTGGTTGAGAGAGAACGTGCAGCCAAAGCGGCAATGACCAAGGAGGAGAAGAAGGCCGCGCGGGAATCAAGGAAAGCTGAGCGCGAGCGTTTGAAAGAGGTCTTTGGCTACGCTCTTGTTGACGGGGAGCGAATGGAGCTTGGAAACTACCAAACGGAACCCTCAGGCATTTTCATGGGTCGGGGCAAACATCCTTTCAGAGGAAGATGGAAACGAGGGGTCACACACAAAGACATCACGCTGAATCTTAGCCCCGATGCGCCGATACCAGAAGGTCACTGGAGGGCACTTGAGTGGTCCCACGATTCCATGTGGATTGCCAAGTGGATGGATGAGCTCACGGGCAAGGTGAAATACATCTGGCTGCATGATAGCACTCCCATCAAACAGGAGCGCGAGGCTGCGAAGTTCGACAAAGCACTTCGAATGGGACGATTAACAGAAGTGATTCGTGACCACATAATGGAGGGGCTGCATTCTGATAAACCAAAGCGAAGAATGGTTGCCGCTGCATGCTATCTGATCGAGTACCTCAGTCTACGTGTGGGTGATGAAAAGGACCCCGACGAGGCAGACACTGTTGGTGCAACGACACTCAGAGCTGAGCATCTGACATTCAAGAGAAACTCCATTGTGTTTGACTTCTTGGGCAAGGATAGCGTTTCTTGGCATAAGGAGCTGGAAGTGCCTTCTGAAGTCTTTGAAGTATTTAGAGAAATATACGAAGGGGCCGTAGAACGAGTAGAATCATTCTCTTCCCGAGCGGGCAGAAGAACCAGCGCCGACCCGAGGAAACTAGCCCAGATATTCCCCAGCATTCGCAGCACACACGTCAACAAATTCCTGAGTGAAGTGGATCCAGACCTCACAGCCAAAATGTTCAGGACACACCATGCCACAAAGTTGATGCAAGAGGAATTGACGCGCAGCCGTACAAAGCGAACTGACCCTAATTTCATCAAGAAAGCGGCTTTCAAGCGTGCCAACCTAGAAGTTGCGCGAGTGATGAATCATACCAAGCAAGCACCCAAAGGTTGGAATCGCACTGCAGAACGGTATCTTGAGCGACTGAAGAAAGCAGATGTCCGCATTGAGAAAGCGAAAGCGCAACTTGCTGTCAAGAGAAAGCGCCTGAGGGCAGTATCCAGAAAAGAGAAGACATTGCGAACGAAGAAGCAAGACTTGGTCACTAGACAGAAGCAGATTGTGGAAAAGAACAAAGCCACTGTTGCGATTTGGCGAGAGAAGCGGGATAAAGCGAAAATCACATGGGATAATGCCAGAGATCGCAAACGTCGCACAAGGGGAAGCAAGCGCAAGGGCATGACAACCAAGAAAGAACGCCTTGAAGGTGCCCAAGCTAGTATAGAGAGGGCTCGAAACCGACTAGAGAAAGCTGAAACCGGGCTGGCCAACGCAAGAGAACGTTATCGAAAGAGCAAAGCTAACCTTGAGAGGAAGCAAAATATCCTCGCGACGTTCCGCGAGAAGTCAATTGAGCGTGTTGCACGAGTAGAGCGAATAGTGCAGGGGGCAAGAGATCGCGTCAAGAAGGCGGAGCTTGCCAAAAAGAAGATTCAAGTCGATTATGCTCTGGCTGGGAATTGTCGCACGTGGAACTTGGGAACCTCCTTGAAATCTTATATTCATCCTAGGACTGTGTACAAGTGGTGTCAGAGGGTGGAATATGACTGGCGTAAGGTGTATCCCACGACACTACAGAGGAAGTTCACATGGGTTGAGCGATGAGTCCCATGGAAGCCTCGTTATTACTAAATCAGAAAGGCAGTCCTGATTCTCCTCTCAATCTCGTTCCTAGATTCCCTGAACTTAAAGAGAATTTCTTCGCGAGTACCTTGGAATGCAGCAGGGTCTTCCAAGGACCAGTGGTCCATTGATTTGGCTCCCGGAAAGAACGGACAAGTTTGTCTAGCATTGTCGCAGACAGTGATGACCAAATCAAAGGACTGGTCCATGAAGATGTCAAGGCTTTTCGAATGCAGCCCCTCTGTATCTGCACCTACCTCCCCAAGTACCTCTAGTGCGAATGGATTCACAACGGGAGCGATGTCAGTACCGGCACTATACGCCTCGTAACTGTCGCCCGCAAGCGACCTCAGGAGTGCCTCAGCCATCTGACTCCTTGCTGAGTTTCCTGTACATAGGAAAAGCACTCTCTTCATGGTTCTTCAGCCAGCGTTGTCAGAGTGTTTTCACTTGTAATAAGATATTGCCGATGTCGAAGCAAAGTTTTAAGGAAACTTCAGGATGTGAAACTGCAGCTATTTCTTGATTCAGCCCATCTCCATTCGTTCAAGCGCAACTCTGAGTAGATTCTGCCGTTTTTTTGTTTCTACTCTAAAGGCTTCGGTTCCCACCTAAGGGAGAGTTCCAGATTGTCCTAAATGCTAGAAGTGGAATTGTGATTGAGGTTGGGTTTCCGAGCATTCATCCGTTGATATCCCATAATCACAACTGGGACCGCTAGTAATGCAACTATGATGATATTGATGACAATGCTTCGGATTGAATCCGGAATAGGCACATTATCATTATTTAAGATGAAGTCCGTGAGTAGACTGATTGGTATATTATGGCTTTCAGTATAGATACTTGATGTGAAGACAACCACAATATCTAGGTCTGGAACAACGAGGATGAATTGACCATTTCTTCCCGCTGCATAATATACACCAAAGTTTGGAAGTGTCCACCATTGATATCCATAGCCCGTATGACCTTCAAACAAAGTATAGCTAGATGTTGATACATTTACCCATTCTTCAGAGATTATCTGTTGCCCATCCCAAGTTCCATTGTTCAAGAATAGATATCCGAACTTTGCAAGACTGCGAGAATTCAACTTCAATCCCCACGCTCCGGTATACCAGTTATGACTCCCATCGTATGTCCAATAATAATCGTCAATTCCTAAGGGATCAAAGAGGTGCTCTGTCGCAAATTCAAGAAAATCCGTTCCAGTTGCAACTTGTACAATTGCTGCAAGTAGGTGTGAGGCTCCACCGCTGTAGTGCCATAATTCCCCAGGTTCTGCCACCATATCAAGATTGAGACAATGGTCTACTCCATCACCTGTTAGAATGTAATATACATCATTCTCAGGTGAAAGATAGGGTGCACTTATTTCATCCCAGAACATACCCGCTCGCATCGTTAGCAGATCTTCAATTGAAATTCTTTCTCTTCGTTCATCGATATTGGTTATATTGTAATCTGAAAAGAACGGCAACATGGGTTGAGAAACATTGTCAATATACCCATTGTCTATTGCGATTCCTACCAATGCTGATGTGAAACTCTTAGTTGCTGAATGCAACTCGTGCTTTCTATCCTCATCATACCACGAACTGGGATACTCTTCATGCACAATATACCCGTGTCTTGTGATTAACACAGAATCGATATTGATATCTTCCGCCTCAATGAAGTTCATCATTCTATTGATATCTTCAGAGCTCATCCCCTGTTCTTCAGGAGTTGAATTCCTCCAACCTTCTGTAGGCCAATAGTTTCTGTCACTTACTGTGAACTCGCTATGTAATTCCCTTGAATTGTACTCCACTGAATTCTGAGGTAGTGAGAGTGTGATTATACAACAGCAAACCAAGACTGATATGACTTGTAATTTTCGTGTCATTCTATCACCACACGGAAAGGAATAATGGTACAAGGTAAGTTGCCATAACAAAGAGAATAAACCACTTGGCAGAGATTCCCCTTTCTTTAAGTTGTGATTTCCAATAGAAATATCCCAGTATTGAAAACACTGCCAATCCAATTAGAATAACAGGTAAGGATATCATCACTATTTGCACGAAGCCTGCTGTTCCAATTTCTGCTAGGTCATAGCTGACATATCCCATATCCAGAGTTCCACCAAAATAAAGGATTGATACTGTTTTACCAAGCATACCGATGAAGCCTCTGATAGCTGTCAGAGTTCCTGATAGAAAGAGAAGAATCGATGGTATTGCAGCTTCACGAACTGCTTTGAATAGAAGGGGAGTGAGGAAGAAAAGACTTGCAATTATAAGCCCCAGATTTATGTCAATGATTCTCCATTGCAGGAAGACATCATTGTTCCATGCAATACCTGTGAATAGAATCCACTCCCATGTTTCATGATGTGCATCTTGTCCGAGAAGTGGCATAGGATATCCACCATACCAGGGTAAGTATCCCCACCATCCTCCATGAAAAGGGTCTTCAATTGATATGAATGAAACATTGCTAACCACTCCGGCATTATCCACGCTTATTACATGCATAACATCAATCAAGCTCAAATAGAATGTAGCAAGAAGATTAGCGATGGTGAAAATCACGATTCCCACAAACATCAAGAGAAGCGATGTACTGATTCCGCTGGATTCATGTGTCCCCTCATCTCTAGCCATATCCTTTGCTTCTGGTATGTATAATATCCTGGCGATTGTACCAAAGCAATCATTGAAACCGCGTTTCTTAGATCTTATCGCCAACCCAGTAATAATGCAAATGAATATCGGAATAAGGAAAGCGAAAACAAATGCCAGTATTGGAGGAATCAGAATCATTACTTTCAGCTCTTAATACTCTTTCATGTACAGTCGGATTTGATATTTGAATAATAAGCACGTTCTTTCCACGCAATCCGCTTTCTTGCTAATAATGGCAGAACAAAACAGAAAAAAGAACCAATTAGTTCGATTTCATGTCTATCATGACCCGTATGTGGTGATTCCTTTGGATGATATTGATTTGGGCATTCTTCATAAATTAGGTGAGAATTGTCGTGCTTCACGAAAGGAATTGGCACGCAAGTTTGGAATTTCTGATTCCGCCATCCGGAAACGGATAAAACATTTGGAGGATAAAGGAGTCATTGAGAGGTATTACATTAGACCAAGTAGAGCAATGATTGGATCCGAACTGGTCTTTATTCTGATATACCCTACTGAGGGTGTTTCAAAGAATGATTTTATAGATAGCATATTTGAGTTTCCTCGCGTTTCTAGAATCTATTTCGACTCCTATGGTTCTTGTATTGTCCATGCTGAATGCACAGATGCGACAATGATTGATGAGCTTAATCAATACGTTCGGAGTATCGATTCTGTGGATCGGGTGGAGATTCATGCACTACCTGCAAGTCGTGGTGGTAGTATCGAACTACGAAAGAACCACAAACGCATCTTGAGATGCCTTCTATCAAATCCACGTGAACCGATTACGAATCTTACTAAGATGCTTGGAATGACATCGCGTACAGTTCGAAAGTGTATAGATGAAATGATTGACGGTCAGGCAATTGAATTCACAATTCATGTAAATCTGGATGCTGCAGATGTTATTTCAATAGCGTTCCGACTTAACTGGGACCCCAAGCGTATCTCAATGGATGAAATACAATCAGCCGTTAAATCGAAATTTCCTCTCCGGTATTGGAGAGGATTTCATTCTGTGAGAGAAAACACACTCTGGTGTAATTTTCTTGTTAATCACACAAGAGAAGTCGAGGTAATATCGGAAATCCTGCTTGCAATCCCATCCATTATCATTGTGAGTACAGTTTTAGTTTATCCAATTCGGAAAATGAGATACATTCGTGAAGAATCGCTAAAGAGGAGAATATCTTCTGGCGAGAATCAAGAAGAGATTTTGTAGGCAAGAATTGCAGATTCCTCTAGTACTCTCTGCGGCAACCTAGAAAACGAGATGTGTTCATAGAAATTCCGCAGTATCCGCGTGAACTGCCAGGCTTCTTGCCAACATCAATGTGAAGTTTCAAGGATACTGCAGAAAATGAAAAACGCAAGAAAACAAGAAATTAATTAGCCTAACTCTACCAGCTCTTCTTTCCTGAGCTTCTTGACCCTGATTGTCTTATGCTCTAATGACAAAATCTTTGACGAGCAAACGCTTTCTGATTACAAAGTATCGAGGGGCATTTCATGAGTAAGAAGAAAACCTTCTGGGTACAAGCCTATAGGGAAGTTAAGGAGAATAGGAAGCAAGGTCCGGACTTCAAACTGATAGAATATCTGAGCCGCATCCCTAGAGGTCCAGTCCTAGACCTTGGAATGGGTAAGGGTCGGCATGCTCTCTTTTTTGCCAAACTAGGTCGTAAGGTGGAAGGCGTTGATACCTCGAAGCTGGCAAAAGGATTCTCTAAAGTGGTCGAAGCTGAGGGTCTCGATTTTACATATCACAGGATGGACATACGAGAGTTCCGAATTCCGCCAAGAAGGTATGCATTGATTATAGTTGCGAGAATTATGCACCTTTTTCGAAAATCAGACATTGAAATAATTGCAGAGCGGTTGCAGGCTGGTTTGAAACCAAAAGGTATCATCTACATCTTCACGTTCTCTGTAGAAGATCTTCAAAACGTCGAAAGCTGGGGTGAAATTGAGAAGGTTGAGGAAAACACGTACTACCTTACTAAGTACAATCACCACTTTCACTTCTTCTCAAGAAATGAGATACTTGGACTCTTTCCGGAACTGAAGCTCCGTTACTATACTGAAGGATTAACCTTCTATCGATCGAAATCCCGCTCACAGCTTAGAGGTATCATTCAATATGTTGGACAAAAAAACGGTGAATGAGTAGGAACAAGACATGAACAAGCTTGGCGTCTTGCTGAAGAAGAATAGGGGATGGTGCGCTCGCCGGGATTCGAACCCGGGCCGGATTTAAACCCGAGCAGTTATACGTCTCGGTCCGTTCTACGGCGCCGAGGGATTAACCCCCGCACATTGGCAGGGATCCATCATAGCCCCTAGACAACGAGCGCAATCGGAGCTGACCGCGTTGGAGGGCGTTAAAAAGATTGCCAAACGGGAGGGTTTACAAGAACCACTTCGCTAGTACCGAGCCAGTCGTTTTATTCTGGTCATCATGAAAGTTGATTCAATATCAATAGCAAGCTGACTCTTGCGCTCTTCTTCCATAGCCATGTAAGCCCCATTGACCCAATACCCGCTACGTTTCTCATGCATTGCGACTCTTGGAAACCGATAAATCCCCTTTTCTATGCGGTGGGTTTCTAGGAATGCCATTGACCGCTCGAACCAATCACTATTGCGAGCGACTCGAAATGGGGCCATCATCTCTAGTCTAAACAACAGCTTTGCAAAGTTCGAATTATCTACAACTCCATTGTAGCCAGGAAGATCAATTCCCCATCCTATCACGTAGCACCTTGTGCCATGCCTCATCACTCCGTAGTCCGATGGCATCTCTTGGTATTCCTGAAACAGAGTCATGCCTACCACGCGTTCAGCCATGTCCCTGAGTACGATGTCTTCCATGATGTTTCTCGAGTTTGCGAACCCCATAACATCGTGTATCCATGGCAGCATGAATTGCTGCTCGTGGAAGACGTTTGGTTTCACCAGCCTATGATGAGCCAGTCCCTTTGGTACTGTTCCGAACTCTCCCCTATTATCATAGATCTCTGAGAAATCAGGGTCTTCTGCAAAGCTATAGATTGTCTTCAACCTTTGTTTCAGGACTGCATCGACGAAATTCAAATCATCATATCTGGCTAGAGCCAGGAAGGCGGCAACAAGAGTTTGAGCAAAGACACTGAACGGCCGATCATTCTTCTCACCGATGCTCTCTGAGAGCCACACTCTGAAGGGCAGAGTCAGACTGTCGAATGGTTGCAGACCTGCATGAAGTCCGAGCTGAGTCAGCTTGCCCATCGCATTCTCGAAGGCCTCTGGCTTGCTTGAATGTATCTGATTGAATCCAGTTCCCGGAACCAATCTAGACAGCCACTTCTGGATAATGGAGCTGTCCATGAGCTTGTCGAGAGCTCCACTTATTTTCCCGATGTCCTGCTCTTCCTGAATCTCCACCATTGTTCTGAATCGAATTACGGGGCCTCCGTTATTCAGAAGCCACTCAGTGAGCTCGTATGAGTCCATGCCCGACCAGAGTACCTCATCACGTTTATGAATTTTCACTCCAGCTATCGTGGGGGACAGTCTTAAGAACAGCAAATAGCTGAAGTTGGTGGGAGGCTCCGATGGTGAAGGACAGCACTCGACTAGAGAGTCTGAAGAAGGAGATTATGGTCAACATATACAAGAACAGAATGCTCCTTACATCAGAGCGCGACCAGCCTGAGGGTTGGAGATTGGTATCCGGATTATGGAGTCCATTTTACATTCAGCTCCGCAACCTCAGCTCCTTCCCTGAAACAATGCGAAAAGTAGGGAAGGCCATGACGATTATGATTAAGGAGGCTGCCCCCGCCGTTGACAAGCTTGTTGGGATTGCGTTCTCAGGCATACCAATAGCTACTGCAGTATCCATTGAATCGGGTCTTCCAGCATGCCATACCCGAAAGATGCTGGGTGTGAAGACTGAGGCGGATCTTCAAAGAGCGTTGGCTGATTATGGTCAGCACTCGATATTGGAGGGTGTTCTGAAAGATGGAGACTCACTCTGTTTGGTAGATGACCTCGTAACTGGGATGGAGAGCAAGATGATTGCCCGCTCCCAAGTTCTTGCTGAGGCCAGCAAACGAGAACTCAGTGACGTGAGCTGTAATGATGTGGCAGTTATCATTGATCGGCAACAAGGCGCAATGGAACGGGCTTCAGAAGTGGGTCTAAGGCTCCACTCCCTGATTCGACTTGTAGATGAGGGTTTGGCATTCATAAAGCCCCTCATGTCCAAAAGTGAGTACAAACTAGTTTCGGGATATCTAGCCGATCCCAGTAACTACCAGAATCGTCCCTGACCTTTGACTACCGAAACCTCTTTCTTGAGATGAACCCCGCATATCCTTACTCTAATGATTAACGCCCAAGATTCAGTAAAGTACATGTTGAACCTGGCTCTCGCCACTGCCCTCAACGACCTTCAGTTCTATCTGGATGAGGCGGCCGCCAGGACGGCACCTGAGGTAAAAGCCTTGCTCAAGGTGCTTGCCGAATCAGAAGAAACCTTGATTGCTGCCATTGAAGGTATGATGATAGGCGGAGTTACAACCGCCATGGAAGAGGTCCTCAAACTTCGAGATTCGATGATTCCTCCAAATGAGAAACCCTTCAATTTCGGTTCTGCCTCTTCACCAGGCCTACAGTTTGAACGTTGGAGTCTCTGCAACGGGGCATTGGAACGCGATATCAAGGCTTATCATTTTTACATCTCAATTGCAACTCGCGCTAAATCAAAGGTCGTGAGTCGGCTGTTTGAGTATATTGCATATCTGAAGGGCGGCCATATTGAGAGGCTCCGCCGTGTCTGCGAGTCCTTTGGGGATGCAGAGCGGCGCTACGAATAGATTGCTGCAGTGCAAATTCCTCGCATATTCTATTCCCGTTCTTAGAACACGTGTTCCAACGCATTATTACTAAACGAAAAATGAATAAAATAAAAATATAGAAATATTTATATAGAATTATACTAATTACGTACTAGACAGAGTCAGAAGATTCTCATGATGCACTGCCCTCCATTGGTTCCACAGGAAGTAATGGGGTAAGTGGGTCTAGATGTCGAGATGGTGAAAATGAGCGAAGCCCGGCCTGTATTCATTCCCCCTGTTGTGCTTGAACGTTATGAGGATTTCAAGGAGTATGCTAGAAGCGCTGCTCTGGTGACTTACGATCCCGATTATTTCGTTAGTCCATTCCTTGACGATCGGAAGAGGTTGCGGCGAGTGACTCTATACGCTATCGGAGTTAGAGTCAAGGGTGTACCATTGACATTCAAGTATGCGATTGACCTTGATAGTCTTCAAGATAAAGACAAATCATGGAATGAGCAGGTAGACGAGATTGACAAGTTGATCACCGGGATTGTAGCAAGCCTCGGCCAAGAAGTTGAACTCATCCGCGGAAAGATCGAGTCTGAAACCTCACTAGGTGAAGCACTGGCAATGCGATCGTGAAACAGGTCCAACTGCAGCGTTCCGATCTCTATGGGATTATACACTCTGTCTACTTCAATACGGTCTTTTTCATAGATACCAATAATGATATGAATTCAGGCGCAAGATTAGTAATGAGGAAACGTGATAAAAACAGAGCCAGTAGAGGAGATACTCTCTCGAATTCAGGACAGGTATGCAGAGAAGCCGCGAGGCTGGAGGGTCATGAGCACGCCTCGTGGAGACATGCTAGTCCTTGGACCCGATTCTGCTTTTCAGCTGAAGATGATTCCCCTTAATCCATGGGAGTTCACTGGTGCAGGAATAGAGCTTCCTAGTCCTCAGGCTGCATTGGACTCTGTAAAGTCTTCCCCAGAGTTTGGTCTGAGACCCCTGAGTAATCGTGACTTTGAGCGAATAATCAAGTCACTGACTCAGCCTAGTATCGCTCGACCAAATTTAGAGTCCATCATACGAAGGGCCCCAGTATCGCCACTTGATCTGGATCGTATCAAGAGCAGCCATCTGCTGACCGGCCCGATCCTTGCACGGCCTGACCTTGCCTCTCTCAGCCCTGAGATGTCCAAGTTGACGAGCATGCTGGACAAAGAGGCTGAGAAGACCTTCAGAGAGCGCTATCCCATGCGGGCTGGAATGTACTTCTAACAGGCTCCTCCTAGAAACCTTAATCTCCACTCTCAGTCTTTTCTTCATTCCAAGATGATTGGAAATATCGTAATCCTCGACAGTGGAGGCAATACGCTGTTCGAAACCAGTGTCGGGGGGTTTCAAGCGCTTGCAGATGACCCCGCGGTTGTTAGTGGATTCATAGTTGCTCTGCGAAGCTTTGGGGCCACCATCTCCGGTGAAGAGGTGAGCGAAATCAGTCTTGGCAGTCTGTACTTTCTAGTTGTTGCTAAGGGGGACTTGATATTCGCAGTTGCCGCAGCCGATGATAATGCTACGGAGAATAAGTCGAAGCTGCACGAAATCGCTGATTTGTTTCTTGAAACGTATTCTGACGCACTAGATGAGTTTCGAAGAAGCAGAGACCGGTCTCTCTTTCGAGGCTTCTTGCAACTCTTGTCTAACAAAGGCATTGTGTAAGAATAGTGGTGGGTCGGGGGAGACTCGAACTCCCGACCGCCGCACGTTTGAAAAACCCTGAAGAATCAGAATTCTATGTCAATGCGGAATCATAGCCAACTAGACTACCGACCCATTCTCACGAATCACGATGGGTGCGAATTAAAAACGTTACGACGGGCTTATCATGTATAGAGTGACAATCCAGCCCGTGGGTGCTTTGTCAGTATCCGTTTCACCAGTTGTCTTTTGAGGTTCTTGTAGGAGTCTAGGCCAGCAATCATCTTGTACATAACGTCGTTGATAACCTGATCCTCATGAGCCAAGCGAAGAATGGTATTCATGTTCTTCTCGCTCTTGAACATCAGGTCTGCGATGCTCTTTGCTACCTTCAGGTCGCTTCCAAATGCCTGCTTCCAACTCTTCTCAAACTCAATCAAGACGCGTGGATTGGAGTTCGCCACAGCCCTCTCCAAGACAGGAGCTGCAATAATAGCAGACTGAACTGCCAGCAGTATTCCCTCTCCTGAGAACGGAGGCACAAAGCCTGCAGCATCTCCAATGAGAATTGTCCTGCCAATCACGGTCTTCTTTGCCGCACCTGAGTAAGGCATACGAGCCGCTGTGTCGGAAATGATTTTGGGATCAATGTCATGTTTCTCTTTGAAGTCCTCGAACCATTTGTTGAAGAGCCCTCTGATGTTCTTTGCTTTGGCTTGCATGCAACCTGCACCCAAGCTCAATATGGATTTCTTGGGAAAACACCAGATGTAGCCAAACGGGACAGGACCGAAATAGATGTGAATGGCAACCCCCTTCTCTTCATAGGGCACACCACAGATTCTCTCCACCGCTTCTTCGCCAACTTCTGCCTCTATCTCAATGCAGATAGCTGCGTCACTTGCAGACCAGCGTTTGTAGAAACCTAGACTCTTTGCTACTACACTATTGATGCCATCTGCTCCGACGAGATACTTAGCATCTATCCGCTCCCCCTCGCTCGTCGTCACTGTAATCTTGTCTGCGTCTTGTTCAGCGCTGACCACCTTGACTCCTTCTCTGACTTTGGCACCCGCCTCCTCGGCCTTTCGCAGGAGCAGCGTGTCAAATTCGTCACGCATCAGCAAGTCTCCGGTCGTAACAGGTCTCGTACAATCCACAATGGTGCCAGACGGGGAAATGAATCGTTGCCCAAATGATCGTCTTTGAACAACTTCGTCAATACTAAAATCAAGGACGTTCCTCACACGGTCTGTCATTGCTCCCGCACAAGGCTTGACTCTTGGAAATGTTGCCTTGTCCAGAAGGAGCACATTCAGGTTTCTCTGAGCGATTCGCCTGGCAGCCGTAGAACCTGCGGGGCCACCGCCCACGATGATGACATCATAGTCTGGCATTATTCTCTCCTCGGTAGATGAACCGGAATGCGTGCTAGACTGCTGTGCGGTATTAGTAGATTACCATTCAAAATCCAGTGCTGCCGAAACCGTCAGTGCCACGCTCTGAGTCTGCGAGCGCATCTACCTCAGCAAACCTAGCTTCTGGTACGGACCGGATTGCGAGCTGAGCAATCCGCATACCTTTCTCTATATGAAAAGTTTCATGCCCATGGTTAATCAGAATGACTTTGACTTCCCCTCGATACCCGCTGTCGATTGTACCGGGGGTGTTCAGAGTCGTTATTCCCTTGCGGAACGCAAGACCACTTCTTGGTCTTACTTGTCCTTCATAGCCAGTAGGTATCTCCATCGCCAATCCTGTAGGAACTGGGAAGCGGTTGCCAGGTTCTAAGTCGTAGTCAACCACAGAAAACAGGTCGAACGCAACATCTCCCGGCTTGGCGGTTTCTGGTATTCTTGCATCCGGATTGAGTCGTTTCACCCGAATTTCGACCTTGTCGTTTCTCATCGTCAACAAACTGTACTTGATGCGACAAGAAATAGGTGACGGTTCTTGATACTGTACTCAATGTACATCTGATTCATTATCTCCAGCGAGTTGAAGAATATGGATGGCTTCTGCTCTTGATGGATTGATTGAGCTCTCCAAGTCCGATATCGGGCTGGCTGTAGATTTGTTGACACGCGCATTTTGGGATGATCCTCTATGTGTTCACTTCTTTCCCAATAAAGAGGAGAGAAAGAAGCTATTGCCAGTCTTCTTCAAGTTCAGGTTGAAACAGCCTCTCCAATACGGAGAGGTATATGCCACCTCATCAAGATTAGAGGGAGTGGCAATATGGCAACACTCGAACACAGTAGATAGTACTCTCTGGAAACATCTTCGAGCAGGTGGTTTGGGCTTCTTAGGGCGATGGGCAGAAATCCAGTCAATCGGATGATGAAAATGGATCAATTCACAAATCAACGAAGAGCGAAGTACGCGGTTACTCCCTACATGCATCTTGGTCCAGTTGCTGTTAATCCTGAGCTACAAGGTCAGGGTTATTCAAGCAAACTCATCCGTCCAATGCTTGAACGACTTGACAGGCTGGAATTGCCCTGTTATCTTAAGGCACAATGTGAGTCTAATGTGTCAATTTACGAACATTACGGGTTTGAAGTTCTAGCCAAGGGCTATGTTCCAACTGCTGACATCCCACACTGGGACATGTTGAAACCCCCTAAGAAGTGAATCACAACAATTCCATGATTCTATGAAGAATCCCTGCGCAGATAGAGACTCCTATTGTATAGTCTGAATAGTAAAACGCGGGTTTGTATTCTATGAGAAACATTGAACTAGAGATATTCGAGAGTGGTTGTCGAAAACATAAGGTAGGTTAGAAATTCAAGTATCCCTTTGGTACCGGTAAGATGTGCAACTGGCTGATTGATAGTGCAAGTCACATGATTCGAGTGCTGCAGCATGATGGACGACTTGGCTGGTCATACAAAGGAACTCCTTACGAGAAAATAATCAACAAGGACGGAGTGACAACTGAGTTTGTTCGCTGTCCGAATCCGACTTCATCCGGTGTCGTTCTCAAAATCACAGTCACAAAGAGAACCCGACAGAAGTAGAAATGGTGGGATGTGGCGGAATCGAACCGCCAATCTTCGCCATATAAGAGCAATGTCATTCACCGAGCTAGACCAACATCCCATTGGTCGGCCAGGAAGGACTGAAACCTTCGATCTTCTCTATATCAGAGAGATGTCATACGCTAGACCACTGGCCCTCAACTAGTACTAAAACAAGAAACCTTACTCGGACTCACACCAATGCCAGGAACTTGATATGATTCTGAAGTAGGTCATTTCAATCACTGAAAAGAACCTGTTATTGAAATATAGGTCAGTGGTCAAGTGGGGCTATCTACAATCATTGTTCTCGTAGGCTATCCGTATACTCATTTGATTGCTTAACCACCATTTCTATTAGGTCCTTATCGATTGGACTCTCTTCAGACTGCTTTTGCACCTCTAGGAATAATTCATCAAGAGAAGGAAAAGTTCCCTTATCCTCTATCATCCAGTTGGTCATGGTATTCAGATTACTTTCACCATCCCAATTGATTGTTGGAATTTCTTCTTTAGTGAAAATGCCCTTTTTGTAAATAGTATCAGTCAATGCTTTATCCAATAGTGTGTCGCAAGAAATCCATTTTTCGGAAATATAACACTCACACCAAGGATGAAATGGTATTTCATCTGGCGCTCCTTGATATAGCATTTCAGAAACTATGCCTTTGATGCTCTCTTTACGTAGAGAAGCAATATGATATCTAGCTGGAATATTGACTGAGCGCAATAATGCAACTTGAAGATTCGTTTTATTGCCGCAATCACCAATTCCATTCTTTAGAGTTTCAGACGCTTTGACAAAATCGCTCATCATGAATTTTATCTGATCTCTTACAAAATGAAAGATGCTCAACGCCATCTCTCTTGATGTTTTATCATTCTGTGTAAGTTCCTTCGCCTTAGCAATTATTTCTTGATTGTCGCAATCACAGAATTTTGTTGAATTCAAATAATCTTTCAAATTCATTACTAATCGCCTCATCCATATTCTCTGATGGTTTCTAGACCCACCTCATCAATAAACGTTTCAGAATATCCACAATCAACACAGACATACTCGTCTTTGAATGCATATTTACGAGTCAAACCAAACATGCCTGTGATATGGACCAAAATCCATCTTCTTGCAGTAACACTTCGATTTACTTGAAGATGAGAATTATTCCAAATGTTCGAACTATTACACTTCGGACATTTTCCTGATTGCTTCAAATCCAATAATCTCCCTACACACATTGATTCACATTGGTCGCCAGCTTTGTATTGAATCTTCTTACACTCAGGAGAGGAAATGCTTGGATAGAATAAGTGGTGCCGCGGGCCGGACATTCACCAGTTGTGGTAATCACAACTAGATTTGAACCGGCGACAACACGGTCTTCAGCCGTGCGATCTCCCTGGCTGATCTACCGCGGCTCAGTGGCTTGACCCTTGCTGTGGAAATATAAAGCTAGCGTCACCAGTCGAAGTTAGCTTAGGCTCTCAACTGCTTTTTGCACATCATCGAATGGTGGTAGGTCCCCAGGGCTATCGCCGACCCACGAGTATGCAATCTTACCATCCATGCCTATCACAAAAACTGCCCTCCTAGCAACGTTCTTCATTCCTGCAAGGTCTGGATGCACAATATCGTAATCCCTGATAGCCGTCTTCTCCCAGTCCGATAGGAGTGGAAATTGAATCTGGTTCGCCTCCTTGAAGGCCGCGTGGCTGAAGATGCTGTCTACCGATATTCCAAGGACATTCGCTCCCAGCTTATTATAGGCCGCTAGTGCATCCCTGAATGTACAGAGTTCCTTCTGGCAGACCGACGTGAAGTCAGCTGGGTAGAATGCTAACACGACTGGTCCTTTCTCGAGTTCCTCACTGAGCGTCACGCTCTTGCCTGGCGCTTCCCACAAAGTGAAGTCTGGTCCTTTGTCACCTGCTTTGAGTCCACCTGTCATAGAATCACTTCGTCAACGTTAACAGCCCGGCGGGTAATTAAGGCCTCAGTTATGGTACCAAGCAAATACTGACTGCAGCAACCACAACAAGTCCTTTGACTGCTGTGTCCTACCGTACCTTGTGGTTCATGTAGCTAGCAATGACTGCGCAAATGACAGCAGCGATGTTGACACCTAGAGGATACACAAAGAGAGGATCAAGGAATGCTAGTGCGGCTAACCAGGAGGGGAGATTGGTCATGTCCGACACTCCAAATGGCACGAAGTATAGCATGAAGAAGATGCATGTGATGAGTGCAACACCAACAAACGCTGGCAGGTCCTGCCAAGATCTAGCGAAAGCTGAGAGCTTGGTTATCCAGTTCGATTTCGCTCTCTGTCGTCTGCGTACTTTCCTTTTGGATACAATGTGCGCCCAGCGATACATTGTTTCTGCCATCACAACGTAAGCACCTGTGAGCACTACCATGGCACCCAAACTCACAATCAATTGCAGCTCAGCACTCAACACCTGAACGTAGACTTGAGCGTGCCACATAACTGGAATCTGAACCAGCCCCGCTATACCCAAGAATATCATGATGAGTCCAGGTTTGCTGCCACGTTTCCACCATACTGCTAGACTCAATCTCAATCACCTACTGCGGGTTGGCTCGGTCAGCATAAGGTGTCCACTTTAAGGTTTTGGAGATGCGAAGCATGCACTATTGCTTTACGGCTAGAATCTCGAACCAGTGTTCATGCTCCTGAGTACGCTCTAGTCTGAAGCCCATATCCTCCAGCAATCGACTAGCACTCTCAAGCGTCTGATCCTGTTTCCCTCTGACTCCGTAGCCTGTTTGGGAAATGGTCCCATCAGGGAGAGTATACACTACTCTGAATAAGAATCTGTCCTCCTTGCATACTATCTTGCTGGCCATGATTGATACAACCCCATCCGGCTTCAGGACTCTCTGCACCTCTTTCATGACTTGGTGCTTGGTTTCCCAATCTCTCATGTATCCAAGCGAGAACCAGAGTGTGGCTACCTGAAAGCTGGAGTCGCGAAAACAAAGAGCCCTACCATCACCAACAAACCAATTGGAAGGTGGGTCATGAATGCGCGCTTCCCTTATCTCATCCATCCGGATGTCAATAGCGCATACTCTTGCGCCTTCGATTCTTGACACCAATCCCTCTCCCCCGGCTCCTACATCCAGAATGGGCTCTCCCTGAGGCAGTCGGTCTAGCCGAATCCTCTGCATCGGGGCTTCAAAGGTTGAGGTATTCTGCAAGTTACTTCTCCAATGAGAGCATCTCTATTGACGTATTTGATTCATTTGGATGGGATAGGGATGATGAGAAGAGAGTGGTGGCCCGGGTGAGATTCGAATCGATAGGCTCTTTCTTTCTCTTATTGAATGGGGTATCGTACTCACTGAAAGAGTTCCAATGCACAAGTTGATAGATAACTGGACTACTTAGGAACAGGAAGCAAAGGACGGATCGGTGTGACCACGAAATCCGCGAAATCCATGAAGAATCCTAGACCCTTCTGGAGGATTTCCACATCATCGACTTCAATTACAGCCATGCCTCGATGACCACCCACCACGTGATAAGGCGGAATCAAGAATTTAAATTCGTCTGGAGGCTTCCACTTTTCGATTAGATTATTCAACTTCTCTCTATGTTTTGGCTTAGTATGCCATTCTATGAGGAATTTCATCTTTTCCTAACTCCGTCTGCGATTATTCACAGACTGTTAGGATTTGCCGAGCTTTGATAAGAATCTTCTCACACATTCGAAGAATGGGAGTCTTGACCAATTTCCCTTAATCCCATTGTTCCGTTCAATCTCTCTCTGAATGCTTCATAATGAAACTGGTGGACCGAGTGAGATTTGGCCTCGACCATAATTATGTGGATATGCATCAGAAACATAATTTCTCTCTATCTCGGAGGTTTGAAATTGACTGCGATCGACTCGATAGATTCACCAAGAACAGTGGGATCAATCGTACCCAGATCATAATCATGCGAATCCATGATGTGACGAATCTGTTCAGGCTCGAAACCCATGATTCGTGCCATTGTTGCATCTACTGATACTGCTCCGTGTCCCACGATGTATGCATCAAGCCTTCTTGTTTTAGGACCATTCCATCCCTCAACGCCTATTCTTGCGTCAATAATGCATAGGTTCGGTCTGATGATTCTAGCTAAATCCACAATCACTTCATCTATCTTTGAATGATAGTACGCTTGGTCTTTTCTTGGAAGGATTCCAAAGAGATTCTTCAAAGCCCCCGTGATAAAGGAAAGATAGTGTGTCTTAGGGACTGCAACTGAGATGAAATATCCTGCATTGAGGACTGTTTCTGGCAGTTCAGGATTCTCGAAGTAATCCCCAACGAACTGGAGCTCCATCAAGGGGTCCTTACTGAGGTCAACAGTCCTTACATCGAATCCTGAGTCCTTCATATCATCACAGAGTCGTTTGTATCCGAACTTCTCAAAGGCTTCTTCTGCAAACTTACTCTGGCTGTCAGACTCAACAATCTTGATGGATAGGTCCTCATCAGTTTGCAATAACAGCTCGACTAAAGCTTTGACAACCTCTACCTGAGTAACAGAGTATCCTGTATCGTCTGATATTGTGCAGATATTTGGTTTGATGAGAACTGGAGAATCTAGAACCCCGAAACCACCAATATGCTCAAGGCCCTCTTGTAGGGCTTTGCCGACGCTGCTTTTGCACTTCACCAGAGCAACTGAATTCATAACTGGCGACCTCTTCACATCGATTTGGTAATCCGCAGTCTAGCACCGATTCTTGATTCATTCAATCCAGTCGGTAATTGCGACCTTGACTGAACGACGCATCTCGGTAGTAAAGTCTGCACCGGTCTTCCGTAAATAGATGAACTGCCCAATGTTCTTGGCCTTTTTGAAGATGGCTTCCTTATCCCTGGTTTGAGCCATGAGTGTTGACTCGAATTCTTTACCATCTGTTCGGATGTATTTGTTCTTGAAATACACCAAGTGTTCAGGGAATCGGGGTGTCTTCTCACGGTCATCCCGGTCATCCCGTCGGGGATAGCCGAAGCATAGAAGCGCTATTGGAAAGACCCACTTAGGTAGATTAAACATCTCTCTGTGAATCTCTATGTTCTCCATTATGTCGCCAATGTAGCACGAACCTATGCCCAAAGACTCAGCAGCAATCACAGCATTTTGTGCCGCTATCAGTGCATCACAGGAAGCGAGCAGCAAGTCTGATTCTTTTGGGGTGACATATTCGATGCTTCGCTCCTTGCATAGGTCTGGTACACTGGAATATTCGAAGAGGTCGTACCATCTCTGCATGTCTGAAAGGAACAATAACACAAGGGGGGCTTTGGCTATGAAGGGTTGGTTGTCACATGTCTTGACTAGTTTATCCTTCATCTTTTGATCTGCTACTTCAATGATGGAATAAAGCATCATATTCCCCGCGGTAGGAGCTCGAAAAGCACTGTGGAGAATCCACTTCTTGTGTTCTGAAGAAATCTCTCTTGAATCATATCCTCTCAACGATTTCCGATCATCAATTGTCTTCAAAGTCTCGTTCATAGAATTCCTTTCGGCGTTGCTTCTATTTATCATAATCCATCAAGAAGTCGCCCCATCCCTCTGAAACCATCTTCCTAGTAATACTATTCCGATTACTCCCAAAGTTAGAACCGAGGATACTACTAGTGTCATCATCAGATGTGGAATATTGTCATGAATGCGGCAAGAACTAGATATGCATAATGGCCATACACAACTAGTACAACAGAAACCACAACCCCCATAACCTCCACAATCCCCCCTTCGCAAACAATGTTTCTAGTTGTTGGAGCTGGTGTCGCGGTTGTTCTCATTATAGCAACCATTTATGTAAAGAAACCGTGAGAAAAATCAATAATTCCTAGGAGTGAGTGCTGGACCGGGCGAGATTCGATTCGCACCAGGATTTCCTCAAGTCACAAGTCAGCTTTTCTTTGATTTCCTTCTCGGTTTAGTGTAGCTTCCAAACGACCTTGTGGGAAGTCTTTCTGTTCTTCCACCAATTGGAAAAGGACCTGCTGAAGATCCACACCCACGGATGCTAGAGGAATACGAAACCTCATGCCCATATGCACTCTGTGTTGCGGTCAAGTCGTCAACCCTCGGTGTTCCTCCCCTTCGTTCAGGTCTTACCAAATTTCTTTCAGAACATGTCTTCAATATCAGGTATAGTGTGAAGAGAAGGCATGTCCCCACAAAGACGCTTATGAGAACGGTTTCAGGGACAATCTCAAGCTGCAAAGAAACTCCTCAATCTCTTAATGCTCATGAAAACTTATAGTGTTTTTCACAACTTTGCGATTTCAATTTAGCGACCCTTAGAATGAATACATGATTGGAATCAGCGATAAGATGGCCAGCATCAGATTCCTTTGAGATTGAATCATGCTATCCCTGTGAAGTACCCTTTTGCTTTGTCCTGTACTCTCCTACAAGCATTCCATAATGATACTGACCCCAACGTTTGCCACTCCCAACGCCGCATTCCCTTAGATGACCTTCCCTCACAAAACCAAGTCGTTCAGCTAGTTTCCAGCTCTTTTCGTTTGTGTCACGTGTCAGAATCATCACTTTGTGAGCGTGAAGTTCATCGAAGAGGAACCTTAGAGAACGTTTAGCTGCTACAAATGCAATGCCATGTCCCTGATATCCGTCATCCAAGAAATAGCCGAGTTCGAATGACGGTACTTCCCAATTCTTGGGCTCAATCCAAATCTGGCCAATATACAGTTCTTCTTTCTTCAACCATACGCCCATCACAAACCTTGTTCGTGCTTCCCATTCTGCAGCATGTTCTCTTATCCTGATCTCAGCTTTCTCCGTTGTAGTGATTTCTGTAGCCTCATCAACGTGTTCTTTCAACAAATCTCGATTGTTATTCCTCTCAAACAGATCATTGTATTGCTTTCCATCTTCTCTCCTGTATTTCCTAATGACCAGTGCATCTGTTTCTAGGATTTCTGGCAATTCGAGAAGCAGTTTGTGTTTCATGGCTTTTCAAGACATGCAGATGTCCAAGATTTGAAAAGTGTGATGGACCCGCCGAGATTCGGTGCATACAGTCGTCTACTGGAATCAATTACTGAAATAGGAAGATTATTGCCAAAGCTGGGCAATTGACTCGTAGAGTATCATTGCTCTGGAATTGTGAGATATCGATGAGTGAATCGAATACTCTGAATGTGGAGTTCCGGAATCAAAACCTGCTAGTGAGGCGTCATGTGGACAGGGCTGCCCGGATACGCCGCGTCATGGTTGCTCTCATTTTGGTCTACTACATTTGGATTTTGATATCCGCTTGGTTTATTGGTGGTTGGTGGTGGAGCCTCGAAGAGGGGTTGATGTGGTCAAGCCTCCCTCCCGGGAGATTCCTTCCCATTCCAGCTCCGTCCGGGGGGTATCAGGCGCTTTCACATGGATATCTTATTGACCAGGTATTCTACATAATGTTCATACATTGTGGAATCTGGATTGTCTGGGTTGCTCTAGGACTGCTTTATCTCTTCTCGCCCTACCGAATAGACATACGCCTGTTGCTTGACAGAATTCGAACTCGACTTCATGAGCGGAGTCGTGGATGAAATTCGTTGAAAGGAACGACTACGAAAACGATTGGTGGGCCGGGCGAGATTCGAACTCGCCAACTGGAAGATAAGAGAGTTACTCTGTAATACTACGCAGAATATCCATTCTGTTCGGTTTTCGCCACCATGTGATGAATTCCGCCCCTAGAATTGCAAGCAGAGCTATTATGAATCCTTGAAAGCAGAGGGAAATCGATATTGCAAACAAAGCCATATGCATAAACTCACTCTGATCGGGGCCTGGCCTTGTCTGAGAAACTAGGCTACCATCATGGTTCAAGAACCGAATATAGTATACGAATGACCTTGCGGTCCAATTGTGATGCTTCTGCAGTACAAACGGGAACAATGCAGTGCTGTTGAGATATACAATGGAGTAGACAAGGTCTCCTTCTGAACGAGTGACATCACGTACCACACCGGCTGCTCGGACATCATCTATGACCCATAATGAAACTGTCAAAGTCACTAGGAGAAAGGCTACAAGAGACCATTTCCACTGCACTCTTCTTCTTGGAATAAACCATGAGAGTAGACCTGCAACTGTGACGAAGAGCATGATTCAGTACCACTACATGTATGGATTAGTTCCCATAAGAATGACGAGGTGCTTGGAAACTTGAACCGTCCAGTTTCCTTTAGAAATAGAAGAAGGTGGTGGACCACCCGAGATTCGAGCTCGCAACCTCTTCCATTTTGGATGCACGCAGAGTGCGTCACAAGTGCTAAGTTATCCAAAGAGGCTAAATGGTTATCAAATATTCCTTTGACGAGCCTGCTCTGTAACTAAACGGATCAATCGATGAATCGCTTCCAGGGATATCATAGTGGTAAATCCTGTAGTTTACTGTTGCTCGTCCATCACTTCTGCTAATTGAATAGTCTAAGAACATCCCACTACTCATCTTCTTAGTGATTCCTCTTACCAACATGAGAGGTAGTAGGAGTTGATGGATGCTAAAGTCTGCACAAAATTGATTGTTGTCTGATTGTTTTGCCTCCAATACGATTATTCTATCCCGAGATTCAAAGTATCCATCAGCTTCGACAAGAGCGTCAACGGGATAATCTTGACCCAATATCATGAACTTCCCCTTAACACGCGTCTTCAATCTTCCCCCAACTGCAAATTGCTCGTACGGAGAGAAAACCTCCATGAAAAAAGATTGAAGGATGCCCATGGTCCAAGCTAAGTGTATTCCTGTTTCTTCATTTACAAGTCGGGATTTTGGTTTTCTCAGTACAGATAATTCAGGGATTGACTGGAAGGGGAGTCCGGAATGTGATTTCGTGGGAGTGGGAAGCTTTGGAAACAATGTCTGCGAGCCAACAGCTTTCCTCTTGATTAACAAGCAGCCACCCTTTTGGTTGCGTAGTAATTCTACATCTATTGATTTGAGCGCTTTAGGGATCTCTTTGGTGTCATAGGTAGGAATAAGTTTGGCCGGTCCAAGTGAAAGGCCCCTGAAATCCTTAATCATGATTGGAAGTACATGCTCCTCATCATTCTTCAACCACGTCTGGACCTGTTTATTAGCAACGATTTTTCCCCAATCATTTTCGCGTTGACTCGTTATTAGAAGCCGCCCCCTTATTGTCTGGATATGATTTGATTCACAATCTATTGATCCCATTGTACTATAAAAGAGTGCTAGCAATAGCCCGGCTTCATGTTAGGAATCGTGGATGAAACCCGAAACAACTATGAAGATGATTGGTGGACCGAGCGAGATTCGAACTCGGGACCTCTTCCATGCCAAGGACAATGACTAACTGAGCAGGTCAAAGGCTCCTTCAACCCGCTTGGATTCGAGCCTTCTTACGATATCATCAAACTCTCCGCGATGAACTTTCAGTAAGAAGTACGCCCTAGGAAGTCCGAAATAGATACCACTAATCAGAAGCAAGAAAAGAAGCAACTCAACAAATCCAATTTGGTATCCAACAAGTGAAAGAACTGAGAAGCCAAGAATCCCCAAAGTCACCGCACCGTATATGCCATATTCTAAGCTTGGATACAGTTTGTAGAAGTAATACGTCCACCGGTCCTGATCAAGCTTGTCTCTTTCCCTTTTCTTTTTCTCATCTAATTCTCCTCTTGTTTCTCCTCAACAAACGCTCTAAGCTCAAGCTTGCGGCGGCCTTTGTTGGAAAGGAAATGGAGAAGAGTGATTGCCGCTAATGCGAAGAGTATCCCCAATAGGTAGCCGATAATTGTTGCAAAGATTGAGAGAAGAAGAATCGCCTCTAGGAGTCTTCGAGTCCACTTGGGACATACAGATGGTGTATAGGTTACAAAGAAGTACCCATAGAAGACTAACATCATCACTAGAAGAAAAGCACCAAAGAAGTAATACTGTGACGTGCTTGAAACGTCAAGGCGATACCATCCTGCTATCACATAAAGAGCAGCGAAGACAATCGCAAGAGAAAAGCCAAGTTCTATGCGACCAGTTCTGTCTGTTGCATACCTAAGCGTTTCATTTATTTCTGCCTCTCCATAGCGAAATTTCCTGAGAATGAACCGAATACCAACACGCGCAGTGAGTATTGACGCGAATAAGCCTCCGTATAGGAAACTCATTACTAGTGGTATGAAGGAGCTGAATGCCGTTTCAAACTGGAATGTTGCGATTTGGTAGTGAAACATGGGCAGGGATTCCGCCAAAGAAGTGTCCAAGAGTACTGCAATTGAGGGAAACAGGTAGAAGGGGGATCCCATCAAGACAACAGTAAGTGCCTTGACTCTGGCTGGAAGACCCCAACGGCCCTCTATCAATGATGCTCTTTTGTATGGCAGAACGAGAGTGTAAATAATGGCGCCTCCAAACAGGAACAGAGTCCATGGTAGCAAAACCTCCGATGCCAGAGTTGTGGACCAGTATGCTCCAACTGCAGCTATTACAACAACCACTACTTGTCTGCAATAATCCACATTTCTGTCCAACATCGTCTGTCGGTTGTCAGTTAGCAATTCATAACCCTCGTTTGTTGCTTCAGTGGATTGACATAAAGATTCATGGATGTGCATAGAACCAATAATCAAGGAACTAGAAGACCGAAATCAGGAAGAATGAAATGCTTTCGGTATTAGCAACTGTCTTGAGGACTCGCAAGCATTGCCATCTCTCTTGTTTTGCAGAGAAATGCATTTTGATACTCGTCCTCAAAGATAAGCGTTTCTTCACCTGGTGACCGAAGATGTCCCAACTAGAAAAGGATACTTTCTTTGTGGGTAGAACGGACACGATTGAATGGATATTGGATACTATGAATGCCTGCAAGGATGGAGAAACCGCGATGGTTGGTATCTTCGGAATTGGAGGAATTGGAAAGAGTGCCATTCTCAAGGCATTGGTACATAGGCATGAATACTCATTTCTAGTTAATTTCAGAGACCATGGAGATTTCTACTCAAGATACAGGGCACTAGTCAGAGAAATCAATGCTAAGGGGATTAAGACAAGCATATCCAATCGACTGCTGGATCTTAGAACTCGATTAGTCAAGGGAATTGAACCTCATAGGCCTGAAAGCAAGCGATGGATCAAAGACTTAGTGGATTGGATTCCCCCTTTAAGCCAGATTGCCAAAATCGCAGTAGCCATGTCTACTACCGGAAAGAAACTGCATAAACTTGTAGACATGCATTTTGGAGAAGTGGGCGTTTGGTTGAAGGAACAACTTGGCAAGGATTATGGTCGACGATTCCTAGAGCTTCTTAGAGTAAACCCAGGGTTCGCTATTCAACTTTTTCTTGATGGTTTAGCCCAAGATTTGAATAATGCCGTAACGGAGAAGGACCTACCATTCCTAATCATGTTGGACTCCATTGATCATTTGGATGATTTCATGCGTTTTCCTTCTAAAGTTGGAAATGAAGTGGTCAGTTTAAGTGAAGGTGAACTGTGGCATTTATTTCTGACCAAGGTAAAGGGAAGTCTAGGAGTACTTGCAGCAAGAACGCTACCCCTTCCACCTCAAGTGCTGGGGGTATCAAGGCAGGACAAAGAAATACAACAACTTGATCGCAAAAGCTGCAACAAAATTCTTGAAAAAAGAGGAATACCTAAAGAGATACGAAATATCATCATACTATCAAGTCACGAGTCACCGTTTGTAATTCATGCTTTCTGTGATGCCTTTGAGAGAGATGCTTTAGTCATTTCAGAGTTGACCGATTTTGAACAACATACCATATCAGAAGTATATGAGAGATCATGGAAGCTTCTCTTTGACGGACTTCGACATTTATCTCCAATCGCTAGTAGATTAGCCCTAATTCCGCATTTTGACAGAAATATAGCTCGGCTAATTTGCCCATCTCTAGACCCGCAGATTTGGAGGGATTTCATTAGATTGAGTGTCATTACTTTTGAAGAGCCATACTTCAGAATGCATGAGATTGCACGCGAGCTTGCCATCAGGATGGTCAATGAAGACACGCCTGAAATCATCCTAGAAGCAAGTTCAATTCTTATGAAACACTACAAAGAGAGTGGAAACCTATCTTTTCTGTCACTAGCTGTTTCTTCTGCAGCATTATACTCGGAAAACCATGCGATGCAAGAGCTTCGACCAATCCTGCGAAGTTTTCGAATGCGGCACAAGTATGAAGAAATATCTGAACTGCTCGAATCTGTTGAATTTCGATCAGATTGGTTCAAATCAATTCAGAAGGGAATGCTAGGTCAATCCTATTTGGACATTGGTGTTCTGGGTGACGCCAGTGTGCAATTTGTGGAAGCTATTAGCAGATATAAAACTGAACCAATTGAACCAAAAGATGAAAGATTGTTGCATGTGGCAGGCGTGCTGAACAATTACGCATTGTTATGCCGAAGTAAAGGGCAACTTACAGATGCAGAAACATACTTGAAAGATGCATTGGCAATCAACAACCAATTCATTGACTCACATCCCGACATTTCTCAGGAAGGTAAAGCTGGAAACCTGAACAATCTAGGAAATCTCTATCGTCGACTAGGTCGATTCTCCGAGTCTCTGAAATCCTTGAATGAATCATTGAATCTTTTTGAAAACCTTTCAGCCAGAAAAGAAGAAGAGTTCTTCTATAATTTGGTTGGAGTCCATAACAGTCTAGGTTTATCCTATTATGGACTACGCAACTACAAACAAGGAGAGTTACATTTTAGGAGAGCTTTAGATGTTGTTCAGCAGCAACTAGACAAGTACCCTGAAATCTATCTCTCTTTGAGAGGGACGATTCTCCACAACCTTGGACTACTTCTAAAGGATTCTGGCAATCTCAATTCAAGTATTTCCATGCTTACAGAGACTCTTGATATACGTAAAACTCTTGACGAAATGCTTCCGTTTCATATTCATATCTCATCGGTTGCTGACACTCTGAATGCACTTGGAATCGCTTGTCATAGATTAGGAATCAGTTCAGGAAATCCAAAACTTCTACACGAAAGCGAAGAACGCTTGAGAGAGAGCATAGCCATCTATAGAGAACTAGATGCAGAAGTATCCAGTTTCTTTGAAATGAATCTTGCGAATGCACTTAATGCTCTTGGGTTTCTCTACACTGATATCGGAAAATGCTCAGAATCATTGGAGCTTCACTTGGAAGCACTAGATATTTGGCGATCACTTCCTGAGGAAGGAAATGCCTATGGAGCTGCAATTGCAGCGAACTTGAATAATATCGCCATTGCACTGCACTGTTTGGAGAGATGGGGGACGGCAGGAAAATACCTACTTGAATCAATGGAGATTAGGAAGAAGCTACTTGAAAACTCAAGAGAAACCCATCTTGTTGAAATGGCCATGATATATGCAAATTTTGGAAAAACCTATCATGGGTTGAGCAAATGCAAAGAAGCGGAAGCAAACTTCGTTAAAGCCATCAAAATGTTCCATGAAGCTGCGACCAAGATTTCTGAACATCACCGTAGGGATGTCATGAAAGCGCTCCAGTTCTTGAATTTGACTTACATTGAATGCTGGGGGCTCTCTGAGTTGGAATCCAAGAAACGAATAGACAACTTGATTCTTAAGGAATTGAAATGATAAAAATGACCTCTGAGTTACAACTAGGGTTGATAGAGTGTATTCTACGGGAACATAGGGAGTGATCGTAATTAGGTGGAAAGTATATTTCCGGACAAGCTCAGGTGAACAGGAATCTAAAGAGTTTGATGAGAGTGCGGAATACATATCTCTAAGGGGGATGAAAATCACAGCAATCGAATTTAATCATTTCTCGAATTTCCGCTTTTTAAAAAAGCATAGACCTCGGTGGCAATTATTTAGAATATCTCTATCTTCACGGCATAGAACAATGCAAACGGTTAGAACATCTCAATATCTCATTTAATCGAATCAAGGATGCAAAGTTGGATTCATTGAATGGATGTGATCGGCTTGAATCGCTTGATCTCACTGAGAATAAGCTCACTGCAATTGATCTATCCGGACTTGCAGGTCATCCTAATCTGAAAACCATAAATATGATTCAGAATATGCTGACTGATTTAGATTTCAACTCACTTGGAAACATACCTCATCTAGAATCACTTTATTTCTATAATAATCAATTAGAAACAGTCAACTTAGAGCCTCTCTCGAAGCTTAGGAGATTGATGAATCTAAATATTGGACGCAATTCCCTTAAGATAATTGACCTTGTTCCATTAAGGCATATCAAAACATTGAGAACGTTATCATGTTCAGCAAATAAGTTGGAATCGATTGAACTCGAACCGCTTTCAGGATTACACTCACTCGAGAAGCTAGATTTCTCATCCAATCGACTTCGGAAGATAGACCTGTCGCCTTTAGCGAATTGCAAACTCATGAGAGAATTGAAACTGAATCATAACCAGCTTCAGGAGATAGACATCACTCCCTTATTTCATTGCGATAACTTTCAACTTCTTTCAATCGATAACGATGTGATGCTACAGGCATCAGCTAAATATGCATCTTTCAGGCCAATGCCAAAATGGGTTCAGCGTTTTCTCGGGAACATTAAGTTTGTTGACACATTAGTGCAAGAATCCACTTATGAAAAGGAGTCAGTATCCCGAAAACAGACATTCTTCTATATCAACCCTCTTGACTTTGGAGGATTGATGTACGACCTCGTAGAGGAGATTAACAATGCCTTTAGTGCTGGATGCTATGTCTGCACGGCTTTTCTATCACGGAAACTTCTAGAGAATCTTGTGATATCGATACTGCAGCGAAAGTTCGGGAAGAACGATTCCGGCCTTTACCTATACAAAGACCGACGAGGTGAATATAGATCGAAGTCCTTTAGTGAGCTTCTTACCAATTTCTGGATAGCATTCCCTGACGAGATTATCAAATTTTCTCCCACTACAAATAGAAAGAAAACAGACAAGCTAAAGGCTGATTTGGAGAAACTGAAGAATGATTTCAACGTTGATGTTCATCACTTGGGAAGTTTCACAGATAGGGATTCATTGCTAGACATCAGAAAGAATCTCAACAATCTGATTAAATTCCTAAATCACATTGAGAAGCAAATCAACTAGAAGCCAAGGCATAATTGAGCAGCTAAAACCATCAAAGATAGATTCCTTAAGTTTCGATGACCAAGGTCCTCGCTTCACTTCACAATTCTTTTAGCCGTTCCATCAAGAATTGCGAACCAACAACATGGGCCGGTAGATCAACCCTGTTATGACTTCGATTCCCGCAGTCATAGGGGCAAGTGGCCTCCTTCTATGGTTTCGGATACGGGTCTTCTCGCAAATAGGGCCACTCTGACCGGATTGCGTCCATGTACATCTCGGACGGGCGTACTCGTTTTTCCCAAAAAGCCCAGACTACAACCGGATGAATCTCCATGTTTGGAAACCATCCCAGAGTCATCATATTTTCAAGCCTCTTTACGTAGATACTGACTTGATCGATGCAGGACTTCGGACCCTTCATCGTCGGGACTGCTTCGAGATTAGGGCTTTTGAAACCGAATTTGACCTCGATCACCCAAATCGCATCGTCAAACTGCAATAACAAATCTGGTTTAACACGACCCTTCCACCAGGGTTTTACATTAGGATCTGTTTCAATTTCTTTCAATCTGAAATCGTGCACATCCAACTCATGCCAGATATGATTGGGCGGCTTTCCTGTGAATTTCTCTGCATTCGCTGCTACATAATTGACAACATAGCTTTCATAGTAGGCTTTACTATCTCCATCTTCATAGAGTGCGTCATCCCCAAATACGCCAAGGTCGGAGTACCAGTTGTTTATCTCATCCCTATGCTTGACTACCCATTGGATATCTTCCATTTTTACTCCCTTCCATTTCTATTGTAGGTTGATATAACTCATTCCGAGTTCGATGGTCTGGGCGAACTAGAGGAACTCGTCAGGTTCGACTCGTAAATAACTCAGACTGGTAGATGTCCCTTTCAGGGGCTTATGAGCAGGATTGATACTACTCACGGATAGGCCAGAACATCTCTCGTGCCTGCACGTTCAAGTCACCTTTTGTGGTGTTCTTTAGGCCAGCTCCAGACCAACCTACGGTAGACCATCTTGGAAAAGAACCACAGGAACCAAGTGTATGCAATCGAGATTACTGAGATTCCTAGGTCCTACTTCGAGCATGCCATGAAGCATCTTGAGAAAAAGGCTTCCAGTCCGACGCATGTCAAGCTTGAGAGATTCCTAAGTTCTCTTTCACACACGGATGTCCCAACTGGATTCAGGATTCAAGGGTCAGGAGGGAATGCTCGATTGCTCTACGTTACAAGAGGTAGTAGGTCGAATATGGAGGTCATCAAGGAGAGCTTTGCAGCGCACTTCCCTGAGTTCGTGGTTCAGTCCTTATCCGAAGTTGGGTGCCCTTTGGTGGCTGGACAAGCAAATGCTGCGTTATTGACCGGAGTTCCCCAGCCGGCTGTCCAAGCATTGCAGGCAATGACAGAGATTATGGTCAACTTCGAAGGTAATTCATTATACCAAGTCTGGATGGTTCCTGCGAGGCCAAGTAGGGCTAGGCGAATTCTTGCAAAGAAGCGCTACAGGTCTGCTTTGGAGGGCCTCCAAAGGCAAAAAACGACTCAGACTTGGCTGGGGGGTCAAGAAACTGCGACACAAGCTGATGTAAACGCCAAGATGAACCTCAAACATCTTGAGAGAAACTATGGGAGGTCAATCTCGAATCGCGTTCTGAAATGTCAAATCACATTGGCATTCTGGGATCGACCGGATTCGGAAGAGAAGCTGAGAACTGCTGTGAATGCATTGCTTGCAGCACTCTCATCCAGCCACAGAAACGCCAGGATGAAGGTTAGGTTTCTCTCAGGTAAGATTGCCCGAAACGTGATTCGAAAGACGCTCATGCTAGAAAGGAGGAGGATGACAACTGAACTGCTGCCGGAAGAAGCGGTTTCATTGGTTGAGGTCCCCAGTGTCGAAGTTGGGACAAGAGTAGGCAGCCCAGCATCATTTTCAACATCTGGCGCCAAAGCAACACAATCGACATCAGAGATCCTAGAATTCCAAACTGGTCGTATCGCTCTCGGTCATGTATTCCGACACAACACTGTTGACAAGTCACGAACGAAACTCATTGAGATGGAGCAACTTAGACTCCACACGGCCATCGTAGGAATGTCAGGGTCAGGAAAGAGCACTACAAAGAACAGGATTGTCATCGACGCATGGAGGAACGGAATTCCTAGTCTGTTGATTGAGCCGGTGAAAACCGATGCACGCATTCTCATGGGTGCCATTCCTGAGATGCGCGTCTTCACGGTGGGCCGGGAGGATGTGGCTCCCTACCGCCATAATCCGTTCCTGATTGACGTGAATGTGCCAGTTCAACTTCACATTGACTTGCTCTATTCATGTTTCTTGGCTGCATGGCCACTTTACGGTATTCTCGCCAATCATTTACGCAAGGTGATAAATCGGACGTACAAGCATAATGGATGGGATTTGCTCAACAACAGTCCAGGAAAACCCATCACGCTGGACATGTTTTTAGAGGAAGCAGAAACCTACTCACGAAATCTCAGATATGGTGCGGAACTCAAGAAAGACTTCGAAGGCGCTATTGTAGCAAGAGCTCAGGATCTCTGTGACCAATCGCGTGCGGCAATTCTCAACGCTGAAAGGAACTTACCAATCGATGAGCTGCTCTCAAAGCCAACTATCATTGAGCTGAAGCACATTGGTGACCCTAGCTTCAAGGCCCTTATGCTTAGTCTTCTTATCATCCGTGTTTACGAATTCTTTGACAAGCTTGGTCCGGCGAAAAAGCTCCGCAATCTGCTTGTGATTGATGAGGCGCATAGTTTCCTTGAGGAACTGCCCAGAATTGCCGACATGAGCGAGGGCGCAGTTTCAAGAAGACAAGTTCTGGACCAGCTGCTGAACCTGCTTGCAGAAGCTAGAAGTTCTGGACTCGGGCTTGTGATAGCTGACCAGAACCCCGCGCGTCTATCGCGTGATGCTCTCAAGACCTGCAATACGAAGATTGTACATCGTTTAACGAGTCCAGAGGATTGGAACTTGCTTGGTCTGGAAACAGGCTGTACGCCGGAGCAGGCAAGGCACATAGGCGTTCTGAAGAATGGGGAAATTGTTCTACGTTTGCCTTCTGACGATGTTCCGACCAAGGTAAAGGTGTTCTATGACCCTGAGTTTCATCCGGACATGAAACACAATTGGACAGATGATGATGTGAGAAGAAGAATGAAGCCCTTCTATGATACACATCCAGATTTTGCAGCAACACCAAGAGCGCCGCAACTTGAGCCTAGAACCAACGGCGATGACATAGTCCAACTAGCACTTCTGGTTGAAGATGTGGTTCAGGATGATGATTTTCGCAGACTGTACCTCGCATCAATAGGCGTCAAGGGCCAGGACGATACAGCACACCGAGTCGAAGAGGTGATTGCATTCTACGCGGCCAGCCTTCAGGTTCCCAACCTGAGCCCGATTGAGTTCGCTTGGGTTCTCCTGAAACGTTCAGTTGAGATCCTTGGAGCACCCTCCAATCCGCCGGACCGTGACTTGGTGGCCAAGCTAGTGGGTGATAACTTGCAATCGGGCTTGACTCTGCCCGAGAGCGGAGGGGTTTGAGTGGGATCCCGATTCAAAGGGATTGAATCAAAGACCAAGGCGCGGCTTAGGAGGGAGCTAGCATCTAAACTGACAGAAGCTGCTCAGGAGTTCCAAAGAAAACAGAAACTGAAGAAGAGAGAGAAGGAGCACCTTCACGGTGACCTTCCCAAAGACCACAAGCCTGTCGTGTCAGATGCGTGCTTGGTCGACAGGAAGAAGTTCGATGAGTGGGTTGAACGTGAGTGGAAGCATATGTTTCCCAACGGAAATAGAAAACGTCCAAGCCGGTTTTCTACTTCCGAAGTGAAGGACTCGGGGAGGGACTTGCTAAGAACCATTGCTGAAGCCTTCAGATTCTCAGTTGCTCGCAGGAGTGCTGATAGCTCGGAAGAAAAAACCAAGGATTCCCAAGAACGAGAGGAGCAAAGCAAACCGACCAAGAAAACCAAGCGAGAGTCAGCCTCTAGCGTTGAGTCCGCACAGGAAAAGCGGTTTCGGTCTTCAGGTACAGACGCCAAGGAAGACAAAAAGGCGTCGGAAACTCGGAAGGATTCAAAGGAACAGCAACATCACAGGCTGAGAACGGGACGACCTGAATCCAAGATGACCAAGAGAGAGAAAGATGTCGGACAAGTCAGGGTAATTCGTTCAATAGACGATTTTGACCGAGCGCTCAAGAGATACCCAGAATTTCGCTATAGGGAGAACTTCGAGAAGGAGTATAGCAGGATAAGACAGTATTTTGAATCAGACGAAAGCAGTCGAAGACATACTCCAAAGCTTCTATCATTCATTGAGAAGAAGGAGTTGCATCTTGCATATGAAAGAGATGTTGGTCATTCCCCAGAAGTCAGAATAGAAACAATGACCGACATTGACAGATTGCTGGAAACATATCCGCATCTACGAGGATGGAAAAATTCCCAGGAGTCCTATAGGCGAGCTGGTGTCTATTTGGATGTCAAGGATAGCAAGTCAAAGACGCAGCAACAGCTGGCTAAGACTCATGAAGTGATTCAACAACGGATCAGTGATTATAGGTCGGGGAAGGAACCGGAATCCGTCGCTACTCTTCGAAGGCTCGAAGAAGACCGTATCGTGAAAGAATGGGCGCATGAAAGGTTGAATGACTACCTACAGAGAGAAAGGCGAGCGGTTGTGAGAGATATTGGACATGTAGAATTTCCGGGGTTATCAAGTAGAACTGTTCATGAAATTAGATTAACCAAACTACTTGAAGCTCTATCGAGATGTGACAATGAATCAGATTCCCTCAAGACACTAACTGATGTTGCTGAGGAACTGCATAGAGAGTCAATCGACACCAAGGTCAAGGTGTCATATCTGGAACTCAACTCCGGGGGATTGAACAAGGATAGATTGACGCACTTCAAAGAAGCTCTAGAAGCCAACCACACAGAGGTTGAAGCGGCTTTGCAGGACCGTCTAGGGTTGAGTGAATCTGACCGAAACATTCGGTTGGGTGTGGTGGACAACAGAATTTACGTCTGGACTCCAAACAAGACATCCGATGATCTCATCAATGTATGGGCTGACCATTACTTCCACTTCAAAAGCCAAGACCTTGCGAGCATAGTAGAAAGAGTTGGAGATAGACTCAAACTAGATGAGGGTAGTTACTCCAGACTACAACATCTCAATAAACTGATTCGGCAGATGGTGTCAGATGATTCCGCGAGTCAGATTAGGATAAAGAGCGGTCAATCACGTGCAATGGGAGAGGTCTTGCATCTACAATGCAACATTTTGGGAGCTTCGCCACGGGATTTTGAGGATGGGATTGAGAAGGTCACAGGGAAGAACGGGCGCGGTGGAATTCCTCATCCAAAACTTCTCAGAGGAAAAGAACTGGAGATTCTGCGAGCTCGGTTAGGTGCAGTTGTCAATAGCGATTGTTGGCTTGGAGCAGATGGTCAGCTACAATACACTGAGGCTAATGCTGATAGAATAAGAATAGTAGAGAAGCAGTTTCAATGCTTCGGAAACATATCATTTACCCAGGTGCCAAATGAAGCGAGTGAATGTTCCAAAATGTTGCTCCCACGACCAGTGGGCAAGGCTTTCATTTACTGGGGATTTACAGTTGGTGATAAGCCCATTCAAAATGAACGGCTTGTAGAATCTGTGAGGAATGGAACTCTCGAATCCAGTAGAGCATATTTGGAAGACTTGATTTCAGAGGACGGATCATTCGGACACTATGCCGGTTTCAGATGGAGTCGGACTATTGTACTCAATTCTGGAAGTAACGATGTGAAATATAAACTGGAACCCGGATTCATGCAGAAAGAGATTGATTTTTTGAGTGGTATGGAAAATGTAAGAAGGGATAAGGTGAGAGGGCATATCTTCATACCGATTTCAAGAATTGAGGAGCAATCCGAATCGGAAGTTGCTCGAACTGCATTATCAATCGTAGAAACCAAACGAAGCAAGTTGTTAGATGATGAAGCGACTTTGGCAAAGCAATTGGGCATTGAGATACATATCTATGCAGAGAATATTACATTGTATGAAGGAACTGGTAGAATCTCACTGAAATGGGTGGCAAAGACCAAGTCCAAGGATGATGCAATTAGATGGGCATTACTTGCTCCACCCAACGACCCGAAGAAATCTGACAAGGTTAAGAGTTGGCTAGCGGAAAGACCTGATGACGTAGAGAGAGTAAGAAGGCAACTTCAGAAAGAGGGGTCATTGGAATAGAAGAAATGGTGGACCGGGTGAGATTTGAACTCACGACCTCCTCCATGCCAAGGAGGCATTCTAGGTCCCCGCGGCTTCGCGAGTGAAGTCGCGTCCAGGCTGAACTACCGGCCCATGTTGTTAGTTCGCAAATCCCAAGAGAACGGTTAAAAGAATTGTGGAGTGACTTGTGATTTTGTCAATCACCTGCAAGTTGTCCCACTTGTCCTAGTGGATGGCCGGAAGTAGTTCTAGTACGAATCCGAGTATCTCTTCATACTTATATGCTTACATCGCCCTAACAACCACGACGGGCTTTTTTCGTCAGAAACCACGGCACAACATAGGTGATTCCTGAGGTAACATCGATGGGTGAAGAAGTCACATACACCCCGGAATACTGGCGTGTGAAGTTGGCCCTCCGACTTGTAATGCTGGCGGGCCTCATCATCATTTGGTGGGGAATTGGCTCGCTTATCACGGACATCATCATCTGGCTTGGTGTCGAGTGGGTTAGCGTTTCCACTATCGGCACTATTACTATAGGTATTGGCATTGTCATATCTACTGCCATAATCGACAAGATGGTCGACCGCCTTTACCCCCTCCATGCCAGCCTCCAAAAAAACGAGTAGTCAGGAGGGCTAGACTGCCTAGTCGCGGGCTTGTATTCCTCCTGATGCTGCTGGCCATCGTCATAACAGTGAGCCCATTGTTCTACGCTCCAGTCATGTACAGCGAGTATTCACCGGCTCCAGCTCTGCTCATCGGTGGCTACAGTGGCTACAATGCCCATGTCGAAGGTTTCGTGTACTGGTCCAACTACACCCCAGCCGCTGGAGTCGAGGTTCGAATATTCGCCACCGACGAGCTTACAAGTGAAACTGTCCTGACAGATGAGGACGGTCAGTTCTACGGTGAACAGAGATACGAAGCTGGACAGGTCCTAGTCCTGGCCATTATGGGCCGGCGTTTCCGTGTCTTTATCCCCTATTTCGCGAGAGGCGTGGTGTCACTCGGTGACTTCCTCATAGACGAAATAGAGTAGGAAAAGAAAACATGGCATGTGATGGCGCTGACCTACCGACTCTGGTTTTAACCCCGAATACGAGTGCCCTGAATGTTCTTGTGAGCCCAGGCGAACTTCCGGAGTCTGGCTGAGGCGCCATAGCCGCAGGCTGCGCACTTCTTGTGCCTGACGTGATAGGATCGTCTGCCGCATCTTCTGCAGCGAATGTGGTGGGGATTATTCTTCTTGCCTTTGGCTGGAGTGCCCTTTCCCATAGCAGTCTACTCCTTCTTACCTGACTTGGGTGCCGGACTAACGATTACGACGTTGTCTCCTCTCACAATCACATTCTCGATAGCCACAACAGATTCCGTATTGGTTTCTGGGTCGAAGGTTATCTCTTCGGCGTTCTCAAGTATGAGGTTCAGATGCTGGTCATAACCAAGCAATTTCCCCTTGACCTTCTTACGCCCCTTCATCTCAACGAGCACCTGAGCGCCAATTGATTCTTTGAGCAGTTCCATAGGTCTACCTGCGTTCACCAGTCTTCACCAACACAGAACAATAGTCGGAGCCTCCGGGCCCTCGACGCTTTCGTCTTGTCGCTGGGTTTGGCTTAAAAACGTGACGATGAAACCAGCCAACCTGGTCACGTTTCCAGCCACTCTCGCGCCATAGGTTTCAAAAGGACATAGTCATTTGGGATGGTTAATGCCAAAGATAGAACGTATTAGAAGACGCCATCCAATGAAGAAACGCGACCAGAGGAGGGAGCTGGAGCGGATAGAGGATATTCTGAGTTCGAGTATAACAGGGCTGGATGAAAAGACAAAGCTCGAAGAAGGCGTGCTGGATGACGGGTCACGGGTCATCCTAGTAGAAGGCGAGATTATCTTCTTTGAAACCGATGGAGTTCTCTTCCCAACTCTCCGGGCACTACTCAGCGAAGTTGTGAGGATCCCGAAGGTGACAGTCGACATGGGAGCAGTCAAGTTTGTCGTCAACGGTGCAGACATCATGCGGCCCGGAATCACTCACATAGAGGATGGAATCAAGGCGGGATCAATCGTCGCCATAGTCGATGAGCGGCATGGAAAACCTCTTGCAGTTGGGGTCTCCAAGATGTCAAGTGAAGAACTCCGTAGCGCAGCTTCAGGCAAGGTAATTCAATCAATACACCATATCGGCGACAAGCTTTGGGAATTCAAGATTTGAACTGTTCAGTCATCCTTGGCCATCTCTGCTCGGATATGATTGAGTGCAGCCTTGTACAGCTCCTTTGCAAATTCAGGTTCCAATCCCGAGTTCTTGGCGAATCTGTTCCTTGCGAGGCTCCTCTTTGATGAGGCTATGCCAACCTCATAATACTAGGTCTTTTCTTCTTATGCCAGTTTAGAGCATCCGTAACTCGAGGTGATTCTAAGTGCGTTCCCTGTTTAGACGCAAGCGAGACAAGAAAGAGGCTGACAATGAAACGACGGTAATTCCGCCATATGCAGGCCTAGGTGTATTCTCGCCCGCTGTGAAAGGCGAAAGTCCAGACCCTGCTCATGAATGCAAGAGGCTAGCGGAGCTCGAGTCCATATTCATTAGATCAAAACGCCTTGACTCTCTCAATGATGTTCCCTATGTTGTAGATCAAATCCGTAATGGCAACATCATACTCCTTGACATCACAAGAATGAATGACGGAAAAGAACAGAGCCATCTGGAATTGAAACGCATAATCGAGCGCATTCGTGGAGAAACCCGAAGCTACAGTGCAGACATTGCTCTAGTTAACGATAACTGCGTCATAGTAACACCCTGGTTCGTCAAGTACTGAGCACACAGCGTTATCTCAGCTTGACGGTTTCTGTGACCCTCAACGCCATTGTGTCAATGTTTAGCGCTTTGTGGATTGTTGAGGCAAGATTCGTGCACTTGGACGCTTCTCCATGACAGGTTAGTACAATTTCTGGAACGGGACTGACACGTTTAACGAAGTTCAGTATTTGCTTTCTGTCGGAGTGTCCCGAAAAGCCTTCGACAGTGGTAATCTCAAGGTTCACGGGAATCGCCCTCGTCTCTCCCTCATGGTTCTTCATGCGTACCTCTTTCCAGCCCTTTTGGATTCTACTGCCAAGCGTATTTGCCCCTTGATATGAAACAAATGCCAACGTATTCTTCTCATCAGATGCTAGGAGTCGGAAGTAGTCCACACTTGGTCCACCAGCTAGCATCCCCGAGGTAGCCATGATAATGCAGGGTTCGCCCTCCACAATCTCCTCGCGCTGGTCGGGGTTGTCCACTTGAACAAAGATATCGCTCAAGAATGGGTTGACCCCCTGGTGAAATACCATTTCCCGTATCTTTTTGCTGAGGGCCTCTGGATGTGTTGTATGGATTGCTGTGGCTTGGGCAATCATCCCCTCAATGTAGATTGGAATCCTCGGAATCCGCTTCTTGGAAACTAAGTCCTCCAGCACAAGCATAATCTCCTGTGCTCGGCCAACTGCAAGGACTGGAATCAGTATCTTCCCGCCTCTCGCTAACGTTCGCTTAATTATCGACGCAAACTTTCTCTCAACCTCCTGTCTAGGGGGCATCTTGTCTGTCGGGTGGCCATAAGTACTCTCTACGATGAGGGCCTCCAACCTGGGGAATGTGAACGTAGCGGGCTCAAGAAGCCTAGTGCGGCCGAACTTGAAGTCGCCTGTGTATGCCATATTATATCGACCATCTCCTATGTGCAGATGGATAATGGCCGATCCGAGGATATGCCCTGCATTGTGAAGTGTCAAACGGACATCTGGAGCAATATCAGTTACTTCTCCATAGTTCAATGGAATTGTGTGCAGAATAGCTTCTTTCACATCTTTATCACGATACGGTCTAAGCTTCCCTTCTCGTTCAGCCACATCGAGATAGTCTAGCTGAAGGAGCGTGGAGAGATTGAGTGTCGGGGCAGTCATGTAAACTGGTCCGCGATACCCATACTTGAACAAGAACGGAACCATGCCGCAGTGGTCTAGGTGAGCATGGGTGATGACCACCGCATCTAGATTGTCAATGCTGAACTCCGGCATATCCAAACGAGGAAAAGCTCTAGTTGGAGTGCCCACGTTCACGCCGCATTCAATCAGGATGCTACTCTCAGAAGTCTGAAGAAGCATGCATTGTCTTCCAACCTCGCGAAACCCTCCTAGTGCAGTTAGTCTAATCCATCCGTTATCCACCAGACTCCGCCGATGTATCCTTCTCCCAATCTCCCGGAATGACTTGTTCCTGCTTGCTGCCTCCGATTGAATGATGTAACGAATCTGTTTAATCAGCTTGCTTTCAATAGGTGGAGTTCTCATCACGGCTGGCCGCCAAAAGGTACGCCTCGTAATCTCTCTGAGCGTTGTTCCACTTCTGCCAATCACGAGGCCCGGTTTCTGGGCTTCGATTATGACTTCGCCTCTTGAATCGTCAAAATCAATTGAGGTTATCTCCGCATCCGCAGGCACCAGCTCACGTACCGACTTCTCAGCATCTTCATGAGAAATTCTCACTTCCGGGGCCGACCTGACTACGATGCGTTTTCTCATCTTGCGGGCTAGTGCCTTGATCATATCCCCGTCGTCAAGAAGTATCTTTGGCGCTTTCGAATATATCGCAATCTCCGGACCTTCATACTCAACAGCGCTTATCGCGGCCGATCTTGGAAGCGCTTCCTTGATTGCTTCACGAATGTCAACGTGCTCATTGTTGCGGGAACCCATCTAGAATCACATCGTAGTTTAAGGCGTATTACTTGCCCCTATGGTTTCATCTAAGACCCACAGCCACTGGGCTGAAACGGTTTCAGATAGAGCTGACAAAAAACAATGTCTACTACTACCGTTTCCAGATCTTCGTGATGACGTCTTTGTCTACTTCTTTGTAGCCGTCCTTATCGATAACACTCACAAGAATCGAGTTTCCTGTTGCAGCATCTCTTTCGATTGCTGCGGCGATTGCTCGCACTGCAAGCTCTATGGCCTTCTTCTTGGCAAGCCCATCCTTGTACTCTGCTTCCAAGACACCAAAAGCTATCGGGGATCCCGATCCTGTCGATGTGTACTTATCGGGCAGGACGGACCCAATGAAGTCCGTGTAGAAGACCTGTGGGCCCTCGTCATCAAATCCTCCCACTAGGCATTGGAGCATATATGTTCCTCGAGCTGAGAACATTATGTTGCTCAAGAGACGTGTTAGTGCCCTAACACGCATGGGTCGTCCTCTCTGAATCTCAAAGAGCTTCGCTTCTGCTTTCAGAAGTTCCATAATTGCCTGAGCATCAGCAACTGAACCTGCAATTGTCGCACCAATGCTGTCGCTGATTTGGTAAATCTTTTTGGCTGTCTTATTGGCGATAAGGTAACCCATGGTCGCTCTCTGGTCGCTAGCCAGGATGACACAATCTTTTGCTATCAAGCCAACAGTTGTAGTTCCTGTCTTGGTTACCTCTGCAGGTGGCTGCATCTGATGTTCCATATCGAGTAACTCCGTATCAATGAAATATAGCCTAGGAGAACTAGTGACAAAGAGCTGGTCCTGAGATTCGTATTAAAACGTTTCTTAGTGGTCGCTCTTGCGATTCACTTGCGTTGAAATCCTTGTGGAGCTAGGTTTCGATTTTCTTAGGAGCCTCAGGTCGTTCGTAGTTGACGACAAACTTGACTTTCTTGGCTTTCTCAATCACCTTAAGCGCGTCAGAAGCCACGCCAATCTCCGCATACTGAATTCCTTCAATGTAGCGACTCGCCTGCGGGAACTCAATAGTGACAGTCTTTCCCTTAATGGACACACCAAACTGGTCTACTGGTACGGCAGGGATTCTTCTTTTGATGACTGCCAAGACCTTCTTCTCGGGGTCAGTAACGAGCTCTCTGGCCGTAATATCGAAAACAAGGGTTTTTCCGGCTAGCGGACTGTTGAAGTCAACTCTGACACGACGTCCAAGCACTTGGGTAATCACACCTCGCTCGTGACCTATCTTCACCTCTTCCCCCTTTATGGGCCGTACTCCGTGTTTGGCCAGTTTTGTTTTGGCGAATAGTTTGATCTTGCTTGGGTCTCTAGGTCCTGATCCTTTCTCTGGTGGCACCTCAACAGTTTTTGATTCCCCCACCTTCATCCCGATTAGCTCTTCCTCGACAGCAGCGAGAAGCCAGTTCCAGCCAATTCCGACGAGCATTGGCTCATACCGCTCATCCTCCTTGTACATGCCTTCTTTCCGCGCGACATCCTCCATGGTACAATCGAAGACTTTTCCATCTCTCTTGGTTTTAATGATGTAATCGACATACAGGAGACTGCCTTCGCTAACAACATTCTCAGCAACCGGCTTCTTGGCCGCACTCTTCCCTGTTGTCTGTTTCGTGGACTTCGGTTTTTTCTTGGTTGTCTTCTTCTTGGCCTTTTCGTTGGACACTGTCGATAACCTCACGCGTTTCGATGTGTATTTTGCCGCCCAATTTGATGGTGGAATAAAACGGTTTCCTTGTGGTATTATTGCTGAGTTCCCTTCAGTACTTGTATCTTTTCAAAGAATATTGACAAACTCGCTACGATATCAATATCAAGACCACAATTCACCATCACATTCTTCAAGTCTTTGATGTTCGCAAGAGATGAACTGACGACGAAGATAGAACCCCCTTTCTGAAGATGCCTGACAGCCTGTTGAATGAAACGCTCGGCGAGTTCAGTGCCGTTAACCCCTCCCAACAACGCATGATCCATATCAGTTGTGGTGCCATCATAAGGAAGATATGGCGGATTGAAGGCGATTACTGAGAACAATGCGGCTGGAGGAATGGAACCAAGCAATTCCGACTGCATGACACTGCACGGGAGATCAAGCCCGTTTCGCTCGAGGTTCCTTAGCGTGTTCCAAGCAGCCTCCAGGGAGATATCAATCGCTACAACTCTTTTTGCGATTCTGGCGGCGCCTAGTGTCAGAAGCCCAGCACCACAGCCCACATCCAGAAAAACATCATCGCGGTCAAAATCAATGGCATCTATCAATAGAAACGTGTCTTCAACTGGAGCATACACCCCGGAATCAACCCTAAAATCAAGGTCTTCTACTCTCACATGTTCTTGCCCCTTGGACCCGGTACTAATTCGTCCTCTATCATTTCCACGAGGCAGTCTGCAAGCGTAACCAGGATATCCAGTGTTAGGTTCCTTAGCCGTTCGGTGCCAGTCACAGAAGCCCCCGCTCTATCCAGGAGCGTGTTAGCTAGGGCTTTGTCCAACTTCATATTTCGGAACCAGATTCGAAGTGCCTTCCCAATCTGTTTGTTTGGGTAGGAATATGTGCCATGAATAAGCCAGAAGAAAACCTCAGGATTTCTCGCGAATGGCCCCGCTAATCTGGGTGTCAAGCAAACAACACTTGAATCGACTTTTGGAACGGGATAGAACATACTTGCTGGCACACTCATGATCTGTGCCACATCAACATGATATCTCACACCAATTGTCAAACGTGCGTAATTGCCTGACCCCGGTTCTGCAAGGAGTCTTTCTGCGAATTCCTTCTGATACATCAGAGTAGCGCTTTCGAATTTCACTTGCTCAATAAGTCGGAAGGTGATATCAGAAGAAATGCTGTAGGGCAGATTGCAGACCACTTTGTCAGCTTCAGGGAAGTCTATCGCCAGTGCATCGCCCTCTATGATCTCGACATTGTCCAGTCCACTCAGGATTTCTCTTAGAGCTCTGACTAATCCCACGTCCTTCTCGACAACATATACAGTCTTAGCACACTGAGCAAGCCATTGAGTGAGAATGCCTAGCCCTCCGCCAATCTCCAAGACCGATTCATCCTTGGTCAGATTCGCGGACGATACGATGTCCTTGGCAATTCTGTGACTTGTGAGAAAGCTCTGACCAGCCTTCTTGCTAGGTCGTACCGAGTATTTCTGAAGCAGGGATTTGACCTCTTCTTGATACAGAGATCTCACCCTGGCCATTGTCTTCTCTCATCATCGCTTCGCCTAGACGGACGAACAAATATCCACCGCTTAACATCCTCTTTCAGCTCATTGATGATTCTTGCAGTAATGGTCTTCTTTGGATTCTGCAGCTTGGTCCGAGCAGCGATATCTTCGAAGTTCTTGAATGGCGCCTTCTTTCTCTCATCAAGAAGCGCCCACATCAACGTCTTCCCCACACCAGGAAGGAGTTGGAGCGAATGCATTCTAGTTGTGATTGGTTTCGCTTCATTGAAGAACTGCACGAATTTGTGTTCATGCTTCGTTACGATTAATTCAATGACGAATGACAGCTCTGCTGTGCTTTCAGGAATCAGGTCCTCGTAGAAGACTCTCCGTTTCACATGATCGATGTTGGTCTGGGAGTCCTTCTGAATTGACACACGATCTTGAGGGTTGAATCTAGCACCACCTCGGGGTACAAGTTCAAGAAGAGTGAAGTGCGACTCACCCACTGCCTGTACTACGGGGTCTCCTCGTGGTCGTGAATCTCTCAGGTATAGCTTCGGCTGAATGACTGCCAGGACATATGCGTGACTCTCGTACATCCTGCCTTGAGATGATTCCATACTCTTACACTCCTGACACTATCAAGCCGCATTACATGAGCAAATAGCTGTTTGTGGATAAAAATGCAGCGCTCTTACTTCACACCAGTTCTGGTCGCAGTCAATTGGTCGAAATTCAAGATCTTGACTTTAAAACAAGGTCCACTATCTCTATCAGCTGTTCATCAGTCACGTCAGTAGACCGCGCATCAAGGATAGTCCTCAGCTCTTCCTTGGTTGTTGGAGCTATATTTGCCACTTGAACGGCCTTAACCCGCTTGACGGAATACTTCTTGATGAGGCGTTCCACGAGCTTCCTTGATACAGCTGGTGCCATCTTAGAGAACGATGAAGCATGCTCCAGAGTGATTGTCTGCTGAAATGATAGCTCCCCCTCTTTGGCTCGTTTGGCTAGGACCTTTTTCACTTGCGGGAGGGTTATTTCCTCTTCCGCTAAGACTTCTCTTGGCATGTGGTATCACTCAGCCTTTGCTGACTTGAAGGTGCTCGGGTCTTATGATCAATGTCTTCATGGCTTTACCAAGGCTGACATCAACGACAACTGCCCTTCCACGCATTTCTTTGACAACACCCGTTCTCCCTTGATACCTTCGATGAGGCATGCCCTTGTGAAAACCCGGGTCTATCACTATATCGACTCTCTGCCCTTTCTCAAAGTCGACGAGCACTCTGTTCGGAGGGACAAGACCACGCGTCCGTACCCTTTTGCTCATCAAAGCTCTTGTGCGAGCACGGTAACCATGACTCTTCTTGACCATAGGGCATCAACATGTTGTTCGTTAGTACCTCGATTGGTGCGAGAGATATTCCCTTACGTACCCGAGGCCGAGCCTCTCCTCTTGGGTCGCCACTTAAGGATTATGGTCTGTTTCTAGGCTGTGAATCGCTGTAACAATCAATTCGGTGCAAACGCATGCAGAACCTACCTTATCGGAAACCGATGGTATAGTTCTTCCTTCGTCTCCTGATATCAATTCCTTGATGTAGGTGCCACCTTGAACCTTGAAGTAACCGTCCAGCTCATGGTTTCCCTTCTTCTTCAGTCGTACCTCGTAGATGTGCTTCTTCCTTGTCAAGTCACTTCTTCTGTGTGCCACTCGCATTGGAGTTCTCTGAGCAAGGTCAATACCTGTTAGTTCTCTTTCTGCTCTTCTTACTTCATCATCAGTCAACTCTCGGTCCGTCTTGATGATGGCTGAATACTCCTTGATGTTCTCAGAAGATTCACTCTTAAGTCGTTGCAGATGTTGTCTGTTAGTGGGCCGCAAGCCTTCGACTTCCACCTTCTTGCGTGATTTCTTTCTGATTTTCTTCTCCAGCTTAGGAAGATTCAGCGTTCTTACGCGAGGCCTAGTAATCTCCACAACGAATGGACGTCCAGACCCAAGCATCAGAGCGTCCACATCTTCCCGTCCTGCAGCATGAAATTTGAAACGGGTGCCTTTGGCGGCTTCTTGGATTGGCAAACTAACATACTCCGAAATGGAGTCCGGGTACCTTCTCCCGGTGTTGTGACAAGCATCACATCCTTTGCCATTGCAATCCGAACAATCCCATCGGCTTTGGGGGACTCCCACCACCCTCTTTCGATACCTACCGTAGATAAACAGCGGGTTGATTTGCAGCCTAACCAAATCGTTCTGCATATCATAGACTACAACCAGTTCCGGCTTATCAAAGTCAACGGGTTTGTCAAAGGCCGCGCTAACCTGTTTCCCGAACTCCCTATTGAAGTCAGACCTCATGGTTTCTCCGTAGATGAGATTATGTTGTCCTTTCAATTCATCTTCCCTTTCCGCGAGGATTGGGTGTGGTATGGACCCTGCGAGGAAGGTGTAGAATTCGATGTCTTCTGTTTCCCTCACCGCCCGTTGAACGATCTCTGGTATTTTGTCGAACGCACAATCAACATCCACTGCACAGAGGTGACAGACCTTGCCCTTCTCATGATCTAGTGCTTCTTTCTCAGCAAGAATCTGCGCTGGAGAGAACATGCCGTTGCCAGCGAGAGTCGCGAGTAGTTTCCTGCCTTCGTCCTTCGCATCAGATTTGATTATCTCATCAGCCTTCATTGAGAGTATGAGCTTGATTGAATATCCTCTCTGGTCGTTCGATGTGCCAGTGCTCAACCAGGCGAACTGTCGACCCAAGCATCTGTTACATAGAGGGTATTCCTCGAGCAATGATGCTGCGGTGTCTAGTATCCCTGGTTTCTCTCTACCCACCATGTAGTAGGGCCTCATCGTCACCCGGCATGCACTTTACACATAAAGATGGCTATTCACTAGACAAGTGGGTCTATGTATTTCAACGCTTTCAGACCCAAGACAAACGTTCTGGGATCCCGCATAAGCCGAGCGATCACCTTGCGCTGCATGTCCATGTCGCCCTCTTCCTTCACAATCTCCACAAGTCCCATAGATTTCGCATCCTCTATTATGGAGTTCAATCCCTTGTCTGAGAGAACGGACAATGCTCTTTGAGCTACGTACATCATCCGCAAGTCTTTCAAGGTTCGGAACCGCCAACCCGATTCGTAGCGGCTCAGTGATTTGTGTGAGAAATCCCTCTCATCAAGCGCTTTGGTGACAGTCCTTCCTGCAATTTGAGCTGCAATTCCTCCCACAATAATACCGCCGCCTGTTGTTGCCTTGACCATACCCGCAGCATCACCTACTACAACGACCCCTTGAGCAAAGGATCTTCTTACCGGCAACCCCACGAGCACAATTCCTCCGAATCCTCTCTCTAGAGTGGCACCCTTTAGTCGCTCTCGTAGGACTGGGTGGTGATTAATCGCGGCTCTTAGTCGAGGTTTCGCACTATCCTTGGCTGCAAGACCAACTCTTGCCCTCCCCTCGCCCATAGGTATCAACCAAGCGAAGAACCCAGGCGCAATCTGGCGTCCATAGAACATCTCCACAATGTCATCATCAATATCGACACCTTTCACTTCATACTGGTACGCAGGAAGCTTGTTCCGCCTTGATACTACCGGTAGACTCAATGCTTTGGAGATCTGACACCGAGAGCCTTCTGCATTGATAATGACTTGAGCACTGCGTTCTGACGACATTCCTTCTTCTCTAATGCTCAATATTTTGGTATGGCTTTCACTCGTTCGTATTCCAAGAACTTTCGCTTGAGTATTGATGTCTGCTCCGTTGTCCCTAGCCCTATCTGCCAACCATGAATCGAACCGCGACCGATTGATTACTAGCGCCTCACGACGACCACGTTCAATCAATAGCGATTGTCCCGCTGGAGCGAATATCCTGGCGCCCGAAACCCGATTCTGAATAACATCGGAAGGCGGTTTGAGCCCCAGCAAGTTCAATCCGGATGCGCTCAGCAAGCCAGCACAATGATCAGGCTTCCCTATCTCAGGATGCTCTTCAAACACCTGAACCCGATGACCACTTTGAGCGATTTCGGCTGCAGCCAGCAATCCCGCCGGCCCTGCTCCGATGACAATCGCTTCGGGGTTCAGAATAGCCACTCTCGAATTAATCCTGAGGGCAACCCTTTATTATCTCTCGCCTAGGTTGGAGTCGAAGAGCTGACTGGGCGGTCAAAATGATGGCTAAACGCGAGTTCAGATACAAGCAAGTTATCGCAGTCAGAACCGACTTGGGCATGAGTCGCGGTAAGATATCTGTTCAGGTGGCTCACGGTGCAGTGACTGCTGCTGAGCGGACAAGGGTTAGAGCGCCTGAGCTCTGGAAACGCTGGCTCAATGAAGGTCAGAAGAAGGTGGCCGTCAAAGTTGGCTCAGAAGAAGAGCTGCTAAAACTTGAAATCGTAGCAGCATCCAAGAATCTTCCCATCGCTCTCATCAGAGATGCAGGAATGACTGAACTTCCTCCCGGCACTGTCACAGTTTTAGGTATAGGCCCCGCGAAGATTGAAGATATCGATCTTGTAACTAGTGAACTCAAGCTGCTCTGAGGAGGACTTCACTTGATTGAGCCCCATCCACTCGAGGTCCTAGTGGGAATGGAGCTCTACAGCACTGAGGCGAAGGGTATCGGAGGACGGCTGAAGACGCGCTTTGAGGATTTCCGCGTCGAAGAGATACTGCCAGACGGGAGGAATCTGGAGTTACAGAAATCGCTTGATGAGTCAGACCCAGCAGCCGCGGTTGAACTCACGATTGACGGGGATAAAAGGAAATACGTTCGATTCACTGTCCAGAAACTCGGCCTGTCCACGATGGATGTTTCCACAATACTCGCCACAGAATTGGGCCTCCCAAGGCATCTAGTCTCCTATGCTGGCCTGAAGGATAAGCGTGCTCTGACTGTGCAATCCATGTCAGTGCCCGCTGGAGCATCTCAATCCCTTGCGAAGCTCAAACTCTTCAAAATGGCAATCAGGGATATGGAGTATGTGCGACAACCCGTTCTGATAGGTGATCTCTGGGGAAACCGGTTTGCTATTTTATTGAGGGAACTCGAATCCAGTTGCACGGACTCCATGGACATCGCGCAAGAGTTGACGGGAAAATTCATTCTCAACTACTTTGGCGTTCAACGGTTTGGTGTAACCCGACCGGATACACACATGGTGGGAAAGACTGCCGTAGAGGGCGATTTCGAGGGGGCTCTTCGCATCATGCTGACGGTCACAAGTGAGTATGAATCGGAAGAGCTCACAGGAGCTCGTCAGGACATTGCGCAGAATATGACTGTGAACCAGAAAATACTCGATTGCTTCCCAAGGGGACTGGGACATGAGCGTATCGTGCTTAGACATCTCATGAAACATCCTGGCGACTATCGCAGGGCGTTCACTAAGATACCTTCACGTATTCAGACCTTTTTTGTGCACTCTTATCAGTCGTATCTGTTTAATCGACTGATTAGTCAACGCCTGAGATCCGGGCTTTCCATACAGTCACCCATACCAGGCGATTTCCTGATGCAATTGGATCAAGCGCATTCGGGTCGTGATTCCTGGCTTTTCGTGACAGAACGGAACCTCGAACAACGCAAAGAACTTGTGAGTTCCGATGCATATGGTGTGGCTGCCCCATTACCTGGATATTCCACGAGAACGCCTCCATCCCTACAATCAGAGATGCTTGAGAGAATACTGAATGATGAAGGGATAACCCTCATGGATTTCAGAAGCACAGAAAGCAAAGCGCTGGATTCTCCTGGGAGTCTGCATCTAATCTCAATCAAGGTCCCTGAACTCAATCCACGATGTGACGATGACGGGCTCTGGCTGCAGTTCAACCTTAGGAAGGGATCCTACGCAACTATAGTCATGCGCGAGCTAATGAAGAATCATCCCATAAACAGAATCTGAGTCAGTTCATATCTCGCCGTTTTTCGCTGAGTTTTCGCATACTCTCTTCGAACTCATCCTCTGTTGCGTCATCATCTTTCTCAAGGCGACCGTCGTCGTACTCAAACAGTACTTCCTCTCCCATGATTGCGGAAACAATTTCCTTGAGTTGAGCAGTCGTGTATGGAATCCGTTCTTTATCGTCCGCCCTCAAGATTACTATGCTCTCCCTATATCCTCCGGGCATGTGCAGACTATTGACTCCCACTTCGATTGCAGGGTCTATGAATGTTCTGACAATCTTCCGGAGCTTGATGGGCCCTTCGATGATTATTATTTCACCGAATGTTTCAGTGATATCACCAATGAGCTCTTCCGCAGATAACAAGGCGACCTTGGTCCTCTTCTTCACAACTAGGATTATCTGGTCTGCCACCTTGATGGCTCGTTGAAGATTGAGGTCCTGCAAAGCTGAGTAATCTTTCTCCTTTTCCAGCAGCCATTTGCAGAACTCAACATCGAAAGAAGTAATCTTGCCCTTATCGAATCGCTCCTGACAATTGGGACACAGAGTATCCGACTCCAAATCAAAACGGCAAACTGGTATTTTCATTTTCTATTCCTCGCCAATCTAGAACGCTCCAGCTGTAGCCAGGCTTCGGGCGAGGACAATATCAGTTGTTCTCAGACTATTTGGAGATCGTAATATCGATCGTGGAAACGTTCAAGTCGCTTCCCTTGTCAGTCTGCACGGTGGTTGTATCTATCTGTATGTCCTTGACCTTAACATCGGTGATGAATCTATGACGGGTTATCTCAGCCACGTCAACAGCTCTGCTAATGAGCCGCCCCCGGGCCTTAATCACAACTTCTTCGGCACCCTTGTTGAAGAGGGTCACACATGCTAGCACGTAAGACATCACATTCTTTGACCCAACGAGGACGACTGCATCTCTAGGCCCGAAGTCTGTCTGCTCTACTTTGTCAGGCTTTCCCTCCGTCACCCGAAGTCACCACGCTTGCTATCGCTGATTCAATATAGCCCCTCTGTAGAGTCCTTCTAATATTGATTCCGATGCTAGGAAACATTGCTGGATTTAACCGCGAGCAGGCATGTCACGCCTATTGGAGCATCAGAAAGAAATTCTGGACATTCGCCTTCGAAAGCCTTTTCTTGCGACCGAACACGGTCACCCTTCGGAGTAAAGACGGATGACAATGTTGACATTCCTCGGTTCCTGTAGAGAGATAGGTCGTGCTGGGTTCTTCATTGAAGAGGGCAAAGAGAGCGTGATTGTGGACTATGGTGTTAAGTTCCTCAACCCGCCTGCGTTTCCGCCCCCAGTACCGTTGGATACTCTCCAAGGGGTCGCACTCACTCACGCACATCTTGATCATTCTGGGGGAATACCCATGGTCCTCTCAGATCCCGATGTATCTCTCTTCTGCACGCCTGCAACCCGCGATCTGAGCGTACTCCTGCTCCGCGACATGGATAAGATTTCCAGAGGACGTCTTCCCTTCAGTCGCAATGAGATTCCGCGTGTGAAGCGTCAATGTCAACCTACAGCCTACGAGGAAACGGTCCCACTTGGTCACAACTTCGAGTTGACGCTGTTCAATGCTGGACATATCCCCGGGAGTGCGATGGTCTCTGTGCGATGCAATGGCAAGAGAATCCTGTTCACTGGCGACTTCAACGCGATAGAGTCTAGACTGAATATGGGTGCAAGGAAAAACCTCCCGAAGCACGATGTGGTTGTCACCGAAAGCACGTACGCTCGCAGAATGAACCCGAATCGGGAAGAGATAGAGATAGATCTAGTAGACACCGTCATTGAAACCTTGGAGCGCGGAGGGACGGTCCTCATTCCTGCGTTTGCTGTTGGGAGAAGTCAAGAGATTATGTGCATTCTTGAGGCCAGCAATATTCCCCGGAAATACCCAATCTATGTGGATGGAATGGCCAGAAAGGTCAATGATATCTTGGTGAAACATCCAGAATACATCGCTTCGCCTCAAGCATTCTCACGGGCTGTGTCGAGGGCACATGCAATACATGACAAACGAGATCGTCAGCGCGCAGTCAAGAAGGGCGGAATCATAATTTCTCCAGCAGGGATGTTGAAGGGTGGAGCTTCCCACCTGTACTTTAAGATGCTATATGATAATCCAAAGAATGCGATCATACTCGTCAGTTTCCAGATTCCTGGGACGCCTGGTGCAGAGCTGCTGGCAAAGAATAGGGTCACAGTTGGCAACCGTGATTTCGAAGTGGACGCCGAAGTAAGGATGCACCATCTATCATCTCATTCTGACTCTAGAGGTCTGTTGGACTTGCTGAAGAAGATACCCGGAGACCCAGAGTTCTACGTGGTTCACGGCGAGTCTGAGTCTTGTGACGCCTTGGCGGAGAAGTTGAAGAAATCAGGTCGTCGAGCGCATGTGCCCGAGGTTAGCGAGAGTTTCGAGATCTAGCTCTCTTCGGAAATGGAGCGAGCCTCTACGATTTGGCACTTCACCTGCTGAAGAATCTCTTCAGCTTTCTGGGGTTCAACGATAAGCGTGTAAAGATACCTACCAGTCCGGAGCTTCAGAGTGACCTGGTTTGCGCCTCGCTTCACGCGACACTCTGTTGCGTTCTCAGTCATCTCGAGGAACTTTTCTGCGTCATAGATTTGCTTTGGCATTGTTGCGCCCCTTGTTATCATTTCTTGTCAGTGGTGGGCCGGGGGTGACTCGAACACCCGATTTCCGCCGTGTGAAGGCGGCATCATAGCCAACTAGATCACCGGCCCATACTGCCGGCTCATCACTCGGGAGGAACTACCTTCTAGACCGCCTCTTCGGCCTGAGGTCCTTTGTATGGCACTTTCTACACTTCTTCGCCTTCAGCGGGTTGGTAGCTCCGCAATAACGGCATACCGATTTGTAGAGCAGATAATGTTGTGCAAGTCTGCGTTTTTCGATATCTGCTACTGGCATATCTATAACCTCATTCCTTAACGGCGGACTATCTGGTTCCCCTCAAGTCTGCTCAGGCATCCCCGCTAGGTGACGTTAAAAAACTTATGCTCTCTACGCCACCATTTGCATGTACTGAGCCCGCTCACAAGACATCTTGGAGCAATCTGGCGACATCACTTGGCTTTTCTGCCACTGGTATGCCTGCGTCGTTCAGCGCCTTGATCTTGGCCTGTGCAGTTCCGGTGCTGCCACTTATGATGGCTCCTGCGTGTCCCATCCTCTTGCCTGGAGGCGCGGTTCTTCCTGCGATGTAGCCTACGACAGGTCGGTCATAGTTTTCTTTGATATATGCTGCCGCGCGTTCTTCTGCATCACCGCCTATTTCCCCCACAAGAACCAATGCCTTGGTGTCATTGTCGTTCTCGAACAGTTTGACTGCCTCTATGGGCGTCAGTCCAACGCATGGATCCCCACCAAGACCAATCGCAGTGGTCATTCCGATTCCTGCGTATGTCATCCCAGCTGCAATCTCATAGGTTAGTGTGCCGCTTCGCGACATGAGTCCCACAGGACCATCAGCAAAGACGTGACCGGGCATGATGCCAAGCTTCTGCTTTGCTCCTGGAGTAATCACTCCTGGCGTATTGGGGCCAATCACGGTGATTCCCTGCCTTTTAGCGGTATGAATTACTCTAATCTCATCGCGAACGGGAACATGCTCAGTTATCACAACAACAGGATTCAGCTGTGCAGCAATTGCCTCAAGTGCGGCGTCTCCTGCGAACGGTGCAGGAACAAAAATTACCGCAGCAGTGGCATCATGTGCCTCCTTTGCTTCCATTACAGTATCAAAGACCGGGATTCTATTGACCTCTTGACCGCCTTTCCCAGGTGTCACCCCTGCAACGATTTTGGTTCCATACTCAAGCATGGCCCGTGAGTGAAATGTTCCCTGTCCACCTGTGATTCCCTGAATGATGACTCTGGTGTCCTTGTCTGCTAAAATCGCCATTCTATTTTGCCTCCTTTGCAAGATTAACCACCTTGGAGGCTGCTTCCTCCATGGTTTTCAGGAACGGGATTCCTGCCTTGTTCAGAATCTCTTGTCCCTCTTCTTCATTCGTTCCAACCATGCGTACAACCATTGGCACGGTTATGTCGCCATCATCACGTGCGGCTAGGATACCTTTCGCCACCTCGTCGCATCGCGTTATTCCTCCCATTATGTTGATGAGTATGGCTTTGACCTTGGGATACATCAGGGCTACCTCGATGCCTTTCTCCACTCTCTCTGCATCTGCCCCGCCACCTAGGTCAAGAAAGGTGCTCGCGCTGCCTCCGTACAGCGACACAGTATCAAGGGTTGCCATTGTGAGTCCTGCTCCATTGCAGATGCATGCAATGTTGCCGTCGAGCTCGACATAGGCCATGTCATTCTCTGTTGCTAACTTCTCTCTTTCATTTTGCTCTACTGGGTCCCTCTTCAGACTATCCATTATTTGCTTGTGCCTGAAGAGTGCATTATCATCCACATTCAGACGCGCATCAGCTGCTAGGAATCTGCCATCCTTTGTTAGAATAAGGGGATTAATCTCTGTCAGCTCTACGTCGTTTGCTTCAACAATGTTCCACAGTTTGAGGAAGAAGCTTGCCAACTTGTTAATCTGCTTCCCTCGGAACCCCATCCTTGTGGCCATTTCGCGGGCATTATAGGGCAGGAATCCAATGCTCGGATCTACATGCATCTTCACAATCTTCTCAGGGTTTTCTTCTGCAAGCTCTTCGATTGACATCCCACCGGCTCCACTGCCTATCACAACGTATTTTCGCTTATTCCTGTCAATGGTAATGCCTGCATAGATCTCCTGTTGAATGTCCAGTTTTTCCTCAACCAAGACTGATTCCACGGACAAATTATTGATTTTCAATCCAAGGATATGCTTTGCGACTTCCTTGGCTTGCTCAGGTGTGTCTGCGAACTTCACACCGCCTGCCTTCCCCCTCTTCCCTGAGAGTACCTGTGCCTTGACGACAACGGGTTTACCCACCTTGGCTGCGAGATTCATCGCTTCTTCAGGCGTCTTAGCTACACCTCCGGGGGGTGTAGGCATATTGAAGGCACGGAAAATGTCCTTGGCTTCATGCTCAAGTAATTTCATGATAATGCTCCCATGCTTTGGGGCTCATTGTACGACCCCGGGCATAGGCTCGGACCGACACTCTGAGCTAGAAAAAGGTAACTGAAAATGCAGGAATGCTTTGATTGGTATCCGACCCGTGCAAATTTTCGTTGGAGTGTTTAGGTTCGTTAAAGTTTCGAGTAATGCTAACTGATGGTGTCTACGGTGGCCGTCAAATTCTTGTCTAGTTTACGAATCTCTCTCTTCAGTTCTTTGTCGGCTTTTCTTCCCATGATGCCTATCAGGATGCTGTTGATGTAGTGCAACTCTTCCAAACAATTCTCAACAATTCCTAGTCCATGTTGCTCACACTTCACAACTTTTTTCACGTCTTGTGTCTGTACCGCATCAAGAACTCCCGCAATCGCCTTCCTAGGCATTCCCGTTCTTGCCACTGCAACATCTATCAGGATATTCGCCAGCTTATTCCTCGCTTGTCCCAGTGCTTTGGTCAATCTCTTCGCATCCTTCACGGAAACACCCAGAACAGTGATACTTTGCCCGAGTTCAGTACATCTGAAACCCTTACCATCCCGCTGCATCAATCCTTCTCTCTCCAATTCGCCAAGAATCTCCAATCCTCTCAGCGATTGTCGAATTACCGAAGCGGCGTATGGTTTGGTTTCATCGTTCTGAAGAGCGAAATCCGAAAATCTAACCAGGTGTTTGCATAGCCTGTGCCTCTTGATTCCTTGATACTTCCATGACTCGCAGGTGCAGGAAACCCCCTCCCCTGCCCTGACAACGACATGGTGCCACAAGTCGCGACTTCGACTATGCACGAGACCCTCGATCTTGCTAGGGCTTATGCTTACCAACCTCACATCCTCGTCAGGTATCTCGCGCGCACGTGTGGTTGTGGATTTCGTTGTACGCAGGGAAATTAGTGTCTGAACATCAGCATCGTCTGCCAACATTAAACCCTCGCGAGATATCTGAGTGACGCGATTGGTCGCCGCCCAGAATGTACGGTCCATAATCGAGAATGGGTCTTCCTCTTTTGTGTGGTCATTGCACAGCTGTCGAAGTACGAGATCTTGAGCATTCTCTGGATCATCCATCGAGCTGTCAACCTCACCAAGCCTGGGACTGATGTTCCCTTCCGAATCCTCGACGAAGTATTGTGCAAGAACTCTGTGCCTTTCAGTTTGGGTGCCGACAACGACTATTCCAAAAGCTTCATTGTCGACTCTTCTCCTTCCAACAGAGCTAAGTACATCATTGAGTTGCCATTCAGAGAGTTGGGTTAACTCCTCCTCATCTGCCAGGTCTCCAATTAGATCCTGCATGAAGACTCCGATGAGAAAGACTACAGTCGCTCTCAGTCCGCTTGCAATCGCAAAGCGCGTTGGCATGATAATCACTGGCACGAGACCGTCTTCCCACGCACCGGATATGGTCCTCCTCTGATTTCGTGCAATTCCCTCGTGAATGAATGCAACCCCTCTGGAGATGGTTCGCCCCAGCATAACTGATGTCGCGCATTCTGGGTACCTCCCCATAATATCCCTCGAGAGGCCTCTAAGGTCATCCCTATGTTCGGGCGCTAGCCTAAGATCAAGAGCTGACTCCTTGCTTGCATCACCTACTCCTGTAAGCTGAGCCGCCAACTCTTCGCATGCATGAATGTTGGAGCAAAGAATGGCTACCTGTCCACGCCTATGGTGAACAAACTCAGTGAGGTCCGCGAGAGACTCGCTGACGCTTTCGAATGCCTTGACACTGAATATGCGTTTCATGTCAGTCTTAGTGTCCTCTACAATCCCCGCGCCTAGCCATGAACTAAGATCTTCTACATCTGCGACCGGGGGGCTTACCACGACATGCTGCAGTTCAGTGTTCATGCCCATTAATGTAACCAGCACAGTTTCCAGCTTCGCACCAAGCCTTGGCTGGCCAATCAAGTCAAGACGGTCGGTTAGGAGACACTCGATACCTTTGAATGCATCAGGATGTACGCGCAGAGCGATGTCTAGAGACCGGAAGGTGGCAACGATTACGCGTCCCCCTTTCCATGCGTCCCCAATTGCTGTCCTTCTCCGAATGATTGCTGTAGCTTCGATGCCAAGTCGTTTACATCTGTAGCTCAACGAATGGAATCGTTTCTCGGCTTGATGTGGGTTTGGACAGAGCACAAGCGCCCTCGTCTTGAAGTCAGACGCTACGCGATTCAGAAGCGATATCTCCGCTATCTGATAGGCCTCTTCATAATCATAGGTCTGCAGAATTTGACTCTCCCCTCTCAAAATCCCTCCATCAACCGCAGCAGACTGAAATTGGGTTAGACTAGTCAGGCCCTCTCTTCTGAGAACTTCCAATAGACGAGGCGAAACATGCTCGATTTCAAGTTCTCTAAGCGTGCTCAACTAAATCTGCTCCGATGCTAACCTTATGGAACATATGAGGATATGTCATTCTCTTGCTTTGTCGTTAACCAAAAAGTGCTAGTATTATCCAAAAATACCCAGCAGCAGCGATTTCTTGGAATATTGATGAGTTGCCCTTCGCTTCCCTTTCGGTTCGATTGTCAATCTGAGCAGACAAGATGATGGTGTCCTATCCTGCTATGACACAGTGTTAAAAAGGAACAGAGCCACAGCGCTATTTGAAAGGGCAAGGAACGGCAAATACATCCCTTGCTACTTCAAAGAGGCATGAGAGAATGGCATTTGTTGCAACGAGACAGTCTGGTTTTGACATCATCTTGAAGAAGGGCTTCCAAGTCAAGCCCGGCTCCACATTCATCTGCGGCTTTCATGGTCTGGGCGAAGTAGGCTTCTTAAGCACCGCCCATTTGACCAGAACATTAGAAGCAAAACGAGTTGGGTTCATCAAGAGCGACATGCTGCCATTATTTGTATCGATGGAAAATAATAGGTTGGTACTTCCGTTCGAGCTCTATTCCTATGCAAAAAAGAAACTGATCTTTCTCGTACCTCGATTCCAGCCACATCAGAGCGACCAGTGGAATTTTGTCGACAGACTGGCTGAGTGGCTAGCAAAGTGCAAGTTCTCAGAAACCATCCTCCTAGGCGGATTGGATGCAAGCTTTAAGGAAGGTGAAGCCAACATGCGTTGCGTCCCAACGAGCAAGTATGAACCCTTAATTGAGAAGTGGGATGTTCCGCTCCTAGAGGAGGGGCTCTTCGTGGCTGGTCCACTCGCGCTCCTGCTGGCAGAGCTAGAGATGCGAGATGCTCCCGCAATCGGTCTGCTGTCCTATGCAATACGAGGAAGACCAGATCCGCGAGCAGCCGCCGCAATGCTGGAGAAGCTGAACCAAGTATACGGTCTAAAGGCCAATGTGGAGCAACTCCTAGAAGAGAGCAAAGAGATTGAACGGCTTGAGAAGATGCGCAGATCAATCGAATCCGACGATCGGACCTCTGACATGTTTGTCTAGCTCAACCTTCGTATGTACCATCCGATGTCAACAAGGTTCTTGGCCACAAGTCTATCCTTGGCCAGACGTCCAATCTTGGCAGCATCCACTGAGAGCGCTGCCAGACCGAGACACTCGTTTGATTCGTTGAGGATGAAAACCTTTTGACCTCTCAAAAGTGAAGGGTCAATCTTGATAACTGACTCTTTGAGAATGCTTCTTCCGTATGTAAATGATTCAGCTCCCCGCCTTGAAACAATGAGAAGGTTGGAAGTGAATTCTTGAACGCGTTCCAGTGCTGGTAGGCTCAACCTAAACTTGCCATCCACGAGGTCTCCAAGCCACATGCCGAGTGAGAGGGGCGTGAATTGCTTGAAGTCACGGTCAATAATCTGCAGCCAGCCGGTAGGAACTAGATAGAATGAGATTCCCTTGGCTCTGGGTAATGATACTGGTGTAAGAGTACCCAAGATGCGCTTTGTCACACCGGCACCAAAGTCCGAATCTATCTGATTCCGCACCGTGTCCCACTGTACCGAGTCTACATACTCTGGTTTCAAGACGATTCCTCCTTCTCAATTCTGCAAATGAAGAAACCTTCCAAGTTGTGCTTATGGGGAAGAAAGCGTCTTGCCAAGGTCAGTGATTCGTGCAATTCAACGCCGTACGGATTAGGATATGCAGGGATGCCAAACTCGATGTTGATGGGCACTAACTTCGTTTCAGGTCGCCGTTTCAGGAGATCATCAATGACGAATTCGTTTTCTTCAGGAGCGATGGAGCAGGTTGAATAGACGAGAGTTCCTCCCGGGGCGAGAGAGGTGATTGCAGCATCGAGTAGCACATCCTGCTTGGTTGCGCAAAACCTGATGTCCGCCATGCTCTTACTGCGCTTTCGTGAGGAATCCAGAGCGATGAGTCCCTCTCCAGAACATGGTGCGTCAAGTAGTATGTAATCTGGTGCTATACCAAGCTGGTGAAGCTTGCGAGAATCACCGCGCAACACAATCGAATTTGTCACGCCGCAACGATGGATATTACTCTCAAGACTTGCAGTACGAAGCCTGTCTTGTTCAATAGAAATGATAACGCCGGAATTATTCATTATCTGAGCTATGTGCGTAGTCTTCCCGCCCGGGGCAGCTGCCATGTCTACAACTAGACTATCTGGTTGCGGGCTCAGTGCCTCCGCCACGGTCATAGATGGTACTCCCTGGACATAGTAGAATCCTCGCATGTGCTCCAGGAGTGAACCAGGCGAGATATGACTGAAATCAGCAGTGTATCCCGCATCTAGCCATGGAACTCTCTCAAGCCTTACGCCTTTGGCTTTGAGTCTGCTGAGTGTTTCCTCTGCGGTCGCTCGAAGTGTATTGAGTCTGATGGACTTCTTGATTGGCTGCTCACATGCCTTTAGGAACTGGATTGCTTCCTGTTCGCCCCAGAGAGCAGCATATCTTTCAATCATGTACGGTAGATATCCATACTGCTTGGCAATCTCCTTGGCTCTCTTGCGTTGCTCTTTTCCTATCAGGATTCTGTCACTTCCATTTGCAATCAGGTTCAGACGCCAATGTCCTCGTTCCACAGTTCTGGGTAGCCCTTGATGAATTTCCGCATGATCTCGACGCAGTCCTTGTCATCAATGATCGTAACCTCTACTCCACGACTCCGAACATACTCCTCTGGTCCCTTGAAATTTCTGTTCTCGCCCACAACAACCCTAGGAATGCCATATAGAAGTATGGCCCCGCTGCACATGTCACAAGGAGAAAGGGTGGAGTATATCGTGGCCCTTTGGTATTCCGACGCCTTCAATCGTCCTGCATTCTCAAGACAATCCATCTCAGCATGTAGGATTGCACTGCTCTTCTGGACTCTGCGGTTATGCCCTCGACCCACAATCTCATCGTCAATCACTAACACCGATCCGATAGGTATACCACCGTCTACGAATCCTCTCTTGGCCTCGATTAACGCCTCTTTCATGAAACGAACCATCTCTGGCATTGTGGGCTTGGACTGTTGATGTTTGGTCATCTTCACTACTCCTTTCAAGTACTGCTCTCAAGTGCAGCTTTCAGCTGGTCAAGATCTGGCGCTATGAGAACGACCTGGGGTGTGAGTCGATCAGGCGTTACCAAATCCTTGAAACCAGAACCTGTTATTGGCACAACAACTCTGTCAGACTTATCGATGACCCCTTGGTTAACAAGCGATTCAAGCCCTGCCAATGCTGCAACACCACTCGGTTCAGCAAAGACACCCTCCAGTTTGCCGAGAGCTATAAGCTGCCGCTCTATGGCATCGTCCGGTACTGCAATCGCTCTACCGTTTGCCATCTTCAGATACTTGAGCGCCGCATCGCCGTCCCACGGGAATGGATCTGCAAGCCCTCCTGCCACGGTTTTGTTCGAGTCCCATGGAGTGATATCAAGAGGGTCTTGATTCTTCTTGAACGCCCGAACGATGGGTGCACATCCCTCTGGCTGAACCACAACTGGTCTAGGTAGGCTGTCTATCAGCCCCATCTGCCGGAACTCCCATAGTCCCTTCATTGTCCCGGCCATAAGTCCTCCACTACCAGTGGGAAATAGTATCCAATCCGGTGACTCCCAGTTCATCTGCTCGGCAATCTCATAGCCAAGCGATTTTGTGCCTTCGAACTGAAAGCAATTGAACGGTCCAAATGATGGGGTAGGTGTCCACCCCAGTTCTGCACAAGCAGCTTTGAGCAAGGTTGTTGTGGGATCTACTCCATCCTTGACCTTCTGGACTCTGAATACGCGTGCTCCAAGAGTCCTGAGATGTATGAGTTTGCCTGCAGGAGCGTCCTCTGGCACAAAGACCACGGCTTGCATTCCCGCTCTAGCAGCGTACGTAGACATGGATGCCGCAGCATTTCCTGATGATGCTGCAGATACCGTTTCTGCACCATCCTCATAGGCACGACTCACTCCCACACATATCGGTCGGTCCTTGAAAGATCCTGAGGGATTCGTCGTTTCGATCTTCAAGAACAGATTGCCAAGTTTCAACTGATCCCCAAGTCGACTACTTCGTAACAAGGGCGTATTTCCTTCACCCAGAGTTACTACGCTCTCCCGCTTCTTCAGGGGCATTAGCTCGAAGTATTTCCACAAGCCTCCCTTTCGTTGCTCAACGCTCTGCCTAGTGAAGATTTCCTTGAGTTCCTCGAGGTCAAAGGATATGTCGATTCTTCCCCCGCATCCATCGTTGGGCGGCACATCTTTGTCGGTGTATTCCTTCCCGCATTTGGCACACTTGAGCTGTTTGATTCTTGACATGGCTACACCTGCTTTCAATGCGTGTCAGGCCTCCGTTATGATAGTTATGGAATGCGTGAAATCCTACATTCTTCTAAGTACTTTACAGCTGAGAATGTAGGAAACTCGCAAAATTTCTAGCTTGCGGGACCGTCCCTGACCACAGTGTTTCTTCTCCTCCTCTGTCTAGATAGGTTGGAATCTTGCATTCCCCAAATAATGTTGTACTTGAAATGTTAGACAATTGTAATCGTGGAGTCCTTATTAGTCCTGGAGAGCCACCACATACTATGATAGGACTAGGCAAGTGGGTAAGCGCTGTTTCACGCAGTCCACGCTCACTCCCGAAAGCCCGAGGGAAGACGAGCTCTTCTCGAGGGAAGTCCTTACTCTCCTCTAAGGGCCTTGTATCAGGTCTTGGGGAGTCCGCGGCCGTTCACCATGCTCAGACGAGCCTTCTCAGTCTTGGTGACGAGGTTGAGATGGTTGATAAGGACCCCGCCGTGGCAAGAACTGTGGAAAGCCTCTCTGTGGCTGGGAGTGATACCCCAGTAGTGAAACAGGAGGAAGAAGCCATAACTGTGGGAGGGATCTCATCCCGATGATGACAGACAAAGCCCCTGCTAATCTCAGGCTCTATAGGAGTCTGGGAGGTGGCGACACTGGCAGGGGACGGGTGGAACACAGGAATTTCTTGCAGTTGAGTGTCACTCACATGAAATGTAAGAAATAGATTCTATGGAAACACCTATTGACTTGTTTCCCCGTCATTTTGCAGTTCTTACCTATGCACTGACAGGAGCCTAGTTTTAGATGAAGGAATCTATTGAGGTTGAGGTCAAGATACCGATAGAGAATCGAAAGTCCGTTGAGGAAGCTCTTCATCGCATTGGTGCGCAAAAGATGAACAGCGAAACCCAAGTTGATGTTTATTTCGACCATCCTGCAAGGGCTTTTCAAGAAACCGACGAGGCTCTTCGTCTAAGAAGCCGTCATCCCGATGTGGAAGGGGACGAAAAAGACAACACAATCCCCACTCCATATGAGCTGACCTACAAGGGGCCAAAGCTAGAGTCCCGGTCCAAATCGCGCGTTGAACTCTCAGTAAATATCAGCAACATAAACAGCGCCCGGTCAATCCTAGAGAGTCTTGGATTCAAGCACGTGGCCACCATCTCAAAACGACGTGTGTTCTACACTGTAGATTCTGTCACTGTTAGTGTCGATGATGTGGAGGACGTTGGTCTTTTCTTGGAACTGGAACGTGTCGTCACATCGAGGGGTGACATGAACCCGACTCTGGACATAATATTCAACCTCATTGAGCGACTGGGGCTTGATTCGAATAAATCGATTAGAGCATCCTATTTGGAGCTCTTTCTGCAAGGTTGATTCCCTTAATTCTCCACATAGGATTGAATCTCTTCACGTAGCTGATTGACGAATCTGTCAAGAATAAAGTGACGCTTTTCTGCCAAGGTCTTCGCCTGTTTAGTGTACATCACCTTGCGCAGCTTCAATAGCTTCTCATCTGCGTGACTGAGAAAACCGTCAATACCTACACCTGTCATTGATGCTTGGGCAATGGCTCGAAACACGCCAATTGCTCCTATTGCATCAAGCTTGTCCGCATCACTAAGAACCTCACCTTCGATCGAAGTGGGTGTCAAGCCCTCACTAAACCTGTGTGTCCTTATTGCCTGCACAACCAGTTCGATTTCGCGCTCAGTGTATCCTACCTCTCGCAGGATGGGTCTGCCCATCTCACCAGAGATTGCTGAATGTGATTCACCTGTCTGTGCTTCACGTGGTCGCCCAATGTCATGAAGTTGAGCTGCAGCGCCAAGCACCTTGAGATCTGCTCCAGCCTTCGAACCTATTGACATCGCAAGCGAATAGACACGCATTGTGTGATCATACGAGTGAGCGCCCTTCTCGGAAGTGAGAAGCACACTCCTTACGAACTCATCGAGTTTTTCGTCCATCATCTGAATACAGCACTCCTCATGTGACTCAAGGATGAAACAATAGCGCGGACAAGAAAGCCACATATCTGTGTTCTGAGTGGCATAAAAATGCGCGAAGATGTCATAAATGACCTGCGTATCCGAGAAACGCTTTAATTGCTAGGCCCGAAATCGTTTGTCAGAGGGGTGACCATATCTCCCCCCTTAGCACGCGCCCAATGTATCTTACCTATCACAAAATCGGAGGAAATGTCTGTTGAGTGCCACAAAAACCGGTGTTCGCCGCAAGGCAAGCCCAATAACTCTCATCAGCTCACTATTCCTAGTTGCCACCATAATTTGGGCCACTTGGAGCGTTCTCAACATCCAAGCAGGTGTGGTGAGGTTGGAAAATCCACACGAGCCATATCCTCCTGACGAATGGGAAATCAACGTTAACTTTAATGACTGGACGAGTAACTGGTTCGAGAACGTGACCTATCAAGACCTGCCACTTAACATGACCCTTCCCGACAATCTCCTTGAACAGCTTGAGAACGTGCTCTTCATCGTAGACCCGTATAATCCACCTCAGTTATGGCGCAGTACCGCCTATGATAGCTATGATGGCTCTGGATGGGCCAAGACACAATTGGATACAGGACCCCTTGACAGCACAGAGCTCATTACCAGAGCACAGGCGGTAACCCAAGGCAACACGATTTACACGATTTTCATCAATGTTTCCGCAGGAGGGGCAACAGGAAGTGTTGAGCTGCCTGCATTGTTCCCGCAAATCCAAGTCATACAAGACTCGTTTCAAAGCCATCCGAATGGCTTACTTCTGCAGTACACCCTTGAAACAGATGATTACAACACACTTCTGTTCAACCCCCTTATAGAAGGCGAGAGCGACGAGTATGTGCTGATCAGTTACGAGGTAACATACAGGCAACAAGACCTAACCAACGTCGCGAGCAATGCGATGCCGGGAAATTTCGCCCCGGAAGATATCTACACAACCTACACTGCGCTCGAGGATGTTGAACCGCTCTCACAACGCGTACAAGACAATGCTTCTCAGTTCCTAGGAGCGGCTGACAATGCCTATGAAATGGCCGTGTTGGTCGATGCTTACTTCCGCACTACATTCGAGCTGACGCTCGATAACTACCAGGAGCGCCCCGAGCCAGGCCGAGAGGTTACGGATTGGTTCATCGAGAGGGGTGGTGGTTTACCAATGGACTTTGCCACAGCCTACTGTGTCTACATGCGCTATCTTGACATTCCCGCTAGAATGACAATAGGCTATGCTGTGGGAGATCAAGAAGGAACACATAGTGTGGTGCGAGTACGTCACATGATGTTCTGGGCTGAGGTCTTCATACCGATGTCGGGTGGGGGTGGCGAGTGGATACAGGTAGTTCCAATCCCACTGCCGGATGATATGGGTGGGGGGGATATCCCTGAGAATGTTGGAGAAGGAGATCTTCAGGTTCTTGTTTGGCCTAACTTGGCTGAGCCCTGGGCGTTACTCGAGGACCCATTCGATCTCAGTGCTGCTTTGCTGCTTCAGGGCCTGCCTACAGGCGAGGGTGCGACGATACGGTTCCGTGACGAAACTGCGTCTCTTCATCTTGGCACTGCTACGATAGTACAGGGGACTCTATGGCCGCTGGCCAACTTTACCTATGCATTTCCACCGGATGCCGACCTGGGTCTTCACAACATAAGCGCAACGTACGACCAGGGAAGTTTCAGCGTCACCAACTTCACCTACGTCTTTGCGGTGGCTCAGCCAGAGCCGCTCGGCGAAGGCAGGTTCTGTTTCAGTGAAACTATCGATGTGAATCTGAAACTCGGTTGGGACAATTACACTTCTGTGTGGACAGACACAGTTCATGCGCATGGATTGATGACTGTGCAAGGCGAACCAGTGAACGGTACGACACTCATCAACGACCAGATCCAGATTATGTGGGATGAAACTTGGATTGGAAATGCAACGATACAGGCTGACGGCACCTACCAGCTAGACATCTATGTGGACGCCGCTGACCCGAGAATGGGCACGGGGATGCACGAGGTATGGTCCTTTTACGCAGGGGAGTACCGACAGGGAGTTCCCCATCTATTTCCGGCACAATCTATTGACAACTCGACCGTTGATGTGTGGGGCAAGATCTCATTCACACTGAATGTTATTCCATCTCCCGTCTTTCGAGGGGAATCAATAACGTACGATGGTCAGGTCGAACTTCTGGATGGGACACCCCTTATCGGAGAGGATATTGGCCTCTTCTTTGACGGAAATTTCCTGTTTAGCGCCACTACAAACAGTACTGGTGGCTTCAATGCCCCCTATACAATCCCTGCTGCACACGCGCCGGGGACATATAATGCTCGAGCGAATTGGAGTTCCACGATAGATCATGTCCTAGGCAACTGGAGCGAAACTGTGCCTATCCAAGTTACCATTCGGGGAGCGGAGCTAACCATTGACTCAGTACCGCAACCACCCGCAGAAAGCCTTCACGTTTGGGAAAACATCACCATATTCGGACAGCTCTATGACCCAATCAACAGTAGTGGCTTGGCAAACAAGTGGGTCAATATCTATTGGCAGAACTCGACGGGACCGCACTTGATTGGCACGGTTTTCACCAACGCAACTGGATATTATGAGTTGGAGTATACCGCACTACCAAGCGACATGGGGACTGTAACCTATTGGTCGAAGTGGGAGGGGTCCTCAGATCCCAACTACCTAAATGCGACCTCCTCAAGCATGACAATTACCGTGAAGAACTGGGACATTGTACTTACCATAGCAGTCAATCCTACAACCTTACATCCACTCGAAACCACGAGAATCGAGGGACTTGTAATAGTCCCTGAATACCCAGCGCTGCTTGCTGGCGCTTCCGTGAAGATATGGTGGACCAACTCATCGGGCACCTTCAACATAACGAATGTAATTTCAAACGCAACAGGTGGGTATGTCTATGACCATGAGGTGCCATTCAGTCATCTAGATGAAAGTGTGACTGTATGGGCTCAGTTTGTGGAAATATCTCCGTTTGCAGGTGCAAACTCTTCAACGGTTTCGGTCACAATCGAGCGGCTAAGCAGCATCGTCTCAGTCTATTCCAATGCTACACACTACCACTTGGATGAGGTCGTGCACATCTGGGGTAGGCTCCAAAACGGTTCGGATGGGTCTCCATTTGTAGACATGACCATTCAAATCTACTGGGACAATGGGACACAATACCTGTTCAACGCCACAACAAACTCCACAGGCTGGTACGATTTCTACTACAATCTAACACTGAGCGACTCCACCAGCACGGTCGCAGTATGGGTTGAGTGGAACTCAACTATAGCAACTCAGAGCGACGCTTCAGCAACTCTTACGCCTTCTCTAACGGTTCAGTTGTACCAGGTAACACTAACTGGCACCCCCGACTCAGATTTTCACTTCCTCGACGAGGTCATCGTGTTCTCCGGCAATCTGACTCTTGTGGATGGCACACCCCTTGCTGGGGAGATCATCACTATATATTATGTAAACAGCTCTGGAACATTCACGTTTCAGAAGACAACTAACAGCACGGGCGGCTATAGCTTCCTCTACAACCTCTCTATCAGTGATGATGCAGAAGATATTCAGATGTGGGCAAGCTACACAAGCCTGAACCCGTACGTGGAGAGTGACACATCAGCAACTGAAACGGTAACTCTGTCGCTCTACCTTGTGACTCTGGACGTTTCCTTTGTCAATTCAGTCTATCTGAACGAAACTGTCACAATCACTGTTCATCTCTACTTCTCTCACAATAGTGCTAATATTAGCGGTGCAGTGGTTTCGCTATGGTGGGAAAACTCAACTGGGATTTCATGGATTACGAACGTGACTACCGATGGGAGTGGTCAGGCGAGTCATCCTTACTCTGGCATGCATGACTACACGGATCTCTCTGTTCAGGTCTACGGGATCTATAATGGCACTCAGCTCATTGAGGGTGTTGAATCCACTCACGAATCATTAACCCTTCAACGATGGGCGACACTCATTGGATTTAGTACTGGTGGAATCACAGTCTTCCATCTCACCGAAACCGTGGTGGTTACAGGAACACTGGAGTACGGGTCGAGTGTGCCCTTTGAAGGCGTCATTGTAGAGATGCTTGTTGTGGGCGTGGGAGTGGTTGACAATGACACCACCGCATCTGACGGATCCTTCACTTGCTCTTGGACGATTCCTCAATCAACGACTCCGGGCAGCTACGATGTCACTGTGCGATATCTGTCGAGTGTGAACTGGATAGACAATCATACAGCAATACCAATCCCGATTGATATTGACGCCTATACTTTGGTCTGGGTGCCGTTTGATGCAACACCAAATCCTGTCTACATCTCGGAGAACTTGAACATCTCAGGTGTTCTCAGCCTTGACAATGGCACTCCATATGCCTTTGCCGCCGTTGATATCTGGGGTCGCCATAGCATTGATTTCGTTGACTTCTTCATAGAGTCATTAGTCACTGATGGCAGCGGACGGTTCTGGGTTGTGGTCCAAATCACCGAAGCGGTACCCGTGGGGATACTACAGGTGTGGGCCAACTGTACACCGGCAGACTCCTACATCAGTTCCGGTCAATCGCTTATCATTCCAGTTCAGGTTCAGCAGATTCCTGTCAATCTCACTGCGAATGCAATTCCGAGCTTAGTGTATAGGGGGGCTTCAGTCACTATTTCTGGCACCCTGACATTTGCCAATGGTACTCCCATGGTGGGTTATGTTGTAGATATTATGCTTGCTGGGGTCTCGGTCAGGAATGCGACTACTGTCGGTGGGGGCAGCTTCTCAGTTAACTACTCCATACCTTGGATATATCCGCTTGGCCCAAGCAACATTTATGCTCTATTCTCATCACCTACGCCTGCAATCGAGAATGCTCAGACCGCTCCCGAAAGTCTGGAGATTTGGGACTCGGTCGAACTGCACATGAACGTTCAGTTAGTTACCGCCCTGAACATTGGTGAATCCTTGATAGTGACTGGCTATGTTTCCAATGGAGGTGGGCCAGCTCCCGGAATTACATTAGACATCTTGGTTGATGGCAGTCGTATTCTCACAACTACTTCACAATCGGACGGCAATTTTTCCAGAACATGGACTAATACTTCCGCTTATTCTTTCGGAAATTATGTACTCAGTCTCGCAAATGTGCCCGGATACTATGATGTCACCAGCAATGTGGACACATGGATCATCACATTGTTTACGCAGTCGGCCCTACAGGTGCGCTTTGACCCTTCAACCCCCCCAGATATTATGCCCGGAGAGAGCTATTCATTCATCATCAGTCTTGCTGACTACCTTGGAAATGCAATACCGGGGGCAGTAGTCAACATCTATCTTGACACCCTTCTCGAGAGTACCCCAATAGGCGTCGCAGCAATCAATACCAGCAGTGAACACAGATTCAGATTCACTCTGCCGGTTTCTTGGGACACGTCTGATTATTACGCTTTACGGGTTGAGTACTCCGGCACTACAGGCGTACTAGCCTCTTCTGCAGAAACATCTGAAAGGATGCATATCTTTACAGACAACGTTAGTTTCGACATGACTGGCACTCTCACAATGGTTGCTCCTGGACAGAATTTCACATTCAATGGACTACTCATCGACGAAAATGGGGATCCGATAGCCAACCGCAACATCGAGATTGTAGTTAATTTCACAACCACAACGAATCCGACCACGACTGGCCCGGACGGCACATTCACGGTCACAGCGACGGTTCCAGCAGAGGAGGGCGCTTTCACGTACCGCATCATAATTACGTCATCCGAAACTACGGATGTTCGCTCGGGCCAGTACACGGTCAATATATCTGGCCCTGGTGAGATTCCTGCGGGGATGATGTTAATCATGTGGATTCTAGTAATCTCTGTGGAGGGCATCATCGCATTGTTGGTCATAGCACGGTACAGACGATCATACACCCGGTTCCTAAAATCCTACAAGCCGGGTTTCAGACTCAATATATCATTTAATCATCATAAAGGTAAACGGTGGTAATGGGATGCAAACACTAGACCAGATCCTTCCAATCGCCGCTCTAGCTGGCGCGATAATAGTTGTTCTACTCTATCTATACTATGTGCGAGGGATGTTTCAAGGCCCTGTCGAATCAGAGCGGGTGGATATCCCCAGCAAACTTAGGAACATAAAGAAGCTGGCAGACGCGGGAAAGTACGGTGCAGCTATTACCCTAGCATACCGTACATTCGAGCAGATGTGTGGCTCAAAGATGGGCGCAGAACGACTCAACTCCGAAACAGCACACGGGTTCATGCAACGCATGGTAAAGGAGCTCCCTATCGATGGTGCGGCAGTCGAAGATTTTCTGCACACCTACGAGGAGGCTCGATTCTCGCATCACGAGATGACACGTGAGCGCTATGAGTTCGCAATCAAAACATTCACGGATCTGTATCCACGTGTTGATGCGAGCGTGAAGGCAAAGCTTGAGTAACTGATAGGTGAACTGAGATGGGCTGGAAAGAGAGTCTCTGGATCGTGTTGTTCATTCTAGTTTGGCTCCCAGCTGGATTCTTAATCGGCAGTACTCTCACTGGCGCCTCAGGGACTTACACACAGGACTTCTCAATCTACAACACCGAATGGAATGGACTCAGCACATATCGATCCATGATCGAGGAAAACGGGAATCAAGTGTTGGCGGTACAGTCCTCCATGAGCGTTGTTACTAGATACAATGGTTCAGCAGTGCTGGTCATCATGGGTCCTGTTAGAGACTTCAGTGCAGATACAGTCTTCTCGATATTCGGTCACCTGTCAAATGGCGGCAGTGTCCTGGTGGCGGACGATTTTGGGACTGCAAACAGTTCGTTTTACTGGCTCAATGAGTATCTCTTTGACATCATGGGCGGTGCGCGGCTGGAAGAAGCTGGCGTGGATGGATTCCTCTCCTTCACACGCGGTCTTCTTCTTGATCTAGACTCCTACGATACTAGCCCAAGATTCCCAATTATCACCGATTTCGTAGGCCATCCCGTTACGAATGGCGTGAGCGACCTGCATCTCAACTGGGCATCGACCCTGAGTCCAACATGCCTTCTCGGGTCTCCGATTGCAGCTGTGGCGTGGTCATCAACACGGTCCTGGTGTGAAACTAATACAAGCCAGTCAAACCCGAATCCGGACCCCGGCGAATGGGCAGGTCGGCTTCCTGTTGCGGGCGTGCTTGAAGTTCCCAGTTTGACAGGTGGACGTTCAGGCAGGCTTGTAGCGGTAAGTGACCCCAGCATATTCACTAATGATATGCTGGAGAAATTTGCTGGAAATCAGCGGTTCGGGATGAACATTCTGGATTGGCTCTCATTCAGTGACGCTGAAACGCCAATTCTCTTCTGCGAACAACTACTCGCAGTACCTCCAAACTCAGCGGAGTTCTGGTTCGGTCAATTCCTAAGCAGAATAATGTGGATGAGTGCCTTACCTTTCGTTTCATCACTATATCCCATTTTGACCGCTCTTGGTATCAAGAAGTATCTGCCAGAGATTAAGAAACCCGAAGTCAAGAACGTATCCGACGTTTTCCTACGGAGAGGGCAGACCTACTTCAGCGAGCGGATGACATACTACCGGACTGAGGGCAACTACGCCCGGGTAGTCAAGATGATATACAGAAAGATGCGGCGAGGATTACAGACGAAGCATATGTGGGACCAATATGACCCGAAGAAGATGTGGGCTCTGGCTAGACACAAAGACCCCCGGTTGACAGAGGACAAGTTCTTCAAGACAGTCCGACGAATCGAGGAAATCTCCGCAAAACCGGGAATGAAGATCAGAGAAAGTGAGATGATGTCGCTATTCTTTTGGATGCGCGATATCGAAAAACTACTAATTGTAACATAATGAGGTGGAACAAATAGCATGACAACAAAAGATGCAACCGACCAAGGTCAAGCGGAGGTGTCCCAGGTGCTGACCATCCAAGAAGTCCATGACTTGACAACTGAGATAATCAATGAGTGCAGCCGGGTTATAGTCGGCAAGACCGACATTCTCGCGGATGTGCTCGTCGCATTCCTGTCAAACGGACATGTGGTCCTTGAAGGGGTACCAGGTATTGCGAAGACCTACATGGCGAGAACCTTTGCTTCAATCCTGGGCTGTGCTTTCAAGAGAATTCAGCTCACTGTTGACACACTACCTGCTGACCTCTTGGGCAGCAACGTTTTCAACCAGAAATCAGGTGAATTTTGGTACCGCAAGGGTCCCGTATTCGCGAATCTGGTTCTGGCTGATGAGATCAACCGCTGTCCTCCAAAATCGCAGAGTGCGTTGCTTGAAGTGATGGAAGAGCGACAGGTTTCAATCGAGGGCGTTACGCGTAAGCTACCAAGGCCCTTCTTGATAGTCGCAACTCAAAACCCAGTAGAACAGGAGGGCACGTACCCGCTGCCAGAAGCACAGTTGGACAGGTTCATGTTCAGATTAATACTTGGCTATCCAACTGATACTGAAGAGGCTGAAGTTGTTCGCCGGAAGCACATTGGGATGGCCACTGATTTGCGTGTGCTTTCTGACCCTAATACAATCGTTGCAATGCAAAACACCTGCAAGACAGTCTTCCTTGAGGAGGACATCATCAACTACATCCGAGACATCGTTGTACGTACGCGCAACGACCCCCAGATACTGCTTGGTGGCTCACCGCGCGCATCTTTGGTGCTCATGAGCGCGTCCAAGAGCCGTGCGACGATGCAAAATCGTGATTATGTTGTGCCTGAAGATGTACGGAAGCTGTGCGTCCAAACACTCAATCATAGGTTGATTCTGAAGCCCGAAGCTGAACTCGAAGGACTCACAGTCCAGCGGGTCGTTTCGAAGATACTTGGTGAAGTAGACTGTCCAAGGTAGATGAACGAAAACACGTACATGATGCCGGAGACGATGTGAAGTGATCACGCAAAGAGGCTTTGTAGTGCTGTTCGGAGGCGTCCTGCTCCTTACGAGTGGATTCGTTTTCGTCAACGCCTACTTGGCCCTGTTGGGAGTCTACCTCATAGTAGGGCTTGTCGTGACACTCCCCTTCTTTGCGTTGGCCGCCAACATTGCCGGTATCGAGGTAGATCGCCAGATTGATAAAGTGAAAGTATTCTCGGGGGATTTCCTGCGTGTGCGAGTCACTATCAAGAACACGTCAAGGCGGCATTTCGATTTCATTGAAGTCTGGGACCGCTACCCAGAAACTTGGATTCTAGCTATAGGCGAGAATTTCATCGCTTCCCGAATAGAGCCGGGGAGCAGCATGACTTTCTCGTACATCTTGCAGGCACGGATGCGAGGGCGCTACTTCCTAGGTCCCACCGAGGTGATTATGCGTGATCGCCTGGGGATGCATTACTTCAAGCGTGTATTGAAGGAGAAAACAGAAGTTCTCGTTTATCCCACTTGGAAGGATGTTAGGCGTCTTGAGGCGATGGGTAAGCAAAGGCAGCTTGGTCTCATGTTTGGATCTCATAGGACAAAGACTGTTGGTATGGGGACTGACTTTGCGGGCTTTCGACAGTATGTGCCCGGAGACCCCTTCAGGTTGATTGATTGGAAGAGCAGTGCAAAACGTGGTGACATGGTCATCAAGCAGTTCGAGATGGAGAAGAACATCCAAGTTGTGTGCATGGTTGATTCTAGCGGAAGTATGGGCAATGGCTATCCCGAGAACACAAAGCTCGAGTATGCAATTCGCGCGGCAGTTCTTCTAACGCATATGGGGATGGAGAGAAGAGATCTTGTCGGCACGTGTGTCTTCTCAGATGTCGTGCATTCGTATGTTCCACCTAGTACTCATCCCAATCATATGTATGGCGTGTTGGAATCTCTTGCGATGGTTGAGCCAAGTGGTTGGAGTGATTACGAGTCCGCAGTTGAGTATGTCACCCGACAGACAAGAAAACGTTCATTATTCATCTGGCTGACTGATCTTGAAGAGAGTCCAGCCCCCCTACTGAATGCCATGAAGACTGTGGTTGCAAACGGTCACAAGGCTATGGTGATTAGTCCGTTCGGTCCATGGTTTGAGGTTCCAGTCGGTCAGTTTGGTCCAGTGGAGAAAGTACTTGCCGAGGCTGTTTCGGAGGAGCTCTGGGAGCGGCGTAGCAAGATTTCACGCGCATTGGCACGTTTTAGAATAGCCGTGGTCAACGTGGGGCCTGCAGATTTCTTGCCTACCATCATCAAACAGTATGAAGAGGCAAAGCGAATGGGGGTTGCGATGTTTTGAAGATGGTCACTTGGATTTTGCGCATCCTCTCAACTGCCACTTTCGCATACATGGCTTACCTAGTCTATTTGGCCTTGGATGAGTCAAGCGCATGGGGTTGGAGTGCTCCATACGACTTTGTGGTTACGGTATTTCATCTTCTCTCATTGCTTGCTTTCTTCCTATCAGTTCTGATAATGAACGGGCTGACAGCAGCGATCTTCGGAGGCCAATTACCAGACCAAACGATTGCTTGGTTGTACAATACACTGGTTCTGAAATTCTGGAATTTGCAGCCCTATGGAGTAGATGGTCCCATCTCAGACGTCAATCTGGTGTTCGAGAGCTTCCAAATGGACCTGATTGGTGTTATGCTGTCTCTCTGGGACAATACATTCAGCTTCCTCTTCTTCCTGCTAGCAGGTCTTGGTGTTGCCCTGTTTCTACAATCACTTGTAAGAATGGATCACAAGTTCTCTGGCGGCGCTTTTCTTTCAATTCAATCCATTCTAATTATTGGTGCCTTCAGAGGTCTGACGGTTCCCAACTTCACAATCTTTCCGACTGATATCACTACGTTTCTCACGAGTTCTCCACAGATTCTGGCACTTGTTTCCTTCGCCTATCTGGAGTTTAGCTATCAGATGATCTATAGTCATTCGGTAGGTAAGCCGGTAGAAGATCGGGAGGAAACTCTCAAGACACAGCTCTTGGCGCTTCGCCAAGCCACTCGGAAACAGGATGCTATTGAGCGTGGCGAGAAGGTCAGGACAACAGCGATGAGCCGTGCCTCCGGTGCAACAGCATTCTCATTTCTTAGAGAGGCGATTGAGCGGAAAATGTTCGGGAGTACTGAGGCTCTTGAAAATCTTGATGCCGTGAGTGATGTGCGTCGTCTCCAACACTTTGTTAATGATCTACTCCTGAGCAATCCCAATGCAAGAGAAGAGCTCACAGCTAAGGCTGCGGCACCATCAGAGAGTTATGTGATTGGCTCGACCATCACAGGATCGGCAATGCGTTTCTTAGGCGTAGTGGCTATCTCATTCTTGATGATGAGTCCTGCATTGTTTGTTTCTATGCTCAATCTCCCTCCAGGAGTTGAATACAGTGCAGAGCTTCTCGAACTAGAGTTCATACTAATCTTCCTTCTGCCTATCTCATTGCTTTTCGTCTTTGTTTCTGTGATAATAGGGTGGTTCTCACAGCGGGAAGAGGTAGAAGTAGTGGAGCTGACCAAGGAAGAGAAGGAAGCAATCAAGAAACGTCGCGAAGAGCTGAAGAAGAAAAAGAAAGCCGCGGTCAAATCTCGAAGGGCGCGCAAGAAGGCCAAGAAAAGGCGCAAGACCGAAGAAGAACACGACGAATGGGATAAGGCTCTTGAAGACACGTACAAGCGGTAACATTCTCGCGTTTGGTCGGATGCTTTGGGGAAACCACCTAGGCAAATAGAATGATTGCGCTCCAGATCACCCATATCACGACCACTATCGCTTCTCCTGCTACGATGCCGCTGAGAATGCGGCTCATCTTCTTGCGAAGCGGACTAAATGTGGTTTCATAGCCAACGGAATCAGGCTGGAAACCGTCCTGTTTCTTGACTCTATAGTCTATGTATGCGCCAAATAGCATCGCCACCGCTGTTGCAGGTGGAATCAAAACACCAACGACGAGACTCATGGCACTCATGCCTTTCTTGCCTAATTCTCTCCCTGCAATGAAACCAACGGCTGTAAATGCAATGAGATAGAAGAAAATGAATTCCTGGGGCATTCCTGGGAACTGATTCACTCCTGGAAGCTCAAGGTTTCCTATTCCCTGCAGGCTCAACACGAGGAAACCAAAGAGCTGTGCTGCTGGGCTTGGAAAGTCAGAACCCCCAAAGCCATACGTTGTGAATATGGCGTAGATCATCAGTGAGCCAACGAAAGTGCCGAGAACCATGCCGATTGATACTGCCTTTACGATGTCCCTGCCGCGAACACCAGTGAACCGTCCCAGTTTCAGATGAACCAGCAGCGCTATCGCGGCATCTTGGAGTGCACCAAGCATTGACATGAATACAGTTATGGACTGAAATGATACGTGCAATAAGAGGATCGCAGGGATGGCAACCATATCTGATATGTAGCCTGCGAGCATCCCTGTTTCGCAGATTGCTCGCGCTGTGAAATATGCAGAAACAAATACAAGAGGCGTGCCAATTACGAATAACGTCCAATGAATCTGAAGATTCGGGAATATTGGGACGAACGAGAATATTAAGATACCAAATATCGCATAGAGAATCAGGGAAATGAATGTTACCCAAATGGGTAGTTGTCCTCGGTTGTCCCGTATGTATGCTCTAGGATTGGCAATCATCGCACGTATCTCTTCTTGCATTGCTTCGATTGAGAAGAGAGCTTCCTTTACTCGCATGAGCCCTGGCACTTCAGAGGCCTTGTGCGGGGTTTCGATTATTATGCCCTCGCTTTCCCCCTCGGAGCCAGTTGAGTGTGCCTTCACAATCTCTTCGAACTCCTCTGGTTTCATCTCTTTCTTCCTACTTGAGAGTACATCACCAACAATGATTGATACAAACACACCTATCGCAAGATAGAGAATCTCAGCTCGCTTCAGATGTTCCTCATACGTGATAGGTTGAGCCCCTTCGAGGATGATCCAGATTAGCATTGAGGCTATGCTGCCCGCGAATATCACTAGAGTTCGTTTCCAACCAACGAAGAACCCTATGCTGGCAATTAATGGGGAGTTTGTGATTCCTATCCACTCTGGGATAGCTCCTGCGGCAGGAATGATGGATTTGAACGCATTTGGAACCGCAGCTAGAGCGCCCGGATCCGAGGCTTCAGCAATCTTTGTTGCTCCTACCCATGCCGCTGAAGCTGCAACTCCAGTAAGCACAGTACGTTTGGCTGTCTGGTCCAATCCCATTGAGATGATTGTTTCAGCTTGAGGACGCACCTGTGGCCATGGCTCATTTTCAAAGCGTTCTCTTAGAGGTGCTAGGAGGAGCAAGCCGAAAATCGCACTTATTCCCGTCACAAACACGATGAACGGGTACGTGATGAGAGCGGGTGGTCCATATGCGATTTCAGGGGTGAATATCGCAATCGCTGGAAATGTGATGAGAACACCTATGCTAATCATAGCCGATGAGTTGGATATTGCTACAACGATTGTGTTCTCTTCTTTCGTGTATTTGCCCCACGCACTGAGAGCGATCGCACCAAGCATCTCGGCGCCAACGATGTAGACAACTCCTATTTTGAGTGCTAGGTAGATGCCCAAGAATGTGTAAATTACACCAACAACAAGCCCTGTAATGATTGCGCGTTTGGTCAGGGGAAACTTGGGTTCAGTCATGATGCCAGCATAGAGTACAATTCCTGCAATCGCCATGATTGCAACCTCCGAGAGGAGGCCTAGCATGGATGCGGCCATGGTGTAGGTCATCATGATCAACGTCAAGAAGACAAGATCCATCTTCGTGGGTGGCTTTCGGGTCAATGAGGCAACTAGTAGTACGAGCTCTATGTAAATCGCCAGCCACACAAACGGGTCGTCGTATCTCCCCGTAGACATCGCGAAGAGCCCATAGATAAGCCCCGCAAGGAACATCCCCGCCATTAGAGCTCTTGTTGACCTTGTTGGCATATTCTACAGACATCCTCCAGTTCGAATACGTGTGTTCGTCATTGTAGGTTGGATTAATTGCTATTTATGGGCGCGAAGAGCAGGGTTTCAGAACGACATCGTTATTTATTGTTTATGACGGCCTGCAATATACCAAGAACTTGGTCGGCCATTACCCCCCGTATCAGGAGCGTTTTATCGCGTGATTTGGAGCCGCTGACCAAGATGACATCCGCGGTGGATAGTTTCAACGATTTTGCGACCCGTTTCAGTAGCTCTGTGTTGGCCTTTCCTTCTCTTGCTGGAGCTCTAAGGTTCAGAATGACGTACTCCACGCCTATCTCTGCAATGAATGATGTAGCTCTAGATCTTGGTTTCACAATCACTCTCAATAAAACGCCGTCTGCTGTGTCTTCAATTGCCATCTTGGGCATGTAAGTTGAGCACATCGTCCGCCATAAGAGTGTGTTCTAGGAGATTAGACTGAAGGCCATCAAGAATTTCCTTATATGGGAAATAGCTTCTTGAGTTTCTCGAAGACCGTTTGACTATGTTCAACGGGGTGAACATCATGGGCGATCCTGTAATGGATTCATACACAAAGGCGTACAACGATTCCGGAAAGATGATTCAAGCTTTTGGAGTGATCACCGGTGGCGGGCAAGTATTGTGGCAGAGCGACAACTGGGATCTCAGCGCAGATGCTAAGAGCTTGGTTTCAGCGGTCACCAGTAGAGCTGCTAGCGTGATACAAAATGAAGTGAAGTACAGCACATTAAGAACGAGTCCAGAAAGTCTCGTGGCCAGAAACACCGGTGGCAATGGAACCCTGGTGTTAGCCAAGATTGAAGGTGACAAATGGGTAGTTGCTTGGGCTGCGAAAGACGCCGCACCCGATGGAATCTACGTCGACGTAGATCGGGCTGCCAAATCTCTTAAAGGTAAAATATGATTAGCAACAGCTGAAGCGCAGGGATCGAGGGCTATCTATATGGGCTCCCCTACACCACGGCTCGAAGGTCCACTGTGAATCAGTTTCGGTGGTAGTGTCATGGGGTCAATCATTGAGGATGAGTGGGCAAAGCTCTACTCCAGCAATCCCCGCATGCAGCGGTTTGCAGTATGCAAGGAATCAATAATAATCTGGCAGACTGGTAACTGGAATCTAGTGAACGATGTTTCAGACCTAGCACAGGCCCCCAAGAATGCGGCTGATACAGTGAACGTCAATGGGGTCACCTACCGCAGGATAAGCTCTTCTTCCGATTCCTATGTGGCAACAGCTGAGAACAATCAAGGTCATTTCCTGATGGCATCTATCGATCGGACTACATGGCTGCTGGGTTGGGCCACTCCTGAGTCCATCCCCGAGTTGGCTGTTATTGACCTAGCAAGATCTGCGCTTCGTTTCAAGGGATTGATCTGAACACATCTCAGTGTCTGATTCCACTTGAATTAGTACATTCATGCTATTCCTCGGCTTTTCCTGAAACGCAGCCTCACGTAACATGGACTCTCTCCGTTGCGGCTCTGTGGAATAATCCCGTTAGTCCACTATCAGCACAATCAGAATCGACATTCGTTTTATCATGGAGTGTCTGAATCCTGACATTACTGAGTGTGAATTCAGATGCTTTTCCTCACGCCATTCGATTTATTCCACAGGGCCCTCCGTTGCGCAAAGAATAAGAGGTGTTCTACATTTCTACATACTCGGCTTCCTATTCGAGGGAACTAATCAATGACGGTTGCAGCATTCATTCTGATAAAAATAATAGGCGGCGACAATAGGGCTATTCTAGAAAAGTTCAAGGCCATGCCAGAAGTTGTGGAATCCTACATCCTGTTCGGCGCCTGGGACTTGATAATTCATGCTGAGTTCACGGACAATGACGCGATGAGTAACTTCGTTGTGGACAAAATAAAAACAGTTGAAGGCGTGGGCGAAACGCAGACTAACATCTGTGCTTCTAGATAGATCCTGTTGATCGGTAATCAGAGGAACCTCACCGCAACCCAGTGATGCTGCACTTTGGTTTACTGCATACCATTGTATGTCTGAGGAGCCACTAGGTGTCCGAGAATAGTATCTCCTGCATCCTTCTCTGAATCTGCACATACTCATCCGAGCCCATTGAGTAGATGTTCAACATCAACTCAAAAAGTTCCAATACTTCCGAATCAGCCACATCGCCTCGAATCATCTTGGCAATCTTCACGCGATACTCCATCTGCAATTGAGTGCTCTTCACCCACAACTCTGAAAGCTCATTGCTACTCTCTGGGGAGATATTGAGATCAAATATGCTTACAATCTTCTCTCGCCCCTCAGAAATCTTGCGCCTGATATGATCCTCATCGGCTGATGGGTCCGCTCCAAGCAGCATGAATCCCTTGGCCGTACGACGGTAGTAATCTGTGGTTCGTTTACCCGTTGTGACTGTGCCGTATTTGATGACATAACCGCTTTCAATCAGTTTGGGGAGGTGGTGATACAGTTGATTCTTCGTAATGACTTCACAGCAGTCAGACTGGGTTGATGCCTTAACAATTTCGACAACTGACATGGTGTTGCGTTTCACCATTTTCTGTCGGATGATTCTCTCATTGGTTTCCTCATTGAAATCCTCGGTCGTTTGAGTATCATCAATGCCCTGCCTTAGCACCTGGACGATCTGAAACCTTACAGGCTCCGCAAGTTCATCGCATTTCTGCTTGTCATAGACGAATTCGACCTCTTTCTGAGGCGTCTTGCCCTCCTTAGTAAGGACAATGTCCTTCAGAGTGTCGGTTTCGTTTTCGAAGACTGTATTGATGTTTCCCAAATTGACTGCCTCGCTTTCTACTGCGTTTCCAAGTTGGATATCTTGGTTTGCCCTATTTAAGTTTCTGGTACAAACCATTTATCCATCACGCGTTTTGCATAGATTGGTTTGCGACACAAACCTTATATGGGTTTATGACTATACCATAGATGGCTGAATGGTTTGTTTTACACACCCTTTAGCGAACGGTGAAACACAATGGCACTATCAAAGAACACAAGGAACGTATCTGGAACGCAGAACGCAAAGGTTGCAAAGGTCCTGTCGACCGGAGCACTATACCACGCATACATCTATCGGAGGTGATAGAACTGGCACTCGCAAAAATAGGTGAGAACGAGAGGAAGGGGCTCCCGAAGAAGCCTGTTTCGACAAATGCAGTCGCACACGCATATCTCTACAACCGATAGAGGGGGATTAGAATGGTATCCGACAACGATTCCGTTCAGTCCTGTGCCGAAGATAAGGGAGATAGTCCCCGGCGCACCCAAGCTCATTCTACGATCACACGTGAGGAAGTTTTCGCGTGGGACGCCATGCGAGAGCTTCACTCTGATTCTTTGTAGTCATCTTGGCGTCAAGATGAACTCAATCTCATGAAGCAGGTCTGCGATTGCCTGACCCATATCCGTCAGCGCCAGATACGGATTCCCTCCTTCTCCGCGGAGTTGCAGTACTAGTCCCGATTCTGTCAGCTCTCGCTTAATTTGCTCGAAGTCCAACTCCGACTCGCGAATGGCCTTTAATGCCTCTCTCATTTCCTCCTCGAACCTATCGCCCCACTTGAGATGTAGCAGGAGTTCCTTCACTCTAGGCTGTGAAATGTACTGTATATTCATTGATGCACCGGTATGACCTACGATATGTAAGATATGAATCGTGTGCTATAGTGTCCAGCACTCCTTTAGCGGCTTACCATCACCTCCTGAGTTCACAATTCGCATATCGAAAAGGAGTGAATGATTTGACATCTACTGATGGTACGGACGATACATCTGCTCTGGAAGTTGGAGCTCCGACTAAGATGCGATGGCTACACATCTTCGCGATTGGTCTTGGCTTCTTTACAACGAGTGTCAGTTGGAGCGTCTACAACAGCTATCTACCAGCTGCATTTCTACCAGATTTCATCGTTGGTGATCTACAGAACACAATCATTGGTGCAATCATGGTCGTGGATAATCTTCTTGCTCTGTTCCTTCAGCCCTACATTGGGGCGCGGTCAGACAAGACACGGACAAAATGGGGCAGGCGAATGCCTTACATAATGATAGGCACGCCGATTGCCGCACTCTTCTTCTCACTGGCAGCCTATGGCTGGGCAGTCTTTGGGTTCTGGTTCATGCTTGCGATGTTAACAATTTTCAATGTCGCCATGGCGTTTTATCGGGCTCCTGTAGTGGCACTGATGCCTGACCTTATTTCCAGTGAGAATCGTTCGAAGGCAAATGGAGTCATCAATCTGATGGGCGGAATTGGTGCGATCTATGCATTTGCAATAGCATCGCAAATCTACAAAATCAATGACCCCTCTCTGGGCACGATGTTGGGTGTAACCGCCGTGCAGTCAGGGCCCATATTGGCGTTTCTGACGACATCAGTGATTATGATTGTTGCAGTACTAATTCTCTATATTATTGTCAAGGAACCTTCAGTCCCGCCAGTTGACGCCAAAAGAGAGATTGGTATTATCAAGGCATTCCAGCAGGTGTCCTTCTCAGAGGACAAGTCTGCTGCGGCTATCATGGGTGCAATCTTCTTCTGGTTCTTCGGGTGGAACGCATTAGAAACGTGGTTCACGAAGTACGGCAATGAAGTACTTGGCTTCCCAGTCGCGGATGCCTCATTTCTTCTAAACGGTATTGCTCTGTCATTCGTTGTTTTTGCAGTCCCAGCGGGCTTCATTGCAGGCAAGTTTGGGCGGAAAAACACGATACTGGCCGGCCTTATCATAATGATAGTATCCTTAGGCCTTCTCTGGGTCATCACAGACTACTGGACCATACTCGGCGTTCTTGTAATAACTGGCGTCGGATGGGCATTGATAAACGTCAATAGTATCGTGATGCTCTGGGAACATCTGGGTCAGGCTCGTGTCGGTGCGGGGACAGGACTGTACTATGCCGCCAGTATGGGTGCTGCGATTAGCGGTCCGGTTGTGTCAGGTGTTCTTTTCGATTTACTCGGAATCGGAATACTCTATCCGTTGTCAATCGTCTTCTTTGTTGTAGCATTCTTCCTGACTATGACAATAAAAACCGGCGAAGCAGGAGACGCAGCAATCGCATAAGCCACATCATGAACACGTTCGGGAGGACACCTGTTGTCCTCCCCGGACACTTTTCTAGTCGTATGCACGATCTCGTTTGGTTACAGATAGCGCAACAGCCATACCTAATGGTTAATATTTGTAACTTAGTGCATTTGCAAAGAATATGTCATCCACAAGGGTAAGAGTGCATCGTTACACCGCATGGCTACTCGCGATATTCTCTCTGGCGATAATAGCCACCGGTTACAGTCTTGCCCGCGGATGGTTAGTTGATATCTATCTCATCTCCTCGATACATAGAATACTCGAGGTCTTCTTCATTGGATTCCTAATTATCCATGTGGCAATTACCCTCGTGCACTTCAAGCTAACGTGGAGAAGACTGCTTGATGGGGTTCAGAATAAGAAGGGAACATCAATTCATCTTCTACGACTTGTTCAAAGGGTGTCTGCTTGGCTAATTGTAATCTTTGCCTTTCTCGTTATCATTCCTGGGCTCAACGGATACATCTGGTTTGCGACTGTCTTCAGCGAAACAATCCCCTTTGGGTGGCACAGAATCTATGACGCTTTTCTCGCAGTCTTGATTATTCTCCATGTGGGAGTGGGACTGAAGTTCCTCTCGATACGCCGTGGAGTCTCCAAACAAATCGCGAATCTTTTCATAATCGGGTTAACAGTGTCGCTGTTAGTGACCGTTGTATTTCTCAATGCACCTCAAATTGACATTCCACTGGCTGTACCGCCGCGCAGCAATGAAACGGTCATTAGTCCCGGAAACACAACTCTTCCTCCGCCTGTGGGAGTTACCACCGCACATGCGAGTGTCGACGGAGTTAAGCATGGATTTAATTGGTCCGCTATTGAAACAACTCGTCCTGACTTGTTCACTGATGGCCATTTCTCTATGTTCGATATTCTTGTAGATCTCTCTAACCGAGGTTTGGTGAGCCTAGAGTATCATTTCAATGAGTCCATGAATACCCATGTTATTGACAGTATGAATGGCATGACCAACTGGTGGTATCGATCTTACTACAGCGGAGGCTGGTTAGAAAACAATGTCTTCAGAATGGACCACCACCCGTGGAAAGAAGGGACCACACTCCAGTTCGTACTGATCGACAGAAATCAACTTGAGAGAATTCATCAAGCCTTCGAGGAAGAGGTCACGCGGCTGGAAACCAACGGCGGCATCGTGATTATCCCTCATGTCGAGATAACCACTCCATATATCGCACTGGACTTCTACGACGTGGCGGTTACTGCTCACAATCTCCGGGATGACCTGTTTCAACCTGGAGTGATTACAGCAATTGATGTGATAATGTCGCTCGGTGATCAGGGATTAATCACATATGGTCTTCAATGGTACGACACGATTGGCACAGCAGAGATCGTTAGGAGCTACTGGGTTGACAATGTAAATGGGGAACAAGCATCAGGGACCTGTGGCTTCGTGTATGACACTGGGTCCTTGGAATTCTATGGCTTTGGAGGTAATCATATCCACATTCCCATGGACGCTCGCATGTTGAACTCGCCTGAGTACTTGCACATGTTTTGGATTTGCCTTTAATCGAACCAAACACACAAGAACTGGGATGAGTCTAGGCCTGGTCGAGTGATGAAAGAGTATCTGGTTATTCATAGGGATCTATTATCTAACGATAAGGTCCTTTCTGAACTTTTCTATCGACTATGTGTCACTACTTCCTCCAAAGAAGCAGAAGAAACTAGGCAACGATTAGACCGCGAATTTCCTGTCTAATACTAACCACCACTTGGGCTATTCTTGTCTTGGTTGTCTTCTTCGCTTTTTGAGGCTTATTATTACAATGGTTATGGCGATGGCCGCCCCACCAACGCCAGTCAGCATTATACCCATTAACGTGCCATCAGGTTCCGTCGATAAGGTAGTCGTTGTAGTTGTGGTGGTTGTTGTAGGAGTCGTTGTTACCGCTGTCACTGTTACTGTGACTTCATCCATAGCAGGATTTCCAGAACCGTCGGTCACGACTATGGTGAAGTTATGCGATCCTGTAGCTAGTCCATCAACAACAACGATGAATACTTCACTGCTGGAATTCCATTGACCTGTTAGTAGGATTTCTCCATTCAGATAGATTGTGTAAGTTGATGGATCAAGATCATGGAACTGCCAAGTGATACTGTATCCAGTCTCACCTTCTTCAAATTCGATGTCTTCTGGAATCGCTGTAATCACTGGATCGGTTGTATCTTCAACAGAGATTGAAAATGCTGCAGTTTGGATGTTACCAATAGTGTCATTCACCCAGACCTGTAAACCATGAACACCAATTGCCAAAGTAGTCACATTTGTAATAACACCATTGCTATCAATAGCGAAGCTTGTGGTGTCATTCAACCACCAGTGATGGATGCTTGACAGATCTGATGCATCAAGGTCATAACTAAACAGACTACCATATTCGATTACTTGGTTTGTTGGTGTAACATCCCAAGTTGGGGCTGTAGTGTCCTGTATTATCACAGCAAACTCAGCAGTCTGCACATGCCCCAAAGTGTCATTGACCATGACTTCAAGATAGTATACACCTACCATCAAAACCGTCGCATTTGTTATCAATCCAGTCTGATCAATATGAAACCTGACAGTATCGTTAATCAGCCAGAGGTCAATTTCTGAAGTATCAACCACATCAAGGTCATACTGGAAGGTTGCACCGAATTCTATGGTCTTGTCAGTGGGTTCTTGAACCCACTCTGGAGGCGCTGCAGGATCCACCACCAGGGTGAATGCTCCTATCAGCACTTGACCCAAAGTGTCATTGACTATGACTTCAAGATGGTATGTACCCACAATCAGAACCGTGGCATTTGTTATCAATCCAGTCTGATCAATATGAAACCTGGCAGTATCATTAATCTGCCAGAAGTCAATTCCTGAAGGAGCAACCGCATCAAGGTCGTACTGGAAGGTGGCACCAAACTCTATAGTCTGGTCAGTGGGTGCTTGAACCCACTCTGGAGCCCCTGCAGGATACACTACCAGGGTGAATGCGCCTCGCAGCACATGACCTTCAGTGTCATTGACATATATCATAACTCCATAGGTGCCAACCACCAAAGGGGTCTTGTTGGTGATTAGTCCAGTGGGATCGACTGAGAAGTGGGCTGTGTCGTTGATCCACCATAAGTAAACATTTGTCTTCACGATCACATCTATATCATATTGCCAAGATTCCATATACTCAGTAAATTGATCTGTAATCGCCTCGGTCCAAGTGATGTACAGATAACCACCAGGAAACATATACGGGTGAGTGTCTTCGGAGTTTGCTGAGCCATCGTGCAGATAAGGAACATCACCTATGCCATTTCCGTCGTTATCGTAACCATCATAGTCTGAGTAGTAGTTGTAGTCAATCACATTGCTTGAGTGGTCGTTCCAGACATTGTAAGAGTTGTTCATGAGAATATTCCATTGGACGGTGTTGCTCAACGAGGTTGAGAGTAGGCGTATTCCTGGACCAGTGTTGTGGCAGACTGTGTTGTTCGCGATGATGTTCGAATCCGAGTCACTGATATGAATGCCTTCAAGATTCCCATTACAGGTATTGCTGGTGATGTTGTTATGATCTGACCCAGCCAGCATGATTCCGAATTCACCGTTGTAATTGCAGGTACAGTTAGTGACCACGTTATGGTGAGTATTAACGTTGAGGAGTATTCCACAAAATGTATTCCATGAACAGGTGTTGTTCACGAGTGTGTTATCATTTGACCAAGTTAAGGAAGATACAAGGCCAATACCATAATCATTTCTCTCACATGTGTTATTGGCAAGGAGATTGTGATCCGCACCGTCGAGATAGATGCCATAGGTGTTATCGGAGCAGGTGTTGTTGATTATCTCGTTAAATTCTGAAAGAGATCCGAAGTAAATGCCATAGTCATTTCTCTCACATGTGTTATTGGCAAGGAGATTGTAACTTGGACCGTCGAGATAGATGCCACCTTTCATGTTATCGGAGCAGGTGTTATTGATTATCTCGTTATGATCTGGAGAATATAAATATGATACGAGACCAATACCATGATCATTTCTCTCACAGGTGTTGTTGGCAAGGAGATTGTAATTTGAAATAGAATAAAGTAAGATGCCAAAGCCTGAATCGGGATCATGCATGTCGTTATCGGAGCAGGTGTTATTGAATAAACGATTGTAGGAACCGCAGACTACGATGCCATAGTCGTTATCGGAGCAGGTGTTATTGAATAAGAGATTGTAGGAACCGTCGAGAGAGATGCCATAGCTGTTATCGGAGCAGTTGTTGTTGGCAAGGAGATTGTACCGTGAAGCGTAGACATAGATTCCATACAAGCTGTTAACGGAGCAGGTGTTGTTGATTATATCGTTATGGTCCGAGCCAAGCCAAAGGACAATACCATCACTATTTCTCTCGCAGGTGTTGTTAGCAATAAGAGTGTAATTCGACCATATGACATAGATGCCATCGTCTATGTTATCGGAGCAGGTGTTATTGATTATCTCGTTATATAGTGACCTATCATCAGATGAATCACCTAAGAGGCGAATACCAACACCATTTCTCTCGCAGATGTTGTTGACAAGGAGATTGTGGGATGAACTTCCGACAAAAGGACCCCTCGAAACAGTGATACCTTTGCTGTTATCGGAGCAGGTGTTATTGGCAAGGAGATTGTAATCTGAACCTTCGAAAACAAGGATGCCATCTTCTATGTTATCGGAGCAGGTGTTGTTGATTACCTCGTTATATTCCGAATGAAAGTCAAAGACAATACCATAATCATTTGTCTTGCAGGTGTTGTTGGTAAAGAGATTGTACCGTGAAGCGTAGACATAGATTCCATAGGTGTTATCGGAGCAGGTGTTGTTGATTATCTCGCTATAGTAACAGGCGAAATACAGGTTGATACCATGCTGAGTGTTCGAGTAGCAGGTGTTGTTGATAAGGAGAGTGTAATCCGAATAGTAGACATAGATGCCATCGTTTATGTTATCGGAGCAGGTGTTGTTGATCATCTCGTTATAGTCACTTTGATAGAGGGAGATGCCATATTCGGTATTGCTGTTGCAGGTGTTGTTCTTAATAATGTTGAAATTGGAAGCCTGTTCCAAACATATCCCCCTGTCGAGATTGTATGAGCAGGTGTTGTTGGCAATAGTGTTTCCAGTAGAGTTCGTTAGATAGATTGCATACCAGTCATTCGTGCAGATGTTATTGACTATTTCACCATTGGTGACATTTTTCAGAAAGACGCCAGCACTATCTACAAGAAATGTCGATACATTGGCACCAGTTAGACTGCAGTTTCTGATGATGAAGCTGACACGAGTGTTGCTGATGTTGATGCAATGACCAATCGCACCCCCAAGGTCGATCGAATAATTCCTTATGATGAAGGGATCTCCAGGCGAACCAAGACCAGGCCATCCTTTAGCCAACGCTGTGGCTGTAAAGTTATTATCACTGTCTATCACAATTGGACCATGGGTGATATAGGCGGTTGTCATCTTCCTTGTCGGCCCTCTGTGGACAACAGGCATAGATAGATGCGCAATGTCATCCTGCATTACTGCTAGTGATATAAACATCGACAGACCCAGAATGAACGTCAGAAGGATGAACGCTGCTGCAAAATCCCTTTTCCAAATTCTCTTGCACATAGATGAAACACTCCTAGTTATGTGATTTTGTGGATTGCGAGTCTTTACTCTTCCACTCCAATTGCGATTCCAAAGGGTATTGATTGGATTAGATGTAGAATCAATAGCTAACACTTGACTTGCTCGAATCCTAGTTAGGATTGGATATGCAGGACTCCTTTGCTTGGATATCGGTAAAGGACTATCAGAGTTCAATCCTGCAGTCACCACCCATGGTCTATGTTATCTCAATAGAGTAGTCACTACACTAGTTAATGAATCCTTTGATGTTATTTTTTTTCGAAAAGATGGTCCATTTTTCTTTATCTAAATGAGATTGACGAAATCGAAATTGACCAATACGGATTCCGTTCACGGACATACCTCGTAGAAGTCCTGATGGACAGGGTGGATTAATCACATATGGTCTTCAATGGTACGACACGATTGGCACAGCAGAGATAGTCAGGAACTACTGGGTTGAAAATGTAAATGGAGAACAAGCATCAGGGACCTGTGGCTTCGTGTATGACACTGGGTCCTTGAAATTCTATGGTATTGGAGGCAAGCATATCCACATTCCTATGGACGCTCGGATATTAAACTCGCCTGAGTACTTGCGCATGTTCTAGATTCGCCTTTAATCGAGCCAAACACACAAGAACTGGGATGTGTCTGTGCCGAGCACAGAGAGATGTCATTCTTGATGGGCGATGAACGACCAAGATGCATATTGTGCAATGAACCTTCCACTGATGATAACCCTCTTCTAGAAGTGAGAGGATGGATCCAAACTATGCTTGGACAGGATGGTATGGCGCATCATCCATGCATGGCAAGGACAGCCAACGATGTCGCTTTCAGCAAGGGCGATGTTCCTTGGGATATATCCCGACCGCACCCCGCTCTGGTCAACCTAGTAAAAACCAAGCGAATAGTGCCCGGGAGAGTATTCGAACCAGGTCCCGGTTTGGGCCATGATGCGGTGTATCTCGCTTCTAATGGATTCAGAGTAACTGTATTGGACATCTCAAAAAGGGCAGTATCTATGCTTCGTAAATGCATCGAGAAACTGGGGCTTGATGTCGACCTGATTGTCGGGGACGTGTTGAGGAACGGTCCCACGGAAGGAGAGTTTGATTATATCTTTGAGCGATCGTTTCTTCAGACGCTGCCGCCCACACAGCGTGCCCACTATGTCCTGCGCCTGACTGAGATTCTAAAACCAAAGGGCGAATACATTGGCATAATACGAGGTCCACGAGAACCTATCCCAGAATCGCAGCCCTATGCATTCACCAGAAACATGATAGAGCAGCTTCTATCTACGCATTTCAGGAATATCGAGATAACGAGAGTCCTCTCAGGATCCAATAATGGCCAGTCAGAGTACTTCCTTGTGATTGCATGTCGACGCTAGTCTAAGACTCCACCGCTGCATTTTCGGTCTGCAAGTCACATCCCTCTGAGTTGCTTTCGTTTGCAGCTGCTCGCCTACAACTGAATACAAACATCAGGAACGCCACTATCGACATTATGGCGCCATTAATCATTATGGCAAGATAGCCTGGCCACACTGAAATCAGGAGAAACGCAATCAATGGTCCTATCACGCCGGAGATTGACATGACTGACTGCAGAAGACCAGATGCTGTAGATTTCTCAACATTGCGTTCAGTCACGTACTTCAGCGCACCAACATAGAGACATGCCCACGCAAGCCCAAGTAGAATCTGCGTTGGGAGGACTTCGAATATATTTGTGATAAGAGTGAAGGAGGCGAAAGCCATTGCGCTCGTAATTAGGCCAATGGAGATTAGCTTTCTACTGTCAAAGCGATCGGTTAGCCAAATCATGAACACTACCTGAGCTAGGGCATTCGTTGCCTGGATGATTCCAATCATGAACAAATCTGCTCCTTCTAAGCTGAGAAGGAAAAGGGGCCATAGAGTCCACATGGCATGGGCACTACTATGCCTAATGAGCATCCCGAGATAGACTGGGAAATTTCGCTTGATCGTTTCAATTGGGAATAGCGGGACTTTAACCCGTACTCTGGAAATCGGTGGTAGCGTCAGAGCGCTCAAGAATGCTATCAGGAAGAAAAAGGACGAAATCAAGAAGGCGTAGTGAATATCGAGGCCTGCTGCAAAACCAGCGGTAACTGTGCCTACTCCCCATCCAACGGCACCAAATGAGGCAAATCTTCCCATCTTCATTTTAGAGTCATGCGCGTAAGCTGCCAAGGCTCCTGGATAGACACCCACGCAGAAGCCGGTTACGATTCTAATCACTAGGAGCACTTCAACACTATCCGCTAGGAACAGAAGTGCAACGCTCAACGTCGAAGCCAGGAGCCCCGCACGGAGAATGAGCCGTCGTCCGTGGATATCTCCGGCTCTGCCAAAAATGTAACTGGAGATGAATACAGCTGCGGAGTAAGCGCCTGCAATCCAGGTGACTTGGATATTACTTGCTCCTAGACCTTGGAGAAGAATCGGGACGTATGTGAAGGATGAGAGTATGGCCGCCCCTGCCATTAGCTGCACAGTTTCAGTCTTCAAACACAATCACTGGACCGCTCCTCTGTCATCTATCTTTTTAACAGTCTGGTAAGGTTGTCGAAGTAGAGAGCAGTTTGAGATCATAGCAAAAGCAATTATCTCTCCTTCCTAATACCAAATAGGGACGGTATGCAAAGTGGTTTCAGCCAGAACCAAGTTCATAATCATCACTCTGGATGAGTTAGCGCTAGTGCCAATTGCTGTTGTGCTTGCACACTTCTTCGCTCCAGAGTACACGGTACTAGTCGCTGTCGCGGGAATCATTATTGCAGCAATTTTTGTGCCCGTCAAGTACTACTTGGTGTATCCTACACTCAAACAAACGGAGTCACATCAACTCTACAATCTGATTGGAATGACCGCCGTTGTGATAGACGCTGTGACAAACACATCTGGGAAGGTACGACTTGGTTCTGAGATATGGGTCGCTCGTTGTGATGAAGGAACTGATTTTCCAATTGGGTCAAAGGTACGAATAGTTTCGAGAGAGAGCTTTAAGGTCCACGTTGGTCCAACTGAGGATGTGCCCGAGAACACTGAACCTCACTCGTGAGCTCATTTGGCGTTGCTCAACAGGAATTGATAGATGAGTTGAATCGTCTTTTCCACATCTTCAAGCTTGATGGTTTCGAAGCTGCTATGAGAGTATCTGCACGGAATCCCAATAGCTGACACCACCTGACCCTGTGAAGCTATCTGGGAACCATCAGTAGCGTAGTTGTGATATACAGCTCTCTGCACCGGAATGCCCAATTTCTTTGCCAAAGCGAATAGTTCCTGATTCTGCTTGTGTGAGTAGTGTATCTGGTTATCCTTTATGACAATCACAGGGCCTTTTCCCAGAGATACACCTGCTTCGCCTGATGTACCAGGATAATCGTCTGCGAGGCCAATATCAACAACAAGCACTCCATCAACATCCAAATCTCGCGCGATTGCCGCTGCACCCTTGGCTCCCAGCTCTTCCATGACCGTGCTGACGAATGTGAGTGTTGGACGATCCTTCTCGGAAATCTTGGATATCATCTCAACAAGCTTGACCATTATCACAAGACCCACGCGATCATCGAATGATTTGCCGCATAGATTGTGTCCGATTTTCTCGATTGGTGCGGCATAGATGACTGGATCCCCGATCTGTATCCCTGCTTCAGCCACTTCTTCTGCTGAACCCAGGCCAACATCCAGGAATACATCCTCCCACTTGGGAATCTTCTTCTTCCCTTCAGCGCCTGCTATGTGAGCAGTCTTCACACAAAATACTCCCGGAATGAAGCCACCCTCTGTCATGATAAGCACCCATTGTCCTGGTAACAGCCTTAAATCCGGAATGTATCCTTGAGTGTTCCATTTCGCTCGGATGAACCCGTTCTCGTCAATGTTGCTAACTAGGAATCCCACTTCATCTGCGTGTGCTACTATCGCGTAATGTCTACCCGTGCCTTCCATGGTAGCAATGAGATTGCCAATTTTATCCTCAGAAACATCGCTGCAGTAGTCCTTGACCAGCTCTTTGATTTTCTCCTGAACGAGAGTTTCTCTTCCTACGGGTCCAGGAGCTGCACACAGGGTTCTGAGCAAGTCTAGGATATTCTCAGTCAACTCGATTCCACCTCGCAATCCTGTGAAACCGTCACTTAAGAGATGCACCATCGGTGTTTGCTATCGAAATGTCGCACTTCCAGTTGCATCCGACCAACCTTTCAAAAAACGAATAATCACGATTCTTAATCGATGCGAGGTATTCCTGCTTCGTATAGTTCTCCGATTTCCGTTCATTGTAAGTTGTACAAAGTTGGACACCGAAGTCTAGTACGTCCAGAAAACGGCACTGGACTACTCCGTGAGGAACCTTTACAGGTGCGTGATATTCCTCAGAGATCAAAGTCGTATTGCTCCATATAAAGCCCACAATGGAATTGTCCAGGTATGACCACCTTTCGTACCAGCTGTCTATTACCCGCGCATAAATAGCTTGGTTAGACTAGTACTGTATGGCTTTCGAAGACATCCTGCTCGGACTTGCTGTAGGACTGCTCCTCACACTGATTGTGTATCTTGCCATGAGTGCGCGTTTCAGGCATCGCATCTCATTGGTTGAGGCCGAGTTCAGACAGCTCTGGGCTGAACAGGAGAAGGGGATTAGGAAAGACGCTGCAGATCGTAGCCGCTATGTACTCAAGGGAAAGATTGCTGAACACATGGTCCCTCTCTTGAGTGACATTTTCAAGTACGACCCATCAGATGCAAGGTTCATCGGAGCGCCCATAGACTACCTAATCTTCGATGGTTATACCGCAGTGAAGGACCTGAACTCAGACGAACCGATTACCGTGATTCTGGCAGATGTAAAGACAGGTAACGCTAGGCTCAGCAAGACTGAACGTAGGATCAAGGAAGCTGTGGACGCGGGGCGGGTTCGCTGGGAAACAATTCGCCTTGATTTCTAGTGCTTGCTTAATCCGCACCTGCAATAATCTGATTATGAATCATGGGCCGACGGTGAAAGCTGGTTCATCTTGGGATGTTTCTTCTACGGGGGCCTCTTCAGTTGGAGTTTCATCTACCTGGGCTGGCGGCTGCCACCCTCTTGATTCAATAATATTCTCTCTGAGAAGCCTTCCCACAAAGCCACCAATGGCTCCCAACACCATGCAGAATCCATATGCCATTGGAGTGAGGACCAACATTACAATAAACATCCCGATTGCTTCAGCAGGGGACATCTCTTCGTCGGGAAACAGATTCCTAACAGAATAGACTACCACAAACAGGATTACGCCTGCGAGAGTAGTTTCTGGATTCCAGTACTCTGGGAACAGGTAGGAAAAGAAGGCACCCGATACTGCCACACCTCCTACTAGGGCCACGAAGGCGCTCAGGAGCCCACCTCCAATGTCTGTTGCCAGCACTCCGACAACAAAAGCAATTACAAACAACCCAGGAATAGTTCCCAGATACATGGAGAGCCAGCTGAACTTCAGGTCTGTGATGAACATGGCTATTCCAACGATGCTGGCAACCAACACCTCTTTCTGACGCATCGACCTAACCACCGAACTGATTATACAATCTGTATGGGGTTACGTTGCTTATGAATTGACTAGATAATAGATTGCTGCAACAGGAATACAATCAGATTTGCAGCTTGCGACCTACTAAAGCACCGAACTCTGTTGCTCTCGGAATCTCCTCATTGGCGAGTGGTCCTTTTCTATCTTCAACTAGTGCAGAGAATCCATCAACCACCAACTCCATACCTGACAGCTTCTCTTGGATTATGGTTTCCAACTTGGCAACTGCGATACCAATATTGCCGCCCGTATATGTGTCAAAGGCAGCACCAATCTTTCCATTCAGGTCTACTATTGCAGCTCGATCAATAAACTTCAGTATGTTTCGCGCAGGCTCTTGATTATGGTTGGGACCACCAAACAGAATCGCATCATACCTCAACAGGTCATTTGTGTGGATTTCGCTGGTTTTCCGAATTGAGCACTCAACATCCCCAGCCTGTTCCATGCCGTCCTTGATTGCTTGGGCAACCCGCTTCGTGTTTCCGTAAAGGCTTTCGTAGATAATGATAGCTTTCTTCATCTATTCTCGCCGTGTCATTTTCTACCGAGTTCCACTTATCTGCGTTACTGGGGACCTGCCAGAATTGAAGTCAGTGCACGGTTTGCCAATATGAATCAGATTAAAGGAGCTGAATTCTTGAATTTGGCAAGGCGTCATCGTTTTGGGGTGGCTTCTCAGTATCCCCTCATAAAGGCACAATAAGAAATACCATCCGATGGAATTCGCCATGTAAGGCAGAGGCAGTCAGCTTGAATCGTAGAACATCGTTCCTTGTCATAGTAGTGATCTGTCTGGTGGTTTCGGTTGCGTTTGTGCTTCTTGTGCACAATAATCAACTAGCTCGGGATGATGTGCCTCCGGTAGTGACGATTACCACACCAAGTCCCGGTGAGGTGCTTACAGGTTCAGTCGTGATCACTTTCAATGCGACAGATGAAAATCCAATTGAGATGTACGAGATTTACATTGATGACCAGCTGAAATCAACAACGCAGTCGTATACATGGGATACCACTACTGAGAGTAACACAGCACACTCAGTGAGATGCCGTGCCAGGGACACATCTGAGAATTGGGGTGAGCACACAATCTCCGTGTCTGTAGATAATGGTGATAGCAACAGCGCCCCTCGAATCTCGCTCAGCAGCCCTCACGATGGTCGAGTTGTATCTAACACGACCACAATCAGTGTTTCTGTGACCGATGAAGAGAACCTTATTGCGGACATATACATCGACGACTCTTACTTGATCACCGCTAACACCTATGACTGGAACACAACTGTCTACATAGAAGGATTGCACACGATACGCGCTCAAGTGACTGATAGCAACGGATTGACGGACTCTGACAGTATAGAAGTGCTCGTGGACAATGTTGAATCAACGATCAAGCCATTCAGCGGCACTTTCAAGGTCATGACGTACAACATAGAAGAATCTGGTTTCAATCCAGATTGGAAACACGTGGTTTGGGAGGAGAATCCAGATATTCTCATTCTCGAAGAAACTGGAGCTTTCGATGACAACGGGAATTCCACCCTAGATGCAATTGTCAATCAGTTCAACGCCTACTTCGTCAATGAATCGCCATATGTCGGGTACTGTGCCCAATGGATTTACTACTACACAAGTGGAGAGGCAATCCTAAGTCGCTTTCCTGTTGTCAGCTTCAATCAGATTCCGGTTGTTCCACTGGATGATGGTTCAGATTATGATGTCACGCACGACTTCATTGAAGCAGTAGTTAACATCAAAGGCACCAATGTACATGTTTTTGGAGCACACCTCAAGGCCATGGGCGGGAGCAACAACGAGTGGAGACGTGAGAGAGAAACAGAGGGCATCATCAATTACATGGACGATTTGGGAGATGTCCCGATAATGTATCTCAGCGACCAGAATTCGTTCTCTCCGGACGACACAGGGGATCTTGCACCGCGTGGTGACCTAGGCTATGGTCCTATGACCATGATGTTGTATCCAGATGACTCGACCTATGGCATATACTCATCAACAGTGCACAATTTCATCGATGTATTCAGGATTCTGAATCCGACCGACCCGGGTTACTCCTTCGGACACCAGAACCCCTCCTACTTGTCACGCATAGATTACATAATCGTCAACTCCTTCTTCGTCGACAAGCTTCTCAACTCAACCTGCGGTGACACCCTCTCTGCTAACACAGGATCGGATCACTACTCTGTGGATATGTTCGTCCAGTGGAACACCACTTTGATTCCAGCACCTGCTTCATCCAAATTAGCTACATTCATTGAAGCGGCACCTGACCGTTCTGGTCCAGCAAATTCGCGGTCTGACGAAGATACAAGCCCATATCTTTGGCGCCCTGTGAAGAACATCCTTAAGATTCACGTCAACTTGGTCAGGCATGGGACGAAAGACCTACAGGGATTCGAACGGATATCTCCGCTTCATAAATTCAGGGAATCTTGTCCATAGGTGGGCTGCGGCAAAGAAGCTTGGCCGCAAATTGCGACCTGACGAGGTTGTCCATCATAGCAATCGGATCAAAATGGATAATCGCATGAGGAATTTGAGAGTATTCTCATCTCAGAAGAAGCATCGGGCACATCACATCAAGAAGGCTTGGGAACGAACTAGACGGCCGAAGAGCCACAGGCGCCGCTGACGCACGTGAAACGACGAAGTACAATAAGATTAAAGAGTCACTTGGTCTGAACGTATACGGGCGCCATGGAGGGCTTCTTGTACTGTTGTGGAAGAGTTCACCTCCTTCCAAAGCTGGTTGTACGGTGTGAAGCTCCAGGGGCGCCCCCCTTCAACCGTTTAAAGAATCCATAAACCATTAAACACCACGTAATCAGCTAATAGGCCTCTTTGTCCTTGATAAGAATGTGTCCTCGTTCAGAGTCATTATATACTAATTGTTGCGAAACGGTTATGGTGCATAGACCATGAGAATACAAGCGAATCTTATTGTATTCCTCATGTTGTCGCTCTTTATAATCGGGGTTGCAGCCTTTCCGGTGAATGCACATGGGTCAGATGAAACTGATTCGACAGGAATGCCGTACATGCCACGGATGCCCGGGATTCCGGGAATGATGGATCATCTGGAACATATGCCAGGGTATGCGAGCGACGATGAGTCCATTTGGATATCTATAGACATCATCACGGTCTTGGCAAACAGAGAGATGCCTGCTTTCCACTTTTGGTACTCAGATGCGAACACCCACCAATGCTGCAATTCAATGAGGAGGAATATAGATGGGTTGTGGACCTAAACTTGGAAAACGAAGAAGGAATATGTCGAAGAAAAATGTGACCAATCCTGGAGCAAGTACAACACATGCAAGCTCCACATTAGTTATGCCTCGAGTTCCACAGAAATGCACACACTGTGGTGGTCGGATAGACCAGAGATTAGTGAAGTGGATTGGACCTACAAACCTAGAGTGTCCCTATTGCGGTTCTGTACTGGAAGTGAGTTTTGAGAAGATAGCATGATAGCTGGTGAGATGAAGCTGTGTTCTTCAAGTCAAAGACGCGAAGAGGATAACATGTCCCAGAGCTAAGAGGTACCGAACATTTTTCGGCTGCTCGACTGGTCCAGCCGCATCGTTCGACAAGCCATCGGTGGGCTGTGAGAATCCAGCTCTCCAACCAACTGTGCCATCAGAATCCGCAGACCTACCCATAGAACCTCTTCTCCAGATGCTCTAGGAGCTCCGGGGCGTTCTTCACCATATAGACTATCCAAGCGAAGACGGCTATCCCGCTGGCCAAGGCGGCAAACAGGAATAGCACACCCTTAATGGGGCCGCCCTTCAGAAGACTCTCATAGAGTTGCACTCCGGTAAAAAAGATTGGAATCGTAAGTGAAAACATTAGAATGTATGCCATCCACCTCATCGCAGGCATCAGAGAAACGGGCTTTCTTACCTTCAGGTACTTGCCAAAATCGTTGGTGGGTTTCTCCTTAAGCGATAGCATCAGATCCATTGATGCCATGCCAAGGGGTGTGAGTGTATATCGCAGGTGTTCATTCTTCTCAATAAATCCATTAAGTTGTTTGATGTGATAGTTGAGTTTCCCGGTTGACAGGCCAAGTTCGCTGAGGACCTCAGTATACGATGCTCCATCATCTCCATAGGCCACTAGCCTCAGGATGTCACGTCTTGCTGGATGAGCAAGCACATCAAAGATGATCGCCTCAACCTCCTTGTTCAATACAATTCACCTACTCCAATACGGGTGAATTTGCTAAAACAGTTTCTTGACAAAATCTCTTTGACAACTGCACCTATCAATAACAAGAGGGGGATGATAAGGTCCGGCGCTACATTTCGACCGAGTGTAGGTCCATTGAAATGGTTAAATGCCTTCACAGGCTAACATGCTTACCTCTGCCGGGGTCTTTGAGCACTTGCTTGTACGGAAGGTGAAATCGCGGGACAATGACAAGAATCAGAATCCTGTCTAAGGATGACATTGATGGCATCCATATGGCCTCCCTTGAAGTGCTAGAGCGAACAGGGGTCCTAGTGAAAAACAGCAATGCATTGAGAAATCTTGAAGACGCAGGATGTACAATCGATTCCAACATTGTCAAGATACCCCCCAATCTTGTGGAGGACGCTCTCGAGAAGGTGCCGAGTTCATTCCAGCTTTGCACACGAGAAGGTGACAGATGTTTCACTGTGGGTGGCGACGAAGTCATCTACAATCCTGGGTCGACCGCCCTTCAGTTCTTGGACCGGACAACCGGAGAGATGCGAAGGGCAACATTGGATGATCTTATTCATCTCGTAAAGCTAGTCGATGGACTGGAGTACCTGCAAGCACAAAGCACAGCAGTAGTTCCCGGGGATGTTCCCGACACGATATCCGACCTATATAGGCTGTATGTTATTCTGAGGAACTCCACCAAGCCCATCGTGACTGGAGCCTTCTCCACGGAGGGTCTCCTAGATATGATACGGATGCTGGAGGCTGTTGCAGGCACACCTGAAGATCTGGCTCGCAAACCTCGGGCTATCTTTGACTGCTGTCCATCTTCGCCTCTGATGTGGAGCGATGTCACTGCTCAGAATCTCATTGACTGCAGCAAACACGATGTCCCTGCTGAGATAGTTCCTGCACCGCAAATGGGGGTCACGAGCCCTGTCACTGTGACGGGAACCCTTGTGCAGTCCAATGCAGAGGTTCTTAGTGGTGTAGTGATTTCACAGCTTGTACGTGAAGGCAGTCCAGTCGTCTACGGAGCAGCGCCAATGGTACTTGACATGAGACACGCTACACCATGTCTTGGAGCTGTAGAAGCGATGATGGTTGCCTGTGCGTCAGCTGAGATAGGAAAGCACTATGGGATACCCACACAAGCGTACTTGGGTGTCAGCGATTCAAAGACTGTGGACGCACAGAGTGGCTATGAGTCGGGATTAGGAATAGCTCTCGGCGCATTGGCTAGAATCAATGTGGTATCAGGGCCGGGGATGCTTGCTTCTGTCAATTGTCAATCTCTCGAGAAGCTTGTGATTGACAACGAACTATGCGGCGTAGCTTACAGGCTCATTGAGGATGTCAGACTGGAGAGTTCTGACCTGGCGGTAGACCTAATCAAGAGTGTGGGTCCAGGAGGCTACTTTCTGGAACAGGAGCACACAAGGGTGCACTTCAGGAAGGAGCTCTTCATCCCATCGGACATCTTCTGCAGACTCTCGCCTGAATCTTGGAAGGAAGCGGGTGCGAAAGATGCATTCGAGAGGGCTCGCAAGAACGTCAACCGTCTACTCAGTGAACATGTTCCTACTCCTCTCCCACAAGAAACTGAAGAGCGGCTGGATGGCACTCTGCAAGGCATTTTGAAGAGGCACGGAATCCCACAATCCAAGCTTCTGACGGGTTTCTAGTATCAGAGTAGTCCGCTAAGGAAGAACACAAGAGACCCTGTCACATTGAAGAGCATGTGAACCAGAATAGCTGGCACAAGACTCTCGGTTTTTTCGCAGTAGTAACCCGCAATGATTCCCACGACGAATGCAGAAATGACCGTGGCAGCTACGGAAACGAGGTCTACTCCCAGCGTCACCATGGCAATGTGCATTAGCGCGAAGAACAATGCGCCTATGAGCACTGGAACACTAATGCGGGTATCCAATATGGTCAATCCTTTCCTGGCGAGGAGCTTCAAATGACCTTGGACTAATCCTCGTGTCAGGACCTCTTCAGCGATGCTGGCGTAGATCCAGATTCCAATAATAATCTGAATACTGAAGGAGTCTTCTGGAGAGCCTCCCCAACCTCCTGCAAGAAATGACCGGAATAGGGCCACAATGATCCCAACGCTCACGGCAAGCATGATAATCCGCGCTAGATCTACATCGATTGGCTTCTTGAAGCCATAATCCGAGAGTTTCCCCTTTGTCAAGAACCAAATTATGAGTGTCGAAAGGACAAACATACCCGAGTGTGTGAGAAAGGGTATTTCGGCAAGGAATCCGAATGACTCGGGAATGAACGCGGTTCCGATAATTGCCATGAAAGCTGACGCGAATAGGACAAACAGTCCTAGCAGTACAGCAATGAAAACCCTGATGGCTTGGCTCTTGGATTCGCTCATTCTATAACTCCTCTTTTCGAATCAGAATACGCATAAGGATGCTGTAACTTACAGATATGTTCAATGGTTCGGAAACGGGTTAGGATGACGATTGAGATTAGGCCACTGGATGATGACACGATAATCGCAGAAGCATGTTGTATCGGTGGCAGGCGCGACTTGGACAAAGAATCCAGACTCACAGAACAGGAACAGATTGCGCTCCGTGCGGCCGAGATGAAGGCGGATTGGCTGAGAAAGATGGTGCCTAGGGGTCTCTCCGCTAGAATCGCGTACGACGGACAGGAACCAATCGGCTTCATCGAATACATGCCAATCGAGCTCTCCAACTTCCACGACGGAAAGGACCTCTGCGTAGTCAACTGCATGGTGGCCGTTGCCCGAAACTCATGCAATCTAGGACATCAATGTCCTTGACTGATGTTCGGTTCCTGATTCATTGAGGTCTGCTCTGCAAATCCTACTGAATCTGCGACAAGTCTTACGTCCTCTCCACAGGCGTTTTCTGTCTCCGTCCAACTGGCGGCGACAAGATTACATGCAGCGTCCAGATCGCGGTCCATCTCCAACCCGCACTCTTTGCAGA
>DXJO01000040.1 GCA_019057475.1 Candidatus Thorarchaeota archaeon | reverse complement strand
GGACGTGTATTCGGACGGATTGTGAATGAGAAGGTTAAGATCATACATAGGGATGCCAACACGAGTGTACAGTATGCGCTCCTTCTCAAGTCCCAGTTCCGCGGGTCGCAGATACATGAGTTGGGCGGCGTTCTGTCGTGCTGGAGTCAGGGTGCTCCTTGATTTGGAGTTGGAGCGGTTTCGGAAGAAAGGGAAGTGAATGTTAGGCGGTTTTGAGTCCTCTTCTTTACAGAAAAGGCTTAACAACTTTACAACACTTTACAGAACTGACGTGTAAAACTAACAGATATGTGGCTATCAAGGGCAAATCTAGGTATAAAGCACGAAGATAAGACCATATAGAACCCCTAGAGAATGAGAGTGCCAGAGAAATTATACAAAACACTCCCCAAAACACCCCATCTCTACACCCCTATGGTCGAAGTGTTGGCCCCCGTATTGTCGGGATGAGGATTCCCTTAAGGGCGTGTAAGATGGCTGGGGGCCAACACCCCTTAGGAAATGAAGGGTCTAAGAAAAGTAAGTATCCTGAGTAACAGGATACTCACAGGAAACGCCCCGTCGTGGTGTGTAGGGATAAAAGAATGAAGGTGTTAGAAACTTCAGGTAACAAGAATATTCTGTTACTCATTTGGTTACTCGGAGTGTGTGGGATAATAACGCACCCTTGTTTTGGGCGTGAAAGTTTCCCTTAAGGGTGGGTAAGATGGCTGGGTGCGTTACCTCTAAGGATACCTAAGACTAACAATACTAACAGAATTGCCGTGCACAACTAACAGTTCTTGACAGAAAAGATTACAAAATCATATACAGTCTTGACAGAATCATATACAGTCCTAACAGAATCATATACAGTCTTGACAGAAAAGGTCTGAAGTCTCAAAGACGTAATAGAATAGGCCATTTAGTCGTCAAGTCACTATATAGTGTGTCCTGAAAGTACCTTTGAAAATGCTTTTGAAAGTAGGCCTTTCGTACCCTTCAATCACCTGAGCATCGCGTGAGAATCGAGGTCTAACGGGATGTGAGGGGGGATGATAGGGGTACGAAAGCCATACTACACCTCATCTACCCTCATTCTATGAGGGGGTAGCCATAGCCCAGTGTGTTAGTATCTTACATGACTAACAACCTAACACATAAGCATCAACATATCCTAAAAGTAAGGTTACCAGCCCTTATTTTCCCAAGCGAAGGGTGTTAGTCTTTCAAGAACGGAGGTGTCACTCACTCCTGCCGATAGGTCAGTGACTATCTCTGCCACTAGATCCGTGCATATGACAGCATCAAGATGTGTGTAGTAGTCTGCATTGTCAGACACATGCCTATTCACGTACATGGGAGCCAAGTCTTTTCCTCTCAGCCAAGTTCTCGTTTCGAATAGCTTTCGAAAGACTGCTGGGCTCCGGTCGGATTCCTCACTATTCATGCATGCTACCATCCTTCCAGTTCTGTCTGCGTTGATATCACCTTTTCGTATTTCCCCAAGCACTGGACTGTACAAGAGGCACACCCGACCCAGCAGGCATCCTTCTCAGGATAGAGCACTCCCGCAGTCAAGTTGTTATTGTGCACGCTGAACTTGTGAAGTCATCGGGTATTTTCCAGAACCGCTTTTAGCCTGCACACCTTGGATATTAGTAGCCGTAAGGTGAGCAAACATCAGAATCACAGGGAATGGACACCCAATCATGAAGTGAGAAGGCAAATGCTAGATTGGTCTTTGACACTGAACATATATTGATAAACCGACAAACACTATTGCGATTGTTGGAAGGTAGAGATTCCTTTGAATCGACATGAACTCATCAAGGGCTTCGTAAAGAAGACGTTTGGCATGATGGTGAATGAATCTTTTCCTGAATCGCTGTACGCCAAAGAACGTAAGGACTATTTCCTGAAGCACCGCAGGAAATCACATATCGGTGTGGTGCCAAATAAGGAGATAGCATCAGAAGCCCTCTGGCACATGATAAGGATTGGAAAGGTCGATTCAGCAGCATCGTTGAGAGAGATTCTCTCCCTACCCTTCTTCTCAAAGCACATCAAGAATCCAGCTCCATTCCTCGACCACTTCCGGGCCAAAAGGAGCCGAAAATTCAGGATAGACGTGCAGGATTTGGGTCGGCGAGAGTACGAAGAGAAAGTTCGTAGCGCTTTGACAGCTGAAATCATTGAGCAAAGAACCGCTGAGATAGACAAAGCAATCATGAGAAAGAGGGCTGAGTATGAGTCATTACCATCGGTACTGGATGGCTCAGACTTCGAAGAGCCTGAAGTCTTGAAAACCGAACAAGAGGAGGATAGGTATGCGCCTTGGTGGAAGCGACTGAGCTTGGACGAAGATCCCTTTCCAACAAGGGAAGGACTCCAGGAAATTGCGGAGGAGTTCTATGAGCGAGTCGTCTACAAGACTGAGCTATTCCGGAAGTACGACCATTATGTGAAGAAATCTCCAAAAGAGCTGTTCAAGAACACGATATTCTTCGGAGAGTTCGGTTCAGGAAAGACTACTCTTTTCCAATACTTGAAAAAAATCCTATGGGCAAGGAATATCCCGGCGTTCTACGTGCAGCTATTTACAGAGGGCAACATTCACTCTCTGAGAATACGCTTCAAACAAGAGCTCCTTAGGAGCATTGCTTTGCTCCTGCATGGGACGATTGATGAAGCCTTTTCACGAGCATCATTTCAAGATCTGGACGAACAAGTAATCCTAATTCTTCAAGACCTAGTGTCAAAGAGGAGCACGCAAGGGGTTGTTGTCTTTATAGACGATTTGCATAAGAATGTCGCGGACAGTCAGATATCATTGGAGTTCCTCAACTACTTGCAGATTTTCACAGCTCGGATGAATAGATCCGTACCGGACTTGAGGATGTCCTTTTTCGTGGCAGGGGCATTGGATTGGAGGAAAACTGTGGAGAGAGAACCCAGATACTCAGGCTCCTTTGCCAGAAGGGAGGTTCTGCCTGACATAACTGCTGAAGATGCTTTCAAGATGCTCAATCTCAGACTAGAGGTGTTCTATCCAAATCCAGAGCTAAAGAGAGAGGTGAAGAGGGAATTCGTAGAGCAGGTCTATGCCGATTTGAAACACAACAACCTGCCATTGACATTTCGCAGCTTCATATCGCGTGTGGTGATAGAGTTTCAGAACGGGCATTTCTCAATTCTGACTTCTGATCCCGTGCATATCTCCGAAGGAACGCTGGAGTCAATAAGAGGGATTATCGAGGAGAGCGAAATCCTAAGGTCGAGGTTTGAAAAGCTGTTCGACAGCATTGGTCAGCTGCAGAACCGAAGAAAAGCCCTAATCGCACTAATCCACGCGTTCTTGAACAAAGGCGCAACTGAGGGGTCCGTGCGCTTCCAAGAGCATCTCTTTCACTACAAGAAGCTCAGCAAGGCTCAGCTGATACAGAAGGCGACAAGAAAGAGAGGCGGGTTCAAGTGGGTAGTATGCCCCGACCTCATGAAGAAGAATGGAATAATCATGAAGCGGTTTGCACTCTCACTTGAGAACTACCTCATACCTCTTTATGCTGTGTCCCCCATGAAACCTGTTGGAACAAACGAAGAAATCGACCAGATTGAGGAGATTATGGAGTCCATAGAGGGTGAGGATGCCAAGCAGAGCTTGAACTCTATCAAGGAGTTTCATCAACAGGTGATAGAGGAACAGATGGGTTTTGAGCAACGTCTCAGGCCTGCAGAGCTGGTAGCTCTGTGTCGCGAAACCCTAGAGGAACTGAGTGAATGGTACTTCAGATACATGGACCAAACACCGATTCAACTGAATCCTCTAGAGCAATGGCGGACGTACTGGCATTCCCCATCAGAAACCCAACAGTTCCTCAAGTCGATAGGAAAGACGGGTAACTTGGATGAGAGAATATGGGCTATCACCAACATGTATCGGCAAACATTCTCCTCGATTCTCGGGTTCATTATGAGGCAAATCGAGAGAGCCGAAGACTTCCCTGTTGCATCCCTTAATTTGGAAAAGTCGGAATCATATGTATTAGATTCCGTAATCAGAGCTTGGAGAAAAGGGCACTACGGCAAGGTAATAGAGAAGCTTCATGAGTTGATGCTGCAGAGGCTGCGCACACACGTTCACAATCTGTTTGTACTGCTCTTTGGCGGTCTGGAGAATAGAATTCATCACATCCCAAGGAAACTGAGAGAGAAAGCCCGTGAAAGCGCGAGAAGTCCCTTCAAACCTCCGGTACCCATAGTCCAGTTCAACGAGTTTGGCAGCTTCACCTTAGGCGAGATTGCATCAGTTATGGCTAGTGAGAGTGATCTTATAGGAGATGAGAATTGGACCTGTGTTTTCTCCTATGTCTTTGAAAGTTTCGATGAGGAAGATCTGAAGAGTACGCTTCTGGAACTTGATGGTTACCTTTCGGAAGAGGAGTTAGATGCTCGGTTTGCAGGTGACCTCAAAGTGCTCATAGTCAAAGCAGATGAAATTCTGAAATGTGCGAATCGGGCATACATAACACTGGTCACGAATGGTACATTGCTTAGCGAAACAAATGAGGAGGAGCCTGAGATATACCTCAGTTTTAGCAAAGATCTTCGAGGAGGTCTTGCACCCATTGTGGCCGAGTGCCAATTGCTGGTTCGATTGCTGAACTCAATCGGCAAGAACCTCATTCCCCTTGATAATCCGGGGTTCATTCAGTCTTCCTTCGACTGCAGCTATAGAGAGTTCTTGGCTTTTCTGGGTCTTGGCATTGGAAGGAAATTCGCGGGTGTTTGTGATGTAGCAAACGAACTAGTTGTTTTGGAAGCCAGAGGGCCGAGTCTGGCTGTCAAGGTTGAGAAAAGGAAAAGCGTCTACGATGCCTATGTGATTCATTCCTCAAAGGACAAGGATTTCGTCGATAGACTGGTAGATGATCTCAGGCTATTCGGTCTGCAGATTTGGTATGATAAGGATGAGATTGGGATTGGCGACTCAATAACTGATAGAATAAACCAAGGCCTTCTCGAAGCGAAAGCCTGCATTGTTGTTCTTTCACCAAACGCATTGGGGTCCGAATGGGTAGGCAAGGAGATTGGGGCTGCTATGCAGCGAGAAATCAATGAGAAGAATCCTGTTGTCTTGCCAATCTTGTTAGATGACTGCGAAATCCCACCACTGCTTAAGGACAAGCGCTATGCGGATTTCCGCAAGAGCTACGATGCATCTCTTCAGGAGATTGTTGGCAAACTGGCTTTAGACAGCTGACTCATGATTTGTACGGAATATTACTCAACCATATTTAGACTGATTCAGGTTGGATGGGCATTCCGAATATACCCCTCAAGAGTGGATGGATTCTCTAGGGTTGGGATTCGTATGTTCTATCTGCTCTTGGCCGCCTACGTTTTAGTAGGAGCAGTCAGAGTGATCAACGAAGACAAGTCACACAGGGACTTCATGGAAGTAGGAGAGTTCGGGGAGCCACACTGGTTTGGATACCTATTCGCCAGAGAGTGTGGCGAATGGCCACGAATACAAAATTGCTTTGAGGAGATAAAGGCGGACGACTTGGTGACTTGCCCGAGGATTGGAAGCACTACTTCTCCGCGTCGATTCCATGTGGTAGATGGGAATTTCATACGCTGCACCGCACTGAACACATCGATGAGTGTACTTGTCCAGTCGAGAGGTTTCAGAGAGGGCTTATTCTGCTCCCGTTGCGGTTCCAACCTGTACAGCAGAGTCTACGCTGGAGTGCTGGACTAACGAGAACGGGGGGGAGTTACGAGGGCACGTATAGAAGATGGGCGAGCCATCACCACTCTCTCTGTGCCTCTTACGAAGAGCTAGTAGCGGATGATTCTACACTTTCTACACCTAAGGGCTGGAAAATTGGGACACATCCAGCTCCAGTAGATACCCTTATCGCTCATCTTCTCACCCTTGCAGATCTGTCTTGGAATGTGGCCACTCCAGTATACCCCCCTGCCTCCTATAATATACCCCTAACCATTTGAGCACCACATGATGGGCACTTCTCATCGCTAAACCTATGTGTCATCTGACAATCACCCGACTCCTACCATTCCCTTTCCACCTACTTATTCCTAAGTCTTCCGCTTCAAGTTCAAGAATCTCCCATCTAGCACCCAAGCCATATACCTACGCTCCTCGGACTGGTGAGTGTGGAGCCCATTGAACCTCGTGTGGCACTCTCCCAGTTGTTCGAGCGGGAGAAGACGCCCACAGTGATCAACAGCGCAAGAGAGAACAGTCTGAAGGTGCAACACGAGCTCTTCCTATTAGTTCTGGACGTGAAACGGGGCGAGGGTGCGAAGAAGGACCTCAAGGCCATTGGGGCTAATGAGAAGCAGACCAAGAGGGTATGGAACAGCATCATCGGAGAGGACTAGGCAGGTAGGCCGGGGGTGCTCCTATGAAGTCGCAGGAACATAGATGCAGGGAGAACAGTGAGATGCTTCCCGACGCTCCCTATTGTGTGTCGTCATACGGTGGTCGGTGGCCTGAAGCTCCGACCGCCAATCCTCTTCTCAAGGAGAAGGTGTTTCGATGACATCCCAATCATATCCAGCTCGGTCCAAGATAGCTATCAGGTCAGACATCCAAATAACTGTCATCAAGAGAATGCGGTCAACCTCCCCTTTCCTGACTTCTGGGAAGAAGTCGGCATGACCGTGTTTGTTGATCATCTTAATGAGCATCGTCTTCTGCGCCTTCAATACATCAAATGTCTTGAGTATGTACTTCGATTCCCCGTTAACAGAAGCATCCATTCTCGACTTCGCCCATTCAAGTATCATGCCCGCTTTCTTGTTAGTATATGCATCCTTCGGTCTGCTTTTGCCTTGAGGAATCATTGAATCCTTTAGCAGCTTGGTAGTGAAACTCCGAAGAATGGTGCGGACTTTATCTAAAACGTCGTGCCACTCGACTGGATCCGCGCAACCTTCCTGTTTGCTCACTGTTTCAGTGATTAGGTCCAAGGTTGGAGGATGGAGCCGGTTCAGTCGGTCAGCCAATAGATTCCTGGTTGCGTCAAAGATACTCTGCAATGGTGTTTCGAAGCGAAGGGCAGTGTAGTGTGCTGTGGCAAAAGAACTTACCCTTGCCCTTATGGCCTGCGCAATCCCTCTCATTATGTCAACAGAGAGTTTCGCTGAAAATGTGACCAAGGTTTTTTCAGGTATATTCCTGAGGGCAAAACGGTCTTTGGGTTTGGTTATTGTCGTGGAAAACGAGAGTGCCGTAGGACTCTTGGAGGATTCAAGGAAACCACAAGGAAGTGTAATGCAAAAAGGAACTGCGGTGCGAACATTGAGGTCTGGGACATTAAATGGGATAGCTGACGGCGTTGGAATGGACCCTGTGGCAGGAAGTATAGGCATCCTGTATGGTGGAACGAGTTGGCCATGCGACAAGCTCTCTTTGCTGGAGCCCATGTGCTGCAACGGATATCCCATCAGTTCCAAGTCAATCCACGCGCTTTCAGTCTGGTCAAGGTCCAAGAGTCTTGCCACATCTTGACAGCGGTAAAGCAAGTCCATCGTTGTTACATCCGGATTTCCCCTATCATCTAGCACATTCTCTAGAATCCCTCTAGCGTGTTCTTTTCTTGTCGTCATGGCTCACTGCCACCAAAGGTTCACAAAGTAGTCGTTCATCATTTCTTCAAAAGATATTGGTATGGCCATAGAGATGGAGAAACAGAAGAACAAGAGCTGAAGAGGCTTCATCTATGAAGAAGACTATTTCATCTTCCTGCCACGTTATCCCTTGTGGTTTGTGGGTTCTAGTCCCCTACTTTAGTCTGTGCGGTATGTTGTTCATCACGGCCGACAAGGTCTTTCGCACAACAACAAGCATAGGCGTCCCCAAACTGGATTGGCTGCTCGACGGCAGTCTTAAGGTCGGCCTGACGCATCTCTTCTACGGCTCCAGACTCCTCCGTGACGACCTGCTCAGGTTCGCGGTCCAGTGCCAGCTCCTTGAGGAGGGTGGTTTCAACGGACCCTGCATCATGATCGACAGCAACAACATCATCAGGACAGACAGGCTCACGGATATTGCCTTCGAGCTGGGCATTGAGGTGGAGGATGCCATGGGCAACATGTTCATCTCTCGCGCCTTCAACTCATCTCAGACTTATGACCTTGTTGTGAACCACCTGGATGACCTGTTCCGGCAGGTGCCTGCAAGACTTCTCATTCTTCCGGGGTTTCCTAATCTGTATCACAAAGAGGGGCTCACGGCAGAGGGGATGCAGCAGATTGCATACATGGCGAACAGGCTCATGGTGTTCACGCTGAGGCATGAGATTGTGACTGTTGTTTCCGCGATGCTGACGGGGAGAAGGGGCAGGACTCCTGCGGGCGAGCGTACTCTGGCGACATGTGCTCAAATTCACGTGGTTGTTGAGAAGACCCCCATGCGCATCAACTACAGTCTTGTTAAACGCCGTCACTTCCGTTCAAGAGAGAGATAAGGAGGAAGCTAGGACCGAGGCTAGGTACAACTCTGCCTCTGGAGTGCTTTGTGGAGGAATAGGAGGATTAGGGCGTTCCCTCCGTTTGCTCAAGGAACCTATTTATCGGAGGGAGTCAGAAGGTCACACAGGGGTTAGATTGTCAGTCATAAAGGGCCTGAATCCAGACGAAAAATTCCTTGCCTCTGCGAGGTGCTCATTTCGCATATACGCCACTGGAGGCATTGTCAAGGACGGAAAGTACTCTAACGGCACATTGTACATCACAAGGAAGGGCATCGTCTATATAGAGACCTCCGGTTTCCTCGGGACAGGACGTATTAGAAGGCATTCCTTCAAATTCTCGGATATCGACGCACGAATCGAGGATAGGGGAGTGAGGGGTGCAATAAGCGGCAATGTGTTCTTGGTCATAGACCATACTTCGCCGAAGGGGATTATGACACACAGGTACTCCCTTGTGAACACTCATGCTCTAAGACTACTGAGAGTCATAAATGTGCAGAGGGGGAGGGTGAGTGCACCGGCAGACTTGGAGCGCGCAATCCTCCGTCTTGTCAAGCCTCGGGGAGAGGTCGTACTCAACAATGTTGCTGGGGAGCCATCGCTGAGGCCACTTGTTGCCCGTCTACACGGTGTGAAAGCCACAAGTGTGAAAATGAGCAACATTCTGAGTCAGGTTCATCACACAGTCACCTCCCTCATCGCTGACGGAAGACTTGACGGCATAATCACCGAAGACGGCAAGTACGTGTCTAATGTGATGCTTACGCGTAAGACTATCCAGTATCACGTCACGATAGACTTCACCTCCCTCTTCTCACAGCTTGAGAACAAGGGAATCGTTCTTCAGACAATCGAATGCCCCTCGTGCAGTGGAAAACTGGAATATCCGAAGAGCGGCGACACGGTGGTCTGCCAGTTCTGCGGGTCCACAGTGCATGCTGTTGACATCTTCAAGAAGTTCAAGGGTCTGTTGTAGCAAATACTCTTCTCGACTGACGCTAGTCTTCAGACCAATGGCCCTCCACGAGGTCTATTGCTCCGAACTTGCGGGCACTCCTCTTCTGCCCATCTAACTCGAACTCCTCTCGACCGTAGTATTGCGTGATTATCATGAACACGACCGCGTCATCAACAGGGTCCGCCTTCATTG
>DXJO01000039.1 GCA_019057475.1 Candidatus Thorarchaeota archaeon | reverse complement strand
CAAGACTTGGACTTGCTAGACTCCATCTAAGAGTCTTCAACATCCGACAAGACACACTGCACAAGATCACGACATATCTGGCCAAGAACCACAGTCAGATAGTGATTGAGGACCTGTGTGTCGCAGGGCTGCTGAAGAACAGGAGCCTGTCCCGAGTGATTGCTGATGTGGGGTTTTACGAGTTGAGAAGACAATTGGAGTACAAGTGTAAGTGGTACGGTTCTGAGCTTGTAGTTGCCCCAAGGTTCTACGCGTCATCGAAGAGATGTTCAGCTTGTGGGAACATCAAGAGATACCTGGCCTTATCAGACAGAGTCTACGTCTGTAATGAGTGCGGGTTGGAGATGGACCGCGACCTGAACGCTGCATGTAATCTTGTCGCCGCCAGTTGGACGGAGACAGAAAACGCCTGTGGAGAGGACGTGAGACTAGTCGCAGATTCAGCAGGATCTGCAGAGCAGACCTCAATGAATCAGGAACCGAACATCAGTCAAGGATATTGATGTCCAGGATTGTACAAGTTTCGGGCAACGGTGACCCCCTCTCCCCTTCTTTGCGTGTGGAACCACTTCTGATACCCCTCACAGTGCGAGCCTAAACGTCCCCTAGCTCAGCTCAAAGGCTGTATGCTCCACGTATAATCCCTGTATTACCTGGGTATCACGGAAATAGTGCTTCAGTTACACGTAGGCTTAAATTGGAATTCAGTGGAAGTCAAGGTGAGTTGTACCATGGAAAGCGAATAATGGAGACACGAATGATGACCACTCAAACTCGACCGACCTCAACCCTCCAGAAGAATGCGGAAGTTCTTCACACGCTTTACGGACTGCTTGATAGCGATCGCGAGCCTACCGACTCGGACGCCATGAGCCTGCGTTATCTTTACGCGAGTTCGTAGATGCATTACGATCCTCATTTTACATGAGGTCTACATTCGCTGTCTCCTGTGCACTCCCGGCAAAAGAGATAGAGAAACCGTGGGGGCGGAACGCTCAATTCCCGCCCTCACACCTTTTCAACAGTTCTGCTGTCATCAATCCATTATCATGATTCGAAGTCCAGGCGGCTGGCTCGTCGCTCTCACGGAATACTAAAATGTGCGACACAGCACCATCACACGAGGGACTCAAATGCATGTCGCTAAAACAACATCCAGAAGGCGTGAACTTGCCAAGTACTTCCTGGGTATTGGCGCTGTTTTCCTTTGCTATGGCGGGTTGTTTTGGTTTCTAGAAGGTCAGTTGAATCTGATTGATCTCATAGCCATTGTAGCAGGTCTTGTGCTAGTGGTCATTGGCGCTGGATGGCTCCTTCTGCATAATCCGCCTAAGTGACGACTTTGATTCAAAATGTGTTGTGTATAGTGGAGGGCTTCAGCTAGCAGATTCATCTGCTTAAGTTGTTGGGCCTCACGAAGGGCCGCTAGGAAATAGCGCTAGAGTTATATCCCTCTGTCGTGCGTTACCTGCAGTCTACAGATTCAGGCGGGAAAAAAGCTCACAGAGATAATCACTAGAACACGTGTTCCAAGAGAGGTGGTAAGATGTGCCGCCGACTGGGCGTACGCCCGTGATTCATTTAGCACAATTCTCAAGCGTTATCTAGGTGAGTTGACTGCCTGCTGTGGACCAGGAGTGTGACAAACGATGAATAAGTATCCAAGCAAAGAACCCGTTCTGGTAACATGTGGCCTGCCATATGCCAGCGGGGAGATGCACATAGGTCATCTTCGCACTTATGTTCCTGCTGATGTGTTTGTTAGACTTCTGAAGAAACTGCAGACCGAGGTTGTTTTCATCTGCGGGTCAGATACACATGGAACTCCAGTTATTGTGAAAGCAGAGGAAGAAGGTGTGACTCCTAAGGAAACCTATCAGAAGTATCACAAGATACTGGCTGACACTTTCCCCAAGCTTGACATATTCTTTGATAACTATGGGCACACTGACAACCCCGAGAACCATAACAGAACCAACCAGATTGTGACCACTCTTCAAAAGAATGGACACATCTACGAAAAGGAAATCGAAACGCCATTCTGTGACACATGTGGTCGGTCTCAACCAGATCGATTCGTGCGAGGAACTTGCCCCTACTGCGGTTCAGATGCTCGTGGAGATGAGTGTGATCAAGGCTGCGGTAGATACATCGAACCCGGCTTGATATTAAACCCCAGATGCGCAATCTGTGACAATCCCACACGACCCATCACCAGAAAACATCAATTTCTGAAACTGAGTGCGTTTGAAGACTTCCTGAAGGACTTCCTCACTAACGTGGATGGCACTAAGAATGCTCGGAACTACGCTCTAGGCTGGATCAAGGAAGGTCTCAGGGATTGGTGCATAACACGCGACTTGGACTGGGGTTTCAAGTTTCCTGGCGATGAGAGTCTAACTCTCTACGTTTGGGTGGATGCGCCTATCGGCTACATGTCGGGCACGGAGATTTGGTCCAAGAAGATTGGCAAGCCAAAGGAATGGGAGAAATTCTGGAAGCCAGGAAACGGCCGCCTCGTCCACTATATCGGTCAGGATATCGTATATCATCACTGCATCTTCTGGCCTGCTATGCTGAAGGGCAGTGGCTACAACTTACCCGATGCAATAGTGGCGTCTGGAATGCTCAAGATAGAAAATCACACCTTCAGCAAGAGCAGGGGCTATGTCGTCTGGATAAGAGAGGACTATCTAGACAAGGGACTCGACCCCGATTATCTCCGCTACTTCATGGTGTCAAGCACTTCGCAAACAAAGGATTTGGATTTCTCTTGGCAGAGCTTGGCAGACAAGGTGAATAATGAGCTAGTGGCGACCTTTGGCAACTTCATCTACAGGGGTCTTCATTTCACTAAGAAGCACTTTGGCGAGGTCCCGAAAGGAGAGCTCGATCCGAAACTGAGGAAGGAGATAGAGAAGACAATCGAAACCATCATCTCTGCAACAAATGAGTACGAGCTCAAGAAGGTGAGTGATTCTATCTTGCGTCTCGCATCTGTTGGTAATGAGTACTTCCAAGCGAATGAACCTTGGAAGTTGGTGAAGGCAGACAAAGACAAAGCAGGTGTGGTTCTCTACAATGCCATCGCCATTGCCAAAGCACTTGCAGTTCTCATTGAACCAATCATGCCGACTGTGGCTGAGAAGGTTTGGAATCAATTGGGGCTTGAAGGTTCTAAGATCCATGAGGTACCGCTCGAAGAGGCTCTGAATCCTCCCAAGGTTGGTGCCAAGCTGGGCAAGCCGATTCCAGTTATCTCAAAGATAGATGACAAGGTGTTGGCTGACCTCAAAGAATCAATTTCAAAAAGAGTGAAGGCTGCTGAAGCGGCGGAAAGAGGTGAAACGGAAGTGGAAGAGGAGCTAGTGTCGTTTGACGATTTCAAACGAATGGATATACGCGCGGGGAAAATACTAGATGCGACCAAGGTGCCTAAGACAAAGAAGCTGTTAGAGCTCAAAGTTGACCTTGGGTCTGAGGTTCGGGTCATTATCACAGGACTAGCGGACCAGTACAAGCCTGAAGATCTCAAGGGTCTGACTGCGTTGTTCCTGACGAATCTCGAGCCGAAAAAGATTGGCGGCATCGAGAGCAAAGGGATGATTCTGGCTGTTGAGAAGGCTGACGAACCTGGTCGGTGGATTCCTGTGACAATCGAGGGTGTCCCTCCAGGTAGCAAGGCCGCATAGAACAGGTCTGCGTGTGTAACTTGATTCAGGTTTGCCACCCGATATGCTCAGGTAATAGCGAGTTTGGTCGGTTGGTAAGCCGTCTTTTTCTCCAACTAGAGTTATAAGAAATGGACTCGCCCCAAATTCCATGCCGGGAGTTAGGACAATTCCCACAGAGTTCTCATCAGAGGGAGAGCTTCTTAGAGGGGATTTTGTCATTCCTCAAGGAGATGGACCATTTCCGAGCATATGCAAGTTCCATGGTCTGCCTGGATCCCCAAACCAAGTTAGCGGCATTTCCACACTGCTAGCGGAAGCAGGATTCCTGGTGCTCACTTTCGACTTTCGGGGTTTCCGACGGAGTGAGGGAATTTTCAGCCTGGCGGGGGAATTGACTGATGCCAAGAGCGCCATAACTCATCTCATCAATTCCAATTTAGTAGTTCCAGGTTGGGTTGGCGTCTATGGAGCAAGCTATGGCGGCGCTGTGGCTGTATGTGCAGCTGCCAGCGATACTCGCATCAGCGCAGTGTGCCTAAGAGCCCCGGTCTATGACACTCACGCCTTCGCCCTCTCGCCGCTCATCTGCCCTGAAGTCAACAGAATTCTCAAGGAAACGCCGGATGAGATGCATGGACTTGTTGACCCTTCGGTGCGGAAACGCATACTGGATCGTATGGTGGATGACGGGCGTAGATTTAATCCCATAAACGAGATTTCTAAAATATCGCCGCGTCCTTTGCTCGTCATAACTGGAGATGCTGACGTATTAGTAGATGTCAACGGTGTACGCGGACTGTACGACTTGGCAGGCGAACCAAAGGAATTAGTCATAATCGAAGGTGCAAACCACGTGCTATCAGATCCGCGAGCCTACGAGGACACCGTGAATTCAATCGTTGCTTGGTTCCAAGGCGCATGCCCAATCAATGAAAAGATTGACAGTCATTAGCCCGAGAGTTATGTGTCAAAGGTTTCATTGCAGTGGTGACACTTCGCCTTGCCGTAGAAAATCTCCGCACGTTCATATTGGCTGTCACGCCCACAGCGCGGACAGGTGAACCGCCAAGACGACATGAGATCTGGCTTCTTCTGCGTTTCAACCGGAGTTTCCACCTTGAACCCATGATTGCAGTAGAAGCATTTTATCGTCCCATCGCGCTTCACAGCAGATGCCTTGTACACATAAACTGATTCACAGTATGGGCATTTCTCACGGTACGTCGTCATCGACTGCGCACGTGTCCATGAAGAATCGCTCTCTTGTAGCATCAATGCTACTGCTTTCCCTAGGTACCCATTGACGATTGAATGAATTACGAATAGCACTGGAATCGCAACGATGGAGAAGACTGGCGTCAAAGTTCCGGCTAGTAATTCAAGAATCATGAATGGGACGCTTGCGAGTCCTAGAGCAATCATGAGCACTAGTCCATGAACAAGAAGACTGGACCATTTGGTCTGCGTTTCAATCTTCCAGAAGTATCCTGAGAGCAACCTATTCGCATAGCCAACTCCCATGATTAGGACTAAGAGCCCTAGCAGAAGTCCCAAGATCGAGCCAATGACTACCAAGGCCACCAGCAAGAATACCCGGACGATGACGAGGCCGGCAACCAGAAGAGCGTAGGCAGCTCCGTGGAGAAAATACTTTGCAATAAGAGTAGGTTTGTGAACCTCACTCAGTTCTTCGGATTCAGGTGCCTGCAATGACAAGTTCTCTTCCTCCGCCTAACCACCTGACTTGGGTAATCCTATACTGAATCCATAAATCTCTTGCGTGACATGGGTTGGCAGTCAAGGAATGGATTGATATGCCCATTGAGATTGTCTTCCTGCGGCACGCAGAAACACTAGTTGACCCGGACTCGCCAGCAAGCAAATGGCATCTTGCATCCTCGGGTCAAAGTGAATCCTACGAGCTGGCAGCTTCTGGTATTCTTGGAGAGATTGACGCAATAGTGTCATCAGATGAAATGAAAGCCATCGAGACTGCCGAGCCTTTTGCCAGAATGTTTGGACTGGAAATAGATCCCAATCACGATTTCAGAGAGCTCAACCGAAACGCCGGTCCTTTCCTAACCCGAGAGGAGCACCTTTCCTGCGTGCAGGAGGTCTTGAAGAATCCATCTTCACGGTCTAGTGGATGGGAGTGCGCCGCAGACGCCTTAGCCCGAATGAAAAGGGGCGTGCAGCACACGATGTCACAACATGGTTCAAAGCGGGTCCTTGTGGTTTCACATGGTCTTGTGCTGACACTCTATTTCGCAGACCTTCAGGCCATAATGCATGAAGCCTTTGATAGATGGAATCGACTCCCCTTCTGCGGATGGGGTGTAGTATCCAACAATCGAGTATTGAGGGATATCGCACAGAGCGTCTACTGATTGCCTTCGCCACTTGGACTAAATGTTGCGCCACAATTATGACATCTTATGGATCCAAGAAATACGTCCTCGTCACTGTAATCCCCCTTTTGGCCGCAGGAGGGACACACGATTTGCAGTTTGGTGGATTCGATGATGGTGTATTGAACCGTAGGCAGAGAGGAAGGTTTCCGCCTGGGGGATTGAGCTGGAATCTTCGGGCAAATAGCTGCCCACAGTTGAAACACTTGACAGTGCCACTTGGTCCAATCACTGAGTGCTTGTACATGTAGACCGCTCTGCAGTGGGAACATTGGCCGCGGAAAGTCGTTCGCTCTAGGAAACTTGTGGGGGCAGCACGCGTTGTGAGCTCATCGTTCGGGAATATCTCAGCAACGTGCTTGCAGATGTATCCATCAACTAGCGAATAGATGAGGAAATTGACAATGGTAAACATGACGTAAGTGAAGATATCTGCGGACCACATCATCCCACTGATTATCATGGAGGGTATTCCAGCAATGGCTATAACAATGAAGAGAAGAAGCCCGTGCCCCAACAGGCTAAGCCACTTCTGTTTCACCTCAATCTTCCAGATGTATTGCGAAATCTGTGCGTTGAGCCATCCAACCATTATGAATAGAATCGCGAAAGATGCAACAAGACCAATGATGGAGCCGAAGGCCACCATGATTATCATCAAAAATGCCCACACCACCACAAGCACCAACATCAGCAACGAATAGACGGCTCCGTGAACAAAGTACTTCGCCACCATCTTCCCAGTGGAATCCTCCTCCACATTGCTGAATGCATAATCATCCGCCATCAACTTCAGTTTCCTCCCACTCAATACCTGATTATCAATCGAAGACTAGTGCTTTAAGCATTTTGAGAATGCAAGGAAAGATTCGCTACTCTTTCTTGGATGCGAGTATCCAGAGATGATGTTCTTTGGAGTTTCGGTAGTCATCAATCGTGAGGATGGTTGTATATGTAGACCGCTCAACAGTGGGAACATTGGCCGCGGGAAGTTGTTCGATCCAGGACACTCATGGAGCCGGTACATGTTGTCAACTCGTCGTCCGTAAATACCTCAGCAACACGCTTGCAGATGTATCCAATAACTGACGAATAGATGAGGAAGTTAATAATGAGAAACTTGACGTAAGTCCAGAGATCTGCGGATATCATCATCGCATTGATTAACATGGAGGGTATTCCAGCGATGGTTATGACAATTAAGAGAAGAAACCCGTGCCCCAATAGGCTAAGCCACTTCTGTTTCACCTGAATCTTCCAAAAGTGTTGCGAAACCTGTACGTTGAGCCAACCAACCGCCATGAACAGAATCGCGAAAGATGCAACAACCACACCGAGGATACCAAGAGCACCCAACTGGACACCAGGAACAATCATGATTGCTATCATTAACGCCAGGAATATCAAAGCTACAAAAAGCATCACTACTAGATAAATGAAGGCCGCTCCATGCATGAAGTACTTGGCTACTATTATTCCCGTGGAATCATCATCCACATTACTGCATGCATAATCATCCGCCATCGACTCCATTTCCCTCCCAATTGATGTCTGAGCGGTATTCGATTACAAATGCTATAAGCATTTTGAGAATCGCGGATAGCACCATTTCGCTACTCTTTCCTGGTTGCGAGTATCCAGAGATGATGTTCATCGGAGTTTCGGTTATCATCAACCGTGAGCATGGTTTCGAATCCAGCCACTGTTATTAGCCGCAGGTTGTCATCAATGGATAATGAGCTCCACGCCATCTCCGCTCCCACAAATTCCTGCACATCAACGGGGGTATCTGATGTCCCCATCGAAACAAGGATGACGCCATCTTTCTTCAGCCATCCGTGCATCTTCCTGAAGATGGCACTATGCAAGCTTCTTGGAATGTGAAAGATTGTGTAGAGGGATACGATTGCGTCGAACTTCTCGTCGAATGCGTATTGCATGAAGTCGCCGTGGATAAAACGAGCTTCGGGGACGAGATTCATCGCCATCTTGATGTGCTTCTCAGAAATGTCAATCCCTGTGACTGAGAACCCCTCATCAACGAGATGCCTATCGAAAGGCACTCCCGGTCCTGAACCTAGGTCAAGAATTGTTCCCCCACTCGGAACTCTCTGCAGGAACTCCCTCAGCAACCATTTCTCAAGGTCATCAATTACAAGGTCTTTTCTGTAGTGCTCAAAGTAGTCACCCTCATCGTACCCCTTTCTCACGAGTTCCCTCATCTCGTCAGGGTCCATACCTTTCTTCAACCTTGGGATCCTCCCATTCCCTTGCGAACCCTCCTAGGTGCTTTGGGTCTTCTTCTCGAGTTGACGCAACATCAGCTTGAGTGTCGGTATCTCATGTCGAGCATGTGGGGTTTCCAGTTGTTCGAACCTTGGAATAAGCCAATCTTCGTACCAATCCAGTAGGTACCCGAGTGCGAGCCACACCTCTGAAACCTCCGCAACCCTGGTTCGGTTGTAATAGTAGAGTACCTTTTCAGGAAACCTCTTCCCAGCCCGTCTGGGCCCCTCGTTCCATAATCCAAGCAGGAGTCCATTTACTGTCAACATCTCATTCCTGACGTAATCGAGACCATCAATTGCCGTAATGTGTTCCCCTCGCACAACAAATCCAGCAATGATGTAGACAAAGCTGGGCAGAGCAATGGCTAAGTTGCTAATCTGAAGAACGTGGTCACTAAGATCAAATGTCACTTTGGATGCCTGTTCTACGACTGCGTCCCCCAGTCCATTGCGATCATACAGTATCTTTGAAAAGGAGTGCTTCCAGCGATTCTTCGCATTCTCTACGAGGCCTATAGCAAGCTCGAACTTGACCCATGGTTTGAAGTAGATTATTGGGGTTTCTTGATCGACTGTTGAGAAGAAATAGTGAATGACGGCGCCAATATCACTCAGCTTCTTCATTATCTTTTTCCTGATTTTTGTAGTTGTTGAATCATCTCCAATATGCAAAATGAGGAAGTCAATGTCTGAGAAGATGTCTCCTTCTCCCTTGGCAAGCGAGCCCTTCAACAAGATGGTTTCAACTTCCGGAATCGAGGACGCAACTGCTGTCGCTTTCTCTATTATTGCCTCGTGCCAATCCATACACGTTGTGTCCTCTAAAAACGCTGCAACTTCCTCTTTTGAAGGGAAGTTCTCCTTGAAGACGGTCTGCATCTATTCACCTCGATAGCTTTGCTCAGATAAAGCAGGTCTGCCACTGAAGTTAACACTTGCATGCACATTCCATGAAAATCTTCCGGTTTCTGGATTAGATTACCTTTGGCTGTTGGCCCAAAGAAATATGTTCTAGGCAAAGGCCCTACTCTGACATGGGCATCAATATCATTCCCTTCTTCTCATCATTCATAGACGAAGAAGCAAGAGATAATGTGCTGGACAAGTTCGCTGAAGCTGGCTCTCGTATCATTCCTTCCAATGAATTTCTTGCGGAAGCTAAGCGTGACCAATCATTGCTGCGCCAGCACAACTACATTTTGATCGGTACTGGGGGCATCGAGCGAGATGTTATCAAGTTCCTAAGCAAATCTCATCTTTCACAGCCCATTTCCTTGCTGAGCTATGGACAGCAGAATTCCTTGCCCGCATCTATGGAAATCAAAGCATATCTCACGTCGCAAGGATTTGAATCGCGCATTGTCCACGCTCCACTCGATAGGCTCGCTCAGCTGATACGTAAGTGGTGTCGGTTCTCCCAAGTTAAAGAGAGAATAGCTCAGAGTAGACTCGGGATTCTAGGAGAACCATCATCTTGGCTAGTAGCTTCTCATGTTGATACATACGCAGTCCAAGAGCGTTGGGGTGTAACCGTTGAGAAGTTTCCATTGACAGACCTCTTGGAGTTGATTGACAAAGAGACCCCGATTGAAACAGAAGGGGGCTTCAAGGAATTCGTATCCAGTGCCGCATGTGTTGATGTGACTGATAAGGCACTAAGAGATGCAGATCGTGTGTTTCAAGCAGTGAAGCGATTTGTGAAACAGAATCGCCTAGATGCTGTGACGGTCAAGTGCTTCACTCTTCTCCATAAAACTGGCATCACGGGGTGCTTCGCCCTTTCTCAAATCAATGATACAGAGAACCTGAGCGCTGGTTGCGAGGGTGACATTCCTAGCACTTTCACAATGATGCTTGTCAAGTTCCTTACGGGGCAATCCGCATTCATGGCGAACGTTACTGAGGTTGACCAAGACCATAACTCGGTTGCGTTTGCGCATTGCACTGTTCCGCTTGGAATTGTCGATAGCTACGAGATAACCAGTCACGCTGAAACGAGCAAGAGTGTTGGATTGAGGGGTCGATTCAAACCGCAAGAAGTCACCATCGTCAAGGTCTTTGGCAACGATCTGTCCCAGTTTTGGGTGTCTGGAGGCACGCTTGTCGAAAATCTGGGAGTTGAAGGCAACTGTCGAACCCAAATTCGCGTATCCTTGGAAGAGCCTGTAGACTACTTCCTTGAGAAACCTTTGGCTAACCATCATCTGATAGTCCCTGGTGAACATGTCGATTTGGTGCAGGAGTTCTTGGAGTTCGTTCTCGGCCCTTGACTGGTTTCGTTCTCACATCCTAAATCATTTCTGACAGCTTTTCTTCAATCTCGTGTGCCAAAACTGTACAGCGATTTCAATAGTGTATCAATACGGTTCTTACCATACAGGATGCTGTCCGTCCGATTGGACTGCCTCGCACCAATCGGGCCAGCTGGAACTGAGTCCATAATCCCTCGCAAGAAGCGTGAGAACACCAGAGCAGGAAACCGGTTGGCATGGGTAGAACCATCAGGACCTTTCGAGAGGTCATCGACATAGAGAGTGCGAAGTGGAGGAACTTCCGGCGACAGCTCAGAAGGGCTGATCGTACAAGACTCGACAAGGTCTTCGAGTATGCCGCACTGCATGCTGATGCGGGAACCGTGGTCAACAGGCCTCATTCTCTCGATGTTATCTTCATGTGTGTGCTGGTTGAGCTGCTCAAGAGGATTGAGGACCTAGAAATTGTTGATGGTGGTCAAGAGCAATAGCGACTATTTGCATTGAGCCCGAGCAAGGCGTTCTTTGCACAACCTATGAATTGCTGCCTGCTTAGTTTAAACCTTAAGCAGGCATTTTATAATGCAGCACTAACTATGATACGTGGTGAGAGGTTATGTCGGAGGAGTTGAACAAGTTCAGATTGAAATGTCCTAACTGCGGGGCAAACTATGTCTATTCTGCTGAGAAGATTGACGATGAAGGATTCGTGGAGTGCCAGAACTGCGCGAAGCAGATGTTCGTACGTATGAGCGACGAGGGAGCGGTGGCTACATCTGCAGAGAAAGATCCCATGGCTATTGAGCCGTCATTTGTAGAAACCACTAAATCCGTCGAGGGTGTCAATGTAAAATGCCCCAATTGTGGTGCCAAATACATATACAAGGATGAACAGAGGCTGGAAGATGGGCGAGTGAAGTGTCAGAACTGTGCTAAGGTTATAGATGCAGTGGGTGACGAGGTCGTTATCTATCAAGACACTGCGGTGTCAGGAGAATCAGAACCAATCAATACAATGCTGTGGTGTGCCATCCTGGTGATTCTTCTTTTCGTGCCAATCATATTCGCCATACCACTCGTCATATGCATCATAATAAGCCAACGTGACAGGATTGGCGGCAGCAGAAAGGCCGTTCACAAGAGGTCGACAGGTCCGGGGCCAAAGTAGAACATGTGCGAGGATGCGACCTGAATTGACTGCTCGGGAAGACACAACAAGACCGTTCGGGATTCTTGTCCTTTGGATACTGAGTGTTATCCGCATTGCTTACCTATTTGCCTTTATGAACGCAACCCACCTTGCGTACTTGGAATGTATCAAAGGTCCCGGTCTCCCGCCTTTCCACCCGCCGTCCTGTCCCCACTATGAACCCTACTTAGCAGCACTTGGTTTCTTCGACATTGCAGTCCTCGCCTTGCTGCGAAGACCGGGTCACTACAGGTTGTTACTTGCTTCAGCCTTTGACGTCTTTCTGTATGCTATTGGAATATTGACTTTAGTGGACGGTCTATGGCGCTTCTCATCTCTGCAGTTCTACGCCTTTGCTATATGGTTGCTATCCATAGCCCATGCCGCGATGTTCCTTGTTCCAAGGGTAAGAGAGTATTACAGAAAACCGACACTAATTGGTCCACAATCATGAGGTTGACTGTAGCGATGATTGGACCAAGAAATGGCTCATGAATCCGTTTGAACACCACGATGTATAGGTATGCAATCCATAATCAAGGCGTGGGTTTGCCTCGCAATAAACGTGAGCAGAATGAATTTATACTGCGGCAACGCGCCTGAATTCCGGTGAGTTATGGTGTCAAATGAATTCAACGAGTTCGGATTGAGTTGCCCTAACTGCGGAGCGCCCTATGTCTATTCTGCTGAAGCGGTCGACAGTGAAGGATTCATGGACTGTCAGAACTGCGGGAAGCATTTCCGTGCACATGAGAGCGACGAGAGAGAGGAAACACCGATAACGCCTAGACCGGTCGAGACCCAATTTTATGACTACACTGAAGCACCTAAGAAATCCAGCAATGCAGGGCTGTGGTGCGCCATCGTATTGATTTTTCTCTTTGTGCCAGTTTTTATCGCAATACCGGCCATCATTTGCATCCTTTATATTAAGCGCGACCAGCTCTTTAGTGGCGGCAAGAGTAGCGGCCACAAGAAACCAAAAAGCCCAGATACGTGGTAGAATACGTTGGCGGGATTGAGTTGCTACCGAGCCAGCAGACTCAATAGTAAGTTGCCTGCACATGCCGGATGTTACCGATGGATGCGATAGAGCGGTACGTTCGACTGTGTGGGGAGGTTGGGCATTTCACTGAGAGCCTGACAGGGATTAGCATCGTGGACGCCTACTTCGGACCCGACGAGCTCGCCCCAAAGAACCAGCAGTCTGACAAAGGCCCAGTAGCCCTAGTCAATGAGATGGAGTCACTGGCAGACCTGATACGTGATGAGGTTGATTCCGAGCTCAGATCCCTGTTCTTGGTGGGCGAGATAGAGTCGCTGCAGATTCTTGTGCGCTGGCTTGCAGGAGAGAGCATTTCCTATGCCGATTTGGTTGAGGGGTTGTTCCATGTTTCAGCAGGGGGGTTCTCTTCATCCGACATCACGAAAGCAATGGCTGTGGCTGACGAGGCATTCGCTGATTATCCTGGCGATGATCTGCGAGATCGCATCATTCGATACCAACAACTTGGTGAGATCAAGGGCGACGAACTGAAGCAGGTGGTTGAAGGGGACCTTCAGGACCTTGTGGTGGAGGTTGGTCAGATGTTTAGGGAGAACATCTTCTCACTCATGGGAACAGACGTGACTGACAAAGGCGTGGACTGTAGGGCTGTCACAAACATGCCTTGGGGCGGGTATAACTACTATTTGGGTGGTTTCAAGTCGGTGAACGCCATCAATACGGACAGACAAATGAGTCAGCGTTCACTTCTGTTCCTCACCTACCATGAATACGAGCATCATGTATCGAATATGTGGCGTGAGAAGGCGTACCTTGAGAGAGGCTTCACCGACCTTGCAATCATACCAACTCATACTGGGCGCTCTGTGATTTCTGAGGGAACGGCTGATACGGCCCGTGAGTTTCTCGACAAGATCGTTGTGAACAGTGAGCTTCATGCCCATAGGTCAATAGCCATGCTTGGAAGCATGGTCACGATTAATGCCGCAATCATGCTCAATCGGGAGGACAAGGCTGTTGAAGAAACAGTAGAGTACATGATGGAGTACGGGTTCAGAGAGAGGGCGAAGGCACAATCGGTTATGGGTTTCATTGGTCCCACTAGCAAGAATGGCAAACCGAACTTGTGGGCGCCCTACATATTCACGTACCTATTTGGCCGTATTGACTTCGTTTTACCCACATTTACGAAGGCAGTGAAGAAGGATGTACTTGGAGAGTTCTTCAGGACAATCTATCTCAACCCCTACTCCTGCTCAAGCGTGACGTGGAAGAAAGCGTTTGAATGGCTCTAATGAATTAAAGGGCAGACATTGCCCCTTGAAGGGGGTTCTGGTGGACCTAGACTAAGCTAATGATGAGGTATGCTTATTCAATTGAGTCAATGATCCTGCTGTAATCGTTATGGAACTCTCTACGCATCTGTTGTTTGGTTTCAATATCAACGAATGAAGACTCCACTGCATTAAGCGAGATTTGGAACAACTCTTGTATCGTGAATCCAAGAATTTCATGAAGCTGCTCATACTCGTTGTTCATGTCAGTTCCAAAGAAAGTGGGATCGTCACTGTTTACTGTCAATGGCATCCCCCTATCAAAGAATGTTCGTATGGGATGCTCTCTCAGTGAATTCACCACTTTTGTTCGAACATTGCTTACTGGGCATACTTCAAGTGTTATGCTTTTTTCTTGGAGGTGCCTCATCAATTTATCATCCTGAATAGCAGAGATACCATGCCCAATCCTCTCAGCTCCTAGATACGTAACTGCATCCCAGATAGACTGCGGCCCTGCTGCTTCTCCCGCATGAGCAACCGTATGCAGTCCCATCTCTCTTGCTCTGTTATACACCTCAGCATATGGTTTGGGTGAATACTCTTTCTCAGAACCTCCAATGTCTATGGATACAATTCCTTCGGGTCTATTCTCTATCATATCCAATGATTCCATTGCACTTTCCAGTCCGTAATTACGTACGATATCTATCCTGATGTCGGCTTTGACACCGAAATCCGATTGGCCTCTCCTAATGCCCCTCTCAATAGCCTTCATCATCAACTCAAAGTCGAGACCTTGCAGAGTATGGTCTGGGGCTGAGAAACTCATCTCTACATATTTTACATTGCATTCCTTACTGCTCTCAAGGAGTTCGTAGGTCATTGGTTCGAAATATCTCTCCTCAGTAACTAAGCCGATAATCTGTTTGTAGACAGATATGAACTGGGCGAAATTCTGGAACTCAAAAGCCCTCTCGATATCTTCAATTGAATCGTAGGGTGTGTCTACACCTGTTTCGGTGATTGCTTTCATCAGAGTCGCTGGTTTGATTGAACCCAACAGATGCACATGATGCTCTGCCTTGGGAAGTGCTTTAATTGCATCGATGAGCTCCATATCTGTCTGACATGAGTACTGCATTATCTACGTTCCCATAAGACAGTGCTAAGTGAATAACTGATATGAACCGTTCTAGACTCGGCTATCTATTGATTAACACGACGGTACACAAGACGAGTACTTATAGGCCATAACTGAGTATGAATATGCGGTGGTAAGGGTTCAGACAGAGGCTAGTTTTTCGTACATGCCCTCAATTACGAAACTCCCCCCTCCTACCACGAACCTCTGTTGGACCCTGCCACCCACTGATTGCTGCTTGCCTCTACCATTCCCCGCTCACAATCCTTTCAGCGAACAGGTCAATCATTAGCTCCTCTGGATACTTGACCGGAATAGTGAACTTGTCCACGATCTTGTAGGTCAAAGTCCGCATTCTCATATCAATCCAAAGGAAACAGCTCGGTCTGACCGAGCTTTGGATTCATTTATCCTCCTGATACTTCCGAACACCTCTCCGGGTAGCAGATGTTCTGTCAAATGGAATAATCATTGCAGTAACTTCCACTAGTATGTGTGTTTTGTTGAATCGCATCGAGGCTCGGCAGGTACCGCAAGAGTTACTTAGGTTCAGCAGGGAACTGAGCCGGAGAGAGAGGTCCAACAGATGTCATCCTTCAAGCTAGAAGCTCCGTTCAAACCTACAGGAGACCAACCACAGGCGATAGAGAAACTAGTGGACGGTCTTAATGACGGACTTCAGCATCAGACCTTGCTAGGAGTCACTGGCTCGGGCAAGACATTCACAATGGCCAATGTGATTGAAGCCTACAGCAGGCCCACGCTTGTTATATCCCATAACAAGACACTCGCTGCGCAACTCACCTCGGAGTACAGGCAGTTCTTTCCGGACGCGGCAGTGGGCTACTACGTTTCCTATTATGATTACTACCAACCAGAGGCGTATGTCCCCCACAAGGATATGTACATCGAGAAGGAGGTTGACATCAACTCTGAGATCGAGCGCTTACGTCATTCAGCCACTCACTCGCTCAGGTCGAGAGATGATGTAATAGTAGTAGCTTCAGTGTCATGCATCTACGGCATCGGGGATCCGAAGGAGTACGAACGACTGTCTATCTTGCTCCAGGTGGGCCAGGAAATCAAGCGACGCGCCCTGCTGGAGAAGCTGGTCTCGATGCAGTACGAGCGAAATGACATGGAGGTTAAGCCAGGCATCTTCCGTGTTCGGGGTGATGTGATTGACATTCATCCTGCATACTCTAGAACCAGCGTTCGAGTTGAGCTGGACGGTGACCGTGTTAACAGGATCTCTTTCTTGGAGCCGCTCACATCTCGCAGAATCTATGACGAAACATGGGTAGACATATTCCCAGCGCGGCATCATGTAGCACGAGTCGAGAATGTGCTGGAAGCCCTTGAACCCATCGAGCAGGAGATGCATGAACGAGTTGAATGGTTTAAGAAGCAAGGGAAGCTCGTTGAAGCTGACCGGCTCAAGCGTCGCACGCTCTATGACCTTGAGATGCTGAGAGAAACCGGCTTCTGCTCTGGTGTCGAGAACTACTCCAGATACATAGAGAAGAGGAAGAAGGGGGAGCACCCGTACACTCTGATGGACTACTTCCCCGATGACTTCCTAATTATCATTGACGAGAGCCACATGACCTTGCCCCAGATTCGCGGGATGTATAATGGCGACCAGGCGCGTAAGCGAAATCTCGTGGAGTACGGTTTCAGATTGCCTTCAGCGTTTGATAATCGACCTCTAAAGCTTGATGAGTTTGAGAGTTACATGAAACATGTCGTCTACACGACCGCAACTCCTGGACCTTATGAGAAACAAGTCAGCAGTCAGATTGTGGAACAACTTCTTCGACCCACTGGTTTGCTGGACCCTGAGATAACGGTCAAGCCTGTTGTCAACCAGATTGATTACTTGCTGGATGAGATCAGGAAGACTGTCCAGGAGGGTGACAGAGTACTGGTTACAACTCTGACCAAGAAGACATCCGAGATGCTCGCCGAGTATCTTATTGAATCTGGAGTCAAAGCGCGATATCTCCACTCTGACATCGGGACGGTGGAACGAATCGAGATTATACGGCAGCTGAGACAAGGCAAGTTTGATGTCTTGGTCGGCATCAACCTCCTGCGAGAGGGTTTGGACCTCCCCGAGGTCGCGTTAGTTGCAATTCTTGACGCCGACAAGGCGGGCTTTCTCAGGACTGACTGGGCTCTCATCCAGACCATGGGTCGCGCTTCGCGGAATGAAAACGGCCGTGTCATACTCTTCGGTGACCATGTATCAGGTGCCATGCAGAGCGCCATAGATGAAACGAACAGAAGGAGAAACTATCAGATAAAGTATAATGAGGAACAGGGTATTGTTCCCACATCCATTCGTAAGTCAATCCAAGATATCGCGCTGGGCATCAAGACAAAGGGCCAGGATGTGCAGACTGAACTCATGGATTTCGACCCGCTTGAGATGGCTGAGATTATGGAGTTCATTGTTGAACTGGAAGAGCAGATGAAAGAGGCGGCTAGGAACCTGGAGTTTGAGAAAGCCGCCAAGCTCCGCGATGAGATTGTCAAACTCAGAAAGAAAGTCGAGGGTAATCCGAAGTGAAGACAGCGGGGATTCCAATGAAGAGGAGTCACACTCCTGACTTCGATACTCCCAAGTCGATAGTCGTCATTGGAGCCTCGGAGCACAACCTTCGTCATATCAATGTAGAGATTCCCAAGAACAAGCTAACGGTTGTGACTGGGGTTTCTGGCAGCGGCAAGTCAAGTCTTGTTTTTGACACGATTTTCGCTGAAGGGCAGAGACGCTTCATAGAATCCCTCTCCCCCTATGCGCGTCAATTCCTGGGCATGCTTGAGAAACCTAAGGTAGATTACATGTCAGGTCTCTCGCCATCCATCTCAATTGACCAGAAGAGCGTGGGGCGCAATCCCCGGAGCACTGTAGGAACCATAACCGAGATCTATGACTTCCTCCGTTTGCTATATGCTCGCGTGGGGATACCGCATTGCCCTGAGTGTGGCAAGAGGATTGAGCCTCAGACCTCACAACAAATTGTGGACCGCGTACTGGATCTCGATGACGGAACAAGAGTAATGATCATGGCTCCCATTGTTAGGGGCCGCAAGGGAGAGTATCGGAAGGAGTTTCGAGAGCTTCTCCAAAAAGGGTTCATCAGAGCTCGTGTTGATGGTGAAGTCATAGACATTGAAGATGGACTTTCCCTAGATCGCTACTACGAACACACCATAGAAGTTGTCATAGATCGACTCAAGGTCTCGGCGAAAGAGCGAGACAGAATCTCTGAGGCTGTGGAAACTTCTCTCAACATGGCTGATGGCGTTGTTAAGATTGCAATAAAGGAAGGAGACCTGACCCTATCAGAGCAGTTCGCTTGTGTGGAATGCGGAATCAGTCTTCCTGAGATGGAGCCCCGAATCTTCTCCTGGAACACACCTCAGGGTGCCTGCTCCCATTGCACTGGGCTTGGCGTGGTGAGGGAGTTCGACCCTGACCGATTCATCACAGATCCCGAGCTGACTCTCAGAGAGGGAGCGATTAAGATTGACAAATGGGTGTTTAAAAGAAAGTCATTCAAAAACATTGAGAATGCGTATGGGTTCGACCGAGACACTCCTTGGAAGGATCTAACTGAGGACCAGAAGCAAATTCTGCTATGGGGGTCAGGAGATAGGGAGTTTGAGCACGTGTGGATTGGTGACAACCCTAACGCCGATGTTAGATGGGAGGGCACCTTCAAGAGACCGTTCGAGGGCTTCGTGCAACGTGCGATTCGAACGTATCGCCAGACAAAATCAGAGTGGCGCCGGAAAGAGTTGGAGAAGCTCATGTCTGAGAAGGTTTGCTCCATCTGCAATGGCGACCGATTGAAACCTGTGTCACGGGCTGTGACCTTCAACGAGAAGTCAATCACCGACCTTGACACGATGTCCATTAAGCACTTGAGTCAGTTCGTTCGGGGTGCCAAGGTCGAGCCCAGATTCGAGCCAGTAGCCTTCCCCATTTTGAAAGAGATAATGGGTAGAATTGGATTTCTTGAGGAAGTTGGACTTGAGTATCTGACTCTTGATAGGACTGCGCCGACGCTCGCTGGGGGTGAAGCTCAACGAATCAGGCTTGCAAGTCAAATCGGCTCTAATCTAGTCGGTGTAACCTACGTCTGTGACGAACCCTCCATAGGACTACACGCACGGGATAACCTGCGGCTATTGCGGTCGCTGATGAGTCTTCGAGACCTAGGAAACACTGTGCTAGTCGTCGAGCACGATGAAGAAACGATGAGATGGGCTGACTATATTGTCGACATGGGCCCAGGAGCGGGGGCTGAGGGAGGTGAAGTAGTGGTGGCGGGACCTCTTGAAGCAGTGCTGAAATCGAAGAAGTCCATCACGGCGCAATATCTCCGGGGGGAAGTCAACATACCTTTGCCAGAATCTCGAAGATTACCGAACGGTCGATTCATTGAGATAAAGGGTGCACGCCATCACAACTTGAAGAACATAGATGTCAAGATACCTCTTGGACTGTTCATAGCCATCACGGGAGTTTCAGGCAGCGGCAAGTCAAGCCTGATCGTCGAAACGTTACAAAGGGAGCTGGCGCGAAGGTTCCATCATGCGGAGAGCGTCCCCGGCAAACACGACGAGATTGTTGGTGCGAAGCAGCTTGACAAGGTGATAGTCATCAATCAGAGTCCCATCGGACGAACGCCACGCTCAAACCCAGCTACGTACGTTGGCCTTTGGGCGCCACTTCGAGATCTCTTCGCAAGTCTGCCTGAGTCAAAGATTCGAGGTTATCGGCCTGGTAGGTACAGCTTCAATGTCAAGGGCGGACGCTGTGCCAAGTGTAAGGGGGCTGGCGTTGAGATCATTGAGATGCAGTTCTTGCCGCCGGTCCAAGTCACATGTACTGAATGCAAGGGACGACGCTACAACCGTGAAACCCTGCAAGTGCGCTTCAAGGGTAAGAATATTGCTGACATCCTTGACATGCGAATAGATGAGGCGTTGGACTTCTTTGAAAGTGTGCCCTCAATCAGGAGGCGTTTGGGGACATTATGCGAAGTCGGAATGGGGTATGTAAAGCTCGGACAACCTGCTACAACCTTGAGTGGCGGCGAAGCTCAGAGGATCAAGCTCAGCAAGTTCCTATCCAGACCAGCAACAGGTCAAACACTGATAATGTTAGATGAACCCACGACGGGATTACACTTTGCAGACATCAAAAAACTACTCGAGGTTCTCCATCGACTTGTGGACCTCGGTAACACTGTACTCATAATCGAGCATCAACTTGATGTTGTCAAGACTGCGGATTGGGTCATTGACTTGGGTCCCGAAGGCGGAAACGAGGGCGGCCATCTTGTTGCAGAAGGAGCTCCCGAGGAGATAGTGGCCTGTAATGAGTCCTACACTGGGCAGTATCTCAAAGCGTTACTAAAGCCTGCTAAGTCGAAAACGAATGGGAGGTCACGGAAGTGACAGGCTACATCAAGGTGCGCAAGGCCGAGGAGCATAACCTCAAGCGGATTGACGTAGATATCCCCCGCGACAGGCTTGTGGTGGTAACGGGTCCCTCTGGCTCAGGCAAGTCGACATTGGTCTTCGACACGATATTTGCGGAAGGTCAGAGAAGGTATGTAGAGTCACTATCGTCATATGCAAGGCGTTTCCTTGGACGACTCGACAAGCCCAAAATTGATAGCATCACTGGATTGCCTCCGGCCATCTCCATCGAACAGAAGGGACGGACGAGGAATCCCCGGAGCACCGTTAGCACAAGCACAGAAATTCATGATTACCTTCGACTTCTGTACGCGAATATCGGGACTCCACATTGCGTGGAATGCGGACGGCAAATGGAGCTGCTAACAGCGGAAGCTGCTGCACGTCTTCTTCTCGATGTGAACGGAGGACAGAAGATACACATACTCGCTCCAGTAGTCCGTGGTGAAACAGGGAAGCACGAAGATGTTCTGCAAAGCTTGCTTGAAAGTGGTTTCGCTAGAGTCAGAGTTGATGGCGAAGTACATGACATTGAAGAGTTAGAGATTGACGGTCGGAAGAAGCACGACATCGAAGTGGTTGTGGATCGCCTCGAACTTGGCCAGAATGTTCGGGAGCGCCTCATTGGCTCCTTAGAAACAGCACTTGAAACTGGTGAAGGTTCAGCCATTGTATCAAGAGAGGATGAAGATGATCTTGTTTTTGCAGAACAGCTGATGTGCCCACAATGTGGGGTTCAATACGAGAAGCTCGGTCCAAAGGCTTTCTCCTTCAACCGACCTGACGGCGCATGCCCTACGTGTAATGGTCTGGGAGTGATACTATCCGTAGATCCTGACCTCGTTGTTCCGGACGAAAGCATGACAGTGGAAGAGGTCATCCGCAGAGCTGTGGGCTCGAGTACATGGTTTCGACTCCGGATTGAGGCTCTGGGAAATATGCTCTCCTTTGACTTGGATACGTGCATGAATGAGTTGTCAAAAGCTCAAAGAGAGGCTTTCCTGTGGGGGCGTCCAGAGTACACGCTTACCTACACTGCAGAGAGCGAGAAATCAAAATGGGAAATCACTCGCAAGTGGAGCGGCATAATTCCTTGGCTGGCGAAATACTTTGACACCCATAAAAGCAGCGATAAACAATGGCGTCAACGTTACACCGCTCGCATGGTAAGCGAGCTCTTTAGAAGGGTCCCCTGTGAATCGTGCGGCGGCAGGAAGCTTCGCCCTGAGAGTCTGGCTGTAACTGTTGGAGGTAAACCTCTTGATCGAATCACATCCATGACCATTGAGCAGGCCCTCAAGTTCTTCGAGGATATCCAGCTAACGGACCGAGAGCTCAAGATTGCGGAACTGATTCTGAAGGAAATTATCGCCAGGCTGAAGTTTTTGGTATCAGTCGGGCTCGAGTATCTTAATCTGGATCGCGCTTCAATGACATTGTCCGGCGGCGAGAGCCAAAGAATCCGATTAGCCACACAGATAGGCTCCGCGCTCACAGGTGTACTGTACTGTCTAGATGAGCCGTCTGTCGGCCTTCATCCACGCGACATAAGCAGACTCATCGAGACCTTCTACTACCTCCGCAGTCTTGGCAACACAGTTGTTGTCATTGAACATGATCGTGACACAATACAAGCAGCCGATTATATTCTCGACCTTGGACCACTGGCTGGTGTGCAAGGAGGAGAAGTCGTGGCTGAGGGGTCTCCTGAACAGGTCCTAGCAAACGCGAAATCACTAACTGCTCAGTATCTTGCTGGCAAGAGGCAGATACCGATTCCTAATGAGAGAAGGATTGGAAGCGGCAAGAAGATTGTCGTAAGAGGTGCTGGACAACACAATCTGAAGGGGATTGATGTCGCCTTTCCTCTTGGGACGCTGATTTGCGTGACAGGGGTTTCAGGTAGCGGCAAGAGCACCCTGACCCACGAAACGCTCTACAGGGCTTTAGCTAAGGACATGAATGGCGCAACTGCTATCCCTGGGAAACACGACGCCATTGAAGGCGTCGAGCACATCGATCGCCTCGTTCTTGTGGACCAGATGCCCATTGGTCGGACCCCTCGAAGCAATCCTGCAACCTACACCAAGACTTTCGGGTATATGCGAGACCTGTTCTCCAAGATGCCTGAGGCGAAGCGAAGGGGGTACAGTGCCAGTAGATTCAGCTTCAACACACGTGAGGGTCGGTGCGAGAAATGTCGCGGCAGCGGAGTACTACGAGTCGAGATGCATTTCATGACTGATGTCTACATGACTTGTGACGTGTGTAAGGGTCAGCGATTCGATAGAGAAACACTCGAGGTCACCTACAAAGACAAGAACATAACCGAGGTCTTGTCAATGACAATCGAGGAGGCTTTGCAGTTCTTTGGTGAGATTCCGAAAATAGCCGACAAGCTGCAAACACTTGTCGATGTAGGCCTTGGATATCTGGAGCTTGGACAGGCTGCAACAACTCTGTCAGGTGGGGAAGCTCAGAGAATGAAGCTAGCGTCAGAGTTATCCAGAAGGGCAACTGGGAATACGTTGTATATCCTTGACGAACCCACTACCGGACTCTCGGCCTTCGATGTCCACGTCCTGTTGAGGGTGCTCAACCGACTTGTTGAGGCAGGTAACACGGTCATCGTTATAGAACACAACTTAGAGGTAGTCAAGACTGCAGACTGGGTTATCGACCTGGGTCCGGAAGGTGGGGACGCCGGAGGTCAAGTCGTTGTCGAGGGAACACCCGAAACCCTGTGTGACGCTGTTAAGTCGTACACAGGCAACCATCTTCGAGCCGCGTTGTTCGGTCCTGATGTTCGATATGGTCCCTTGAACTGAAACAAATGCTCCACGTTACATCTTATTAGGCGGGCACGCTGGCTACAACTGACTTGGAATGTTGCAGCTTATTCTAACAAGTAGCGTGCTCGGAATTATCCTTGCAGTCATCACATCTCTGCTCTGGAACATTGCTCCCATCCCTCAAAAGGAGGCGCTTGCGGAGATGCCTGACATTGATGCAAAACAGCCTTGGAAACACACCAAGCTTCTCTTTAGCAATCGCAAATGGCTCTCCGGATTCTTGCTGGCACTCGTTGGTGGGGTGACCTATATGCTTGCAACTCAAATGGCAGGTATCATTGCAGTCCAGCCGCTCATGAATGTGGGACTGATTGTACTTGCAGTGCTTGCGAATCGCCGCTTGGGAGAAGAGATTGATACCCCCGCAAAGATCGGAATTCTCCTGATGATTCTCACACCCGTCTTCATTGCGCTTGGGGGTGTGACTGAGCCCATTATGTTCGCCACATATGATGGCCTTCTATTGTATTGTGGAATGATGCTTTTAGCGATTGGAGCAATGCTAGCAGTGTCTAATCGTATGCCGATTCTATGGGCGATGATTACCTCGTTTCTTCAAGCACTTGGTGCTACGTTCACCCAGTGGTTCACGCTTACTCTATTTGCTGGGGATGATATCATCCAAGGTCTAATCAACGGACTTGTTCCGCTTATCCTATTGGCTTCTTTCATGTTTGTGACAGGTGTGTACGCCATCTCGATAGGACTACAGCGGAATCCTGCTTCCCGATTCAATTCTATTACGGGGACATTCAGCATGATTACGGTCGTAATCGGCGGTATCATGATTTTTGGGCAGTTGGTGACGAACTGGCCGTTCTACGGATTTGGCCTGTTGACTGGCATTGCAGGAGTGATTCTACTCAGCAAGTTCCAGTAAGAGAACCCGTATTTATCTCACAGCTCTTGATGCCCTGCCAAATGAGCGGATATACCGAAGCTCTCATGTATAGAGAGACCACTTACGAGTTGAGCCAAAGTGACAGACCTTGCCCGACTAGCAAATGACTTGCCGTTCCAGCCGGGCGTCTATCTCTGGAAAGACGAGGGTGGCAAGATACTGTACATTGGCAAGGCAAAAGAGTTGAGAAAGCGTGTTCGGTCCTACCTACGGAAGAAACCGGATCGCAGAGTCTGGGACCTGATGCAGGAAGCCAGGGACCTAGAAACCTTTGTTACAAATACTGAACGAGAAGCGCTAATCCTCGAAGCCACACTGATCAAGAAACACCAACCTAAATTCAATCGCTCGTTGAAAGATGATAGAAGACATGCTTGGATACGTGTAGACCTCGACGCAGGGTTCCCAGTTTTTGAGGTGACCCGAGACATCGAGAAAGATGGGGCGAAGTACTTCGGTCCTTATGGGAGCAGCAAGAGGTTGGAGAAGTTCTTGGACACAGCTCGCAAGTTCATTCCCGTTGGAATGTGCAGTGACCCAGAGAAGGTCAAACGTGAGTGCATGGACTTTCATCTCAATCGTTGCTCTGGTCCGTGTAAGGATCACATCTCCAAGGATGAATACCATTTACTGGTTGAGCAGATGTGTCTCTATCTTGAAGGTCGAGAAGAGCGACTAATTGAACTCTTGCAGGAGCAAATGGAAACCGCATCGCGAGACCTGCAATTTGAGAAGGCAGCTGATCTTCGAGACCGTCTTAATGACATCGCCATAATCATGAGGCGTCAGCAGGTTGTAGATCTAGGTGGGGCCAACAGAGATGTACTTGGAGTATCCCGGACAGAACAGGCGGCGCTCGTTGAGATGTTAATTGTGCGAAATGGTCGTCTTATCGGGCATGACCATTTCTACTTCGAGGTTGACTTAGACACAACAGATGCCGACGTGCTAACGATATTCGTTGAGCAATTCTACTTCATTCTCCCCAACGTTCCCGACGAGATTCTGCTGCCAATCAGCATCCCTCGCATGAAGCAATTCAGCATTTGGTTGGAGGAAACCTTCGGGAAATCGGTCAAAATACATGTTCCCAGAGGCGGCAATGAGCTGGAGCTAGTTGAGATGGCGAACAAGAACGCCCATCGTTCACTTCGGAAGATCCTCGTGATAGGTGAGAGCGAAGAAGAGATTGTTGATGCGGGTGTGAAGGAGCTAAAGATAGCACTGAACTTGACGAAGGCACCCATGCATATCGAGGGGTTCGACATCGCCAACATACAGGGTACTGACCCGACTGGCTCGTGCGTTGTATTCAGGAATGGAATGGCGGAGAACAAGTATTACAGGATGTTCAAGATTCGTGTGAAAGAGAGTCCGGATGACTATGCGATGATGCAGGAGGTAGTGTACCGGCGATACAAAGGTGTCCTCGAACGCGGACACCAGCTTCCTGACTTAATACTTGTTGATGGTGGGAAGGGGCAGCTTAACGTTACCGTGAGAGCTCTACGCGCGCTGGGTCTTGACTATGTACCTGTTGCCGCTCTCGCTAAGAAGGATGAGATACTATTTACTCGAGACAATTCGGATGGTGTGGCTCTTGATTTCGATTCAGCAGGTCTTCATCTTGTTCAGAGGATCCGCGACGAGGCACACCGTTTTGCTCAACGATATCACCATAAATTGAGAGAGAAGCGATTCTCCGGCTCGATTCTGGAGGAGGCTCCTGGGATAGGTCCGAAGCGGCGGACCGCTCTGCTCAATGCTCTTGGAAGCTATCGAAGCGTCAGACAAGCTACCGTTGACGAATTAGCCCGGGTTGAAGGTATGACGGAGAAAGCCGCCGCCGCACTTCGCGAATGGCTCGATACAGAGGGTTCTGACTAAAGGGGTTCCCTGACTTCGACACAGTCATAAGCGGGATTGCAGCCATGTTGCTCAAACACCCCGCACTAGCTGGGGGATATGCATTAGTATGGCTGTCAAGATTCTCCTCGCAATCCACGCAGAGCCCGGAAGAGCTGACGAGGTGAGGCTCACACTCAGGAACATGAGAGAGGTTACGTTTGCCAGCACAACCTATGGCGGTCCTTACGATGTCATGGCAATTGTTGAGGTTAAGAATCTCGAAAGGTACCGCTCTTTCGCACTAGACTTTGTCACCGGGATTGCAGGTATCGATGACTACGTTTCGTTCATCGCTATTGGTCCTGCGCATTCATGATTGCGTTCAGCTGCTCGTTATGCCGCCTATGACTGCTTCGTGCGTACACCAGGTAGATTACCAGTCCTGCCAAGCTTAGCAACGCGCCCAGCTCCAAAGTGTTTGGACTGAGTGTGGGCACGAGCATCAGGCATGAAACCACTCCCAGGATCGGAATTGCAGGATAGAATCGAGCCTTGAAGGTTCCCGGAACGCCTAGGCCCTTGCGTTTAAGCTGAATCACTGACGCATTCACGATTGCAAGTCCAATGAGGTAACCAAAATCGGAGAGGGATGCTACTAAATCTACGTTCCCAGTTAGGGCAAAGGCGCTCACAACAAGAAGGGATGCGACTAGCGCTGGTATCGGTGTTTTAAAACGGGAACTGACTCTGCAGAAAAGTTTGGGGAGATTCCCGTCTCTACTCATTGAGTAGGCAACTCTTGCTGTTGCGAGGAACGTTGCATTAAGGGCCGCATAGTTCGAGGCTGCCATTCCTGCCAGACCTATGATGAATGCTCCGGGTCCTAGCATGTATCCATAGACATCAGAGATTGGCGTAGGAGAATCTGCAATCGAAGTGTATGGCACGACTCCGACGATTACCAAAGCGGCCAGCATGTATACGATCGTTGCTATGAACAGTGTCAGCACGATGGCTCGTGGAATGTTTCTAGCTGGGTCCTTGATTTCCTCTGATGCTGTTGTGATCAACTCAAAACCTACAAACGAGATGTAAATGAATGAAACCGTGGCCATGAATTGAGTAATACCCGTCCCTTCCTTAAGGATCGGGTCAAGGTTTACCGGATTAATAAAGAACAGTCCAACAGCAATAAATACGAAGAGCACAAGCGCTTGGGCGATATTCAGAACGCCCAGTACACCCGTAACCCCCTTTATACTGACCAAGTTTGTGACGAATGTAATCACTATGATAACGATGGCAATCCACCCTACTATTAGAGCGGGGTCTCCTGGAAGAAAAACAGCGAGCGTGTGAGCGACAGCCAATGAATACAGTCCACAGGCCACCACATTTCCAATCAGCAGGAACCACCCTGTAAGGAATCCCGGGAAGCCGCCCCATGTATCATGCGCGAATGTGTAGCCACCCCCTTGTTTGGGAATTGAACACGCGAGTTCTGAGTAATTAATTGCAGTGAATACAGTCAGGGCTCCAGTTACGAGATAGGCAAAGACCAATGCTGGACCTATCATACCTGCGGCAGTTCCAGATATGACGTATATCCCGCCGCCGAGCATCGCTCCAAGACCGATGTTGGTAGCACCAATGAGACCAAGGCGTCGTGCGAATTTTCCGTTGGGGCGCTCTTCGCCAATCGTTTTTGTCAAGTCAATCGCCTTGGGTTGAATAGCCTGCAAATCAACAGCTCAGGTATATCCCGCTTCGGCCTTTGTGCTGGCATTTGAAACTTGTCATTAGCAGTTAATTTAAATGCGATACGTGCCGGCAAGGTTCTGTCGGACCTAAAGGTTCGTAGGCGAAGTGATTCAACATGATCTGGAAAGTAAATGAGAACTGCACTGCCTGTGGTACGTGCGCCGATGTCTGCCCTGTCGACCCGACGCTGTACGTCATAAACGACGTGGCTGTCTATGTGTTGGACCGTGCAGACGATTGCACCGAGTGTTATGCTTGTGTTGACAGCTGCCCAGAAGGCGCAATTGAAGAAGGGTAGTATCTAATCTTCGCAAAACTTCCTCGCACGCAGGGGAGCCATATCCTACAAGGACGCCGCACTTGATTGAGGGGTGTCCCTGTCATTGACATTTCATTTCTCTTGAGGTTATCCCAGCGCTATCTTTTCTCTTTGTAGGGTTCTCCAAAAACGGAGTTGAAGAAGTCTCGAAGTGAAGGGTCGACAAGTATGACTCTAACCTTGGCCACTTCATCTTCCATTGGGTCGTAACTACCGGTCACTTTCTCAATCTTCGTTTCATCATCTAGGAGGAGAATTATCTTCTCCTCATCCACTTCTTCATGCATGTTGAAATGGATTTTGACCTTGTCCATGCAACTGCGATACTCTTCGGGGTTGACCTTATAGAACAGTTTCAACTAGCGGCCTCCACAGACCCTCTTACCAATGAATCGACTTATAACTATCACACATTTCGAAACGCCGCAAGCAGTGAATCCATTGCTTGAGCAACGGGAGTGCGCGCTAACATGACCAATCATAAGATGATTAGCATTCTGTTTATTTCTTTGATGTTCTCTGGGATTATTCCACTTGTGGTTGCACCCGGATTCACAACTGTGAATCAAATCGATTCATTTGCGATGTCACAGAGTTTCGAGTGGCAGACATTCAATCGCGACATGAACGTTACAACGTTTGTTTCGCCTGATGGAAGTCACGATGAGCTATGGCATATTCTTCAGAGTGCAGAACAGAGCATCTATGTTGAGATATACGGCATAAACAATCCGTATCTCCTTGATCTGATTCACGAACTACGTGCCACCAAACCCGCGTTGGAAATGAAGTTCCTTCTGGGTTGGAACAGCTTAGGCTACGCCTCTCCAAACGACTATGTAGCGAACAATCTGACATTGCTTGGCTATCCTGTCAAATGGACCGGCGCAGGCAATTTCACGTACGCCCATCAGAAATTCCTCATAGTTGATAACAAAACAACAGTTGTGCATGCAGGCAACTGGGCAAAGACTAGCTTCCCTGAAGATGGCAAGAAAGCCAACAGAGAATGGAGCATAGCGATGACTGATGTTGATGTCACTTCGTACTATCGGTCGGTCTTCGACGCGGATTGGCATAATGGTACGGTCTACGACGCAGGAACCCATGGTACTGGGACCCCCCTAGTCTATACCGAATCCTCAAGCACGTATTCTCGTCCGTTCAGTGAATCAGGCCATTTCAGTGGGCCAATGAATGTCACACCAATACTCAGTCCTGATACGAGCTTGGAGGGGATTCTCTACTGTATCAATGCGGCCCAAGTGACGTTGGATATCCAGATTCCATATTTCACGAATGTCGGAGACGCGGGTGAAGTTGATCAAATCATTGATGCAATCCTCGCCGCTAAGAATCGAGGAGTCACAATCCGAGTGATCACAGACGAAGAGAAGGACTTCGAGGAGATAGCGGATATACTTCACAACAACGGGATCCCAATCATTTGGCAGGACTCTCGATGGTTCACTGCAAACCACAACAAGGGTATTATTGTTGATGGCCGAATGGTGCTGATTAGTAGCATCAACTATAGTGAAGGAAGCATTAGCAGAAACCGCGAAGCTGGAGTCATCATCGAGAACAAGGATGTTGCTCAGTGGTATCTAGAAGTCTATGACTTTGACTGGGGCATAGGTGATTGCGATGTTACCGACGAAGTGAATCTGTACTGGGACCCAAACATCCCTACTAGCGCCGCGACAATCAACGTGTCCGTGTATGCGCACATGCTTTACGATGACGTGGAAGAGGTTATTCTAGGTGTGAGAATCGGTGATGGGTCATGGATCAATCACACGATTTCGGACACCGTCAGACTGTCACCTGAGGGTCAAAATGAAACCTATTCATACTTAATCTCGCCGCAAGCTGATTACACTAACATCACTGTAAGAGCTTACATCAGAGCGGCGGGAGTATGGCACTCCAATCTCGAGATGGTGATTCAAGTTCGTGACACATTGGGCTCTGCCCCAACTACTTCAGCTCCCCCACCTACGCCTCCCATAGACTGGTATCAGATTGCCATCTATGCAATAATCGCTATAGGCGTTATTGTGGTTGGTGTGTTTCTGAAGAAATCTCGGTAGCGCGGTGCACCCACCTGAGTGGCTCCCTTGATGAGGGGGTCACTTCGGGGGTCATAGTCGTTAGCAGTCGATTAGTCGGATTTCTCAGCCATTTCTGCGAATCTCTTGCAGTAGTCTGCCTGTTGGTTCTCGCCGCGCTTTCGATGGAGCCTTTCAGCAATTCGGTACGCGCGGCTCACCTCGGGCCATTTCTGCAGTGCATCTAGGCACAGTGCAAGCGCTTTCCAGATATTGGGATCGTCCGAATCAAAACGAAGCGCATTGTTGAAGGCTTCGATGGCAGCGTCTATCTTCAAGTAACTCTCCAATGCTCTTCCCTTTTTGAACCAAAGCGATGCATCATTTGGGATAATAACTATTCCTCTCTCTGCCGTAGTGAAAGCGTCATCAAACGATCCTATAGTGAGATACGCTTCCGCCTTGTTCGAATGAGCGCGTGCATCAGTGGGATCGATGTTGAGCGCTTTGTCGAACACCTCTATTGCGGCGGGCTGCTCTCCAATCGTGATATGGATTAGACCTAGCTCGTTAAGTGCATCCAATGATTCTGGGCTGGCCTGCAATGCCTTCTTGTATGCCTGAACTGCTTTCTTGTATTCTCCACTCTGTCTGAGATGTCTTGCCTCGTCCAGCAGTTGACCAATGGCCTCATCGTTGGATGCCATAACCTATCTGAATTCCTAGTATTATTAACGATTCTTCTGTTGTATCGAGGACATCGTGGACTAATGACTGCTTTCTCTCTGGGAAAAGGATTAAAACGTGCTCGAGTTCTCAGCAGACCATCCACGAGCCAGAGGTTCACAAGATGCAAGATGACGACAACTTCAATGATAACGCGAATGAAGATTTCGATGCGGAAGAAGATGAAGACACATTCCCTGACGATGATCGGGAAGTTGAGCTCGAGATGGACGCAGCATTATCTGAAGTATCTCAGGGGGACAAACTCAGCAGCTTTCTGGTGGATCCCTGGCCCAAGCTGACCCTTCTTTTGACAATCATTGGTTTCTTCATCGCCATACTGATCCCCCACGAAGTGTGGCACACGGAAGTCCAACCGGGCGTTGTTGCTGGGCATCTCTTTGTGGGGAACTACCTCATCCTGATTCTGGCTACAGGCGCAACAGTCCTGGCTCTTATGGTCTGGAATACCCAGACCGGCTGGCTCAAGTACGGAGGACTCACGAATGTCGTAGTGATTCTGATCTGTGCTGTCACTGCTACTGCCGACACTATTGCATGGTCGCTGACGGGACACGGGCTGTTTCCATCCATCTTCGATGCACCGATGCTATCAATCCTAGCGATTATCATAATGTTCTGCATCTACAGCCTTTGGATGATTAGAAAAACGCCCACGGACTAGTACGGGCCCAAGGTGAAACTATTGGCGCCTGAGGATTGGTCGATTAACGACCTCATGGTGGACATTAGGCAGTTTATGGAAGATCGTGATTGGAGTGTGTTTCATAGACCCACCGCTCTTGCAATCTCCACAGCTATTGAAATGGGGGAGCTCTTGGAGTTGTTTCAGTGGCGAAGTGATGCAGAAATCGAAACATCACTTCAATCGGAAAAGTACTTGCAGGCACTGTCGGATGAGATAGCTGATGTTCTCATCTACATTCTGCGGCTAGCTGACGTGACCGGCATTAATCCCACCAATGCGATTCTCAACAAGATGAAGAAGAATCGCACTAAGTATCCTGCAAAAGAATGGAGGGGCCGAGCTCCCAACAAAATCATGTGACCCTGCTAAGCCGACCATATATGCTTGGACGTCGGTCATCCATCACATCATTTCTCTTTGTGATCTTTTTATCTCTCGCAAGCGATAGGTCCAAATCTACCCCGGCGACTCTGAGTTTCTCTTCTTGTAGTCGAAGAAGCACCTCTCCCTTTGGACTGGTGATTTGAGACATACCCGAGAAGACCACTCCTCTCTCGGTTCCAACTCTGTTTGCAGTAGCGGTAAATACTCTATTCTCAATTGACCTGGTGATCATGGCGTTCTGACAATACGGAAGAACCAGATTAGCTGGGTGTAGGATGATGTCTGCTCCCTTCAGAGCAAGTATTCTAGCAACCTCCGGAAACGCCCAGTCGAAACAGACCATGACGCCAATCTTGTGCCCCTTAAAATCTACCACGGGTGGCTCTTCATTACCTGGTAGGAACCATTCATTTTCTCGGTCAAAGAGGTGTATCTTGTGATAGGTCGCCAAATGCTTTCCATCCGCGAATACAGCGGCTGAATTGTACAAGTTTCCCTCTTTTATTTCGCAGATGCCAGCGACAACAACTCTTCCTTCCTGCGACCACTCCAGGAGGACCGTGGAGAATGGACCATTGGGAATCGCTTCTGACCGTGCCAGTGCTTCATCCCTTGATTTAAACATGTAACCGGAATTCGCGAGTTCCGGCAGAACTAGGAGATCCACTCCTTCTTCGCCTGCTGCCTTGAGTATCTTCTTGACATTCAATAGGTTGGCATCCACATCATCAACCTTGGGTTCCATCTGTGCTACGGCAACTCTGAGCAAGACTGATTCACCTCTGACCGAGCTTACAGTTCAGCGCTATCTTTCCTTCGGTCGCTCCATACGTGGGGAATTTTAATAGGCTCCGGAGCGGCTATAGTATCTGTGGTGATCCCGCTGCAAGATGAAGACGCCCTGTGGACTGAGGAAGAGGACTGGGAAGTCGAAGAGTGGGGCGATGAATGGGACGACTTCAATGATGAGGATGACTGGTAAACTTTCTAATCCTAACTTATTGGGGATTTTTCCAATTCCATCATGTTGTGTATAAACTCAAACTAGATTTCTACTTTCTTCACAGATTTCACAATTAGAAATTCAGGTCTTCTTTCATCATCCCAGTATGCATTTCTCGGGAACCTCCGAACCAATTCTTCAGAGACTCGAGGCTCACTCATCTCTCGCAGGACTAAGTTATTATTTGCCAATTCATTAAGATATGAGCTTATGGTTCTTTGAAAATGAAGCGCAAAACTTGGGGATGGAATCACATCCCCTCCAAAATCAAAAAGTATTGGTCTTTCATCGAAGTAGTCTAGAACAAATCGTATTCTATCTTCATTTCTCTGGCTGTCTTCAGGAATTCTACGGCTCGTGCATGAAGGAAATGAGAATGCGGGGTGAAGAATACTAAATACAAAGACTCCATGTTCTTTCAAGACTAGAAACATCTGATTTATTATTGTCCTGAAATCCTCAATATCCATTAAGGCCATGTTACATACTACTTTGTCAAATGAAGCCTCGCCAAACTTCTCCGATAGTTTCTCAGCATTTAGTTCTAAATATCTAATTCCTAACTTCTCTTTTTCTTCACTCTCGATCGCATAGTCGATCATTTTCGGAATATCGATTCCTGTTACAATTGCTCCACTTCCCGGTAAATGCCTCGCTACGTTTCCTTTACCACATGCAACATCGAGGATTTTATCGCCCTTCTGCACATCAAGCATACGATAGACATCAGGCAAAATCCTGTATTTGTGATGATAGTTCTCTTCTTCAACTGTCAACCAATGGGGAGCTAGAGTATCCCATGTGGATTTTGGAGTGTATTCATCAAGCGAATCAAGTCTTTTGTAGAAAGGACGTTTTCCCAGAGATAGAATTCTTTCAGAGCCCCATGCCTCATGAGGAAATTCTTGAGATTCGATATCATCTCTGGAGGTGGGTATCCACACAACAGTGTCTTCCTCATGTCGAAGGTTGTCAATCTGAAAAGGATGGGACCCAGTATATTCTGCAAAATCTAGTGCAGGGTTGATTTTACCACATTCATGGCAAGGAATACTATAGTAGTAATCATAGACCAGAAATTTCTCTCTGACCATTCTCTCATCTGTACAGCTCACACAGGTAAACGTCTTGCAGTTTGAACACTAAGCTATTCCATCAAAGTGCACTTCATCTCCACACTTACCACATTCAAACTTCCAGTGAAGTTGACAACGTGGAGTGAAGGTTTGTTTATCATGAGAAGCAAGATTCAAGGGATAGTCTTTGGCAACTTTAGCATATTCAGAACAATAGAAACACGCAATATCCTCTGAAGAATTCATAATTTGTTAAATACCTGTGAATATAAAAAAAATCCTGCGCATCCTTAAGGCTATACTCTGACATCGGTATAACTGGAAATAAACACGATTATGCTATGAATGATACAAGGCTTAAATTTTTACTAGAGCTAGAGCGAAACTGCAATAGAATAATTTGGGGGCATTTCCGCCACCTACTCTTTTTCTTGGATGTAGCCCAAAGACAGAAATGCGCTACTGACGTATTAACCAAGTATCCAAGGTTAATGGCCAAAAGCACACGTAAACGGTCCAACCTCTTCACCGTCTGAACTAGAAGAGACCGCCTTTCATTGCTGTCTGACAGGTGCAGCCAGCTTTTGCTGGGATCTTCTCAATCATCGCGAAGGTCAGTTTTCTGACTCGTTCAATGTTCTTTGCCATGGTCTGCATGACCTTCTCGTGAGTGACATGTTCATCGCCATGCACATCGTAGTCCGTGGGCATTGAAATGTTCACAAAGCAGATACCAGCTTCTCGCGCGAGAGCAGCCTCAGGATACGCCGTCATTCCTATCACTTCCCAGCCTTGGCCGTGGAAGAACATCGACTCAGCGGAGGTTGAGAATCGTGGACCATTAATGCATACGTATGTTCCTTTCTCATGCACTTTGTATCCGAGCTTGCCTGCTGTGTCAATTGCAACCCGCCTGAGCTCAGGGCAGAAGGGTTCACCGAATGGAAGATGTACAATTGGACCCCCCTCGAAGAATGTATCCTTCCTTTGTCCGAACGTCCGGTCGAATATCTGATCTGCAATAACGAATTCGCCTAGCTTAACCCTGTCTGGCTGAAGGCTCCCGCAGGCTGCTGGACTGATAATCCTCTTGACACCAAGTGATTTCATTCCCCAGATATTGGCACGGTAGTTTATGGCATGAGGGGGAATCGTATGCCCTCTCTGATGTCGTGCCAGAAAGGCGAATGTTCGGCCCTTGGCTTTACCAACAATGAAATGATCCGATGCAGCGCCAAAGGGTGTGAATACCTTCACTTCAATGGGATTTTGAATCGCCTCTGAGTCGTAGTTCCCACTTCCTCCGAACAGCCCGATCTCAACTGGTAGAAGTGCATCCAATCCTTCCTTCTGAGATCTGTCCAGAGGAGCACACGCTAATGTTGCTTCGAAAGCCATTCTTTGCTCATCTCCTTCGTCTACTTGATGAACCGCCACACCTTGTCTAGTGGGTATTCAATCTTGCCAAGGAATCCCAAGTGCGATTTGATCTTCGAGAGCTGTTCATCGGACAAGACGATATTATTGTACTCTCGGAGACACTTCTTGACTTCCTGAGTGCCAAGCTCAGTCGTTTCTTCCCCCTCAAAGATCTTGGTGATAAGTGCTGTCAAGTCCTCGTAGAAGTTCCATGGCCATATCTCCCATGCCCACGAGATTTCCAAGCCGTAGTAGTCGGGCACGAACTTGGAACCAACAATGTGTAGCAGGGCTGCCGTCTTCACATCGCTGGGGTCACCCACTTCCTTGACATGGTTGACCGCCGTGGTTAGACTCTGACCAGTGTCAGTTATGTCGTCTACAATGAGAACGCGTTTTCCATCAATATTGCCAACAAGGGGACACGATAGCTTGGCTTTTCCGTCCTTTGTTGCAGTGACACCCCAGTGGTCGATCTTTACGCTGAAGAGGTCTTTTACGCCGAGGAGATCGCACTGGATTCGTGCATGCACCCAGCCCCCTCTTGCAATGCCAACGATGGCGTCGGGTTTCCAGCCTGACTTCCTGATATTCCGAGCAGTCTGAAAGGCATAGCTGTAGATGTCATCCCAATCCAGCACGTAACAGAGTGGTCCTTTGAGTTCCATGTGTTTCACGCACTCATTATTGAGCGCGACAGGTGCGTTAAAAGTTTGCTTCTAATCCACCAGTCAGGAACAGTAATAGGGTGCGGCGTGGGGACTGCTGGGTTGACTTGCAATGTCAGATGAAAAGAAGTGTATCGGTAAGGAGCCAAGGAAAATTATTGCCAAAGTGATAAGCCAGAAGGGCTACTGTGCCATCGGTCACAAGGTGGGCGACAAAATAGAGATTGACCACTTTGGGGTGAAAGGTGACATATGCATCAATGCCCTATTCACAATGCTTCCAGTCGCATATGCCATGATGCATAACTCATACTTCCCATGGCTCAAAGACCAATGCAAGGAGCTACATGCGTGTCCTGACCCTCACAATCCTGTCGTCTTCGAGCTGGACCGTTCGGAAGATATGGATCGCAAAGTAACAGGCTAACTAAGAATGGGTCTGCCGAGTTTCAATGAATCAAACTCATCCGGTTTGAACCGGAGTTGAACGGAAACTCTGGCTCCCTTGGAGACCTCAACGGGCTCGGCTAGTGGAAGAAAGAGTTCTCTCCACCCATCATCCATACCAAGAGTGATGTCCTCGTACAGCTGCGCTTTGAAGAAGCCAACAAGACCGTGCAACACGCCATCCTCAATAATTGTATACTCGAGCATCTCATCGACTTCGGCAGGAACATCCGGTGTGCTGAAGTCGAACTTCGCGACCAAAACGGCATCGGACAGATCTTTAGCATCACCTTTTCCAAGCGTCTGCGGTACCTTGGGAAATTCCAAGTCAAAAAGAGTGAAGCGTCCCAATAGCGAATGGCATTCGACAAGCACAGCGTACACTGAAGCGCTTGCAGGCAAAATGATTCCACCAGGCTTCAATATTCTCTTGGCTGCATGAGCGCAGGCTGGCACTTGTTGTTCAACTAGTAGCATCGAGGATAGCATTTCACAGACAACAATGTCCGCTTGCTCTTCAGGCACATAGTCTTCAAAGTGGGATTCAACGAAGCTTATATTTTGAGAAAGACCATTAATTTCTGCGGCTTTTCTTGCGTAGTTTAAGGATTCTCTATTCACATCTACTGCAGTAACAGATTTCGCTCCTGCTCTGGCGGCAATAAGGGCCAGAACACCAGTTCCCGTTCCAATGTCCACAACACGTGATTCTGGTCGCACGATCTCCTGAAGTGCACGCTGGAATTTGCTTAAGCGTGACCTATGGCTCAGAAGACTTGCTGCATGGAGCATTTGGAATGGAGTTGCGTATTTCATAACAACCAATCTTTGCCATAACGAGAGGTACTTATAACCAGCGTGCGGAGAAACGCATCGCCTCGGATGGCCCTATCGGTCAGCAGAAGTCATCTCAGGCCCGTAGAGGAGCAATGATTGGACGTGAATGACGAAGACCTCAGTCTTGCGTTGGAAGCACTAGAAGAAGGGCGCTTCGATGAAGCGGTGAAGCTCCTTGAAAAGTTGGCGGAGCTCGAAAATGAGAACCCCGATGTTTTGGTTTATCTTGGCATTGCCTATGTGCAGACAGAAACGCCTGCAAAGGCTGTCGATGTGCTGCGGAAAGCTGGCGAGCTGGTTGAAGAACATTCAGTCCTGGCCCTTTTCCTAGGTAGAGCTTTGAAGGCTCTAGGTCATCTTCATGAAGCTGAAACTGAGCTTAGAAGAGCTGTTCGACTCGACCCTCGAGCTCAAGATGCATGGCGCGATCTTGCGAATGTCCTCGTTGCTAAGCAGGAGTATGCTGCTGTCATTCATGTTGCTGAGGAGGGGCTTGAACGATTTCCTCGGGATGCCGCTTTGAGAACTCTTTCCGCATTGAGTCTGCACAGACTTGGCGACTACACAGCCTCAACCGAGGAATGGACCAAGGCGCATGCTCTTCGTCCGGACTCACTAATGGCTGCCGTGAGCTGTGCACACGACCTCTTGCTTCAAGGACTCTACAATGAGGCGCACCCATTTGTGGCTCATGCTAGCAAGCTTGATGACCAAGATAATCGACCGAAGATTCTTCGCAGCGAGCTGCATATGCAGCGGGAAGAAGATGAAGCAGCTCTAAAGATATTGCAGGCAATGGCTGATGGTGACTCCCCTGATGCTCCTGTATTGGCCAGACTTGCTGTTCTCGCCCACAGAGCTGGCAATAGCGAAGCGCGTGATGAGTACATCAGAAAAACCGAAGATGCGATAGTCGACATACCGCAGGGGTGGTGTGCTCTCTACTATGTCTACAATCATCTGGCTTGGAATGACGAAATAGTTGACTGTCTAGTGCGTGGGACTTTGGATGATGCCGGCTCGGCGTCTCCATGGATTGCATTGGCCAACGTATACACTCAGTTGGGCAAAACCGATGATGCTGAACATGCTTGGGGCATTTCATTTGATTTGAGACGGTACGTGAAGATTCACTGCGCGTCTTGTGGGCTGGACATGAGAATACCTTATCAGAACGGTCACTACTTCGACCTATCAGAGTCCCGGACCTGCGAGAAGTGTGGCCAAGCCATGCCAATGCCGGCAAGTCTCGCGATCTACTGATTAACGAATAGTGATGGTGCCGCATGTGGATAATCGCAGGTATCCCAGTCATCCAATCCCCGGTGTCGGAGCTATCGTGGTTGGACCTGCTGGTCTTCTTCTTTTGCGTCGTGATAAGGAACCTGGCAAGGGGCTCTGGAGCATTCCTGGCGGCGCGGTTGAGTTGGGCGAAACGCAGAAGGAAGCAGTTGTGAGGGAGGTTATGGAGGAGACCGGAGTACAGTGTGAAGTCCTAGAGCTCGTTTCCACGGCTGACCTTGTAACTCTCGATTCAGAGGGGCGTGTAGAGTATCATTATCTCTTGAACCATTATCTTGCACGGGGCTTGACGATGGAAACTCGACCGGAAACTCCAGCCGCGGAAGTGACTTGGTTCCCGCTTGACTCACTGCCAGTAGGAGAGATGCCGATACAGATTTTGGGACTTCTTGAAAAATCACGTGAAAGAATGCTATCATTGACCAGTCGTGACTAGCTGTTCTATATCGGGGGTATCCTTGAGCAGGCTGCCAAGAGATATAAGAGCTCAGAGGGACTCCTGCATCCCCTAAGACAGATTCGTGCTTGATATAGGATGTGCATGAGAAAATGTTCAGAACAACCATTGCATTGCTAATCGCCCTGTCTGCCGCGATAATCATCGGCGCTTTTCAGATTGTGGGCTTGAGCTTGGTGGAAATCCAATTGATTGCAGATTCCGGGGATATAATCCTCACGTTGAAAGTATATGGAGCCGCATTGTTCCAAGGATTGATGCGCCCTTACACCCTCGCGAGAGACGAAGCAGCTTACGCTCCAATCGTTGCCCTTGGAGTGGCTGGTTTCATTTCGGGTCTTATCTCAAAGGATTGGAAGCGAATGATCGTTGTTTCCTTGGTCTGCGTTGGTCTTTTCTTTGCAGGTTTTGCTATCCTTGTTCAGGGTGTGGAGTACACATTCGAAGCCATCTCCGCTAGTGCAGTTGACCTTGGAATCGATTTTGGAGTGGCCATTGCTCTGCTCGGTATTCCTGGAATCATTGGTGCCTCTTTGACCAAAGAAGACTACTAGGAACTGGAAAATACAGCGTAGGACAAGCTACCCAAGAATCTTCGCCATCAGGTCTGAAACACGATTCAGGAATTCATCTAAGTGATCTTGGTGAACAAATGCCCCTGCTGCCATGGGATGTCCTCCAGCTTCTACGATTAGCGAGTCATGTTGTTCGTTCAAGTACTCCCCAACTTCAGTGAATGTTTCCTTCAGGTTGATGCCTTTCTTCACCAAGGATCTTCGACACCGGCCTGAAACCTTGACTCTTGGCCCTTCATCGGTGGTATTCGTGCTCACGCCAATCACTGGTCTATCCGCTGGCACAATCCGAGAGCCTTGCGCCATCCCAATGACAATGCCCACAATGGTGTCTTGAGTCTGTGGGTCGTTTACAACATACATGCCAGGCTTCTCTTCGTAGCCTTCTGATTCCAGCCTACGCAAAGCTGTTGCCAAATTCATCCTATGCTGTTTCAGAAGCGTGCGTCCTTCTAGGAGCGCCTCTTGGTCACCAAGGCAGATTTTGACGCCAACTTCAGCCCTCCTGTTTCTTCCGCACGCGTTCAGTAGAGTGGAGAACTCCTTCGAACTGCTCAATTCAGTCCTGGCCGGTCTGTTTTTGAGAGTTATGACCTCTCCTATTATTCCCGTGGCAACTTTGGGGTTCTCGTAGGTTTCAAGAATCACATTGACTAAACCTTGAACCACTCTCTGCTTCTCTTCGCTACTAAGATCAACCCATATTCTCCACTGGTCGTCTGAGGTCTTGAGCGGTATCTTCAGATCTTGATAGAATGAATAGACCGCCTCGCGTGCACCAGTGATTCCCGGAAGATATGGGTCAGTAGCATACTCGAGCAGGAATGGCAACGGTCTTGTGTTTATCCCGAAGAACGTGAGGTCTTTGTCAACTTGGATGCATCCTACCGATTCTCCCAGACTAACTATCTCCTTGTTCAACCCAGTGAAGCCCTTTCCGTAGTAATCCTGAAGATCACCTGACGCGCCGACAATGGCCAACTCGCTGAGGTCTACATTATCTTTCGAGAGTGCATACGCCTGAAGAAAAGATACCCCTGCTGCAGAAATGTCATAGCTGCCACTCATGTTATGTTGGCAGGGGTTTATCTCAATAATCTTGTCTTGTTCAGAACTCTCTGATAGCTGCTGGCGACTATCAGATGGAAGATGATGATCCAGTATGATTATCTTCTCAATGTCCTCTGGGATGATGTACTCCTCTATCAAGTGCATCTGTCCAGTACCAAGGTCTGAAAATATCACAAGGTCGGGCTTATGCTCTTTGACAAGCTGCTTGACTTCAAGAATCGTTTCGGAGTTGAGCTGGTGAATATTCTGCCAGTGAAGTGTCTTTTCTGCCCTTTGAAGCATGCTAATCACAATGGCGAGTGAAGTGATTCCATCAGTATCGATATGAGATATTGCAAGAACTCTGGAGGATTCTTCAATGGCCTTGGCTCCCCTCTGGAAGAGCCTGCGCATGGCTTTCGGCTGGGCTGACACTATTGACTCCATCGCTTCCCCAGCGTGGGTCGTCTAATCTTGTTATAAGTAGGCCGCTCTGAATTCATGAGAAATCATTAGAAGCATTCACTCTGATGCACGAAATGCCCTCGAAAGCGCTAGGAATATGACAAGGAGTACACTCGCAGCGGCAGCAAGAGCTTTCGCTATTTTTTGCCAGCTAGTGCGTGGGACTTCGCGCTCCCTGAGCTCATTCGCGACTCTCTTCAGGAAGACTCTCGTTTCTGTGTATAGAGCCTCTTGATCGTCGTGCTGTGATGAGAAGTCTGACCAGCTGACATAGAATGGTGCTTGAGGGTCGGTGTCAAGCCAATCATACCATATTTTGAGAATAGTATCCCTATGCGTGACTGGGAAACGCTCAATCGTTTCCTCCACAGTGCGCTTCCAATTATCATCAAGCATTTGAAGTCTAACTCCACTGCTTCCCGGCAGAATCCTCTACAAGTGCAACTGAATTCTCTGTTATTAAGCCTTGAGCATTCTGATAACAATAACGTCTTCTTTACCCTCAAATCACGAACTAAGCATTATCATCACGTTTTTTGCCACTCAAAGGCACCAAAACAGATTATACGCGGAAATCAGTTGTTGCGGGTGCTTAGGAGAAGGTGTAAGCCTTATCTCAGCTTCGCCAGCTCTTTGCCCCAGTCCTTGATGTCTAAGCGCAGCTTCTGGAGGTCCTGGGGACTGATGGTGTCAACCCTCCCGTACGTTTTGAGAATCCGTGTCCACCGCTGCATCTTTACAATGAGTGGCCCAGACTTGCCCAGCATTCGTTCAAGGGTTTGAACAGTTTCGCCTATCTTCATGGATAAATCGCTTGCGATTACTCCTTCTCTGACTTGGGACTCCAATGTGTCGAGTATTATCTGCATTGAAGGAACTGCTCCTTTCTCAGCGATTGATGCCTGTCTTGCAGCAGGTGAAGCGGCCACAGTGATGCCTTCGATCTTTTCCATGAGCGCATCAAGCTTCTGGCTATTCGCAGTTGCAAGGGCTTTCGTTTCAGACATTGCGTCTTGTACCTCGCTGATCTTTGACATGACGTCAATCATCCGATTGAGCATCTCAGTCAAGCCCTTGATGGAGCTGTTGATTTCGGTCAGTTTTGCTCGAAGGTATGTGTTCTCTTCACTCATGAATAGTACCATCCACAGCTGCAGGCCAACTCTCCTGCATTCTAGGTGATTCGCAAACGAGAGCTGCCAAGATTAAACTTTCTGCGGTGAGTCGATGATGCCGCTGGTCCAAGCATTCACGATAGATCTCTCATTCCACGTGGTCATAACCTAATGTTATTATATTGTGAGCCAGCACAACGCTTCATCCGGCACTTTCCGGGCAATATCGGAGGTCTTCCGTATGTACATTGTGAACTACAACGAGCGCGAAGAGTGTGAAATCACAATGCCTGGCAGCAGGAAGGTCACAATGCGCTGGCTAGTTGGGAAGATGACTGGAGCCACGACATACTCTATGCGACGTTTCGAGATACAGCCTGGTGGCATCATTCCACTTCATACACATGATGAAGAGCACCAGATATTCGTGCTTCATGGTCAGGTTAAGGCCCTAGGTTTTCCAGAAGGTACTATAGCAAAGAAGGATGATGTCGTGTTCATTCCATCCGGTGTTGAGCATGGGTATGACAACACAAAGGGGAAACAGCCCTTCATTTTCATCTGCGTGATTCCGCTTCTTGAACAGGACTAGATGCATCGCGTCAGACAGACTTTTGTGGATGCTTCGCATTGGAGCAAGATAGTGACTGCCATGGACTTCAGTAGCAAACATCTGTGGATATTCGATGTTGATAACACGCTCATAAAGGATGTAGAACATCCTGAGCCATTCCCCGACGCCTTGCCTCTCTGGAATGCTCTAATGGAAAAGCGTAGAACGCTTGCGTTATTGACTAACACCGGACGGCTTTCTGCACGGCAAATTCACGGGGCTGTGGCTTCTGCGGGGTTCGATGTCAGCCTCAAGAATACATTCAGTGCTGGTGCTGCCGCGGCAGCGTACGTTCACAATAGGTCTCCTGGTGCAAGATGCTTTGTAATCAGCGAGGGAGGCGCCACAGAGGACTTTGTTGCAAGAGGTCTTGATGTCACTAACAACCCGCCCATCGACTACGTGGCAGTTGGAGCCGACCGGGGTCTCACCTTTCAGCGTCTCAACTTTGCGACCAAGATGGTCCATCAAGGAGCATCTCTTCTGTGCATCAGCGGAAGCAAGGACTATCCTGGGGTGTATCTCGGGCACGAGGACATCTACATCGGCGAGGGTTCAATTGTCGCAGCAATTGAGCATGCCACTGGCGTGAAGGCAATTGCGGTAAGGAAACCACTCCCTGAAATCGTGATTGAAACAGTGAAAACTCTTGGATTCGAGATGAGCGATGCTGTGATGGTCGGGGATAACCCGGCTTCAGACATTGCTGGAGGAAAGGCAGCAGGTCTCGCAACTATTCTTGTTCGGCGCAATCCGGACGATATCATTCCATTCGATGTGGATGGCATGGATATGACTCCTGATCTAGAGGTGAATAGCCTTCGGGAAGTCATTGAGATGCTGTAGCAGGGCTTCTTCAGAATCAGGCGTGAGAAACATGTGCCCATCCAATACAGGATTTCAAGCGGGGATTTCTCTTGGTCGTGCTGTACGTTTCGATGTGCAGCGCGAAGGCCTCAGTTTAATGATCGCAAGGTTAATCGAGCTGGACCTGGGCAAATCCAGTTCTGATTTCGAGAAGTATGAGCAGGAGCTCTTTGGTGAGATACGGTCTCGAACAACTTTGGATGATGTAAAGGATGACCTTGTTTTCAGGTCATATCGCGACCTATACTGGACATTCGGAATGGATCCCACCAAGCTTCGCGTATCGAGTGAGGCATTGCTGCGAAGGATTGTGCGAGGCCTAAACCTCTGGCGCATATCCACTCTTGTTGATGTGGCGAATCTTGCGTCAGCCTATCACAAGCTTCCGATAGGATTGATTGATGAAACTGTTCTAGAGGGAAACCTAGTTGTGCGCACTGCCCACAAGGGAGAGGTTTTCGAGAGGATTGGGGGCAAGCAGCTCACATGCAGAGGGCGGGAGATTGTTCTTGCTGATGACGAGAAAATAGTCTGCTTTGGGTACGCTACTCATGATTCGGAGAGAACAAAGGTTACACCAAAGAGCAAGAACATCTTGCTTCTCATCTATGGTGCTCCGGTCGCAACGCCTGACATGATGACCTCTGCAGCGAATCTTACGCTTGAAATGGTGGACCGGTGGGTCACTTGTACGGTTGAGGGATGGACCACGTTCAGTTCCAACTAGAACTGGAGGAAAGGTTCTCCCAGTACGATGCGCTCGAGAAGGCTGTTTCTGGAGGCTTTCTTGACCAGCTGTTCAAAGCGCTTTCTCAGCCTCTTTTCATCGACGTAATCGGGCTCTTTGACGCCCATGCTTTTAATGACTGCATTGAGCACATATTCGAAATCATAGACGATGTACGTGACCTTCTTGGTCTTCCCTCGTTTCTTGATTTCCTTCTTCTCTTTCTTAGCTAAGCCTTGTTTAATTGCCGCTCTCGTTTCCGTTAGATAGTAGGACAGAGCTTTCTCGTAGTTGAGTTCTCCTCGCTTCACGAGCTCCCTCAAGAACGGAAGTCCAAAGGCGGTTTTTGCGATAGCCTCTATCATTGCTACGAACCCATTGATGAGGTCATCATAAGAAATTGTGCCCGCCTGGCCACGAGTTGAGAATACCTTATCATTATCAGAGGCTTTCTTGAACTTGGCCTTCTTCTCTGCAAGCTCTTTCTCCCTTCGACGACGGTTTTCTTCTTCTTTCTTTCTCCTTTCCTCATCCGCGCGTTGTTGTTCAGCATCCTTTTTCCTCTGTTCGGCAAGTCTTCGGCGTTCGGCTTCCTTCTTTGCCTTCGCTCCTAGTCGAACGCGCTCCATCTCTTGAAGGATCTTTTGCTGCTGCTTGACGAGTTGAGACATATGTTTCTGAACATCTTTCTCTGTCAGCGTAATGTGCCTAGTGAGCAGCCATCGCACTCCGATGTGATTGACCTTCGGCTTCATCTCTGCTGACGAGAAAATAAAGGTCGCCGTCTGCTGGCCTGGGAGGGCCCGGATTATCTCTTCAGACTGCTTCTCGCCTGCGATGGGTTCGAGAATTCTCTCCAGTACCTTCAATGATTGCTCGCTGCTGATTCTGCCTGAGGCAATTGTGTTGAATTGTTCGAATGCCTTGTAATCGATATCCTTTGGGCTCTGAGTGGCGATTAGGCATTCCACTCCATACTTCCTCGCCTGTCTGAAGAGGAGAAGGAAAGTTTCCTTGGGACCTGGAGCCCGCATTCCAGCTGGTATGAAGGGTGCCGCTTCATCTTGGAAGAGGAGTAGTCTGGGTTTACTCGTAAAGCCTTGCCTTAGCATCCAAGAATATAGCTGATTTAGAACTATAGCGATGAAGAAGTGCTTTTCCTCCTCACTGCGCAAGGTCTTCAGAAACAGAACGTTGATTGGGGTCTTCCCGTTCACAGGCTTGATCAAATAATCAAAGTCAATCTGGCCTTCTTCTTTGAAGAGCAGCTGGGATGAGCCAACAGTAAGAGCCCTAATTGTAGACGCCAGTTTCTGACGCTCTGTTAACCTCATATAGGGTTCCAAGTCGACTCCGATTTCTTCTTTGTCCAAAACGAGCATATTCGCGAGATCCTTTAAGGTGCCAATTTCCTTCTTGGGATTCTCCCAGATGCTTCGGAGGAGCTCATAGACCGCCGCGAATGACTTACTCTCCCACGACTTTGAGAGGCCCGCAACCTTTGCCAGGACTTTGACGAGGGTTCTTGCAGAGTTATCAAGAAGTCTTATGACGTCATCCTGGTCTGCTTTCCTGTCAGGCAGCTTCAAGGGGTTGATCGAGATTGCTAATCCTTTGCTGCTTGCTGGTGTGTATACACGTACTATGACCTTATCCATGTACTCCTTCAAACGTTCTGGTGGAACACCTTTCGATTGGAGTTCCTTGGGATCACCAGGTAACATTAACGAGGCGATGTCACCTTGGGGGTCGAACGCCAGAACGGGGATGCCCTGCATTGCGGCCTCTTCTATGACGGCCTTACTAAGTACCGTCTTCCCCGAGCCCGTAGATCCGAATACGCCACCATGTCTTCGAAGAAGGTCCACACTAATCTCGAACTTGTTTTTGGTCCGCTTTCCTTCCTCATCCAGGTAAAAACCTAGCCATAGCTTGCCGTCTGTCATATGTCACACCAGCTTCAGCTTGTCTTGTTGGGGCGGAGATCGCCTGCCTCAACTAGTTACGAACAACGGATGTACCAGCATTTAATACATTTGCTGAGAGATTGCCCTAATTACACATTCTACTTGAAAGAAACAGAACCCCCCAAAGGGGGAAGGATGGGGAGAAAAGTCCATCCTCTGTTGAGATTCTACCCTCCGACAGGTTCGTATTTTCTTCCCAGCGCGAATGCCATGACGAATACGAGTCCAACAGCGAAGGCACCCAGCGAAACACTCGCCCACTCGTATGAGAGAGTGAACATTATCCAGTCAAGTATCACCATAAGCCCTGCCATGATTGCTCCTAGCAATAGCGAAACAAGCATGAATCGAGCAGTCATCTCCTTCACTTGGGACATATCCGCGCCTTCAGTTATTGTTGAGCTAAAGTAGGTGAAGACGAACAGAAACACGTAAGCTATCACAATCATTGAAGCCATCTGGAAAAGGCTATCCTGGGGGACGGCCAAGTCAGGAAAGATTCCGTAGATCAGAATAGTTGCAATAGCCATGATGAAGACAAACATGTTGGCGACGAGTTTGTCTTCTGGATGCACAAATCCTGTGACTTCCGTGAACGTGTTGACTACGGCGAAGATTAGGACTAGAACAAGCAACCCTGCGGCCACCGTCCATGTAATGATACCAACCCCCGCCAATTCTGCGATTCCTGACAGTAGATAGTGCAGTATCGCTGCAAAAGCCAACACTGCGAGACCTATCCCTGCGATTAAGTTACCAATGGTAGTAAGCCTAGCCATGATTACGCTCTCCGTTATGAGATTCTATCGCGTTGAAGGATGTGCTTGCTATTAACCTTTGCTCAGTCAGCGGATTCTAGCGCGGGGCTTTCTTCCTTATGATGTCTTTCAGGCATGAAGTATGTTCCAGCTATTGCGATAGTGATGAAAATGCCTACGAGGGCAGCCATCCCGTAGAGCCCGTAGTTACCGTAAGCAAACGCTCCAGCTAGCGGTCCAATGATCATACCTGAGCCGAAGAAGATGCTATAGACACCCATCGTGGCTCCTCTTGCTTCCTTGTCAGATACGTCCGTGAGATAGGCCATTGCCGCTGGGGGGAATGCGCCTGCCATGAAGCCAAGTATGGGCAACGCTGGCCAAATGCTCCAAAGTCCCGGTAAATTGTCAGCGTATGCAACCATCAAGTATCCCAAGATTCCAAAGCCGATAAGTCCTGCCACAATGAACGGCCGTCGCTTCATGTAATGATCTGAGAGGTGTCCCATGATAACGATTCCCAGAATGAGTGAGCCGCCGAGCACAGCAAAGAGGTATAGCAGGTCAGTACCAGTCAGCAGATCGAAATGTTCCTCGATTATCCTCTCTGCATATCCAATGAGCAGACCGTACATTGCGATTATAGGAACGTAAACCGGAATCAACATCTGGATCTTCCGATCCATTGCAACCTTCTTGATTAAATCGAGCGTGCTCATGTCAACATGCACGTGAGTTCGGGTTTCCCTTATTACAAAGAATGCAATTATTCCGCTCACAGCGCAGGCTGAGCCAGCCATGAAGAGGATTGAGCTCGGAGCAATGGTCATCTCCAGCAGTATGATTCCCAAGCCATAGCCCCCGGCAAGACCCGAGAGTGTAGAGAGATCATAGTACCCCATCAGACGAGCTCGATCGTGCTCAGATGACATATCCGCAATCATCGACAAAGTTGTGGAAACCTTGGATGCGGCACCGATTCCAAAGACTGCCGAGAATGCAATCAGAATCGCTGCGGTTGGTGCTATGGCGAAGAGATATGCTGAAGCTGCAGTGATGAAGAGACTAGCAATCAGGATGGGCCTCCGGCCAATCTTATCACTATATGAGCCAAAGAATGAAACCGAGGTGAGTTCTGCAAGTGGGTACACAACCATAACGGCTGCGATTTCCCATTCATGTATGCCTCCGCCCATGTAGTTCAAGCTTTGAATGACAGCTATGCTAATGTAGAATGACGCGCGCATAATGATTGTGACAAAGTAGAGAGCCAACAGGTTACCTGTATACTCGGACGCTCTGAGACCCATACGAATTACCCCTTGTAGGTTTCGAGTTTCAGGGTACATCACCGTTATAAGCTATACAGTGCGTTCGTTAGAGTATGGCTGGCCGCACGAAACCCGGTGACTCCAGTCACCCGGATTTTTATTACATACTAATGTATCGGCTTCGTACGATGACGGATGATGAGAAGCGGGAATGGTTCAAGCAATGGGGCACAATAAGGAACAAACTACCCGCGGGAATCAAGATTCTGGCCGAGGCCGGTAGTGCTTTTGGAACCGCATTCACTGGGTTCACAGTCTTCGAAGGTCCCTTCGATAAGTTTGAGGAAACCGTTGACATCCTCGACAAGTATACTGGTCATCTGGTAGAGAAGACCAGGACGATAGTAGGCACAAAGGGTTTTGTTTCGCCTTCTACCGAGATGTTGAGAATTCTTGAAACGCGTCCTATCGATTGAGTCTTTGAATGCCACACAACGTGAGTGAGGAAGAAGCGCTTTGTCATACCGGATTTCGCGAAAAACCGCGATTGTAATGGTCGTGACGGCTGTTGTCGGGTTAGCACTTTACAATCTCGCCCCTCCGGATTTCCAAACAGGCGAATATCAGACCACAATTACTGTCGTTTCGCCCGGCATTGATGTGGATCTCCCAGTGATTGTTTTACTTGCTGAGGGCGGACAACTGGAACAACGCGTATACAATCTCAATGGCACAACAACGAATGTCACGGTCACAGTGATGACTCGAGTTCCCCTAGCTCCTGACACTGCGCTGACTTTCATCATAAGCGCGATAGGAGCGCCCCTGGCAGCAGATCAGATAGAGGTTCGTCTCCAGAATGAAGCAGGGTTTGATCAGACGATTAGACCAGCGCGACAGAGTGGTCAGACATTCACAGTCACATATCAACCTCTTGTGAAATCAAAAGCCGCTCTGATGATACTGGCAGTCGTGGCGATTCTTTGGTTCTCGGAAGGAATCAGTTTGGTTGCTACATCAATGCTAATCCCCATCCTGCTCGTTACCACTGAGATACGCACTCCTCAGGCTGCACTGGCTCCATTCTTTGATCCTGCAGTTGTGCTCATTCTAGGAGGATTCCTTCTCGGACGCGCTCTGAGCAAGTATGACCTCGATAAGAGGCTAGCCCTACTAATCCTGTCTAGAAGCACTGGATCTGGCTCCAGTCTGCTGTTGACCGTGATGGCTGTGACCGCATTCCTCTCAATGTGGATTAGCAACACCGCTTCAGCCGCAATCATGATTCCGATAGCTATCGCTGTTATCTCAAGGATACGGAATGAGGAAACGAGAAGCAAGTATGGGAAGGCTCTCGTGCTTGGAGTTGCCTACGCAGCAACTCTGGGCGGAGTGGCCAGTCTTGTTGGTTCGCCTCCGAATCCGTTGGCGGCAACATACATCAATTCCTTCCTCGATATTGAATTCTCCTTCATGAGCTGGCTTCCGTTTGGGGTTCCCGTGGTGCTGATAATGCTGCCCATTGTGTGGCAATGGCTGCTAATCAGATTCAAGCTTCCGAAGGATATTGAGGAGATCCGAGACCTCAAGGGGATTTCTGAGAAGGAGTACCTCAAACTAGGACCGATGTCGTTGCAGCAGAAGCTGGTAGTCGTAGTCTTCGCAGGGGTCGTGGGGCTGTGGCTTACCGAAGGGCTTCCTGATTTCATGGCCTCTGTTCTCAACTGGTCCGGACATGGAATTCCAAGCTCCATCGTCGCTCTGATGGGTGGTCTGTTTCTTCTAGTACTTCGAATCTTGGATGAGAAGGATATATCCTCAGAAATTAGCTGGTCATCCTTGTTAATACTAGGCAGCGGAATCGCATTAGGAGGTGCAATGATTGACACTGGTCTTTCAGCCTATCTGGCTCACCAAATGAATGGCCTAGGCATGTTTCCAGCTTTTCTCATTGTGGTGATATTGGGAGTTGTGGCAGTTCTAGTGACGATGGTTGCCTCTAACACTGGAGCGGCCGTAATACTCATTCCAGTTGCTATCCCATTGGCTATAGGGCTCGGGATAGATCCTATGTTGGTGACGATGGTCATCGCGATTGCGGTTTCCATGGACTTTGCGTTACCCACCGGAACCCCTCCCTCCACGATTGCATACTCCACCGGAAAAGTGACGATGAGAGAGATGGTCACGACAGGACTTATGATTGACTTGGTGGCAATCCTGGTTGTGACAATCGTTGTCGTTTGGATATGGGGATTGTTGGGCCTTGTTGTACTGTAATTATTTTCGTATTCTGATTTCACGGCAAGTTTAAAACTCCCAGTTAACCGGACTCCAAAGAGGTCCGTAGGGATGAATTGGCTGGCCAAGGTTGTACGAAACGAACCCGACGAATTTGTGCATGCGAAGTTGGTAAAGTACGGCATCGGATCTCATCATGGTCCGAGAGCGCACTTGGCCTTCAGCGAGAAGAGAATTTCTTTCAAGGTTGACCTTGGGTTTGAGGAAACATTCATTCAATGCTATGTTGATGGAGCACCGGAAGGAACGCACAGAATTTCCGGATTGATAGTTTCCTACTCAGATCGGGCGAATGAGTTCGCTAACTTGAATATGCCACTCCTATGGAAAAAGTCCGGGGGAAAAGGGCCACCAACGTATAAGGCTAAACTCAAGGAGATCGCTCCACTTCAGGACATCAGGCAACTAGCGTATAACGAAGCACCTACGACTTTTTTCCTGCTCAGTATGAGTCCAAGCGACGCCGGGACCCCATGGAAAATCACAACCAAGACATCTTTCCCCAAGGCGCCCAAGGGTGCAGAGGACGGCCAAACGAAAGTGAAAGCCCCCGTCTTCTGCAAGGGCGCATTGGCTAACACTCCAGATACAATGAAGTTCATTCTTCAGGAAACCCTTCCTGACTTGTGGGAAGAAATAGGTCCGAAGACCAAGAAGGTGCAGATACTACACACAATAGTCATTGAATCCATCGAGATTCCCGAAGATCCGAGCCTATCGTTTGCGGAGAAAAGGAAATTAGCCAAGCGGAGTGCAAGGCTCCTGAGGAAAGTAGTCATTGATGACAAGGAATACACGAGTGAATACGATTTCGTGGCATGAATCTTTTATTACCGTGACCTTTAAAACCCCAATAGAGTCCGCGGTCAAGATAGCCCAGAAATGAGGTTGGTGAATGATGCAACTGTTCGAGTTACCCACTTTTGAAATCATTGTCGAATCACTCAACATCTACTTTGCCCTCATCTTCATCGCCTTTGGACTCATGTCTTTTGGTTGGCTCGTAATACATGTTGAACATGGTCGCCACTTCTCAAAGATGAAAGCAGCATTTGCTCTAATACTCGGAGCGCTTTTCCTAGGTTTTGGCATTCATTTCCTGCTTCTATCCGGCGGCGCGTGACTGAGTTGAGCGCGCAACAGCAATGCGGTTCCACACGCGCAATACATATTTGAGGACTAACAAGAGCCTACTCTAACTGTGTTTATGTCATTTAGATAGACTTCACGGGCAAAGAGGTGTTCTTGGTTGCTGCGCGATCCTGATCTTGAAAAGCTGGCTGTAGCGAGTCGACAAAGGCTCACACAGGAGTTTGCGGACAAGTATGTAAACCTAAGAGAGCGGGTTCGAAGAGTTCCCATTGAGGAATCTCAAAGGATTGCTGAGGAGTTCTCATGCCCCCTTGAGGTAGCAATGATGGCTTATCTTATCCACATGGATGGGATTCAGAGCCTAAAGCAGTCGATTGCCCTTCTGAGTGCTGAGCTCCAAAGGCGAGCATCTGTTGGTGAAGATGTACCGAACATTCCTGGAAACATTATGGAGTTTGCATTAACTGAGGGTCGTTGGATTGAATATGTCTATGGCACATTCGCTCGTGACCTAGAGTTGAAAGTCAGGGATCTGGCAAACCTAGAGAGCACATTGGATGAAGAATCGTCCACTGTTGAAAAAGCGATTTCCGTTATCGCCGCTCGCACCAAACTGGCTGAAGGTTTCATTGTGCCAGTGCTTCAGGCTTGGTTGAAAGAGCATCTGAAATCCACTTCGCAAGAAGCACTGCTGTATTTCGGCCCCCCTGTGACCAAGTGGAAGCCTGAAACACTCAAAGGAAAATTCCATCATTTGCTACGAAGGAATCAAGCGCTCTTTCGAAGACTCCGCGAAATCCTTTCCACAGCTTCGGAATCTGCAACGGTTGACATGTCCATCACGCGGCTCAACGCCGTGATTGAGGACATGAACGAACCGCTTAGTGGTATGACTATCAAATCCATAGCTCATCTCATTCTTCATATGGCCCCGCGTCCTACGGGTCGTGGTGACAGGTCGCGCTATGTGCAAGTTGGGACGGCATCTACAAGAGGCAGCAAGACCGAGCCGGACATGGCGTCACCTTTTGATTTTCTTGAGCGAGATGTTCGTCTGGCCCGACGGAGAGTCGGTGAGGAGCAATCCACGTTTCTCATAGAGAGGATTGACAGAGTGATTCGTGTCTTGAAATTCCAGGGCGACCCAATTCAGGACATCGTGAAAACATGTTTGAGTGAACTAATAGACAGACTAGGACTTGAGAATATCTCATTGGACGAGCAGTACGAGTCTGCTGAGCAAGTTCTGGTTGATGTAGGAATCCCGGAGCGTGACACAGTAGCCGGCAAACTAGTCTTCGATTTTGTAAACACCTACTACCTTTCGGAGTGATTATGTTGGAGGACCAAGGCGCATTATTCTGGCTTCTTGATGTGAAGGCACATGGCTTCGACGTAGGCATTCTTCGGGATACAGACTTGTCCGGACGGGCACTAATTGTTTCACGTCAGCTTTGGTCTCTAATCCGAGGAAATAAGGTTGTTTCAATCTTGGTGGGGCCAGGCATCTTCAAAGGTGTGGCTGAAAGCGGACCGCGCAGAGTTGATGTTCTAGAATACATCTCAGCACTGATTTTTGACCCAACCCAGATGAGATACGACGAACCTTTGCCATTCGTGGACATTGTGAATCCTGAAGTTATTGATCCGCTTTCTGCGGCCCGCCCTGAAGACATCTACAGCGTAATTCGTAAGCTTATCCTTGAGAAGGGCAATATCTTAATTGCAGACCCGCTCGCACGTATCAAGTATGGGACGGGTGTGCCTGAAACAGCTCATTACGACGAGAGAATGGAGAAGATCAGAATTACACATGTGTCGGGTGTGCAACGCGCCAAGTTTATCCTTGCAGGTACCAATAGTCCGTTGTATCGACCATTCGTTCAGCGATTTGAAAAGGGGAAGTACAATTGGGCAAAGAATTCCAAGGTTTTGGCAACCCCATTCGATAAATTCAGCACATTTGATGATGAAGATGTGCTGGGCGAGTGGATGATAGTGGAAAAAGCCGGTCGGACTGATAAGGTAGGCATCCCCGCAATTGACGAAGAGTATGCGTCTACATTGTCAATAGTGGAGCAGGAATCAGATGCATTCATCTATGAGCTCTGATTCTTCCGGAAGAGTCTTTGGTGTTTAGGTTCGGGACATGTTGAGGTCCATCAGTTGGAAGTCGCGGAAGCAGATATTGAAAGGCAGTTGGCCAAGCCCTACACGATTGTCTTCCGGGCAGGCCGCCAAGACCTAACGACCAGAGTTGATGTTTTCTCTGACGTTCTGCTTGATCGACAACGTGCACGTCTCTCGGGAATGGTTGAGTATGGGCATCGAACGTCTGACCTATTGGAGATTAAGCGTGCTTGGTTTGTAAAATATAACAAGCCTATCTACTATCAACCCAAAAAGTTTCATCAGTTTCTCCGGAAAGCTAAGAACATAATTATCCCACGGAAACAGAAACCCGCGTTCACTGATAAATTGAAGGATCTGCTCCAGCGCCTTCAAACCGTTGAGCCTCGTGTAGTGCAAGTGTGTGAGGGCTGCCTGCGCAAAGAGCAACTCACCATACTGACTAGACGAAATGCAATCAAAGTGACAGAAGATCAGGTGGCATGCGTTACTTGTGCCCGAATAGATTTCCGAACTGATATGAAGAGCCTTGGCATCCACCTTTCAAAGGGAATGATCAACCACCTAGAGAAGCAACTTGCATCCGTTAAATCAGTACCCCGCATGATGGGACTCCTTACTCCTGGTTTCGACCCTGTAAAAGAGCCTGAACTTACACTGATTGATACTATTGATGTTGGGGACATTATAGCGGGTAGAGAAGTAAATGAGCTTGCGCTTCCCGCTAAACTGAAGAATCTCCTAATCTCTGACGGGTTTACGAAACTTCTACCTGTACAGGAGATGGTTGTGGATGCAGGTTTGCTTGATGGAGTTAGCTTGCTTATTGTGTCGTCCACCTCATCAGGGAAAACGCTCCTTGCGGAGATAGCTGGAGTACCTAAAGCCATGAACGGCGCTAAAATGTTATACCTCTCGCCGCTCGTTGCCCTCACCAATGAGAAATATGAGGTGTTTAAGAAACGTTACAAGTCTCTTGGGCTCCGCGTTGGTATTCGCGTTGGCATGTCGCGCCTTGCTGTTAGTAAAGAACATCCTGTAATCGTCGATACTAGCGTTTCCAGGTCCGATATCATCTGTGCAACCTACGAAGCGCTAGACGTGCTCCTTAGAACAGGAGCATCCAAGGAACTAGGAACGATTGGCACAATCATAGTGGACGAGGTTCAGAACCTTGCCGACCCGGACCGGGGTCCAGAGCTGGATGGCCTGCTTGCAAGGCTGCACTTTTATGCCCCTGATGCCCAAGTCATAGCGCTCTCTGCCACAGTGGGGTCTCCTGATCGTCTGGCCAAGGATATGAAGCTAAAACTCGTTAACTACGTAGGTCGTCCAGTTCCGCTCGAGCGTCACTTGATCTTCGCTCGAAGTGATGTGGATAAGCGATCCATAATCCAAAGGTTGGTTTCAAACGAGTTCCGACACGTAAGCAGTTCAGGGGCCAAAGGACAATCAATTATCTTCACATTCTCTCGTCGACGAGCTCAAGCTTTAGCTGACTGGCTCAGGGAGCATCACGTTTCAAGTGTTGTATATCATGGAGGTCTCTCGTACTCGCGGAGGAGGAGTGTTGAGTGGTCTTTCGCTAAACAACGGTACGCATGCGTGGTCACGACTGCAGCTCTCGGGGCTGGAGTTGACCTCCCAGCCTCTCAGGTTATTTTTGAATCTCTAGCAATGGGTGCTGAATGGCTCACTACAGCAGCGTTTGAGCAGATGCTAGGGAGAGCAGGAAGGCTCGGAAAGCATGATCGAGGAAAAGTGTACATCATTGTTGAGCCCGAGCGGAAGTACCATGGAGGACAAAGCAAGACTGAGGATGAGATAGCGTCAGAGTTGCTTGCAGGCATCGTTGAGGACGTTGAACCATTCGCGGACACCGAAGCCTGCGCAGAGCAAATTCTTGCAACAATATGCTCAACCGGACTGGTGGAGTTGAAAGCAGTCGCCCGAGCCTACAACAAGATGCTTTCAAGAAGTATTCCCCCCTCTGATGCCTTGAAGCATCTCGTAAGGAAACACATGATTCGTGTTCGCGAGGGTGGTGCACATCCGACTCCGCTGGGACGGGCAACGTCAGTGTCATTCCTAACACCTACATCTGGATTTGAGGTTCAGAAGCAAGTGACCTCAATGGATGTGCTCGATATCGCCATCTTGCTTGACCCCTTCGAGAATGTCTATCTCAGTCCCAAGCTTCAGAGCGAAGTTAACTCAGCATTCCGGACCCATATGCCAACGCGCCTTTTCTCGGGCGTGTTTGCAGACCTAACTGATATGAGGCAACCACGTGGAGGTGCCACTAGGCTTCCGAAGTGGGTGTTTGAGTTGTTCGGACGATGGACATTGGATTTCTTTGGATGCGGTTGTCGGGATTTCCCAGAGTGCAGCCACGGTCACATCAAGCTGGGTCGATGGATTGTGGACGCCAGAAAGAAGGGCCTTAACCCGTCAGGCATTGCCCAAGAATTACACGAGAAATACGAGCTGTGGGCGTACCCTGGAGACCTCTTTTCATGGTTGGACACTTTGATTCACAATCTCAAAGCAGTTCAGAGAATCGCTGCCGTTGCTGGCGAGACCGATATTAATGAAGAGATAGAGGGGCAAATCTCCCGAATAGAACGCCCCCTGAATTCGAAAACGCCAGAATAGTAGAACTCACGCATTCAAGTCATCTTTGGATTCTCGCACTCGAAAGCGACTCGGATACTTCCGATGTCACTTGACTCCATAGAATCTAGGTTGAGGTCTACCCAGAGATGTAGGTCTCTTCGTATCTGCTCTTTCTGTGAAATCTCCTTGGATACTCCGGGTAAGTCTTCAGAAGCCAACTGGAAGTGGGTACATCCACAATGGCATGTGCCATCGAGTACCATATCGATGTCAGCTGATGTGTCACCGCAGTTTCTGCATTTGAATATCATGAGAGTTTGTCTCCAATAGACAGAGTTATTCTATATCTATGAGGTTTCGTACTCCATAGGTAATACCTACATTCGATAATATAATGTCCAAGAATATACCATATCGATTAGCCACGGAACATGAACCACACAAGGACGAGCATTATCCCCATAATGATTGCTACAGCCCACCCCTTTTTCCCGTATCCCCAGACGATTGGTATTGGCCCCAACAGGATTATGCCCTTGCTTTCTCTCCGGACCTCTGTGTTTCCTTGGCTCGACTGACGCATAACAAAGGCCACGCCCAGAAGAATGACCACGATGCCTAGAACCACTAATGACAGTCCTATGATACCGAATAAGCCGCTAATCTGCATCAAGCGATACCTCCGGCAGCACGAACTCCATGCGTTCATAACCTCCGACATATTGTCCCTCGGTAGCCCATAGCGTCACTATGTCGTCGTAGATTTCGTATTCAAGTAACGTATCGATCTCGACAATGCGTGTCCCCAAAGGAAAACGCCATTGAATCTCAAAGTCATAGGGTGCGGTTTCCTCCTCGAGCCAAGTGACAATCTTGTTTTTGCTTGGCTTGAACTTGCCCGTGAAATCTATGAGAAAAATAACTGCGACTACCTCTGTTGCACCCTTGGGAAAGATGTCACACATGCTGACCTTCGACTTAACTTTCTCGTCGTTAATCTCGACGCGCTCCTTATCGAGATAGAATTGCATGTTCGCGGCGAGCTTCTCAACTTCCTTTGTTAGGAGGTCCTGATTGCGAACTACTTTTCGATAGTATCCTTCGGCGTCAGCATACTCGTAGGAGAGTCTTTCGTGTATCTCTCCTGTTCTTGATACCGAGAAAAATGATTCAGCATGAACAGGTTCAACCAATTCAGAGAGTTCGTTCAACAAACCATTCACCTACTCCAGTGGCACTGCATTCAATCCCGCCGTTGCAAGATGCCCTGAGAACTCACGCGCGTTTTCTGTGAAACAGTAGACGACCTTGGGATCAACTCCCTTGGCGAATTCCAAAAGTCCTAGATAGTCAGAATGTGCGCTTAAAGGGAAACCGCGTTGTCTGAACTTGCCAAGCGTCCAACCTGAAAGAAAGTAAGATTTCATTCTGTCCATAATTGTTCTGCTCTCCATCTTCCCAAGCATCCTGCGAATATGCTGTTCAGTATGTCGAGGTGAAGAAGTCACGATTGCGCAGCCCCTTTCAATGAGATGGGCGAGGTCTTTTGAAGTGACGGGAACCTGTTTTAGGTCGAAGCCGTGGCGGTTGTATACTTTACATACTTGGTCAATGCTACGATTTCCTGAAACCACGCTTATCCCCCGACCTTGTAGAAGAGCGATTACTTCTTGGGCTTTTCTCAAAGAGTATGCATTGAACAACGGGTTGACCCCTTCAGCAAGACTGTTGGCGGCGGCCTTCAAGATGTTTTCATGTGTTTCGACTCTGCTTGGAAAAATCCAAGAGGGTGAACCGTAGGTCGCTTCAGTAATCAGTACATCCGCCTTGACCGGACGAGCACGTTCGTGCACAATGCTATCAACAACATTGAAGTCTCCTGTAAACAATGCTCTCAGGCCGTCTTCAAACTCGATTAGGAACATCGTTGAGCCCAGCACATGTCCTGCATTGATGGCCGTAATGTCGGCTCCATTGAGAAATGTCACCTGCTGATATTCAACAACGATTCGGTTAGCAGGTAGTTTTCCTCCTCGCGCAGAATAGGTGTCGAAGGTTCCTTTGGTTCCAATGACTTGGTCCGCTCGGTTAAGTCTGCCAATATGGTCTGTATGTGAATGAGAAAGAAGAGTTGTCGCACCCTGCACCCCGGTGTCAAGTGCCAGCTTTACCTTACCGTATTCTAGGGCTATGCCGGTCCCGTGCTTTTTCAGGCTAAGAGTGGGCATGTCTTGACCATCCGACTTCATCATTTCGCTCACAAAAGGGTTTCCTTCCCTTGTGAGTTGCCAGACTAGTTGAGCATGGACTTAGTGTCGTAGAGTTACATTGCCTTAAAGTGTGGGATGATGTCCCGCCCGATCTGTTTTATGGCTTTTGATTTGTCTGGCCCTATGGGCGAGCCTATTACCATTTGAGTCATCCCCGCCTTCACTAGACCCTCTATGCGACTGATACATTGCCTGCTATCTCCAACTATCGAGAATGCCTCCAGCATTCCTTCAGAGATTGCTTTGGGCAACTCCTTGAAGTTACCCTCCCCAAGGAGTTTCCTGACACGCTTGCAGGAATCTGCATCAATTCCGTGTCTATTTAGTATCACCTCCGGGGAACTAGCAACTATGAATGCAACGACTGTCTTCAAATCCCCCTTCAACGCTTCGTCATACGTTTCTCCGATGCTGCACGCGGCATACACCCCGACATCGATATCGGATAGATCACGACCTGCCTCTTCAGCTCCCTCTCTTATCTTCTCCAATGCGATCTTGAAGTCCTTGAGATGACTAGCATTGATGAGGATTCCATCAGCGACCATTGCAGTACGCTTTAGCATCTGGGACCCTTGCGCTCCTGCATAGATAGGTATCTTTGGTCCACGCTTGATAGGCTTCCCATCTTTCAGCACAGGGTTACCCTTGTCATCTAGTGCATCCTCACGCTTCACGATGCTCAGCTTTGCTCCTCTAATCTTGAAGGCTTTCCCGTCGAGTGTGAACCTTCGTCCTTCCGTCAGTGCTCTGACATACTCTATGCACTCAACAACAGTTGAAACTGGCTTGACCCAATCGATGCCGATACTGTTGAGTGTAGTCCTATCTCCAGCACCGAAACCTATTGCCGCCCGTCCATTGCTTATCTCATTGAGAGTGACTGCTGCTGATGCTGAAAGGGCCGGGCTCATGTGATATGGATTCGAAACCCCCGGACCAATGATGACCCTGCTTGTGTTCAATGCAATAACCGTTAATGTTGACCATACGTTGCGATTGTTGTAGTGATCTGTGAGCCAGACGATGTCAAAACCGTTCTTCTCAGCGAGCTTGGCCCAATGAACTATCTTGTCTACTGGCTTGTCAGGTACGAACTCAATTCCAAAGCGAACCACTAACCTTGGCCTCCTTTTTCACACTAGCTACTAATATCGGTACCAGATAAGTGAAACTCCCTACAGGCTCTCACGCGGCAGTTTCAAATTCAACGTAATCGAAGGGTTTATTGTGCTAGTAGAGAACCAGTTTCCTTGCTGAGGGTACAACTATGCAATCTCTAGTCTTAACGCGTGATGGTCTACAGTTGGCTGACACACCTATCACGCCACTTATGCCCGGAGATGTGAGAATAGAGGTCAGATCAGTGGGGATTAGTGGTACCGACCTTGCCATCTGGAATGGTGACCTCGACACACCATTGCCGATAATCCTCGGACGCGAGATTGCTGGGGTTGTCCATGAAAGCTCCATGTCCGAGTTTACACCAGGGGCTATGGTAACGACTGAAATAGATCTGGCTTGCAGTCGCTGCTGGTACTGCAAGAATCACCTCAAGCATCTCTGCATCGCGAAGCAGACTCTTGGAATCACGGCAGACGGCGGGTTGAGAGAATACCTCAGTGTACCTGCCGACCTAGTCCATCTACTCCCTGAAGGTGTAGACATGGTAGCTGGCACTTTTGTCGAGCCTTTAGCTTCGGCCATTCAGACGCAAATCGACTCTCCGGTTGGACCTGGGGAAGTTGTCCTAGTTATCGGAAGTGGCAAGCTAGGTTTACTCATCTCTCAGATATACGATGCAACCGGTGCTGACGTACTCTTGTTGGATCGCAACCGCTACCAACTGGGCATCGGAAGACAGCTTGGCCTCACAAACACGATTAACACGGAAGAAACGGATTGGAAGAAGGCGGTTCTGAAAGCTACTTCCGGAGTAGGCCCGGCCTTAGTTGTTGAAGCCACAGGCACTCCTGACGGATTCGCAATGGCACTCGAAATCGTAAGGAGCCGCGGAACAATCGCGCTCAAGAGTATGCACGGCAACGGCGTTCGAATCAATGCCACTGAGATTGTGAACCGTGAGATTAGAATCGTGGGCACCAGCAGAGGTCCATACAACAAGGCATTGGACATGCTATCCAAAGGCAGAATCGAGGTGAATCGATTGGTCAGCAAAAAGTTTCCTCTCGAGGAAGGTCTCAAGGCTTTTGAGCACGCCAGTCAGCCTAACGTAACGAAGGTCCTCGTGAACATCTGAGGAGACAGATGGGGCACATGGAAGAATACGACGTCGACCTGCACATACACTCGCTTCACTCAATAGGCGTAAGTAAACACATGACTATTCCCGCGCTTACACAGGGTGCAATCGAGAAGGGTCTTGCAGTTCTTGGCACTGGTGATGCGACCCAGCCCGATTGGCTTGACCATCTTAGGACTCATCTAAATGAGAAGAGAGGGATCTTGACGACAGGATCAGTTGCGTTCATCCTAACGGTGGAGATAGAGGACGAAGAGGCGGTTCATCATGTTGTCATTCTGCCTGACTTTGAGTCTGTGGAAAACCTACGGAGCGTTTTGCGTCCACATTCCCCAAATCTTGATGCTGAATGGGGTGGGCGTCCTCGTGTCAATGTGAGCGGAGAGGAGCTGGCCGGTATGGTGCGAGACGTGGGTGGTCTCATCGGACCTGCACACGCATTCACCCCTTTTAGGTCAATCTTTAGAGAGGGGAAACATGACAGCCTAAAAGATTGCTACGGAGATGAAACGCCGAATATCCACTTCCTAGAGCTCGGACTCTCTGCGGATACAGAGATTGCTGACTGCATTCCCGAGCTAAGGCGACTGACATACATCACTTCCAGCGACGCACATTCGCCAACTCCCGACAAGATCGGCAGGGAGTTTGTTCGATTCCTGATGAAAGCACCAACCTTTGAAGAACTGAAGCTTGCTATCCTAAGGAAGAAGGGCCGCAAACCAACTCTAAATGTTGGCTTCAACCCGCGCCTCGGTAAGTACTACCTATCATTCTGTTCATCCTGTAGAAGGACTTTGGTCCTTGGGACTGGGTTCGACTATCCGGAATTCGATGATATCAACATCTACATCCACTGCAGGACTAGTGATGAGAAGATGCTGTTGCTCCAAGACATACACAAAAGGAATGTGCGCTGTCCTGCTGATGGCAAACGTTTGAGGCTTGGTGTAAGAGACCGCGCGCTCATGTTAGGCGATGGTCAAAGTTGTTCGCCACTCCATCGGCCGCCTTACCTTCACATCCCTCCATTGCTAGAGGTAATCTCTGTTGGACTTGGTGTACGCTCGACAAAGTCTAAGACAGTCATGAGCGCTTACAAGAGCATGAGAGAGTCTTTTGGCCCTGAAACTGTAATCCTGACTGAAACTCCTATCGAATCGTTGAGGGCATTCAACTCGCGGATTGCTCACGTGATAGAATCATATAGGGATGGCTCAGTAGGCTATGTGGCTGGGGGTGGAGGCCGGTACGGTTCGATTATCGCTCCCTGGGAAGTGAGTTAGCCGTGACTGTTGTAAGGGGAATCATACGGGAGATTGGTCGCAGCACTACAACAAGAATCAGTGCGCAAAGATGGTATGGCTCCACAACAATCGTCGTTCAGGATGAATCTACCACACAGACGTACAGCGTCAAGCTCTCTGCTAAAGTCATGGATCGAAATCAGTTCTTACCTCGGGTTGGCATGAAGGTCATTCTTCATGGTTATGTTGAGGAGGCAGAGTATGGGTTGTCAGATTTCGTAGTGACTAGAGTTTCCGACATCAAGCATGAAGGGGCCGGCATTCAGAAAGTACATCGGTTCGAGGACTGATTAGCGCTTGGAACGGATGAGATAACCCGGTAGCAATATCCACTGAGAACGACACTTGGGACACTTTGAAGGCCTGCTTGCCACCTTGCGACTTGAGAAGACATACCCACACTTACCGCAGCTTGCAGGTCGGATTAGTACCTCCTTTCCGGAGTTCTTTACGGATTTCGCGATATGCCCAATGTCTTCGTACACAATCGACCGGCTTTCTATATCGAGAATACTGCAGATGTCATGCGCAGTCATTGGATGCTCAGATTTCTCCAGCAGCTCAGCAATAGACTTTCTTCTCGTTGTCATCTGTTCATCTGTAGCAATCACTTCAGTCATATAGTTTCGGTGTACTCTCTGGGATGTAGAAGTGCAGTAGAACCAACAGAACGCAGCAAGAAGCCACTATTTGAACTGAGTTCAAGGAGTCAATGTGTTGACACAGACACCCCTTGTGGGCAGCAAGAAAAGAGTCACATCATATGATGAGCGAGTCTGCTCCAGGTGTATGGGTCACCGCGCGCTGTGTGGAGTGAAACCTTGTCCCTTGTTAATGAGAGCAAAGGCATTGGTCCGCATCGATGACGCAGTCACGAATTTGACTCTTACAGGTTCTTCGCCCCCGTCAGTTTTTGTGGGCGAACATGGCTATCCGAAAGTTTTGATTGGACCATTGATTCCGCCGATTAAAGGTGAAGAGACCGCCCTGATGGAGCGCCCTGATCTTTGGCTTAACAGGACAATCGATGAGATTATCGGGATGCGCTTCAGCTTAGTCCGAACAAAACAGTCTCTATCAGTGGATTCTGCTGCTGATCCTCCGCGGGTTCTGGCAGAAACGCAGACCATGGCATTGTCTGAAACTCCGACAGATTCCGAGGCACTGCTCCTGAAGAGACCGAGGTTCACCAGCGTATTCTCTGATACCACACTTCCATATGGACCATCCGCTCCTCTGGATACTTTCAAGCTTGATGACAATCCCAAAGTGCCTCGTCCTGTGGATAAGATTACTTCGGACACAGACCTCAAGGCAACTGAGGGTATCTTGGGTCTCTATGATGACGGGATAAGACAACAGCATACGACGAGACTCTTCTCTGTCGGTCTTCTCGGTGAGGGGAAGTCAAGAAAACTAGTTCCAACGAAATGGAGTATCACCGCAGTAGATGACATCATTGGAAAGTCGCTTCATAAGCAGGTTCTCAGGTTTCCATGGATCAGTGACTTCATGGTCTACGTAGGCAAGGCGTTGGGTAACACCGTTGTCATCCTGTTTCTCCCAAGTGTTTGGCAGTTTGAAGGACTCGAGTCATGGCTGAGCGGCCCTAATCCTCCGATTATATCTGACTATGAGTGGTTCCGGGGTCGGAAGAACTATGCGTCAATTGTCGTGGGAGCGTATTACGCAACTCGATTGCCCGCCCTTGAGTTTCTTGTCAAAATACGAAGACAGGCCGGAGTGATGGTTTTCATGCAAACTGACCCGACAAAGTGGGTTCCTCTTGGGGTCTGGCGATTCAGAGAGATAGCGCGTCGAGCGCTCTCAGGTGCAGGGAAGCGTTTCTCCACTCTTGAGGAATCTGTGGCTGAAGTGGACTCACATCTGAGCGGTTCCGTCGAGAGATGGCTGAAGGCCAGTCGATTGTATTCCGAGTTTGGAACGCAGCGAACGCTCGAGGAGTTCTACTAGATGCGTTATGCTCTGAAACAAGCCAGACAATTCGTACATTTTAGCGGGCAATTTAAGAGAGCTGCTAGGAATCCAACTATCAGAGGACTTCAATGTCAATCTACTCGAGAGTATGCAATGTAAGCGCCAGAGCTCCGCTATTCTCTTACCTAGGAAATCGTTCCAAAAGCAGAGAGCTTGAGAAGGCGGTGAACTTCCTCGCGCCTCTGATGGCGCTTAGCGTCCAGGGAGTGATGGCGGCTGCCTACCTCATGTCTACAGCTGTCTTTGTACTGCTTCTATTCATCGCGTTCCTTCTTGAGGTTAGTCTATTCCTCTCAATCCCTCTAGCCATTGTATTTGCGATTCTGATGCACTATGCCATTGAAAACTACCCTGTTTCTAAGATGAATAGCTATAGACTCAGCCTTTCAGAAGAAGCAGACATTGTTTTTGAGCAATTTGTGTTGGTCTTCCAGAGTGGTGGAACAATCTTTGATGCCATCGAGATGGTGGCTCAATCAAACCACCCATTCCTCTCAAAGGCATTCAAAGGAATCGTTGTTAGAATCGAAACAGGCGTTCCTCCGGAAATCTGCCTCATGGAGTTCGCCAATGGGCAGCCTTCTAGTGATCTTCGGAGGTATATCATCGCGATATTGTCATCGTTGGAGCGTAAGACTGACCTGCTTGAAGCTCTGTCTGGTGAATCCTTCGAGGCCGACATGACTCTTAGGCAGAGGAACATGGAGTTGGAGAGTCGTCTGCTCATCGTTGCAGCGCTTGTTACATACGTCCCCATTATGCTCACGTTAGCTATCTCATTAGGCGGAATGGCAACAAATCCTCTCATCATTCTATTTGCGCCTGTATTCATATTGCTCAATATGCTACTGAAGTCACGATTTGCCAGTCAGTTTTCAGCATACTTCGACAGACCGCGGGAGGGTGGAATCATCGCGCCCTCACAAAAGGAGATTATCGCGGAATACGACGAGTTCCTCAACTTTCTCATGCTTCTATCGGAACGGCTTAGACTGGGTGACACATTGGAGGTTGCTCTTCCCGCCACAAGAGATGAAGTAGGTCCCGAAGTTCAAAGTTTGATCGACCCTGCCATCAATTCTGTGTACTGGCAAGGGAATAGTATCAAGGAAGCGATTGCCCTTTCAGTCAATGAAGCTCTCGGTCAGCGAGTCGCCAACATGTTGGAGGTGATTGTGCTAATGTGTGAAGCTTCGGCCAAGGATGCAGGGGAGCGACTAGCTCGCATCACAGCCCGTCTGGTCAAGAGGTCTGCTGTTGCAAAGGAACGCGACTCGATTATTGCTGCACAAAGACTCAAGATCTACATTCTAAACCTGACGAGTGCGTTTGTGTTGGGTCTGCTGGCCTCTCTTTCGCCTTTTCTATTCATTGGGTCTCTGCTCTCTCAGGGTCCTACATGGACTCCCATGGTCCTGAGTTTCTTTGATATCTTGCCGTTGATGATTACTCTGCTACTTACTACAGTATCAATGGGCTATCAGAACACTGTCATGGTAAGTGGTTCTCGCGGCAAGATGATGGGACTCATCTGTGGTCTTATCTTCTGGATGTCCTTTTCACTATCAGCCTCTTTATTACATCTGGAGCTTGTGTAACATAGCTTTTTTAGCATCGGTGCAGACTCCTGAACTAAGAATTGCGTGGTGTGTTTCATGCTTCAATTAGAGTTTCTAGACTATGACCTCGGTCAAATAATGGGCTACTTTGCTAACGAATGGATCGTTGGCTGGGTGCTGATTATTACTGGGATTCTCGCGGCTGCCTGGCTTTTTGAGACTATCACTGATCCAATTCCAATACTGGGCAGCATATTCGACATAATCAAGGTCTTGGGTACGTACCTAGGTTTCTTTGTAGGCGCCCTGGACATACTCGTTGGCTATGTCGTGTGGGTCACTCAGCCCAGTGCAGTGATTGTCGCAGGGGTACTGATTCTGGCGGGCTTTTCTCTGACAATGAGAATACTCTCAAAGTTCCCACTCGGATTCGTCTTTGCATTGGCTGTTGCGATATTCGTGACTTTCACGATCTATGGGGTGCTGGCTCCCTATGCAAACGAAGCGGTCGTCGGTCCAACCATTACACAGATCATCTCCCTCAAGTGGATGGCTGTGATAGGCGTCATCGTTTTCGCCATAGCCTATAGCTTGGGTGGTTTCCTATTGTCGCTCGTGAGTCTTCTCGGGAAGATATTCTCAGCGACTCCTGTCAGTATCATAATTGGGCTCGCATGCATTGGTGTCGGTATTGTTGTCTTGGTCATGCCCGACCTCGTAGGCATCGTTACACCGTGGATACCTCCACCGCTACCATAATCAACTGAGGGGTATACTACCCCTCCCTCACCTTTTTTCCATCTTCTTCTGTGATGCAATTTCACCGTTGCATTCAGAAGGGAAAACCCTGTTGCAATCTTGTCATGTTAGTAAGAATTGGTATCATGGCAAGAAATCTTGGTCTCAACATCAACACTCAGATGATGGGAAAAGAAAGGCAAATACATCTCTACTCTCAGAACACTAGGAGTCATCGAAGATATGAGACCTCTACAAGGTCAAACACTCCAAAGACTGTTGCTCTCCATGCAAGAGTTTCAGCACATAAACAGAAGGATGATCTTCGTCACCAGTTGAACACTCTGGAAGACTATGCTCTTGAGAATGACTATCTCATTGTCAAGAAGTATTTTGATATCGCATCTGGTCTCAATGACAGACATCAAGGTCTGCCCAGGCTTCTGCGACTATGTGCTTCTGGCGCTGTTGACAGAATGCTCATTACCTATGATGACCGCCTTGCACGTTTCGGGACTCATACTCTGAAAGAACTTCTCAGTCATATTGGTGTCAGAGTCGAGCGCGTATTTCCCTCAGCAGACAGAGATCACACACTTGCAGAAGATATCATTGCACTTGTCACATCTTTTGCAGGACGACTTCATAGATCACGACGGGGAAAGTCGCTCACCAAGCATCCCCCTCAATCCTGATACATCTTCTAAGAACCTCCTCAAACTGATTGACCTTGGGGTCACTCTCTATTAGGGTCTCCCACAACACAGAGTCTACCACTGCCTTACATAACCTCCTGACTAGACGTATGGATAACTGCATTGACTCACGTTCCCCTCGAACTGGCTCACTCAAGACATGCCTCCAACCACTATAGAGTCAAGAGCTGCCATTACAATGCTCTTAGCCCTCTCAGTCTTACCGGAACCGATTGACCCTGCAACAAGTACTCCTCTGAGTAGCTCGTCAGGATATGCCTTGAGATAGTCCATGAGCAACACCATATGTCCTCTGTTGTGGATGACCTTTGCCACAGACTCACGAGTGAGTCGCTCCTGAGGAAGAGAGTCCCTTGAGACCAATGAGTTCACCATTCCTTGATGCGTTTTATTGAGTTTATTGTCCTACAGAGTGGTCATTTGGAGTCAACATTCGAGACCCAAACGGTAATTCTATTGCAACCTCACAGACACGAACGGTCATTTTGATGCAACTTGAGATATGCAATCGGTCACAGGGCTGCAACCTGTGCAGACGACTGGTCACTAGAATGCAATCTGCGCCAATCGAGCGGTCAAATTCGTGCAACCTGAACCTCTGATAGTGGAGGATATTACCCCTAGTGCGTATATAATGGTGTCTGCCATACACTCTCTGAAAAACACCACTACTAGTTCGGTCCATATAATTCAGAAGTTCTAACAGATGTCAACAGCAAGAAACACTTGGCGGTGACACGAAATGACCGATGTGAGAACTACCCACCCGCAGCTGCCCCCCGCCGCAACCACCAACCGCACACCATCACAACCCCAGACCCCAAACAACAACACCAAGACAACAGAACCTCAACAACAACCTGAGATCCGCACCTATACAACGAGCTGGCGACGACCTGAAGGAACTCCGAAGTCACTGGAGTACGAGGCTGCTGACACTGTTTCTAAATTCTGTCGTCGCGCAATGTCCCAAGCAAAGTGTCTTGCACCAATTGCATTCCAGCTCTTTCGCTCAGGAGCGATATCGAGTGGTGGTATTAGCGGAGCAGCCAAATTGCGAGCGCACACAGGGATCGAGGAGAACCTTGCTCACTCGTACTTCTACTCTCTAGGGAATGCATGCGAGGTACAGATGAGCCTAGTGGAGAAGCTCAAGAAGTTGAGAGACCTGCTACAAGGTGATTTTGAAGTGTGTATTCCCTCGATAGCGTTCTTCGGACAGGTGCCCAGATACCTTTCACTGACCATGGCAAAGATGTTCAACGTAGAGGAGAGATGGATGAATGCTACAATTCGAGGTCTCCGCAACAAGATAGATGACAAGCTATCCTACAGGATTGATCGTGTGAATGAACAGGTAGAGGCACACAGGCGACTGTTCAATGGTGACGAGAGAGTATTGAACAAGTTGCAGAGAATGCATGCGTTGGTGTTCGTAGGAAAGACTGACACTCTTGTCAGAGGGATGGACAGGCTGGCTCATGTGAGTCCGCCCCATTCGACATTCAGAGTGAGGAAGAACGACTTTGTGAGAGAAGCTAGACGCCTACTGAGACGTGTTGAGAACAACATCGAGTCGATGAAACGTGATGGTAAGGACAGCCAGAGAGCAGAGGTGTTCCTGAGAAAGGTCAAGGACCTGACCGACAGAGTCGATGAGTTCGAAGACCTTCTTGAGCATATCCTGCCCTCAAGGCGATTCCTCAAGTCATTGTCTGAAGTTGTCAGAAGTAGACTTGGAGGACGACATAACTACCTGTCAGCTCTCAGAGAGATCATTGCAGCCTCCTTAGTCACAGATGAGAGAGGGTTCATCAGGCATCTCACAGTCAGCAACTGCATATCAGTCCCCTTCAGCAGCACAACACGCAACGAACTCCCGTTGGAGCTACACATGGGTCCGAAGTATGTGATAGCCCGTGGCAACTCGACCCAGATCACTGACGACTTTCGGAACATGGGTTACACAGAGTTCACAGTCAGACCCAGTCGAAGAAGAAAGATCACAATGAGAGTGATAGCGAGCAAGACAATCAGGAGCCACATCTTGCAAGGAGCAAGAGTCAGGTCAGCACGTGTACTGCCGCCAGAGGGGCCAACGAAGAAAGTGAAATTCGATATCGTCCTTGAGATTCCGGACTTCAAGCCCAGCACAAAATTCTTGAACCGCATCAAGATCAAGAAGAGGTCGGTAGAGGCTGTTGGAGTAGACCCGAATCGTCCATCGAAGGATGTGTTTGTGATCGGGTCAACAGAGAGAGCTCCACTTGGTGACATGAGTCGTGTTGAGCAGATATCAAAGAGGATAGTCCGACTGAGGGATGTTGTTCTACCACGACTCACAAGAAAGAGGGCAAAGTATGAACGCCTGAACAAGAAGCGGATGTCCTACAAACTGAAGAAGGAGATTGCGATGGTTCATGCACGTGTTGCAAGACTGAAGGCTGAGCTTGACAGAGCCTGTGGGCGACTGCTGGCAGAGGTCGTCTACGAGTGCAGACCAGAGGTCATAGGCTATGAGATGAACATATCGAAACTGAGCACAAGAGGCACAAGAGGAGCCCTGGCTAAAGCGATAACTCACATGCCAAAGAGGCTAGAGATCATAATGGAGTACGCACTGGAAGTACTTGACGTGAAAGGAGTCCCAGTGGAAACAAAGGGTGTTGCACCAAGAGTGGGTACTCATGTGAACTGTGGAGGCAGGCTAATAAATACAGGTGACTGGGACACTCTGAGATGCGATGAATGTGGTGAGAGAGTGAACAGACATCACAATGCTGCAATGACTTACGCTAACCGTGCCCTGTCCGCATACCAGGGCCAATCCGGACTTCCCTCAAGGGGTGACAAGTTTGGACAATAAAATAGTATGCGTCAGTGGACTAGTCGCCAGATTTCTTTTGGCTCGGTCGTATCTCTCTGAAGTACAGAAAATGAATCGAACGTTCGTTGTAGAATTGTGAAGCAGCATCCATTGATTCCTTGGCCTTAGCTACGCTGGGAAACCACTCTGAATAGTATAGCTTCTTCTGGGGCAGGAAATTCTGAATGTCCCCCACAGTAAAACCGTTCGGCATCTCAAAATCAACTGGAGTTAGGAGAACCACCCGGAATGAATTGTCGCTACCTCGCATCTCCAACCAGAGTTCACTGTAAGACATAGCATTAGCCAGTTAGCGCAGTGATGAATGTATGATTAAAGTTTCTGGCTGTGTACTCGTACTTCGGAGTAACCTTCGCTAGGCTATCCCAAGAGTTCAAATAGTAGCTCTACATGCATAATACTCAGACCCCGTATATTCGAATACTCAATATTGAAGGCTGGCAAGTTCAATTCAGCCACTTGCGGGAGTGTAGTAGGGAGACGACCTGGCGTGCCAAAAGGATCTGAGAAATCTGATAAAAAGAAAATCATCAGTGTTACAATGAGCAGCTCGATTGTCAAACTGATGGATAAGTTGGTTCAGGACAGAGTCGGCCGATCGAGAGCACAACTAATCGAAGATGCTGTTCGATGGTATCTAGACTTCACTGTACACAAGTGGGCTGAGCGTGGGCTTTACGTTAACGCTGTTCGGAGTGTGCTTGAGTCAGAAACGCTGTCTTCGCTGTTCTTCTCAAAGCTCACGCCTGTGGAACAGTACGTACTGGGTGAAACCGCTGGAAGCCAAGCGCCTGTTGCTGATGTAATTCGCTTGTTCCACGGAAAGGATGTCAGAGACACGGCAACTCGTGAGCTAGCTTTCCAATTGCTGCAAAATTCTGGATGGGGTGAATTCAGTTCCCACGATGACCTCATTGTGATTGGAGGTCCGTTCTATCCTGCTCCGTTCATTAGGGGATATCTGGAGTCTCTCTTCAAGATTAAACTTGAACTTGTAGAAACAAACGTGAAAGAGAATGTGGCATTAAGGGAAACGCGCTAAACTCACTTACCTCTGTTGCAGCCTACCAGTCTACACCCAGTTCTAGTATCTCAAACTCGCTCTCGTACAAGCCCGGAATGCTTCCGATTGTCTTGCGAATGTCCGCTTCTTTTTCTTTGATTGCGTCAGCGGCGAAGTATACTTCGTAGATGCATCTATTCTGCTCGAAACAGAAGCCAGTTGTGAACAGAACCTTCAGGTCATGCTCCTTGAAGAGGTGAGTCATTGTCTGCATCAGCGCTGGATTGACCTTCTCGACTTCCAACCTGACTCGAGCACCACCATCTTTCATCATTGGGATTAGACGAATTTCCCCGGATCTCTCAAAGTAAATGACCATCGCGGCCTTCATGCCTTTTAGGTCTGCATTCTTGAAGAAGTCATCCGGAAGTCGAATCTCCCTCTTATTCTGGACGTCAGCAATCATTCCTTTCGTAAGTCCGGGCAAGTCTATCGCCTCTTTCCTGAACTATGCCTGTAACGTTTCGTGTATATTTATCTATGTGCCACTTCTTCTGGAACCTTATAAGCACTAGAATCCCTGGTTTATAGTGCGAGGAATCATATCAGGGATTGATTTCAATGGCAAAGGAAGGAGCAACTTACGTGTGTGACATATGTCAGCAAATCATTATCGTGAAGAAAGCAGGCGCAGGAACGCTGGTATGCTGTAACCAGCCTATGCGCCTCTACGAAGGGGACTGAATCTTAGTCTGCCCTCACGATACCCCTTTCTGACTAGAATACTTGACAATGTTTATATGCCTTTCAAATGGGCGTGCGAGCTTGCCTAGGGGTGCTTCTCAGATGGAGGAACTTCCAGCTATTGTAATTAAGACGAGAGCTCTACTGACTATGCGCGATTATGTAGTCGATGAGCTGTTCGAGTACGAGAACAGATACGTAATGTATCCAATCAAAGACAGCGGGGCAGATGCGGTTAGAGTGGTCACCTGGATTCTCAAGGAGTCCAAGGTGGTCGGGGTAGCCCTGGTCAGGGAAGTAGCTCGGGAAATGGAAGAGCGAAATGCACGGGATGGCATGCTCGTGGGCGGCCTGAGGTTTACCCCTGCGGCCAAGAAATCTGCTCGAACGGCAAGGGTTGAGTTGATTGAGGGAACTTACGCATCCTTTGACATATTCCAACACGAGCTTGTTTCCAAGCACTCAATTGTCAGTGCTGATGAAATACAACTCGTGCTCAGCCATTACGGAATCGAAAAGAATCAGCTTCCGCGAATTCTCAGAGATGATCCAGCTGCCAAGGCACTTGGAGCGAAGCCCGGTCAAGTCGTGAGAATTGAACGCGATAGTGCAACCTCTGGCATTGTATATTACTACCGTCTTGTTGTGGATTCCAACTAAACAGTGTACTTGGAGGTCAGAATTGGCCAACACTCTACAACTCTTATAAGGGCGCCAAGTATGGATGAATTGTTCTAATCGGGTGTTGTCAATTGGTAGAGCTACCTTCCATTGTAATGAAAACGAGAGCTCTTCTGAATCTGCGCAGATATGTCGTGGATGAAGTTCTCGAATATGAGAATAGATACGCGCTTTATCCTGAAAAAACGGATGAAGAAGATGTCCTGAAGTCTGTAGTCTGGATTTTCAAGGAACAGAAGGTCATTGGAGTGGCCATAGTTAGAGACATCGTGAAGGAGATGGAAGAAACCAACTCCATTCAAGGTATGCTTGTAGGAGGGACAAGGTACACACCTGCTGCCAAGAAGTACGCTAGAATTACGAGGGTCGAACTTGTCGAGGGCGGATATGCCTCGTTTGACCTGTTCGGACATGAGCTGGTCCCCCAGCATACAATCGCTGAAGAAAGTGAAGTGCAACTTGTACTCAGTCATTATGGCATGGAGAAGCGTCAATTGCCAAGAATACTGAGAGACGATCCAGCAGCGAGAGTCCTGGGCGCAAAGGTTGAGCAGGTTATCCGGATTGAACGGGCCAGTCCTACAGCGGGCTCCATCTATTACTATAGGCTTGTTGTTGATGCGCCTTCCTAAGCCTAGAAGGCAACTACCCCCAGAGCCATTCCGACCAAGAGCATGACAGCACATGCGATAAATGGTACGGTGATGTTGTCTGTGCCCTTTGGGCTCACCAATTCTACCAATGTAGCGGTTGTTGCACCAGCCAATGCAAGTACGAACATCTCAGTCCAGAGTATCGCATTTCCTGAAACGAAGGCTTCGTATCCGGTGAAGAGGGTCCCGAAGTACCAGAAGGAGAAAAGTGATCCTATGAATCCGAATGCGAAAAGGGCTAGGCAGCCTTGAAGGCTTCGCTTGGATCCAAAGATGACAACCGTGTGGTTCTTACCGTACTTCATGCCTATAGGTGCCGACATGCCATCACCAAACATCATGATGTGAATTCCTGCAGCTCCTAGGAAGAAGATTGCCTCGTTTCCAGTGAACGTAAAGAGAGCTGTTAGCACAGTGACCGAAACCGCGTACCAGAAGGGTCCTCTTACACTCGCATTTTCGACATCTTCAGGGCGAGCCATGGCTGCGAAGAACCTTCCGAATCTCTCAGTGTTAGCCATTGAGGTCATTAGTACGAATAGAAATCCTACGAACGTAGCTAACCACGGGTGAGGAAAGAAGGGAATAGTCCAGATTGCGCCTCCTCCAAACATATGCACGATTTTCCGGGTGAACTCTGCATCTAGGTTTAGCTTGCGACGCATCACGTCTCCCATTGTTAGGACAAAGACGGCGTAAACAACAGCAATAACGAAGACAACGATGTCAACTGGCAGGATTGCGAATTCCACTTGCACGATAGATTACTCCAGCCGCAGTTGCAAGCACAACAGCTCGATATATCTATCGGCTGAGTGGAGAGTTCATCCCTTCGACCTGGCTTCTAGACCCGTTTTGTGACTTATGCTTCTGATTGCATCGTCTACAATCCTAGTGACTGTTTCCTTGTCGCTCCCCCTTGATGACACCCAGACTTTCAACACATGGGATGTTCCGTAGGTTCGGGGCATCGATTTGATATATACGCCAGGATGCATTTTCATCACAATGTCGATGATTGGGGCGAAGACACTCTCATCGCGCATCTCAAACTCAACAACGCGCTCACAGAATTTGCTTGTGCCTTTCTTCTGTATCCACGGCACAATCGATCCCTCAAAGATCATCTTCAGCTCGCTTGGTACACCCGGTAGACAAAAGATCGTGACGTTGTCAATCTCGAGCATTACGCCGGGAGCTCCCCCGACAGTATTATTGAGAGCGGCAGAACCTTTTGGAATGCGTGCCATCTTTCTCCTGCTCTCTGTTATCTCCGGACTGTTCACTATCCCTCTGTCGTGCAAGTCCCTGTATTGTTTTTCCACTATGCTGAGGGCTCTTGAGTCCTCCACAAGATCTCTATTGAAAGCTTGAGCAACCGCCTTCAGTGTCATATCATCGTGGGTGGGTCCAAGTCCACCAGACGTAATCACAAGATTGCATGTTTCCATGAGGAACTTTAGAGCACATCCAATCTCGGTGAGGTCATCACGCACTAAAACAAGTCGATTCATCTCAACGCCGAGAGATGCCAGATGAATCTCCATCCAATTGGAGTTCGTATCAAGCACAAGCCCATCCAAGATTTCATCACCTATCGCCAGGATTCCGGCTCTTAGCGTTCCCTCCGAAGGGTCCGTGCTCTCGGTCATTATCTATCTCTCCTGTTTGCCAAGCATAAGCTCCGAGTCTAATAGCTCGTTGATGCCTCTCATGGCATCTAGCCTGACTCGAGCTAGTTCCTGGGCTCGTTTCGTATTCATGCTCGCAGCTATTCTCTCAGCAAGGTCCAAGTAATCACGGAGTTCATCTGCCAAGTCCTTGAGACTAAAACCCGGTCTTGCTTTCTGCATGTACACAATCATGTGAGCAAAGACGGTGACTCCTAGTTTCACTAACTTGTCAGCTTCCCAGAGTATCTGCGCTTCCATGGGTTCAAGCGGACTGTCCAGAGTGAGTCCAACATGCTTCCGGATTGTATCGCAGATTCTTTCCACAGTATCGGGGTCAATCCCCTCCTTCAGCAGAATCTCTCTGGCATCTTTTGCGCTAGTTTCTCCATGGCCCGGGACTTCGCCCATTCCGGGTTTGGTGAAGTCGTGTAGCCAAGCCGCTGTTGTTACAATGTCCGTATCAGCTCCCCCGGCCTTTGCTAAATCCTTAGCAACAGCAACAACTTGACTAACGTGACTATAACGGTAGTTGAAGAGAGGCGCTTCGGACTCTTGTTGAGCTTTCAGCCACTCCTCACGGGCTGCAGTAGACGTTCTTGAAATAACAAGCTGCTTCAATTTCTCTTCAAGACCATCCTTCATAGTCACCAGCAGTGTAGGACCATCCATGCCATTTATGAATTGTATCACTTGGTCCTAATTCCCGGATAGAGCCTGAGTGTATTCTCAAGGAGTATCTCGCGCATTTCTTCTTCTTCTCTCTTCAAAATGCTGGCTATTTCTCTCAGGGCCATCCAGACGTTCATGGGTTCGTTTCTGGTTTCTCTGTCGGGTCCCAACACTGGACTGTCAGTTTCAACGAGAATCCTCTCGATATCTACAGCCTTGACCAGCTTCCTCTTCTGAGCTGAACGAACAACTGAGGTTGGTATCGAGAAGTAGTATCCCTTTTCCCGTGATGCGATGCGCGCCAAGCTGGCTTTTCCATCAAATGCATGCATGTGAACAGAATGGGCGTTCATGCTAGATAGGACCTCTATGGCCTTTTTTCCAGCAGATCGGGAGTGAACCTGAACAGGAAGTCGAAGATCATCTGCCTTTTCAATGGCAGCTTCAAATGCAGATCTCTGACATTCGCGTTCAGAATGATCTCTTGTTCTGTAATGGTCTAGTCCAACTTCGCCAATTGCAATCAGCTGGGAGGCGTTCTTGTGAATGCAATCTAGCACAGACTCGAGGTCAGAGAACAGAACAGGATCCAGACCGATGGCTGCATGAACATTTTGGAGCTCATATGCAATGTCAAGACCTCTGCTCCATGTATCAGGGGTAATCGCTGAGGTTATCATGTGCACTCCACCTTCCAAAGCTCGGTCCACAACTGCATCGAGATCATGCAGGAACTCTGCTTGCTCGAGATGACAATGTGTATCGACAACTCTTAGCAAAGGGGTCTTTTCATTGGGCATGTTACGTTCCTCGTTTGGCCTCGCATTTCCGATGGCAAGAGAACGCTTATGAATCGCATGAAGCCTTAATGGCTTATGAATGGTGAGAAGCTCGATGCTCTCAAGATGAGAATCGAGAAGCGGCTATTGGGGTCGTTGGTGTTGGGTATTTTGGACTGAAGAGTATTACGACTTACGTCCTGATGTTCCTTTTTGCAGGAAAGAAGCACTAGTGCGCCAACTTGAACCATCCCGAAGGAGTGAGGATATGTTGTTATGACGGGTGGATCTTGTTAACCAGTATCGCTTGTGAAACATGGTGCACATGTTTCCGAGTTCATCAGACTCGAGTCGACAGTGAGTTCTGGTAGCACCGAGAGAGCGGGAAATGGGAATGGGGAATTGTCGCACAGACATGGAAAACGACACAAGCCACAGACCTCCGTCCTCGTGGTCAGACCCAGAAGAACCCTCTCCCTTGCTCCTGTCGTTTTCTTCCTAAGGCAAGCATCGGCCCTTTGCGTGAAGCAGTACATGTGACCAACCTTCCGCCACTTCAAGCAAGTCTACAGTCCTTCCATCTAGTCCCTCGACGAAGCGAGTTCTTCCTTTCTATCGTTCCACGTGGTAACCGTTCTCAGCCTAGATGCTAGTCTGCAGGAGTTTAGGGACCAGCCTTCTCTGCGAAATGATTCCACATCACTTTTATGTTTCATGAGATATCTCGCCATTTGTCTGCTGGAATAGGGCAGCCAACTCCTTTGAAAGCATTTACAGGACTCAGCTTGTTGGCATGGTTCAATCTTTGAAGAATGCTGTGTCTTGGATGGTCCAGAAACAGGATGGATGTGGATGCGAGAACTTCTGATGATTGCCTATTACTATCCACCTCTTGGGGGGATTGGTTCTCTTAGGCCTCTCAAGTTCTCTCGGTACCTCCGTGAGTATGGTTGGAACACAACTGTGCTAACTGTTCTCAATGATCCTGACTACATAAAAGATGAAACATTGCTCTATGAAATTCCATCAAACCAGCAAGTGATAAGGGCCATCCGTCTACCCGTCTATCAGACGCTCCGCAGGTTTGCGAAAAAGGGCCTTCGCAGATATCATCTTCTCTATTCATTCGTTGATCCCCAGTTCGATTGGGTTCCTGGTGCCGTTCGAGCGGGCAGTGAGCTGCTGAAGTCCGGGCATATCGATGCCATCTACGCAACAGCGCCTCCCTACTCGTGCTTGAGAGTGGCGTCACAACTTCGCAAGAAATTCGGACTCCCGACGTTGGCCGATCTCAGGGATCCATTCTCATCGAATGATTTCATGGTGTGGCCTACGAGATTCCACAAATGCTTCTATAGACTCTATGAAACTAAGCTTCTTGGTCAGATGGACCGAGTCGTCGTAGTCAACAAGCTGATGCAGAAGGATGTGGCTGTATGTATGGGGCTTTCACGGCTCAATCCAACTGTAATACCAAACGGTTTTGACACATCCGATTTCGTTGGTCAGACAGATGTTCCTCCAGCCGATCGGTTCGTAATGGGACACATCGGATCAATCTACGGGACAATGTCACCTCGTCCCCTTTTCCAATCGCTGGCAATCGCCATCCAAGAACGACCAGAGATAAGGCAAAGAACAAACGTCGTTTTCTTGGGCAGAGTGCAGCCAGACTTCATCTACGCTGAGGCAAGAAAGCTTCTTGTAGATGGCCTCGTAAGAGTGCCAGGGTTCAGTCCTCATCAAGAAGCGATTGCATTCATGCGCCGATGCCATGTCTTGCTCCTCATCAGTGGGATGGTGGCACCATCGGTGGTGCCAGCCAAATTCTACGAGTATATTGCCACAGGCCGTCCAGTTTTGAGCTTCTCTGCGCCTGGATTTCTAGAGGACTTCATACTTGAGAATGAATTCGGTTTCTCAACAGACGGTTCGAAACCCGAGCTCGGGGCAGCTCGAATCGTAGAGCTTTTCGATGCATTCGACCAAAACAAGGCCATACCTGGTCCAACAAAGGAGAAGTACGAACGATTTAGTCGACGCAGTTTGACTGGCAAGCTTGCTAAAGTCCTAGACTCAATGATCTAATATGCTCTCTCTTTTCTATTCTCTTGATCATTGCGAAGGAGGTGCCAACGAGCTCTTCAATAGGATGGCTGTGTCTATCAAGTGTCACATGAGCTGATTGCAGCGTGGAAACTGGTCCCTGGTTGGCCACAATGATGCAGCTGGCACTAGAAACAGTAACACGATCGCGATGCATAACTAGGTTTTCAATTGCATGTCTAGATTGAATCATACATCCTTTTTCATTCTAAGCCATGGATTCTTCGAAGATGGCTTCAAGTCTATGAGCCACTGACTCAGAGCCATACTTCTCAAGAACGGTCTGCCTTAGTTCATGCTTGAGAACCATTCTCTCCTCTTCACTTTTTTCCCTATACTGGTGAATCAACCCTAAAAGCTCAGTGTTGTAGACGTAGGTTAGCTCCTTCGGGACAATCTCTAGGGCAGATGGGAATCTATGGACGAGTGGAATCAGACCTGAGGCCATGGCTTCTCCAACTGAAATAGGAAGGCCTTCATCGAGAGAGTGATGAATATAGAACTCTTTGTCCCACTGCCATTGAGGAAACTTCGCGTCGGGCTCAAAAACGTGACCGAGGGAGAACCTTCTGTTGGCTTCCAGAAGATATCTGTAGCTGGCACTCTTGCCCCCAACATAGAGTGTTTCATCACGTAAGGCAAGCATCAGATCGTAGATGCGCTTCCGGTGGCTCGGCAATGCCCAAGTGCAGAGTTTCCTTGATGATGACGGCCTAAATGGCCATCTGGATGCATCAACTCCAGCGGGTACAATGAATATTGGGATATTGCCAGGAACATACTGCTTCAATAGTGATGCGTAGTAGCTGGAATCAGCGATGACTGATGCAACGTTGTCCCAACATACAGGTACAAAAAGGTCTGGGTAATCCAATTCATACCTATGGATTCTGATATGAACGGGTTTCACGGAGTACCTCGTAACTTCCTGTCCAAGAGGAGTGAGGAAGTCAACTAGGACAAAATCGGCCCACCGTGTCAGATTCCGAATCTTGATAGGGGTCATTCTTTTCTCCAAAACGAATCTAAGCCCACTAGATGTTAATTCTCCATACAGCCGGGTGTCAAACCGTCGTGTGAAAGCCAAGAAGTTGGCATCAGTTGCGAATACTGCGAGCTTCTTCATGCAGCATCACCAAGCTCAGCTAAGATATCCTTATGAGCGCCATCAAAGGACCGGAGCATTCGAGTAGGTATACCTCGCCATTCTTGTTGTTTCTATTGATACTCTTGAACTTACTGGTGGAAACCTAGTGGAATAGCGGAAAGGATGTGTCACAATCATCAGGCAGGTGGGAGGCGTACATCGTGTTTGAAACGTGGGCAACCTGCGATGGCGGATTCGGATTGCGCCTATCCGAAGCTACTCTAGAAGCGACAGTGAATAAAAAGTGCACTACTTCAGGAGTTTATCATAGTATTTCTTGCCCGTGCGCTCCACTAGGTCCAGAAGCGGTCTGGATATCCACCATACAGGGGGGATTCTTCTCAGGAATTTCCTAAGATTGTTCACATCTGAGAAGTTCATAACCCGAGTTCCAAGACAGAATGCTATGAATAAATACCAGAGCGGAATAATGAATACCAGTTTAGCCAGCGAACTGAATGTTGTGAGCTGCAAGAGGGGTATGAAAGAGAGTGCGTTTACCACGAGTTCTCCCAGAAGAGAAACCCCCCAAGCGACTCCTAAGAATAGAGCCACAAGTATGATTGACCTTGTCAGGAATCTTGTACTCATGGCTACAGAAACCGATTTCTTGCAGTAGTAGTGGTAAAGGAAAAACATCGGGATCCCGATCAACCAGACATACGCTAGTGCTACCACACCATAGTGAGGCTGCAAGAGCACAATCCAGATCACCTGCAAGGACACGGAGAGTAACCCCATTCCAACAAGAGCCTTCATTCTTCCTAATGCTGTCACGAGATTGGTGTACAATCCGTTGATAGGCCAGATCAATAGAGTCGGTGAGATGGCAAACAGGAATTGCGCGGCCGAAAGTCCACCAGTCGTGTCGAGTCCTCTGACACCGTATATTGTGCCCAGAATGGCATCCCCAAAGGTAAGAACAACAATGAATGCGAAGATGAAGGTGGGCAACATAATCCTGTTGCTCTCATCGAATCTGGTACGAATCATGTCGTATTCTCCTCGGCCAGACATTCCCGCCAAGTTCGGAAAAAGCACCGCAAATGGTGCATAGATGAATGATTTCACGGTAGTCAGTGTGGCAAGCGCGATGGAGTATCTGGCCATGTCGAAGTCTGTTCCGTAGTAGTCAACGAGTAGAGGTATGATGTAGTTCCCGAATGAACTAATAAGGGCGAGACCAAAGATGGCTCCAGATACCGCGAACATGGATCTTGATATCCGGCGCCACCCGCGTGTCTGAATGCTGATACCCTCTGCCTTCAGTTCTCTCTGGAGTACTGCAGCTCCCGCCGCAAAACCGAGAAACATCGTGCCTAGATACATGTATAGGACATTTGTAATAGTTATCATGTTGTTGACGTAGAGAACAACCAAGACACAAATTCTAGATGAGTTATAGACGATATCTACTCCAACGGTCCGTTTCATTCTCTGAAAGCCGCTAATGACCGATTTCGTTATCTGGAGATATGCAGATGGAAGCATCGAGAGTACTACTAGGATCCACAACAATCGAAGCTCGGCCGTTACTGTAGGAGACTCGCCAACAAGGAACCCAATTTGATTAGCTAGAACGACGGTTGCAAAGGCCATTATCAGGTATGACAAAGTGACTGATATTAGGGCTGTTCCGATCACAGTTCCCACCTCAGCTTTGCGATGGGCATTCTCTGAAACAGATTTCACAACCGCAGTTGTTAGACCCATTAGAATGAACAGGATAACCACATTGCTCCAGTACATAAGCACTTTGAGATGAGCATAGTCAGAGATGCTCCAAGATACATCAGTCGCCCGGACGAGCAATGCTGAGGAAGTAATCCCTGCCACGATCAAGAGTGCTCGGGACATCGATTCGGAAACTATATTTAGGCTAAGGCTATCTGCCGCCACATCGCGTCGAGTTTCTTCTGTCATGGATACTATGTGGGGTTTGTGTTCTGCAAATAAAGCCTTCTTGCTACCTAGGAAAACGAGAGTAGAAGAAAAGGTCGGTCTCGTATTCACAGGATTTTCAGGTTATAATCTCGCCGAATCATTTATGTCTGCTCCTAGCATCCGCCAACTGGGCTGGGATGTCCACCATGACTCTGGAAAAAGCTTCTGTTCTAGTAACCGGTGCCGGTGGCTTCATTGGGAGTCATCTCGTAGAGGAACTCCTGAAGATGGGCGCCAACGTGAGAGCTTTTGTGAGGTATACATCAAGCGGCCACTTGGGAAACCTGAGATATGTTGACGATTCGGCGGAGAATCTTGAGATAGTGATGGGTGACCTAAAGGACCCGTATGCCTGCAAAAACGCCATGCAGGATGTAGACTACGTCTTTCATCTTGCGTCGGTGATATCCATCCCGTATTCGTATAGGAATCCAAGGGAATATTTCGAGAACAACGTGTTCTTTATCCTCAACATCCTTCAGGCTGCTCAGGAGCTTGGAACAAAGGCTGTGATCCATACCTCAACTAGTGAAGTGTATGGCACTGCGGAACAGGTGCCGATACCAGAAAGTCATCCATTGAAGGCACAATCGCCGTATTCCGCGAGCAAGATTGCCGCTGATAAGGTAGCAGAGAGTTTCTTCAGGGCATTCGATAGTCCAGTCGTGACTGTGCGTCCCTTTAACACGTATGGACCAAGACAGTCTGTTCGAGCTGTTATACCTACAATCATTACACAAGCGCTAAGTCAGAAGGCCATACTTCTCGGGGACACCAGACCCACTCGGGATTTCATGTATATCGAGGACACTGTAAGAGCATTCATCGAAGTTGCTACTAAGGCTGAGAAACTCTTTGGCAAGACTCTGAACTTCGGAACCGGGATTGAAGTGAGTATAGAAGAGCTTGTGAACGCCATTCGAACGGTTACCCAGACCAATGCAAAGGTTGTCTTCGATGCTACGCGCATACGCCCAACGAAGAGCGAGGTCAATCGCCTTTGCGCAGACATCAGTCTGGCAAGAAAGCTCTTGAAATGGACACCTAAAATTGCTCTTGAGGACGGTCTGAAGGAAACCGTACATTGGTATGGGAACTACCTGTCGTTCTATAAGCCCTCTAAGGGTTATATGTAGGGGGATTACATGGAAGCGTCGATACTCTGCGGCGGGGAAGGAACGCGGCTGCGGCCGCTCACGTATGCAGTGCCCAAGCCGATGCTCCCTCTCGGGTCCAAGCCAATCCTTGAGGTGACGATAGGACGAATGAGAGAGCAGAATTTCCGAACATTCTATCTTATGGTCAATTACAAAGCGGAGATGATACGCAGCTACTTCGGGAGTGGAAAGAGCCTTGGAGTCAACATCGAGTACTTCGAAGAGCGTACTCCGAGAGGAACAGCAGGACCCTTATCTGAATTGAAAGGTCGTGTGACTTCACCCTTTATTGTGATGAACGCAGATCTGCTGACAAGCATACGTTTCCAAGATCTTCTGCAGTTTCACAGGAAGCAGGGTGCCGACCTGACCGTTGCCCTGAAGAGGTTCGATCGTAAGATTGCCTATGGTGTGGTGGAAGTTGGTCCTGACTTTGGGATAACAGAGCTTAAAGAGAAACCAATTCTCAGTTTTCTTATTAACTCAGGAATCTACGCTGTTTCGCCTGACACGCTAAGCCTGATACCAGACGATAGCCGCTTCCATATGACAGAATTGGTGAAGTCTGCCATTAGTAAGGGGATGAAGGTTTTAGGGTATGAGTTCACCGAGGCTTGGCGAGACATTGGACGGATGGATGACTACCTAAAGGCGATAAACGACATGGAGAATGGTCTCGAAAGCGATGCTGACGGGGTCTTTGCATGAACCACAAAGACCGTTCCATCATGGTTTCGGATTTAAGCTACGACCAAGAGGAGATCGATGCAGTCATCTCGGTCCTCAGGTCGGAATGGCTTACCATGGGTCCCAGGACACAGAAATTCGAGTTGAAGATATCCGAGTACTTGGGAGTCGAGCATGTAGTTGCCGTTAACAGTGGCACGGCGGCACTTCATCTCGGTTTGCTTTCACTCGGAGTCAGTGCGGGCGACGAGGTGATCGTGACACCCATCTCCTTCGTTGCTACTTCCAATGCGATCCTTTACACTGGTGCAAGGCCTGTCTTCGTAGATATCGATTCGAAGACGTTCAACATGGATCCTAAGCTGATTGAATCTGCTATTACTGAACGAACCAAGGCCATAGTCCCAGTCCATATTGCTGGCCTGCCTGCTGAGATGGACGAGATCAAGAGGATCGCATCCAAGCATAGTCTCGTAGTGATGGATGACGCAGCCCACGCCATTGGGGCAGTCTATCGCGATAGGAATGTGGGTACCCTGGCAGACGTGACAGCATTCAGCTTCTTCTCAAATAAAAACCTCTCTGTCGGAGAGGGCGGAGCGGTTGCGACTAGTGATGGCGAGATTGCTGAACGGTTGAAACTGATGAGATCACACGGACTTACGAAGTCTACTTGGAGTCGACATTATGACCGCGATGAAGAGTCAAGAGATCAACTGTATGACATGGTTGAGCTTGGCTACAACTACAGGATGACTGAAATCGGTGCAGCACTTGGTCTGGTCCAGCTGATGAAGCTTGACCGTCACAACTCACGACGTCGCGAAGTCTATACTCTGTACAGCGAACTATGTGAGAATCTGCCAGTTGTCTTCCAAGAGATACCCGCCTACGTGCGGCACAGCCATCATGTGTTGCCCATCCTGTTGCCTGAAAGCATGCGGCCTCGCGTCAGGAAACATATGGCCCAACATGGAATTGGCACGAGCATTCACTACACTCCCATTCATACCTTTAGCTACTATCAGCAACTTGGATATGCTGATGTACATCTGCCCGTTGCAGATGAGCTGGGGCGAAGAGTTCTCACCCTTCCGCTTCACCAGAAGCTCAGCAATGATGATGTTTCACTGGTTGTCCGGGAGCTGAGAAACGCACTTGAATCCTAGGAGCTTGCATCTACAACCTCCTGCACCGTTGACATGAACTTCCTGAAGAACTGGGATCTTTCGTGCTCTTTCATAGCCATCTCTCTGGATTCTCGACTCATGTCGTTTCTGAGTTCTGTGTTCTTGAGTAGTGGCAGCAAAGCTTCTGCGAGAGATTTGGGCGTGGAGCCCTCCACCAGGAGACCATTCCTTTCGTTCTCGACCAAGACTGGCGTTTCTCCAACATTTGAAGATACTAAAGGCAAACCAGAGCTCATGGCTTCCATCATTGATCGCGTCACTCCATCGGACATGGGAAACTGGACGTACAGGTACGAGTTGGCCATCAAGGCCCGCTTGTCATCGTCTTCGATATAGCCCGTGAAACCAGTACGGTCGGCTATTCCTAATTTCTCCGCCAGCCTAGCTAGGTCTTCACTCTGTGAACCATCACTGGCTACAACAAGCACTGCGTCCTGAATCTCCTCGCTCACGACGGCAAATGCTCTGAGAATCGAATCCACTCTGTAATTGGGTTCTAGTGCCCTGATCGAGAGCAGGATTCTGCCGCTGGGGATTGAGAGCGCGTTTCTAGTATGCTCAAAGGGATGGTCGGGGCAGTGATACTTGGTGTCAACCCCCCAGGTACTGACAACGAACCTCTTCTCAGTCTGGCTTGCGAGTTCAATGATTCGGTCCTTTGATATCGCGCTCTCAGCATGTATAAAGCTGGCGTCCTTGAGTGAGCGTGCTATCAGCGGTCTTAGATACGGGAACTTGTCTGGAGCAACATAGATATCTGACCCCCAAGCGGATACAGAGTATGGACGGAATCTGGACGCTTCCGCAAGCAGGCCAGAAGTAGCGACTCATTGAGCATGGATGAGTTGATAACCTTTCTCTGATGGGCGGCTCTGTAAAATAATGCTGTCACTAACCTTTCAATATAATCTGAATCGACATTCCTTTCATTTCATAGTGTTGATAATTCGACATGACTGGCTGTGCAATCGAATCCTTTTCCTCATATCATTCGAATTATTCAACAGGGCCTAGTGCATCCAAGAATTAATATAGTCAACCAGGTGCGAACCCGACGTGCTCCTGCGAGATACTTGCTTCCACCTTGGAATCGTATATCCAGTGGGGAGGCGGCTCCGAAATAGCACAGAAGAAGGAGTAATTATCATTGCGGAGAAAACCCCGGCAGAAGTTGATGACAGCCGCAAGATTCCTAAGAAGTAGATTACGAGTTTATACTCTTATCCTTCTGGTAGTGATGTCGGTCTTCTTTGTGTTCCGAAACGAGATATACGCGGGAGTGATTCTAAGAAACGATATATCGACTGTCTACTATGATGAGAGCGGATTACCAGTCATTAACTACGGCTACAAAAAAGGCGTCTATGTTGGCCCACATATCAATCCTCTTGCCGTCGGCGATGCAGCTGAGAAGTATTACTTTCAGATGGTCGGCGGAAACGCAACTGCTGAACCTCTTCTAATGAATGTGATTAGCTGGCTAATGAATAACTGCAGGACTGCGACTGTAGCAATTCATAACGAAACTAAGCAGGTATGCCAGTGGGTCTATAATTTTTCCATCTGGAACATCCCTGCGGGTTGGACCTCATCGATGGCAGACGCTCAAATCCTGCACGTTTTCGCCCTCGCTTACTCTTATTACAAGAATGACACTTATTTAAGCATATCCGACAGGATAATCAATGGTTTTGAGATTCCGATATATCAGGGGGGTAACAGGCTTGTACTGGATGACGGCACTGTGTGGTACCCAGAAGTAATTGTTGCTCCCGATATCGATTCCAGTTTCGTAACTCCATTGATACTAAATGGTTTTTTGTATGCCCTAGAGGACCTCTTCCTATCCTATCTTCTTCTCAATCAGAGCCGTGTGCAAGATATATTTCAGACGGGAATCGCATCAGCACGTGCCAATCTACACAAGTACGAGCTCCCCAGGAACTGGACATACTACAAGCTCCACCCCCAAGCGATAGCATCAGAACAGTATCATCGAGTGCATGTTAAACTAACTGAGATTCTGTACGACATAACAAACGATTCATTATTCTACACATACCATTTGAGATGGTCCAACTTTACCAAGTATCCCGAGCCTTCGCTCTCGGAGATGTTAAACACAGCTGGTCGGTACCTGTTCTATGGCTCTCTAGTTCTGCTTCTTGCCTTTGTATCGATTCTATCTCTGGACGTACTTCAAATAACTGTGCGACGACGGTTGAAACGCAGAAGATTGAGAGTTAAGCTACTGAGCTTTTTGTAGTTGCCATTCCACTTTGTATGAATGGAATACAGCTCGCTGGGACGGATGGGATTGATTCTGGGAACTTAATTCTACCAAACCAGAAACAAGATACTATCCTCTCTCAGATAACAGTTGATATGTTCAACTATAGGAAATCACACCACCTCGGAGGAACTATTCCTGAAGAATATCAACTGAGTTTTATTACTTATTATGGTTCGGGTTCTGACTCTGGTAACGCTATCTATCTTAATGAACACTGCCAAATAGGCTTTGACGATGTACGATTTGCATATGACGATGATCTTCCTCTAATCTATTGGCGGGAGTCGTATGTTGAAGGCAATCTGGCGCGTTTCTGGGTAGAGCTACTAGACCCTATTCCAAATGGCAAGACATTCTACATCTATTATGGCAATGATCAGATACAAGATGAGAGTGATGGTGATGCAACATTCATTTTCTTCGATGATTTTGAGAACGGAAATCTAGATAAATGGGACATATCAACAGGCTGGGCACTTCAAGATAGTATAGCCTATTCAGGAAGTGCGATAAGAGACCTGGGTTCAGATGGTCAAGGTAATCTGCAAAAGGACCTGACATTGACCTCTATCTTCATGATACACACCCAGTGTTATGCAACCAATCCTAGACCCGGCGGCTATCCTGTGATGGGCCGAAACAAGGCAGGGTTATTGATCTATGGTGGAGCTATCAAATACTATGCTCTTAGACACTTTAATGGTTCCGTCTATACTATGTGGGAGTACATTTCTGCGAATACATGGTGGAGTGCAGATATCGGTTTTGACCTGAGCGGCAACAGGATATACTATCAGTCCAATGGAGTGAACATAGGCTACCCTCTGAAAGATGGTCGTGGTGGTTCAGTTTCAAGTATCAGTGCAGTCTGTGCATTTGGGCGGTGGGAATCAGGACACGACCTATATCTTGACAACTACTTCATCACAAAATGGATTCCATCTGGACCATCCCACGGAGATTGGGGTAATGAAACACAGAACTTATGAAATACACTGATTGCTCAAATCCGTATTCAAGGCTTGGCTCTCCGTCGGCCCTGTAAAATAAATCACCTCCCAGCATACTCCAGATAGTTGAATCGGTTTATGTTGTGAAGGACTACCTTGATCAACAACTCTCCTCTCTCTCTGTCCTTTTGAACTCAGTGCTCCTCCGAACCTCAACTTCATCATGCTGAACACTGTTTCGACAAGGCTCATCTTTCCATACTGATGAACCTCCTTCCACTTCTTAGGGTCCGACCTGTACTCCCTGATCAATTCACCATATGTTTGGCGACCCTTTGACCTGACACTCGAGTTACTCTTCGGCTCAATTGCCGGATATGCACCAACATCTGCAATGAACTGGACATTCCTCCTTGAGATGTATGCCTTGTCACCAAGGACCAGCTCTAGTTCTGAGCGCGGCATTCTTCTCACCAGAGCTATCATGTGTTTTGCATCACCCCCCGGTCGAGGCCTGACATAGGACGCATTGATCATCAGAGTGTCAGTGTCTACGGCGTTGTGTAGTTCATGGAAACGACGTTTCCGGGTCTTCTTGAACCGCGCAGCCACCCACTCGCCCCCTGTGGAGTGAGAGAACCCGGAGGAGTCCACAGCAATGTTCTTCGGAGGTGGTAGTCTACGTGCAACAATCTCGTACATCTGATGAAGGAGTCGTGTGTTCAGTCGTTTCAGAGCTGAGTGGAGTAGAGTGTGACTGGGAGCGTGGTCGATACCAAGTCGTTCAAGGATGTAGGGATTGAAGTTGACAGAGGAGACAAAGTCACGATAACTGAGAGCTGAGTCGAACTTGAGTCCGAGAAGGACAAAGAGAGTGGGAAGAGGGAACTTGACAGGTCTACCGTGTCTGGATCTGACATCAGGAACAGTATTGCAAAGTTTCATACGATCTTCAAGCAGGAAGTGATAGCGGCGAGCTTTGGCCGCATCGTATGATGCTTGGTAGTTCATGAATCATGTGACGTGATCAATTCGCCTCTAAGTTCGTGTATTATTTTATAGGGCCCCGATGCGCGTTTAGAAACCTGACGGCCATGATATCTCAAGCTCTGATGAATCATTGTATGACTCTTGATATCCCTAGCGATGTCAATAGCTCGGAATTATGTCAATGAATGGCCAAGAAGCCTCGATACTGAGGGAGTGTGCAGCATGACCGCGTCGATATCAAGGCTGCCTCGAAGGGCTCCTGCCCGTTTGGCCCAGCGATCAACAAAGAGAACATTTACTTCAGCACCTTCACTCACCAGCCCATCAATCCAGTTTGAAGTGTGAATGCCATACGGGTTTGATATTAGGAGGATTCGCTGACGATTCAGCCTCACGTTTGTGTTGCTGGGGCCCGCTTCCCGTTCTGGCTTGGCCTTAAAGGAGTCTTTCGAGCCAAGCGACCGAGCCACTCAAGCATATACCTAGAAACCCACCACGCTGGTGGAACCTTCTTGAGGACCTTCTTCAGATTCTCTACATCCTCAAGTCCCATGAAACCCACAGCCAGACTGATGGCGATGAAAATATACCAGAGTGGTATCAGAAAGAGTAGTCTGAATGCGGAGTAAATTGTCGTGGAGGTCATTAGCGGGATGATGCCAAGAAGATCCGAAATCATTGATGCAGCAAGATACATCCCGTTTGCTAGGGGAATGAGGATGATTGCGGTTAATGCTCCTCGAATAAGCGTGGTTCTATTCATGTGAAGTCCAAATCTTGTCTTGGAGTAGAAATGGTAGACTGCTGAACCCGGGAGAGTGACCACCCAAGAGAACGCCACTACAATCACACCATAGTGCGGCTGCAACAGAATGATTCACGCAGTCTGGAGAAATACAGAAAAAATGTCGACTAGGAGTAGGACCTTCAGTTTTCCTAGGGCGGTCAGTACATTCGAGTAGATGCCTGTCATGGGGTATACTAGCAGGGTTATAGACAAAGCCGCAAGGAACTGTGCCGCTGTCGTACCGCCAGACGCATCTACGCCTCTCAAACCATATATCGCTCCAAGAACGGATTCTCCGAAGAAGAAAAGCGATACGCAAGCAAAGATCAACGTAGGGATTATCACTCTGTTGCTCTCGTCGAATCTCCTGCGCACATTCTCGATGTTCCCTTGAGCTGCAATCCCTGCTGGGTTGGACAAAAGGACGGCAAAAGGCGCGTAGAGGAATGATCTGAATGTGAGGGTGATGTTCTGAGCTATTGAGAATCTTGCCACATCAGTGTCAGATCCGAGGTAGTCGACGAAGAGAGTTGTTGCACTGTTGAAGAACGCGGAAATCAGCGCCAGGATAAGGAAAACTGAAGCAAGCTTCAGAAGTGGCCCGGACTTCTGCTTCCATCCTTTGAAGCCTAGCTTGATTCCTTCACGCCTAGTTTCCCTGAGCAGGACTAGGAAGATGGCAATGCAAGCCAACACAGAGGCGAATAGGTACATATACAAAACATTGACTATGGAAACAGAGAGCGTGAAGAACAGATATAGCAGAATCACTATCCGTATGCCGTTGTAAAAGATATCCACTATCAGAGTTCGGCTCATGCGTTGTAGTCCTGCGAAACCAGACTTGATAATCCGCATGTACGCAGTGGGCAGCAGAACTACGAACCATAAGAGCCTTAGCTGCTCGATGATTTCTGGGGTGTCGCCAACCAAGAAACCCAGGGGCTCAGCAAATCCCAGAGTGACAAACACAGCCACGAGAAACATCACTGTAACGACGGTCAAGGAAACTGCGATGATTGTGCCAATCCCTTGACGATCCTGAGCACTCTGTGAAACGTTCTTGACAACAGAGGTTGTGATCCCAACTAGTACGACGACTAACAGAATCTGGTGCCAGCTCATTAGAACTCTCAGGTGTGCATAGTCTGTTTCTTTTCATAGGCTGGAGCTGGATTCAGAAATGGCCCTGTATAAGACTGCCGAGGAAACAATGCCACCAATGTAGGTCATTACGCGTGACAATGATTCCATCAGTACGTTTCTGCTGACACTATCTCTAAGCACAGCTGCTTCCATAGGCTCTGTCATTGTTTCGTTGAGCCTACTCCAATTAATTGATGAACTCTTCCCGCTGGATTCTTTTGTGAGTCTGTACATCTATCAAGTTGACTACAAATGATATCGACCACAACCGAGGATGGCCTTGAAGCATGGGGTCATCCAACCAGAGTAACACCTGAACAGAGAGCACTTTGGTCCAAGATGAGTGACCGATGGAACCGGTTTGTGGGCGACATTCCTTCCCCCTCTATGGACTTGGGTGCGGGAGTCAGCAAGGGTAGAACGGTGTCAGTAGATCCATTCCCTAGAAGGCACGTTGATGTTCGAGCACTAGGGGAGAATCTGCCTTTCGGGAATCGTATCTTCGCCTCAGTTGTGCTCGAGTCGGTCCTGAAACATGTTCTGTCGCTCAAGGACACCTTGGCAGAAGCCCAGCGAGTGACATCGAATGATGGCTGGCTCTTTGTCACTTTGCCCGTCAATCGCATTGACGGTCACAGACATAGCTTCTCGACAGCGTGCTTCACTGCTTCTACAAAAGAGCGGAAGAACTCGGTTCTGCTATGGTCTTCAATCGCCAATTCTCTCGAATGCATCCCCATGGTATTTCTCAGCTCATGATCATCTAGAATCCTCTTCATAGCTTTCGATAAGCCTTCTGGGGTCGAGTCTCTTACCAAGAAACCGTTGTAGCCATCTTTGATTAGAACTGAGGTTTCGCCCACATCCGAAGAAACCACTGGCAAGGCCGAACTCATAGCTTCCATCATCGAGAGCGCCACTCCATCAGATTCGGGAAACTGAACATAGAGATACGCACTTGAAAAGAGCGCCCGTTTTTTGCCTTGATCCACATAACCGGTAAAGATGACCTTCTCTTCAATCCCAAGATTCTTGGACAGTTTCTCCAATGCGTCCCTCTGCAAACCATCACTACCTATGACAAGTACTGCGTCTTGTACGGTTTCTAGCAGTGCTGCAAATGCCCTTACAATGATGTCAACCCTATAAAGCGGCAGAAGAGCTCTGAAACTTAGAATAACTCTACCTTTGGGTATCCCAACCTTTTCTTTTTCTTCTGTAGAGAGTGATTGCGGAACGAAGAAATCTGTGTCCACCCCCCAAGTACTGATGTAGAGCCTGTCCTTGACTCTGGGTGCTATCTCAAGAATGCGATTGGCGGACACAGTGCTTTCAACATGAACTAGGGCAGCATGAGCCAGGGCTCTGGCCATGAGACGCTGTATGTACGGATACTTGCTGGGCATGATATAGATGTCAGACCCCCATGCCGATACGGTGTAAGGAGTAAAGTTGCTCGCGTCAGCCAAGAGAGCAGATGTGGCTATCCCATGGGCGTGAATCAGGTCATAACATTGTGTTTTTACGATGTCTGAAACTTGTTTCCCGAGTAGATCAAGGCTCTGATGCAACCTTGTACGATTCAGTATATCCCTCAGCATCTTCCTGACGCCGCCATGGAACAGGGAGTGTTTCAATAGCGGGAGTTTACGCGGAACATCGAGCAATGTACAGTCAATATCAGCTCTTGGGCGTGCATTTGTTCCTTGAGGAATCCAATCTCTCACATAGAGGACGTCTACTTCCACCCCGTTGTTGGAGAGCCCTTCTACCCAATTCTCAGTGTGAACACTGTGAGGGTGCGAGATCAATAGTATTCGAATTGTCGTCATCTGTTCCTCCGTTTGCTAGTCTGGCTCGTGGATGAACACTCATTGCTCATCCGGGGCACTTATCAATTGCAGATATAATCTTCTCGATGGATTCTTCTGTTCGAAAGCGCTACCACATGTGTGAGATTAATGACATCGGAGGATTCCTATGAAGTGGATCTGACGAAGTGGGGGCATCCTGCTCACGTCACGTCAGAGCAGAGAGATTTATGGGACCAAATGCTAGAGGTATGGGCCTCATTTGCGGGAAGCATTCCTTCCCCCTCGTTGGACATCGGTGCCGCTGGTCACAAAGGCCGAACTGTTTCAATCGACCCATTCCCCAGGGGCCCTATTGATATTCAAGCTGTTGGCGAGCAACTCCCATTTCAAGACGACACGTTTTCTTCAGCAGTCTTGGAATCTGTGTTGAAGCATGTGATTGCCCCGGAATCGGTCTTGAGTGAAACACGCAGGGTCCTCAAGCTAGGATCTTTGCTGTTCTTGACTTCTCCTGTGAACAGTATTGATCATCATAGACACAGCTATACTAGTTCCCAGTTATGCGCCATGATTAAGACTGCTGGGTTTAGGATAGTCCGGAAGCGCGGCATAGGGTTCTCATTCCGACCGTTGGACAGATGGATGAAACGACTGAGTCATCGGTGGTACGTTTCACTTAATGTGCCAGCTTCCATCTGCTCAGTTCTGCTTGTAGTTGCCGCTGCTGCAAATCCTTGATGTGCCCCTCAATAAGTTCAAGCTTCCGCAAAATTCGCTAAAACCCGTAGTCAGGCAATCCCATGCGTGAGGGAATGCATCCCACCATTTTCATTCAATCATCACGGAATTCTTGATGCCTATCTCGCCACTGGCTAATATCTTGGCTATCTCTTGAGATGCTCTGCCATCGCCATAGACTGATGGGTCATTGTCGAGCTTCTTGCCCCACATCATGGACGCCTTCTTCTCGATATCTTTGGCGTTGGGCAAAGCCAGAACGTTGGCCTTAGCTTCGATTGTTTCGACCCACTCGGAGTTATCACGTAGAGTCACGCAGGGTGTGTTCAACAGGTATGCTTCCTTCTGCAAGCCTCCCGAATCAGTCAGCAGCAGCGATGATTTGCTAACCAAAGCCATCATTCGAGTGTAGGAAACTGGTGGGATTATGTGGACGTTCTTGCTCATTTCAAGGCCATGCTCGGAGAGTCTTTCACGGGTCCTCGGGTGCATGGGAAATACGATGGCGTGATTGATCTTCTTCAACCCCTCAATGATACCTCTGAGTCTCTTCAGAACATCAACGTTCTCTCTTCTGTGCATGGTCAGCATGGCGAAGTTATCAGAAGGAAGGTCAATCCCATCCATTGCTTCATCTTGGAATGACTTGCTATTGAAAACCTTCAATCTCTCTTTCAGAATATCGTACATCGTATCGCCAGTGTGGTATACGGTACCAACTACATTTTCACTCTCTAGGTTTCGCACTGCAGTGACCGTGGGTGCGAAGAGTCCTGCTGAACCATGATCTATCAGCCTTCGGTTGATTTCTTCCTGCATGCCCATATCATAGCTCCGAAGTCCTGACTCCAGATGGCAGGTGGGGAGGTCCAACTTGAACCCAGTAAGAGCTGCGCCCAATGCTGAGTTCGTGTCTCCTGGCACGACAAGGTAATCCGGCCGATTCTGCTCCAACGAATCCGCTAGTCGCATCATCACTTCACGTATCTGGAAGACGCCTGTGCCGCTCCCTACTTCGAGGTTCTTGTCAGGCTGCTTGATTGCGAGTTCTTCGATGAATTGAGCCGCCAGTTCATAGTCATAGTGTTGGCCAGTATGAATGAAGGTGACTTGAACCCCTTCTTTTTCAAGCGCATGAATAACAGGCGCTGATTTGATTATCTGGGGACGTGTACCAGTCACAAGAGCTACGTGCATGATTATCAGCCCAATGTGGGTCCTCTCTAGATCCACGTTTGCGCGTGCGAACGATTGAGTTGTCTATTGAAAGTTGCGGTGCAAGGTAGTTGCGTCATCTGGTTGCGCGGACAATCCGGTCCTTATCCAATAATACAAGAATTCAGAGGCGAGCCGACCACATCACATGATTCATGAACTGCCAAGCATCTTTAGTATGTCAGACTGCCTTGTATGCCGAAATAACCACATTCTCGCGCTTCTCCCAAATGTACTTGTCCCGTGCCATCTCCATTATACGCTCAGGATTGGCCTCAGGAATCGAGTCCACGACATTCAGGATATCATCATAATCCCCGTAACTATGCACGAATTTATTGTCCTCGAAAAGGTGAAAGAAATTCTCCTGAAGCAAAACCTGGAGACCTGCGTGGAGATACTCGTAATTCTTGTTAGGATTGCATACTAACTGGAAGGGGTGCGGTCGATAAGGGGTTAATCCAATCCTGTATTTCGCCAGATTCTTCATCATCTCCCTGTGTGGCAAACCAGAAACTATGTCGAAATCAAGTATCTCCCTCAGCCCGGACATGTTTCGGAACGGGATAAAACGAGGCGCATTGAAGTCCCCCCCCATATACACTAGGCCCTCTCTCTTTGGCGGGCTCTCAATCCATGATACCTCGTCGAGCATTGGTGTGTTGATGACCACACCCACATTCGACGTGTATCGACGATAGTAGTCAGCAATTCCCTCACTCACAGTCAACACGGGGAATCTCTCAGCGAGTGCACGCTCCCACCTTGGGAACTTCCTAACAAGGAGTCTTGCAGCAGTCTTCCTCACGAATGGCCTAGACATGAATACGCACCTCTGCGCGCTTAGGTGTTCGTGATCATCAAAGATAGCAGGATAGTCTGTGTCGAGAAGGAAATGGCCAACGACAACATTGTGTACATGTACGACATCGGGCTTCATTTCGCAGATTGCTCGAAGCCAACGCCTTTTGACACGGGGGTCATGTACTATCCTTGGTCCGCTCGGGAGAAGTTCTGCCCTTGTTTCTGAGAACGCTGACAGATGCTGACCCCTAATGTCGCGCCCACCCAAAAAGACAACATCATGTCCCCTTTTCTTCATAGTCGACGCCATTCGTTCTACACGAGGGTCAGGAAGTCCGGCATCACTGATGTGGAGGATTCTCATCAACTCCTAGCTCCACGAGTCGTTTTATAAGCTCGTCCATATCACATGCAATCACAGTACTAGAGGTGACACCTGTAAATCCGGTCGGAGTGTGTGCAGAAAGTAGTCCATGTAGTGAGGTAGACCTACCATGATTGAGGATCTTGATTTTCCCTTTCATAGGTTTTGTGAGTTCTGTCAGACTCGGTGTGAGTCAGCCATCCCATCAGCTGACTATGTTATGGTAACGAACATCTGGAATGAAACGGATAAGATCGAGCGTGCATTCGAAAGAATGGCGGCACAGACGAAAAAGCCCCTCGTCTGGTTGTGGATAGACGACGGTTCAGTCGACGGATCCTACGATGAGATAGAACGGGTTTCAAAGGAACACCCGGAGCTTGAGATCTGGATTGAAAGAATGCCTTCAAAGAAAAAGGGTGACCTGAACACGATAGGTCGTGCATATACGCGATTCATGCCTGACTTCGTGGAGAAGCTCAAGGATAGAACGGTCAAGTACTATACAATACAAGATGTTGGTACGCGTCCATGTCCCAACTACTTCGCGCGGATAATCTCGCTCATGGAAGCGAATCCTTTGGTCGGCGCGTGTTCAGGGACTGTTGTGAGCGAGGAGGTTGCCCGAGAGGCTGGTATGCCGATGGGTGACTGCAAAGTCATAAGGTGGGACATCATAAGCCGCATCAAAAAGTACTGGGCCCTTTCTCCAGATACATACCTGAACATCAAGACTTTGAGCATGGGCTATAACCTGAAAATCTGGAGAGTTCCAGTCCTCCAAGACGCACCATCACTTGGGACAACTGCAGAGGGAATGTTCTACCAGGGACAACTAAACTTCTTCATCGGAAGACCGCTCCTAGGCGTGCTCTTACGAGCTATCAGAAGGATGCTTCTTAGAAGACACGGTACTGAGATGCTAAGGGGCTATCTCTATGAGAGGATGCGTGGTGTATGGCGTTGTGATGACCCTGAAGTCCTAGAGTTCTACGGGCATGGCAAGTCCCCTTTATGGGTGATACTCAACCTGCTAAGGACTAGGGGGAGGTACTCGGACTAGATGGACGCGACTCTGCCCTCGCTTTCCTAGATCAGCCCCGCCTTCTGTGCGAACTTTCTGTATCCTTTCATCAACAACTTAACAAGGTTCAGTCTTAGATTGAATTTGATCCACTCATCGTCCGTTGGCTCCTTGAAGAACAGACCAAACTGCTTCGCATACTCCTCCTCCGATTCGAATGTCACAAGTTTCCTTACTGCTCCCTTAGAGAACGTCAGCTCAACGTCCGCATTTTCAGCTCTGATTGGATACACAACAACTTGTCCCTTTTTAGCTATAACCAGGTGGAATCGATCACCTTCGATATCGTAGTCAATGACTGCATCCTTCTTCAGACCATCGAAGATTTTCGGATGATTGCTGAGATAGGCCATGAACTCTGTCTTGAGCGGGTTCTCTCCAACTTCTCTCTTACCTGTGGCTTCAACCATGAACGGTAACAGAAACTCCGGCAAGTCAAGCACCTCAAGTTTGCTGTTTCCGTACTTCGCACCATCCACGAGTCCCCTGTGGCAGAATGGACAGGCGGTCACGAGAAGGTCCGCACCAGTTTCTTCTGCCTCTTTGATTCTGTTTGCGCCTATCTTGTCAGCCAGTTCGCCGTGACTCCCCTTGACCCCTCCCCCTGAGCCACAACAGTGCGCGTATCTCTTGTTCGTTTCCATCTCCACAAGCTCAACATTCTCAACTGCTTCGATGACTCTTCTAGGTGCTTCGTAAACTTCTGCATGTCTGCCAAGGTGACACGGGTCGTGGTAGGTGACCTTGATTGGTTTGGGCGACCTGAAGGCTACTTTCCCCTCCTGAACCAGTTGATCTAGGAACTCAGTGATGTGAAGGATCTCAAAATCGTGGCTATGGCCTTCCTTTGGAACATCGATTTTCCATGTCCTGAAACAGCCTGCACATGCCGATACAATCTGCTTGGCGCCTGTCTTCTTGATGGCTTCGATGTTCTTCTTGGTGAGGGCATCGAAAGCCCTCTTATGTCCCAATCTTAACAGAACGGACCCACAGCATTCCTCCTCGGGAAGTATCGTATAGTTTACGCCTGCCTTATCGAGGAGTTCAACCGTTGTCTTGGCTATTTCCTTTTCGCGATACGCGCTGGTGCATCCAACGAAGTAGATTACATCCGCCATTTCAGGCCAGTCCCTTTCGCCAAATAGATCAAGTCTTTTATCGCGTTCTTCCTTGTAGGGGTTGCCTAGGTTGATTATGGATTCCTCAATCGCCTTATGCTTGGGTAATTCATAGCCTGCATTAACCAAGTCATTGCGCAAAGCTTCCGTCATCTCTGGAAGCTTGATGCCCTCTGCAGTAGCAGCGCAGGTTTCTTGGCAGCCCTTGCACGTAGTACACGTATACAACCATTGAAGCACATCATCGGTCAGGTCAATCTTATCGTTCAGGAGATCATTCATGACCATGATTCTACCTCGAGCAGAGTATGCTTCAAAACCCAGTACGTTCTTCACTGCACAGGGGAGGAACACATCACGCTTGGACGCGACAGTCTTGTCAGCCAAAGAGCAATCGCCGCATCTGGCACAGAGCCACAATTCCTCCGCATACTTGGATAGGTTGGTGTACTCCATCTCAGTCTACCCCTTCGAAGACATGTGGGCTGAAGATGCTGTTCGGGTCCAATGCGTTTTTGATTACTTTGTAAGTATCTAGGAAGGGTTTGCTGACGGTCTTCAGAACTCGGTTCTCCCACAGAAGGCCGCTCCAATAGGGGCATCCTCCGCTGTCAATCGTCGCGTCAAGCATCTCATTCCAGGCCTTCAAGGCAAGCTCCATCTTACTCTTGTCTGGAGCGAAGATCGTTACCCACCCGGTTGCGAATGCTCTGTCAGCTCCAAGGCAACTCGCAATCCACTTGATACCATTCTTCAGCAGTTTGTGCTTTTTGAAAATCTCCAAATCCCTCTTCATCAACTCAGGTATCAGTGTGATTGGCCTGAGGTGACAGGTATTCAGCCAGAATCCGTTGTTATAGAGGGGCTGCACGAGGTTGAACATCTCACCCCAGTGCATCTGTGCAGCGAAGTTGCCAAGGTCCTTGCCTCCATGTTCAAGCGCGATTTCTCTGACAATCTCCATCTTGCGGCTGGCCAATTGTTCATCTGTTTCCTGTGCTATCGCTGCAAACATGGCGTTGATCTCGGAATGCCTATCGAGAAAACCTGGGAAGAACGTATCCGTTGACTGCCGGTCACATAGGAGATTCAACTCCTCTGTCAAACCCCTTTTCTGTACTTCCAAGAAGGCAGCACACGCATCCTCAAGGGTTTTGAATCCGAAGTCTCCATAAGTGATGAACTCAGCTTTTGGATAGATCTTGAGGGTCACCTTCGTCTTGACAGCAAGGGTACCGTGATCACCAAGGAACACGCCGGTCAAGTCATGGAACGCGGAGTATCTTGCGAAAGGCCTTGCACCTTTTTTCCAGCCAGTTCCGGTTTGGACGATGTTGCCATTAGCCAGAACGACTTCGAGTGAAACAACCCCCTCTGTCGAAGGTCCATACTTTGAGGCAGCATAGCCGATGCTGTTAATGCTCGTGGAACCTCCAACAGTCCCGGCATTACCCCCGTAAGGACCTCTGAAGCCAAGCTTGTAGCCTTTCTCATCCAAACGGTGAATAAGTTCAGCCCATCGTAGACCTGCTTCCACTGTAACGGTCATGACATCTTCGTCGATAGTTACAATTTTGTCCATGCTGGCCATGTCTAGCATGACTGAACCTTTAACGCGCGGCAGATATGCTCCACAGATACCATTTCGTCCTCCTGCAGGTATCAATGGGGTCTTTGTTCTGTTGCAGAGCTTGACAATCGCCTGCACTTCCTCAACGGTGTTCGGCAAAACGACAATGCCCGGCCTCTCCGCGGTAAGATGGCATGCATCCTGGGTATATGACGAGATTATCACCTGATTGTCGTTTACACGGTCTTCTCCTACAATCGCAGCCAGCTCTTCATAGAGCGGATGTTTTTTCGAAGCTTTGACAATAGTCATATCCACCACTCGTCTGAAGCGCCGTCACACCAGTATAAGTGATTACTGCCATATCTTATGCCAGGTTTCAGCGTTTCCCCCGGAGAGAACCCTTTATGTGGCACAACAGAATAGGGCTTTTACGAGGAACCCGGTATGAAGAGGATTGGTGTTGTGCTGGGACGAGGCGGTCATACTGCACAAACCTTTGCACTCATTGATCTCATGGGTCCGAAATACGAGTATCTTTACATGATTGGACTCCTTGACCCGCTGACGCCCAAGAAGATACGGATTGCCGGCCGAGTTCTTCCTGTGCTCACTCCTCGACTCCTGCCTCAGGATTCGCGAATCATGTCCGTGATTCGAACCCTTGCAACTCTGATGATGTCATTCGTCTACCTTGTTCTCTTCCGACCGGCATTGATGGTCAGCTGCGGTACCGGTCTGACAGTGCCCATATTCTATTCCGCTCGTCTGCTCGGCATCAAGACAGTGTTCATTGAGAGCATGTCCAGGGTTGAAACACTGTCCATAACCGGTCGAATGCTGCTGGGGAAGACTGACCTCTTTATGGTTCAGTGGCCTGACCTGGTAACAAGGATTCCAGCCGCTATCTACGGGGGTCAGCTACTATGATCTTCTTGACAGTAGGGACTGCTCACTTTGACCCTCTTATCAAAGAGATGGACCGACTTGTTGAGCAGGGCATAGTTCAAGACAAGATTGTGGCGCAGATAGGTCGCGGTTCCTACGTGCCCAGGAACTTCCCGTTCTTTCGTTTCATCAGGTCGTTAAACACTGCATACGATTGGGCGGATGTAATCGTGAGCACTGGTGGTGCAGGGACAACGATCGAATGCGTGAAACGAGGTCTCAGACTTGTTGTCGTTGAGAACAGAACTCTCATGGAGGGTCATCAGGCCCAATTGATTGGCAAGATGTCAAGAAGGAATCACCTCGTATGGTGTCGGGACTTGAGTGACCTTGCTGACTGTATCGCCACCGCTAAGGTGTCGACTTTCGCACCCTTCATTCCGGATAAGCCCCGGGCACATATTCTCATTGAGGGCCTACTCAAATCGTTGTAGGCGCCTTGAGAGAAAAAGAGTCGCGCGCTTCATTTGGCGCCAAATTGCGGATATGAGAAACGCGCATTGATTGTGTGTTGTTTCATATCATACGCTGATTAGTACATGGGTAATACCCCGCATAGAGTCCAGCTATTTTCTGTGTTGGATGGGGGTTTTATTAGGGTATGATGCATTGTTCCATGGGAAGTAGAGGTCAGTGAAGACTCAGCTTCCAAACATAAGTGAGATGAGGCACCTTGAGCAGCAAGAAATCTTCGAAGTTTAAACTCATCAAGCCCCGGGGTATGGGGCTCTCTGTACATCTGTTTCGTTATTCGGGACTTAATACGATGTCCACCAAACTGGCGAGCCTTTTGAGAGGAATCTCGTATTCTCCGAAAAAGAAGAAGGGGCTTGCATCTGGCTTTGCTTCAGTGAAAGCAAGCGGGGATGTTGTGATTGGCGAGTTCGTTTCTGGATTCCGTGTGCCGGTTCTAGCCTACAAGGCCGGTGAACTCACGAGCGTTCACTATGTCAGTATAGATAGAGGGACTGTTCTTGTTAAGCTTGATAGAGAAACTATCGAGGTTCGAGGATCCCGACGGATTGCCAACAAGTTCACAAGATTGCTTGAAGACACAACTGGAGCGAAGGTTACCCCTTTGAGCCTGAATGGCGGAGGGAAGAAGCTCTATGACCGGGCAGTGGACATCGCGTCGGTGCTCGTTACTGGCGTTGAGAAGGGCAATCTCACACATGCGGAGTTCCGGGGTTCAGGAATACAGTCTGAAGAGGAAGTAGGACTGTACACACGCAGATACAAGGGCCAAATCAGTAGATTTCGTGGGACCTTTTCGTATCCAAGTGGTGCTATCCTCACAACTTCTGTGAATGCGACAGCCGGTTCTCTCATGATTTATCAAGTTGGAGAGGGCATTCAACAGAGAGACCTGGACTGGATCATTGACTTGATGGAAGCCGCAGCTCCATAGTTTACAGACTGGCATCGGGTGGGTCCAAGGAGGCCGTTGCCCGTAACTTGTACAATCATGGACATCAATGTCCTTGACTGATGTTCGGTTCCTGATTCATTGAGGTCTGCTCTGCAGATCCTTCTGAATCTGCGACTAGTTTCACGTCCTCTCCACAGGCGTTTTCTGTCTCCGTCCAACTGGCGGCGACCAAAT
>DXJO01000038.1 GCA_019057475.1 Candidatus Thorarchaeota archaeon | reverse complement strand
TTACATTTCATGTGAGTGACACTCAACTGCAAGAAACTCCTGTGTTCCACCCTTCCCCTGCCAGATGTCACCATCCTCCATTCTCCGCTGGAGTCAGCAGGGGCTTTGTCTGTCATCATCGAGATGGTATCCCTCCACAGACCTGGCTTCCTTCTCCTGTCCTACTGCTGGTGCATCACTTCCAGCGACAGAGATGGTCTTCACAGTTCTTGCCACGGCGGGGTCATTATCACCCATCCCAGATTCATCACTGAAACTGAGAAGGCTCGTCTGAGCATGGTGAACAGCCGCGGACTCCCCGGAGTGCGATACACAACTCTTCATGGAGAGTAAGGACCTCCCTTGAGAAGAGACCTTCCCTCGGGCTTTCGGGAGCGAGAGTGTGCTGCGTGAAACAGCATTGGCCCACTTGCCTAGTCCTCTCATAGTATGTAATGGCTCTCCAGTACTGATAAGGCCCACACAATCTGGGACCTGTTTGTTCGAAACGCTACACAGAGAGGCTTTCAGACTGATCCCCTCGATGCAGGCACATGTGGATGACTCCCATGTATTGTGAGAGTCTTGCAAGTTTCTTACATCTCTGTGTTTCAAATCACTAGAGATCTGTAAGAATTCCGTCGCTCAAGAACCCGTGCTGAGCATCCAGTCCTCTAATTCCCTACACACGATTGGTGAATCAGGTTGTCTTATTCCACACTTGCCGATTTTCAGACAGTGAAAGCATGGGCAGCCATCGAGATCTGACAGACTGCCAAGCTCAACATCATCGCCCACTTGACTACTGAGAATATATCGCTTGTCGTCTAATTCTTGTTTTAGCATTACCAGTCCCTCTGACGTCAGTTGTGCGATTGTAGATTCGATTTGTTCTGCGTTGGTTTCGAGGTTTGTCACTAGTTCGTCGATGAGAAGACCCTTGTCGCCTGCAGCGCGCAGAGCGCTCAGTATTAGGTCAACTACATCGTTCATTGTACATACCTTTGAGCCTAACGCATGGCATCATCAGACTTTGTGCATGGTTCGATATGTAGATTTCGGAAGATACCAAAAAAATTCGTGTTTCGTCGTATTCGATTAAGCATCAATGTACACTTTTGTACATCATCTCTTGTATAGATAGAGCACCTGTCCGAGGAATTTCTCGAGATTTTTCTTCTGAAATGGACGTATTGCAACATACGGCTGCTTCACAGGACCAAAAACATCGAGAATGGTACCAACCTTGTTCACCTTCACATCGACAACTATGGCGTCATGTCCCAACGGCGGGGTCTTCTCGGTACGTAGAATGAGAGCCCCTCTCTTAGAGATGTGAATGACCTTGCCAAGTCGTCTCAAGTTCAATCTAACCTCCAGATGATTGATAGCGCTATTTCCTGCCGCCCTTCCGCTTCTTGCCCTTCTTCTTGGCAGCCGCCTGTCGTTCTGATTCTCGGCGAGCCACAACCCTTCTTACGCTCTTAGCAAGCATAAGAAGCAGTCGCTTCTTCTTGTGCCCATCCGGGTTCGCTACTAGAAGATAACCAGAATTTCCCTGCCAATCCCGGGGGTACTTCTTGTCGGCCGCAGCCTCCGCCTCAAGACCAGCCATTTCTGCTGCCTTTTGGAGAATGTCGATTGTGACATCCGGTGCCGCCAAGTTGGTGGAAACACGCCGACCCTGTGTGCGAGTGAGTTTAGAGTCGAGGTATGCAGGCCATACAATGACCATTCCGTCGTTTTTTCTCATGCCGACAATCTTCCGTATCTTCTAGGTTTTTCCCGAGATTGGTGGCAATGACTTGTGGTACGCTTTTTACCTTTGTCGTTCAACTCAGTCACGACGGATAAAGAACTTCATAAGGAATGCGAGTTTCACGCCCGCTGGGATTAAGATAGGAGCGAAACTGCTGTTGGTTAGAAAAAGCAAGGATGTCTACTTCTCTGAGATTGCAGACTTGGTGTCCTCAAGGAGCACATGCCTAAGAAACCAAGTTGGTGCCGTCATAGTAAAGGAATCTCAGATCCTCAGCACGGGATACAATGGTGCGCCAAAGGGGCTTGCTCATTGCGATGAGGTGGGATGCATACGACAAGTGAAGGGCTACAAGTCTGGGGAACGGCACGAGTTGTGTAGAGGGCTTCATGCTGAGCAGAATGCCATCATTCAAGCATCATACCACGGGATTTCTGTTAAAGGAGCCAAAATCTATGTCACGACTAAACCTTGCAGCATTTGCACAAAGATGCTGATCAACGCAGGCATTCACGAGGTAATCTACATTGAGGAGTATGATGATGAGCTAGCAACTCAGCTCTTCAAGGAAGCCAACATGATTGTACGAAAGATCGATGTAAGGCGCAATTTTGGACAAGCGGCCTCTGGAACATGAAACTCCACTAAGAACTGATTAATCATCAGGAAAGCTTAAAGTGTGATGGTCTTGTGCCTATTATCCCAGATGACCGAGGTGTAACTCGAGATGGGAACTCTTCGCAACCTTATCAGCATCCATGATTTAGCACGGGACGATATCGAGTTAATTCTTGAACAAGCTGCCGCGATGGAGTCCGTTGCAATCAAGAGAAGCAAAGAGCTAAGCACAAAAATAATGGCATGTCTATTCTTCGAGGCCTCGACACGCACCCGCCTCTCGTTCGAGAGCGCCATGTTAAGGCTTGGAGGAAGCGTCCTTGGTTTTGCAGATGTTGCAGTATCAAGTGCAGGGGGTAAAGGTGAAACCCTCGCGGACACAATACGTACCGTGGAGCGCTATGCGGATGTCATAGTGATGCGCCATCCGCTAGATGGCTCAGCGAGAGTTGCTGCAGAGTTCTCAAGTATACCCATCATAAATGCAGGAAGTGGATCGGAGGAGCATCCCACACAAGGGCTCCTCGATATGTATTCAATCAAGAAGTTCAAAGGTAATATCGATGGTCTATCCGTTTCACTCTGTGGGGACTTGAAGTATGGACGCACTGTGCACTCGTTAGGTATGGCCTTGTCCCACTACGACGTGAAAATCAAGTTGGCAGCACCTCCAACACTCCGAATGAAACCAGCGATAGTGAATGAGATGAAGAAGGCAGGGCTGGAGGTGAAGGAAGTAGACAGTGTAGAAGAGGCCATGAAGGATGCTGATGTCGTTTACATGACGCGAATACAGAAAGAGAGATTCCCTGACATTAGCGAGTATGATGCTGTAAGGGGCAAGTTTCGAATATCATTGGACGAGGTGGCATTGATGCCGGAGGATGGCATCATCTTACATCCGCTTCCAAGAGTGGACGAGATTGACTCGGAGGTTGATGCCACACCGCAAGCGAAGTACTTTGACCAAGTATACAGTGGAGTGGTCACCAGAATGGCGATTCTAAAGATGATACTCAGCTAGTCAGGTGTGATGCTACGGAGTTCTTTGACTAGGGCATCCACGGATGTAATCTTGCTCACTGCAAGGGGTATTCGCATCTGTTCTGACAACTCGATCGTCAGGGAATCAATCTCTCCCACCCCATGCAACACCACCAGTGAGGGCCTGAATTCTTGGGTCTTTATGGCAATCATTGGAGCCCTTCCGTTGCTTGCATTAGTGAAGACTAGGCAACGCTCTGTCGTGGCCCCAAAGAGCTTCATGAATGCCTCACTGCTGAGCTCCTTTATTGCGCGTTCAACATCAACAAGAGTATAGCCATAGAGGTTTCGATCAAGAAGGTCCTCTCCGGATTGGACCTCACATTTCAACCGATTGCAGAACTCTCTGGCCTTCATGGCTATGGCGAACTCATTCATGGCAAGAACAACGTTCAGATCTACAAGGTTGACATCCATCAAGCGTACAAAGGCTGAAATCGCAGTCCCACCATTGCGCTCATCTAGAGCCAACAGAGCCATGACAAAGCGTCTTATTGTTGCAGTTCCAGGGGACTTCCGTCTACCAGATTCGTAGTCGCTAATCACACTCGGACTGATGCCTAGGTACTTGGAAAGAACAACCTGAGGAAGCCGGAATCTCTTCCTCCAGACACGCATTGCCTGTCCTGGATGCTCAGAGAGAGCAATTTCTCCAGCTATGCGTCGAGCAAATCGATCCCTGACAGACAGTGGCTCCGCCATGAAATGGCTAACCTCAATGACATAATGATAAGGATTTCGGCTATTGTCGAATTATTGCACGACAGTACACTGATTACTATCGCGATTGACATGAGAAGCAGGATGGTGGGCCGGACGAGATTCGAACTCGCGATCCCTTGGACCCAAACCAAGAATCAATCTGGCAAGTCGCCGACAATGGCGGCCTGTTGCCAAGCTAGACCACCGACCCATGTAATTCCGTGGTCATTCGCAGGCGGTTATAAGAATAGCGGAGCAAGACTGTGGCGAACTATGCGAAAGGTCATAACGAGTCAGGCCATAGAGTGTTTCGGGTATGAAGAATGAGCCTGTTAGGTCCCGACGATTTTGGACTAGATAAAAAGGGCAGAAAAAAGAAGCTCGCAAAGGATCTGTCGCCGGAGCTGCAGAAGGACATAGACAAATGGTTGGACAGGGCGGACGACCCTGAGGCATTCAAGAGAATCTCCGAGATGGTAGGTCCAGAGAAAGCGCGTCTACTCATCGCAAAACGCCGCAAACGAAAAGCAGAACTAGAGTCAGATAGCGATCTCCTAGACCAATGAGAGATTAGACTGAATGAAGAGGCCAGCAAGGTGACAGACATACAGGACAAAACCGAGATGCAATTGCCCGGGCAACCGCCAAACCTCAGAACCACACTTGCCATCATAAGGACCATTGAGGCTGAGAAACGCACGTATCTTGCTGAACTGCGTACGGGGATTGGTATTCTCACGATTCCGCTGTCCCTGATGACAATCCTCATTGCCACGTCAAACTACTATGATGTGAACGCGGTGTTGTCGTTCGTTGTCGCTCTCGTCATAGGGATAACAGCCTTGGTCATTGTGGGAGGATACCTGGTCTTCAGGTCGCTTGTGAGAATCAAGCGAAGCGAGCGATTAAGGAAAGAAACGTGTTTCGATACTGAGTGTATCATCAGAGATTACGCGGCTGTCAACTCAGACTAGAATGATCTGCGGTTTCAGAAGGAAATGGAGCCCCAGGCGAGATTTGAATTCGCGTCCCGCCTTGAAACAAAGCGGAATCTCGCGGCTTCTTCCTTACCAAGGAAGCGATCTAACCTGGCTGAGCTACTGGGGCATTGCTAGCGGTGTGCCAACTGACAACGGAGATAAACTTTTCTCACCGCTCGACTCACGGCGTTTCGGTTCACTTGAACAGGCTGTGCAGGTGGATCTGATACTTGCCCAATTTCCCATCGTAGTTGCTTGAAAAGAGGTATACATACGTACATCCAAGAACGAACACATGCTGGGAGGTTGTTGAAATGACGTTGAGCGTGAACAAGAAGGCCCTTGAGATTGTGAAGGAGATTATTGATGGACAAGAGGACCTCGAATGTTCAGTGAGTGAGCTCGACAACGGAACAACTCTGATTGATGCAGGCATAGATTGCCCCGGGAGTGTCGAGGCTGGTAGGCTCATTGGCGAGACATGCCTGGGAGGCTTGGGCACGGTCAGAGTTACTGAAACACATATCGGAGACCTCACGCTCCCTGCTGTCATTGTCAACACAGATAATCCCAAGATTGCCACAATGGGCTCACAGCACGCGGGATGGACCATTAAGGTTGACAAGTACATCGCAGTGGGGTCAGGACCAGCTAGAGCTCTTGCTGTAACAGAAAAGCTGTATGATGAGCTGGAATATCGCGACAGAGCAAAGCGGGGCGTGATAGTGCTCGAAACAAGAACTGCGCCTTCCGAAAATGTCACAGAGTTCATAGCAGGCAAATGTGGTATCTCTCCTGCGGATTTATTCTGCATCATGGTTCCAACTGCTAGCCTAGCAGGTTCTGTACAGATATCGTCGCGGATTGTTGAAGTGGGAATACACAAGCTTCACAAGTTAGCCTATAATCTTGATAAGATTAGGACTGCACACGGAGTAGCTCCCATAGCTCCGGTGGCCAAGAACGATAACAGAGCTATGGGTGTCACAAACGACTGCATTCTGTATGGTGGAAAAACCTTCTACTTCGTGGAGCCAGACGATGATGATGACCTAGCAGATTTAATAGAGAAAGCTCCGTCATCTGCATCCTCTCAGTACGGGCAGCCCTTCTATGACCTCTTCAAGGCTTTCGGGTTCGATTTCTACAAGGTGGACCCACTATTCTTCAGCCCGGCTGAGATAACAATCAATGATATCAAGACAGGGAAGACGTACAAGGCGGGTAGCCTCAATCCTGAGGTCTTGAAACAATCATTCAGAATGTGAATGTGGAAGAGATGCATATGCGGGTGGCAATCAGATTTCGAGGCCCTGTAGGCAAACGGATGCGAACACCGGTCTTCCACGTTGAAGTAAGAGAGAATGCGACCCTCCATAATCTGCTTGAGGAGTTGTTACAGAAGGAAAAAAACGTCAGTGAGATATGGAACACTCCTGAATCCATTGATAGTGAGGCACTTGTTCTCTTGAATGAAGTTGACGTTGGGCTTACTGGTGGGCTTGAAACAGAGTTGAGTGACGGGGACGAAATAATCGTCCTGCCTTTAGTTCACGGCGGTTAAACTAAGTCAGCACCGGCTCGGATTGCCTGCAGATTCAGATCAAGAGTTTTCTCTGGCACAACGTCCGCGACAGCCTTCTCCAGAACCTCCAAATCGAAGAGCCCTGATTTCTTCACTAACGCGCCCAGCATCACCATATTCGAAATCAGCCGAAGACCAAGATTATCGGCAATCCTCATGGCGGGTACTTTGACAACCTCGTAGGCGCCTTCGATATCATCGGTCCTGACCAGATCGGGGTCGACTATCAGAACTCCATCCTCTCTGGCATCCTTAAGGTACATCTCGAGGGCCTTTTGTGACATTAGAACCGTGTAATCGGCTTTGCGCACCTTTGGATACCTAATTGGCCCGTCGCTCACGATTACCTCGCTCTTCGCTGCAGTGCCCCTTGCCTCAGAACCATAGCTCTGGCTCTGAACTGCATTGAGTCCGCCGTGCACAACAGCAGCTTCTCCCACAATAACACCTGCGAGTACTACTCCCATTCCGCCAGTCCCAGCGATGCGAATCTCCGTTCTCATCTGATTTCACCCAGTTGTCCAAACGTCTGCTCCATCGCTTCTGTGAATTCTGGCTCATGGCGGTCTGCGAACACGCCGAGGTCCATGCCTTGATGAGTCGGAACTGTGTGTTCTATTGCCTCACCTTTCTTTCGGACTGGAAGATTCTTGAACCACTTCAGCATTTCCGTAGAGTCACCGGTCTTGGCCCTGCGTCCATATGCAGTGGGACATTGACTCACCATTTCTATGAATGTGAACCCTTTTCGTTCGAGTGCAGTCTTCATGGAACGAGCAGCTTGATTGGGATGGGCTGTCGTCCATCTTGCCACGTAGTTCGCCCCCGCAGCTGCTACCAAGCGCGAGAGGTCAAAGGGACGTTCTGGATTGCCATATGGCGTTGTGCTGGTCCTATCACCATAGAATGTTGTCGGACCAACTTGCCCCCCAGTCATGCCATAGATGAAGTTGTTACTGCAGATGACTGTCAGGTCAATGTTCCTGCGTGCCGCGTGGATGAGATGGTTGCCTCCAATGGCAGCAAGGTCGCCATCACCGCTGATTACCACAACCTCTAGCTCCGGACGAGCGAACTTGAGACCGGTAGCAAAGGCAATTGCACGGCCATGAGTAGTGTGCAGCGTATCAGCACGAAAGTGGGGGGATGGAATCCACGCTCCACATCCGATACCGGACACAAATGCAAACTTGCTCAGGTCGTCGTGTCCTAGGTCGCTCACAGCTTTGAAGAAGCAGTTCGTGATGATCCCGTTGCCGCAACCGGGACAAAAGGGGGATTGGAGAGTTTCCTCACGCAGGTACTGCAATGCGAAGTGCTTTCCAGCCGGATTCAAAATACTCACACCTCCCATTCCTAACTAAGAAACTAATAATCCATTCTCTATGACACCTCATTCTACTCCGGATTGAGGTTGAATAGCAATACTAGAGCTACGGTAGTTAATGCAATCTAATGGTCAAATCCTCTGAAACAGGAGATTCTGAATGCTCCGGCTGTATGGACAGTTTTAAAACCAGTGACCGGCCGCCTTCAGTATAGCAGTCTAGACCTGTAAGGTGATATTAGATGTCTGAAGTTGCAGCGTTAAGAGCATTCAACCGCGAAATCGCAGCGGTCATGGGCGCGACAGTTGACGTCGTGCTGAGCAATGGTAAGAAGTACACAGGCACTCTGAAGGGGTTCGATCAGAACTCACTGAGCATAATCCTGTCCGACGTTGTCGATCATGAGGATGAATCCAAGACTCCAAAGATCTTCATCTATGGCAAAAGCATAGTGTCATTCTCAGTTGCTGAGATTGAGGTGAGCCTCGAAGGCTTGGCCAGGCAGCTTGAGAAACAGTTTCCGCCCGGTGGCGTTCGCTATTATGCAGACACTGGCACGGTGCTGGTCATGAACAAGATCAGGATAACCTCAGAAGGAGTCGATGGAACAGGACCGCTCTACGAGCGTGTGAAGGAAATCGCAGATTCATGGCTTGAAGAACACGGTCTTGCATGATTATATGATATGCACAAGATAATGCCAATGCGATAAATCTTCAGCCAAGTCTAGTCCAAATAAGGTCTACAGCTCTGACGTCAGACATCTCAAACAGGTTCACGCTTTCTTTCGAAGATTTTTCGAAGGCCCAACTCCTCGGCTTTCTTCTTTGGTAGTTCGAGTTTATCCTTGCGTGCGCGTCCTGCAAGTCGTTTCTCAAGGGGCTTAAGGCGTTCCTCCCAGGAAGGCCGGCGTGAAAGCGATGGTGCTTTGCCAATATCATGAACTTTTGCACGGACCCCGCGGGGTTCGGGAATGGTTTCGTGTGCTGAAATGACTCCAAACTCTGCCAGACGCCTGGTGGCCGTAGCTATTCCAGACTCCTCTTTCGAACGTGGCAACAGCTGTGGACTCTTGACTCCAGTGAGTATAAGCATTACGCGAAGTACTCCACTCAGCCGGGGATCTACCCTAGCGCCCCAGATGACATTTGCATTCGCACTCATCTTCTCAGAAACTAGCTCGCCGACATTATTCGCCTCAGCAAGGGACATATCCGGACCGCCTGTTATATGAATCAGAGCGCCTGTAGCTCCGCTCCATTCAACCTCAAGCAACGGGCTAGTTAGTGCATTTCGTATTGCAGACTCGGCTCTATTCTCGCCTGTTGCCTCGCCAAGGCCAACTAATGCCACTCCCCCATTACAGATTATTGTGCGAACATCTGCATAGTCAAGATTGATCAGACTTGGCATTGTGATAGTTTCAGTTATGCCCTTGACCATCCCAGCCAAAACCTCATCAGCAACTCCGAATGCTTCCTCAAGCGGAAGGTCCGGGACAAGTTCCATCAGCTTCTGATTATCGATAACGACTACTGTATCGGCGTTCTCTTGTAGTCTGGCCAATCCCGCATTTGCCTTGTCAATACGTGTCCGCTCCAGCTTGAAAGGCATGGTGACAACACCAACGACTATCGCGTCGTTGTTCTTGGCAATCTCTGCGACTACAGGCGCACTTCCAGTACCCGTGCCACCACCGAGGCCTGCAGCTATGAAAACCAGGTCTGCATCGCGAAGAAGTTCCGTGATTTGATGTGTTGATTCTTCAGCCGCTGCTTGGCCAACATGGGGATAACCACCTGCACCAAGACCACGGGTAATTCGCTCTCCAATCAGGAGTTTCCTGTGGGCAGTTGTGACTGCGAGATGCTGCTTATCGGTGTTGATGGCCACACATTCCGCGCCTTGAATCCCAATAGTCATCAAGCGCTTGATTGTGTTGTTGCCGGCACCGCCGCACCCAACGACTACAATCCGAGCCTGCCCCATATCACGAGTCGTTAATGATGACCTCTCTCCGCGACTGTGATCCCGTGCAGAGTCAATCCACGATTTCACTGTCCCATTGCCTCGCTTGTCTCTTTCCGGCCAATCGTACCGTGCTCCCAGAGTTCGCGTTTCAGCAAATCACGTATCGCAATACGGATGACCTCGGAGCGATTAGGATAGAGGTTCTTGTCTATCAGAACCTGAAGATCCGATACATATCGTTCAGGGAGATGCACAGCAATCAAACGCATAGAAGGTCCTCTAGATTGAAGAGATATTCGCGAGATATGAATGTGGATATTACAAGGGCAGCATCGTGGATGGCCTAGTACTGTTTCAACAGCAAGGGCGAAGAGAACGAGAAGAGAGGTTTTCAGTTCTACTTCTTTCTGCCAGTTCTTCTAGCAGCTATGTTACCGACCTTCCGGCCAGGAGGTGCATGTCTACTCACAGTGCTTGGTCTACCGGGAGATTGATGAGAGCCACCACCATGCGGGTGAGAGCAAGCGTTCATTGCTGCTCCTCGGACCACCGGCCATTTCCGGGCTTTTCCACGGACATGATGGAAGACCGCGCCAGCCTTCAGGAAAGGTTTCTCCGGGCGACCACCACCAGCGACAATGCCAATCGTGGCCCTGCACCGCGGGCTGAATATCTTCTGGCGGCCGCTTGGCAGACGTACTACTGCTTTTGACTTATCGATGGAAACTATGCTTGCAGCCAGACCTGATGAACGCACATATTTGCCACCATCGCCCGGACTGCCCTCAATGTTGTAAATCGGGGTGCCTTCAGGAATGTATTCCAGCATCAGTGTATTGCCATTGGCAAGAGCGGCATTCTCACCGCACACGATTGTTTGACCTACTTGAACGCCCTCTGGGGCCATTATGTAATGAAGTTTGGACTCGCCTTCATACTTGATTTTTGCGAGAGGCGCACCTCTGCCCGATTCGTGGAGCAAATCCATGACTTGACCTACGTAGGTCTTGTCAGGAGCCCACTTGGGGTGTTTCGCGGGCGCGATTTTCAGATGTCGTGGGGATCGCCACTGAGTGGTGCCTCTGCCCTTGCGCTGAACAAGAATTCTTCTACCCATTTTATGGCCTCCTTAGAATATCCCCAGTTGGGTTGCGACATCGGCGGCACTGTACTCCGGTGCCAATCGCACGAATGCTTTCTTTGTTCCGTCAATCATAATCAGTGTGTTGACCTTCTCTACAACGACATCGTAGAGAGATTCTACAGCCCACTTTATCGTATTCTTGTTAGCCTTGCGATTTACAAAGAAGACGAGCTTGTTGTGTGAGTCGACTGCTTCAAGAGATGCTTCAGTCACTACTGGTCGAATGATTACTTGATTTGGATCTCTCATCTCATATCACCTCACAGAAAAAGCTCCTCCGCGCCTAAGCGGTCAATTGCTGACTTGGTCCAGAGTACAAGGCGGCCAGGATGAGTTCCTGGAGCCAGAAGATCGGCATTCAGCCCATGTACCTCAACAGCATCCACACCAGGGAGGTTCCGTGCTGCCAAGCCAACCCCCGAATCCCGACCTACTACAACGAGGAAGGATTTCGGCGTCTTCATCTTGCGGCCCCGCATCTTACCTTTTCCGGCTCGGATACCCCGGCCCTTTACTGCACGGGTGAGATCTTCGCCCAATCCAAGAGCAGAAGCAATTGATCGGAATTCCTTTGTGGTTTCCAATGACTCGAGCTTGTCACTTACAATCAGTGGAAACTCTGGCACAGAATCAACCTTATGACCTCGACCGCTAACAGTCTTGCGAACTGCGGTGGCAGCAATAGCTGACCGTATCGCGAGTCTGTTCTCCTTCACATTTATTCGCTCAATGATGACCTTTCTGGCCTCAGGAGGATGAGCCACACGTCCACCAACAGTTCCGGGCGCGAATGCGGCCTTGTTGGCTGCACCGGTACCGCTGCCCTTCACTCGAGGCATTCTTGACCTGCCATGTCCGGTCTGCCAACTCTGGGCTGTATTCTTCTTCCCAGCCAGCTCATCGACACCATGTGGCTGCCGTCTGCGCGATTGAACAGCGAGCACGGCCCTCTTGATGACATCAGGTCTGTAAGGCGTATCAAACTGTGACGGAAGTTTTACTTTCTCGCCGCCCTTTCCCTTCAACGAGTATATTTTTGCGCTTGCCATAACTTGTCATCCTCCCGCTATTGTTTCGACGCAGTGCTGATGTAGCTGACTTGCGTTACCATTCCCTTGTGTGATGGCTTGGGACGAATAGCAAATCTGAGCCGTATCGGTCTTTTCACCGTACCAGGCACAGAGCCCCATAGTATGACATAATCGCCACGCACTATTCCGTAGTTCACGAAACCGCCTGAAGGTGTGATTTCTTCACCTCGTTCACCGATCCTTAGAACTTCGTTGTTAAAGCTGGTGCGCGAGTGAAAACCTGTTTGGCCGGGTCGTGGAACACTGTACCGAATATTGGAGGGTGTCCAAGGGCCGATGCAACCCACACCACGCTTCGTCTTTCGCGACTTATGCTGGAGTATTCTGACACCCCAACGCCGCACTGGACCCTGGAATCCATGACCCTTTGTCACAGCAATAGAATCAATCAAGGTTCCCTCATTCAGGATGTCAGCGACACGTACGTCGGCGCCAAGTATGCCCTTTGCGTATTCGAACGCATCCTGCACAGATGATGCGCCTACCTTGTATTCCATAATATCGGGCTTCTTCTTGGATACTCCCGCAAGTCTGGGTTGGGTATGAACCAGCATGCGAATCTCAACAAATGAGTCGAGCTTGGACTCGAACTCCTTCATCTTGGTCTTATGATCGTACTTCATCGGCAAAGGCATTGCCTTTCGAAGATCTTCAGAGAGATTGTCCGCCATTACCTCCATGTCCAATTTCAGACCATAGGGGGTAGCAGTATAGCCACGCATTGAGAAGGGCTTAACGGGCGGGGTATCAATCACCGTGACTGGCATTATCTTCTCTTGGCCTAAGTAGGGACTATCGGGATGCTCTATGGTGTAGACTGCATGAGTCATCCCAGCCTTGTAGCCAACAAAACCCAGCAATCGTGGTTCTTTACCTTCCCACGATGGCCAATTCTTTATCCTGGGCACAAACTTGGCGGCTCTGCCTCGAGGAAGAAAAGCGAGGCTTCCTCTTCTTGGCGCATGCTTCTTTCTGTGAGCCATATGTAATCACCTGTAGTTTTGCAGCTCAGCCTCCAACAATACAAAGAGCATCGTAATTTGTGGACTGTGCTATTCTTACTACAACGCGCGCAGAACAAGAGTCTGTTTTTAACCCTTCCCCACCGACCAAACCGTACAGGAAGCAGTCTACTGGAAACTCTCAAAATCAATTAGCCGCAGTTTTGCTGTGGCTTATTATGTTCTCTCAAAAGGCAGGTTTCGATCTATTTCATTGATGATAGCCAGGCTTTGCAACCAGATTACCTACAGCATTGTTGAAAAGTGTGAGACTAGTCAGTATCGCTTCCTCAAGCCTTACGGTTTCAGTGCCTTGTTGAGGTACTGTGTTGACCCAGAAATCAATATGTTCCTTGAGAGGACCCTTCTCCTTGCTTAGCAGCTCACTTACCCCATGGCGGGGACCTCCAAAGATTGCCAGCAGGGACTTGGTCCCGGCAACTGTGGACTTGATTTCACTTTCAAGTTTGCTGTAAGGAGTTGCGTGTCTTGAAAGAGCAATACGGGTTACCCCTACGGAGTCTTTGAGAAGCGTGACCAAACTGCCCACCTTTTCGGCTTCAAATCCATAGTACTCTTCGATTTCCTCTCTCTCCACTACCTCTAAGTGGAGTCGAGGAGTGGTCTTAACGACTTGGAACAATGCAGGTCTTTTCCCCTGCAGGCGGTGTGGATAGTTAGCGAATTCCTTCAAACCCAAGTCAATCTTCCCTGGCTTTGCTTGGGCACCCCAACGCACATCTCCGACCGATAGATCCGAATAATCAGTTGATAAGGGATGACTGCGAGTTCGCAGCGGGGGAAGTAGTCCGGCAAACTTGAGTGTAGGGGAATGGGGAAACACTCGTCGGCGCAAGTATTGCGGAGTATCCATGAATCGCAGCAGTTTCAGAAGTAGTGCGGAGTCGTGTTTTTGGCTTGCTGGCAACATCTCGGTTGTGTAGACGAATACGCGCTCCACGCGGAAAATGGCAAACGCCCGTCCCATACGTCCGATTCTGATTGTTTTTTCCCTGAGATCAGAACAGTCACGAAGTGCTGTATCCGGAATCGCTACATCAAGTCCCAATGATAAGCCTCCTAGAGATCAAGTGTGAACCATAGAGCTGTCTTCTCTGGAGAACGGTCAATCCTCATGTCGGCATATGTCATGGCCTTCACCTCAGTTCGAGTGTCATGGCGCTGCAGGTCAATTTGCTCACCAAATGCAGTTCCTTTGAGTTGATATCCAGCAGAAACCTCTGATATTTCATGCACCTTGAAATGCGAATAGAACTGAGAATCAATGTCTATAAGAGATATGAGTCGACCAACCCATTCAACCAAGAGCTCCTTCATGTCGATCCCCTCAACGGAGATTTCAACTGACTCATTCGGTCTAACAGTCGTGGTGTCAAGAATCACCTCGAAGGACGCAAGTGCAGCTTGCTCGAATGCCTCCTCAAGCGTTGGTGCCCAACACTCTATGGTGATATCTGCTGTGTGCTCATGAAATTTGAAGCCGCGCTCCAAATCTGCACCACTCCTTCTGCTCGTGTGACTGCATGAAGCTTAAAAGGAGTTCCCAATGGAAGTGGGGCTGCCTGAGCCATTTCAGTACTCAGACAAAAAAGCCGAGGTAGCCAAGCCCGGACTACGGCGCTGGTCTTGAAAACCTGCATCTTCGGATGCTGGTATACGAGTTAATCAGTGTGTTCGCACTCATGAGTTCAAATCTCATCCTCGGCGCCACTTTCTATTTTGCTTGTTATATTAGTATGAGAATAAAAGCTGGAAGATGAGTACAATAGTTGGAAATGTGTCCTATTCATCAACAAGTGCATCGATTATATTTCGACGAAGGAAAAACACAGAGAGAAATAGCTGAAGAACTAGAGGTTAAGAAACACATTATCATTGCAATGTTTAAAGAAAAAGGATGGGAAGCCAGACCTCCAGCACCAAGAAGAAAAAAAGTTAATCCAGATGATGTCTACAAGCTGTATTTTCAGGAAGGCCTTCCTCAAGGAGAAGTAGCTGAAAAACTTGGACTAAATTCAACTAGTCCAATTCAGCGTGTTTTCAAGGAGAATGACTGGGAAATTCGTGGACGATGGGGTAAAGGTTCAGCCAGAACACATTATTCTTCCGACGAAGAACGGAAAATTGCTAGCAAAGAGAGATCAGATAAACGACAAAAAGAAATGAGAGCGCAACTTTTTGGAACAGAATGTAAGATATGTGGTACTAACAACGAAGAAAAGACAATAGCAATTCATCGGAAAGACTTCAAAGACCACAAGCAAAACGCTCTTTGGCTAAAGAACAACTTGGAATCTATAGATCCAGAAGATTGGGCACCTCTCTGTATCGCATGCCATAGAGGAGTACATTGGTTGAGAGAACGATACAATACGGATTGGAGTGATATAGAGCGATATCTCAAGAGAAAAAGGAAAATGATTTCACAAGGTCCAGAACCTTTTGTTATATCTAAGGACAGTAAACGATCACAAAAATATGAGGAAACCAGAGAGAGTATTAATGAATTACGCAAATCCCTTTTTGGTGAGGTGTGTAGTCTATGTGATGATTCAGAAGAACGAAGTCTGGTCATCCATAGGAAAGATGGAAGATCACATTCTTCTAGTGTCTTATGGTCAAGAGGTAATCTTGAATCTCTAGATCCTGATGAGTGGACGGCATTGTGCCAAAAATGTCATCGGTATGTCCACTGGGCAGAGGATAATTTGGGTCTTGAATGGAATGACTTTGAGAATAATGAAAATTAGTCGAAACCCATTTCATCACTTTGCTTAATGTCGTTTAGTATTTTGCTTGTTCCTTCTAATTCTTCGTCGAGAATAGTTAGATAATTGCCGAATTCATTACGATGCACAATATCAATCAAATGTGGTCTATTTCCTTTCATGAAACAATAAGTTACAGATGATGCTTGGTCAATATCCAATTCGCCTCTATCTGATTTGGATACGGTCCACATTGGGCCATCATAGACGAGAACTGGATACAATCTCCAATAATCAGGCTTTTGGTCCAGCCTGAAAGATCCAGTATGATAGTCGGTCATTTTCTGATAATATAGTGCAAAGTAATCAGCTGCATCAGTAACTGCTGCGCATGCTTCTCTTAGCGAATTTGTTTGCTCTTTTCCAGATAAACCAGTACCTGAAAGTCCAATTCTAGATAAATTTGAAGAACTATGATGATGATCTGAATCAGTTTTACCTATGCAATTGTATAATTTTCGTGATACCGAAATATCTTCTTTCGTTATTGCAAGTATATATTTATCCGTGGATTTCTCATCAATACCTAAGAGCAAATTATCGATTTCCACTTTAGACCATTCTTCATCATAGAAGACAAGATTTTGTTTCGTGTGACGTTTACATTCAATAACAACGGAAATCGTATTACTCCTAAAGATTGAATCCTTTGCGAGATTTTGAGATCTACTTGCAACTATATCCATAAGGCGAACTTTAGCTCCAACAGGAGCTGATTCACCTTGATCTCGATATTGTTCTGTCTGTTTATGTCTAGGGATTTTGTAATCTATATCCCAAAAAGGGCGTTGTACTTCAGCATACCATTTTTCACTTCTAGACCAAAGTTGCTGATGAATTTCAACCTCTAATAGAAAACCGGATGCGATTGTATTATCCAAAACTTTCTTCTTGGTGATTGCTTTATCATCCTTTTTCTTTGGGATTTCAATACCTCTAGAAATAAGATATTTCTCTATTCCTTCATCAACCCGTTTCTGAATAGTTGCATCAAGTGCTTTAGTCAATTGATCAGATATCTCTACTCACTCTCACACTGTACTAACAATTCCAGCAGCATTTGACTATTTCGACGAATCTCATCCTCAGCGCCATTACTTCTTCTGCAGGTTCTTGCTGAGGTACGGACCAGTATCTGTGAAGCCAAGAGCACGGTAGTATGGCTTCACGCCAATGCCGCTATTGACTAGGATTCTATCAGCTTCGAATTCATCTTGTCCAATCAGCTCTGCAGCGGCAATCAGTTTCTCCCCCAGCCCTTGATGTTGCCAAGCGTAAGGATCTCGTTCTCCGATGTTCACTACGGGCCCGTAGACTCGCAGTTCTCGAATCATAACGCAATTCCCATCCCTAATCTCAGGTCTATGTGCGTCTTCGCTAGGCCTCCTGAGTCTGAGAAAGGCGAATATCACATCAGAATCAGGTTCCTCAAAAGAGAGGAAAGACTCGACGCCTTCAGACGCGTCGTAATCCCTCCGCACCAATCGAATGGAATCAAAATCAATATGTTCATCGTTCCTCATTTGGAAATGACCAATCTCCCTGAATCTTATCGTTGGATTCCTTAAATTCAATGATTTCATTCTCTGATTCACTAATTCCCGAAGATTACCTACATCTAGTCCGGCCTCAATCCGATGAAGTGGAATGTCACGCTGCATCCGCTGAATTCGAACATATTCGGGCATTCTACTCACTGCCTCAGCAATCAGAGAAACCGTCTGTTCAGTGGCATAGGGCCTATAGTCGCCATTGACCCACCATTCATGCAGTTTTGTGTTCTTTGTGACGATTGTAGGGTAGATTTTCAGCATATCTGGACAGAAATGTGGGTCTTTGAAGAGTGTTTCAAACATCACAAGGTCATCTTCGGGGGAGCTTGTGGGCAGTCCTGGCATCATGTGATAAGCGACTTTCAGCCCACTGTCTCGAAGTAACTTGGTTGCCTGTATCGTGGCCTCAACATCATGGCCGCGCTCTACAAGCTCCAAGACATCATCAGAGAGTGTTTGCACACCGATTTCGACCCTTGTTGCGCCCATTTCCAGTATATCGTCAAGACTAGCCTCAGTTACCCAGTCGGGGCGTGTTTCAAAGGTAATGCCCACATTGCGAACTTCTGAAGACTCGTTCAACGCCTTCGCTTCACTCAAATTCTTACTCGGTATGCCATTCATTGCGTCGAGGCATCCTTTGACGAAGAATTCACGATATTCTGAGGGTTTAGAGCACCAGTCACCACCCATCACTATGAGCTCTACTTTCTCAATTGAGTGACCAATTGTGTGTAACTGATTCAATCTGCTTTCGGTCTGCCGATAGGGATCAAACTCGTGCTGTAGGCCCCTCATCGTTGCCGGCTCATGGCCTGTGTAGCTCTGTGGAACGCCAGCCTCAGGACCGCCCGGACAGTATGCGCATTTGCCGTGCGGGCAAGCATATGGCTCAGTCATTGTGGCCACGACAGCCACACCAGAAATTGTGCGCACTGGTCGTTTTTGGAGAAATGGCCTCAGGACCTCGATTTCCTCAGGAATCGCTGCCTGAAGTATGTCTGGATTTGATGGGACTCTTGCACATCTGTACTTACCACAAATTCTATTCTTGATACGATTGACTACACGGCGGTCCAAGGGATGATCAGAGCTGAGAAGTGCTTCAATAATCTCCCTGTGGAGCGCATAGTCATCGTCATGAATAGGCATGGCGTACAGTTAATCACCGATTCGTGATAATGATGTTGTGGTTAGGTTGCGCCCATTGGATAGCTTTTTATGAGCACTTTGTGGGTTCACCTATAGCACTGAAAAGAGGTAGTACAGATGCCAGGTTCACACGGATCCCTAACAAAGGCGGGCAAAGTCAGAGAGTCAACCCCAAAGGTAAAGGGTCGTGAGCGTCACACACCCATTCCACGCATCCGCCACAAGAGGAACTACATCAAGCGTGTCATCAAGGGACAGGTTATCGGAGTCCGCAAGTAAGAGATAGCGCATCCTTCTTGAGCAGTATCTTCGACTCTGCTAGAATCGTATTTTTACTCCAGTGGAGTCACGATGATATTTTCCGAATTCGTCTATGGCATTCAGTCTGTTTCCAGTGAACACAGGACCTTCCACGCAGACTAGGTCACCAGTTGGGTCCAGAGCGCATGTGCCGCATATTCCGCATCCGCACTTCATGAACCTCTCCAATGATGCTTGAATCGTGATATCCATCTCTTTGGCAATCATGTGGAGTTTAGCCATCATCGGTTCGGGTCCACAGGTGTAAATGGTGTCGTAGCGTGCATTCTGGAATATCTTACGAGCAGCATCTGTTGCAATGCCCTTGAAACCTGCTGAGCCATCATCGGTGGCCACTTGGACATCGAAGCCATCACCTACTAATCCCTCAAGTTCATCAACGTACAGGAGTTCATTCTTGGTCTTAGCTGCCACGAGTGCAGTCGCATCAATCCCATGCTCACGCAACTGATACACCAACGGTCTCAGAGGCGCCATTCCTATTCCCCCACCTATGATTAGAGCCCGCTCACATTCAAGGGAAAAACCAGAACCAAATGGCCCCCTAACCCCAAACCTCTGACCTGTGGAGAGAGCTGAGAACACACTGGTTGCTTCACCCACCGGAAGCACTGTCACACCGACTTCTGGAGGATTCCATAGCGATATGCTCATTGGAATCTCATCGATTCCTGGAATCCAACACATGAGAAACTGGCCGGGCTTGAATTGATGATTAGCCTCAGGTAGCTCGAAGACTAGAGTACGTGCTTTCTTGTTCTCACTGATTGTCTTAGAAACCTGGACTGTTGTGGGGGTTCCCATCAGTTTCTCGATATCCATTACTACGACCTCGTAGCTGCCCCGACGATCTCGGAGATTTTTGAGATTCCCTCATCATGGAGATACTTCGCAACACCCTGCTTGATGTGATTAAAAACATCGACACTGTCGAGTACAGCTGTACCCACTTGGATTGCGCTTGCACCGGCCAAATGCATCTCAACTGCGTCCTCCCATGAGGTAACACCGCCAACTCCGATTATTGGTATTGAGAGCTCTCTGTAGAGATCATATACGCATCTCACTGCAATCGGGAATACCGGTGGTCCGGAGAGCCCGCCCACTTTGTTGCCAAGCACCGGGCGCTTCTGATAGATATCGATCTTCATTCCACGCACAGTGTTGATAGCAACCACAGCATCCGCTCCTGCGCGTTCTGCAGCCGCTCCTATAGAAACAACATCGGAAGCATTTGGGGTAATCTTAGCAAAGACTGGACGGTCAACTACATCCTTCACAGACTTGACGTATCTGAATGTTAGGTCAGGATCGTGGGCTATCTGTCCAATCTCTGCATGAGGACACGACAGATTAAGCTCGAAAGCAGCTGGGTTCAGTTCGAGGCCTTTGGTGGCAACTTCGGTGATTTCGTCTATGGTGCTCCCAAAGATGCTCAGTACAACAGGGATCCCAGAGTCGCTCAGGATTGAAATCTCGTCCTTGAAACCCTCAATCCCGGGGTTTGTCAATCCCACGGCATTGAGAAGCCCGCCATGCGATGTGGCCAAGATTGGGCCAGAATGCCCCCTTCTTGAAGCGAGCCCAATAGACTTCGTAACAATCGCGTCTGCACCTGAAACGCCAACGCGCTTCATGATTGCACCTGTGACGCCTAGAATCCCAGAAGCCAACCAATAGCCTTGTATCTTCAAGCGGTCACCTGTCAGAATAATGCTCTATGTTGTGTAATAAGCTCAATGGCAGTCATTCAGGAGCTCCGCTGATGCAACGTCACACTTATCCGAGTATTGCATGGAGAGTCATCCTTAGAGATGATTAATGGTGACAGTCTATCTCACTCTCACATCGTTCGGGATCTTCGTGCTAAACTCAGAGAGCAAAATTGTTGTTGAACAGATTGCTTACCCCGATGCTGAGCTCGCTTCCTCGAACATCATGGCAGTCAATGACGGAAGCTCATCAGATTCTTTGAAAGTAGTCTTGAAGAGTTTGGAAAAACTCAAAATCGACGAGATTCTTGTTGATGGGTTAACGCTGGCACGAGCGCTTTCACAAGCAACGAAGATTCCGGTGAGAGTTGACGAGAAGCCTGATGTAGTGACTGGATTCAGAAACGGTGAGGATACGTACCTAGTTGAAAGTGGAAAGATTGGCTCCGCAGAAGAGGCTTCTTCTTTCAGACGAGATGTGGCACTGATCGTAGCAAAAGCCACAGTGGTTGAGGCCAGCGAAGAGAAGGATATTCTCGTGAAACATGCGGTGGACACCATTGGCGAGATTGATAAATCAATCAATGTGCTCACAATGCGGCTTCGGGAAATATACTCACTCCATCATCCGTCGCTCAGCAGGTTGGTTGAAGATAACAAGCAGTTCGTCCAAACTGTGAAAGAATGTGGTGGGAAATCACAAATCAATAAGGGGGCTCTAACCGCCTCAGGTCTGTCGGACTCGCTGACCAAGTCGATTATGGAGAGTTTGGATAAGGACACAGGCGCTGAGTTTCGGGATACAGACATTGTCATCCTCCGGAAATTGGCAGAGAGAATTGTAAACCTCCATGAAATGAGGCATGAACTGGAGGAGTATTTATCGGGTCTCATGGACACTCTCGCGCCGAATGTCACTGCACTCGTCGGCCCTCTTGTTGGAGCTCGACTCATCAGTCTTGCAGGCTCGCTCATGGAGTTGGCACGCAAACCATCAAGTGCTGTACAAATCTTTGGCGCCGAGAAGGCACTCTTCCGAAGTCTGAAAACCGGGGCTAGTCCCCCGAAACATGGCGTGATTTTCCAGGTGGCAGATATACATACTGCACCATACTGGCAGAGAGGAAAGATTGCTAGAGCACTGGCAGGCAAGCTATCCATTGCAGCACGCATTGATGCATATTCTGAGAGAGATGTTGGTGAAGACCTTAAGGCTCGATTCAACAAAAGAGTTGAAGAGATTCGACGACTGTATCCAGAGGCACCTCCACCCAAGCCACCTAAGAAACCTGACAGGCGGCCACAGAAGAAACGAGGAAGAAGGGATCACAGATCCGGAAAGAGAAGAAAGTGGGGAAACTAGGTGATAACGAAGGTTGAGAAGCACCGGTTACCGGGGATCTTCACAATCAAAACTGGAGAGAGGTCATCGCTCGCCACGCTCTCATTAGTTCCGGGTGAAAGTGTTTACGGAGAGAAGCTGATTAAAGCAGAAGATGGCGAATTTCGACTCTGGATGCCAAGACGATCAAAGTTGGCAGCATCCATTCTGAAAGGCCTAAAGGAGATGCCAATACAACCAGGTTCCAGAGTGCTCTACCTAGGAGCTGCCTCGGGAACCACAGTAAGTCATGTGTCTGATATTGTAGGCCCGCGGGGCATCATCTACGCTGTAGAGTTCTCACCACGAGTTGCAAGAAAACTGCTCCAGCTGAGCGAAACTAGGACCAACGTGTTCCCAATCGTTAGCGATGCCAGACACCCAACCAGATATTCCCCTCTAGTGGCAGGTCCTATTGATGTCGTCTACCAAGATGTTGCTCAAACGGATCAAGCGAGAATTTTCTTTGAGAATCTTAGTGCATTCTGTTCAGACGGAGCATGGGGTATGATCGCTATCAAGGCGCGCAGCATAGATTCTACAGCTGATGTTAGGACAGTTTACAAAAAGGAGATATCCACGCTCGACAACTACGATCTTGAGATTGTGGAAACGGTAGATCTTGAACCGCTGGAGAAGGATCACATGATGATAGTTGTCCGAGTAACAGGATGATGGAGGGCATTAAGTGGGTTCGAACATCGACAAATTGCTGGAACATGACATAGACTCTATTAATGATGACTTGCCCAGAGGGAGAATTTCTCTCAAAGAGTTGATCGCTGCAGAATCGCCCCAATACATTACTCGCAATGGCGAAACCTCAGCCTTTCACAAAGAGGAAATCGCAAAACTCGGAGAGATAGTTCCACGGAAGTTCCATGGCGATATATGGTTGCCAATAGTGATTCTAAGACGCATCGACTATGGACCAGGAATGCACACCATTGCAGGTAACAAAGTGGAGTTGTTTCTCATTCAGCATCTTATCGTAGGAGATGTTGACCTAGAATGGGATAAACTCCCGGGGTGGAAAATAAATGACCGACTGGTAAGACCTCAGGTGCAAGTACTACGTCGCAAATTGCCATCCACTACTTGCATAGGATTCACAATGTCTGCTGAAACGAATCGCGGAAAGCCAGAGTGAGTGGTTCATGCCTTTGCATGTACAAGCAGGAATCCTGAAAAGGTTACATTCGTAGGTTGAATGAGAGACGTTTGCTTTGACCAAGGCTAGAACCAAGCTCATTCGCGATGTGACTACTCAGTTAGAGGAAGCTGGGTTTAGTCCGTCATCACAATGTGATGTGCGTCCGAGTTGCTTTGACTTGGTAGCGCGTAGGGAAGACCAACTCATACTTGTAAAGGTCTTGGCCAACATTGACTCCTTGACCAGTGAGGACGCAATTGCGCTTCAGCTTATTGCTCATTTCTTCAACGCTACTCCGCTCATAATAGGAATAAGAACTCGGAGAGCTGCGCTTAGCTCTGGCGTGGTGTACAAGAGATATGGAGTTTCCACCATCGCACCAACTAGTCTACGTAGCATAATTGCAGAAAGGAAGATGCCTCGTGAATTCATCCAGCGGGGTGGGCGGTTTGTAGCAATCGATGGTGCAAAGCTCAGAGAGGTGCGGCTCTCCCAGAGCATGACCAAGGAGGAACTAGCTGAATGTGTTGAAGTTTCAGCCCGAGCTATCTTGGCATATGAGAAGGATGAGATGGATATTAGCACCAACGTGGCTGATTGCTTAGAGAAAGTACTTGAAACTGATCTTGTGATACCCATTGATGTCTTTAGTGAGCCCTGGGCACGAGAGCATCTCACCGAGCCAGGAAAGCCAATGCAAATACCCAATCTTGAGATAAAGGTGAATGAATTCTTCGACCGATTAGGTATGAAGGTGCTTTGGACTGACCGTGCTCCGTTCAACGTGGCAGCAAAGGAGAAAGGACCTCCGCTGATATCCGGAGTTGGCTCACTAAAGAGCGGGGGACTGCAGAAACGCGTTGGGATTCTGAAGAGCCTTTCCAGCGTCACGGAGTCTGACGCACTCATCATTGTGGAAGAAGGTCGCGCACAAGAGAGCGTATCAGATTTGCCAGTGATTAGACAACATGAACTAGATGACATTGAAAAGCCACGTGATCTCAAGAAGATACTAGATGAGAGATCAAGCACATAGACTGAGGCTAGCCAAGGCTCAACTGCTTGGCCCTTAATTCATCTCGTATTCTGTTGACTGATTCCCAGCTGTGCCGGATTATGCTTGGTAGTTCCCCTGTATCGGACAGGAAACCCCGGACGAACTCGATAGTCTTTGGATCTGACGGATAGCCAGAGCCGAAATCTCCAAACTCCTCATGAAGAAGCTTGATAGCTGTATCGCGCTCTACCTTGGCCACGATAGAAGCTGCAGAAACAACAGGGTACTTCGAATCGGCTTTGTGTTCTGACACGACTTTGCACCCCAACGTCGACAGACCGCTTCGCTCGGAAACCGCTGTTCCGAATCTTTGCGCCTTTACGTCTACGGCATCCAAATATAGCAAGGAGGGTTTCAGAGCTTGGGCTATGGAAACAAACGCACGGACTTCAATCTCATTCAGATTCACTTTTTGCCCTCTCAGCCTGTCGATTTCAGACGCCGATATGGACCGCAATTCAATCTTGCTGGCAAGCCTTTTGATTGGTTCCAATAGCTGCGTTCGGCGCCTTGGAGTCAACTTCTTTGAGTCCTTCACTCTCAAATCATTCAAATCGTGAATCATTTCTTGCTCGAAAAGTGTTCCACAAACAACAAGAGGGCCGATTAATGGACCGCGGCCGGCCTCATCAATCCCGGCAACGCCGCGAAGTTCACTATCGCTGGGGCTCATAACAATGCAAGAATGACTCCCGCTTATTATCAAATCTGTCTGCACGGCTATTGTTGGCGAAAGGTTCTTATCAATGTCGAACTTCACGCCATTTCGGGTCGATAGCATCTAGACCCTCTATACCAGCATTCGGGGCGGTGGCCTAGCCCGGTATGGCGACGGGCTCCAGATCTTATGAAACTAAGGGGTCATAACGAAGAGTCACTCGTCGATCGTGGGTTCGAATCCCACTCGCCCCACCATCCATAGGTTCCTTTTCCAGTTCAAATTCCAGATCCAGTTGTTCCATGACTGTGGTGGTTGGAATCCTCAAGGCGCCCATAGCTGACGCAAGGTAAGGTTTAAAACACAATGTAACCGGACAGAGGACGATGCCGGCCAAAGGCGTCGGGGTTCACCTGATCTCGTTCCGATCTCAGAAGTTAAGCCCGATGTCCGTCAAGGGAAATGTGCGGTGCGCGAGCCCGTGACAAGCCCTTGAGCTGGCACATTTTTCCCTTTTCTAATCACTTCAATAATTCCTTTATTCACAGTTCGATATCGTCGAGGGAACAATCTGACTGGTCCTGCACATTACCCGTTATCTTGCATCGTTCACAAGGATTAAAGGACAACTCTTAGTCAGACCGAGCATGCAAATCAATCTGGAAGGCGATTATAGCTGGATACTCAACCTCGTATTCTTTGCCTTCATCATTACAATGAGCCTTTATGGGACGAAAATACAGATGTGGCAATGGCTCAAGCAGATTGAAGCTGGTCTGATAGAGCTAAAGCGCATGGCAATCGAGTCTAGGCAATCTGCCATTGATGTATTCAAAGAGCATGGCACAGAAGAGGAGGAAGTCGCCAAGGAAATTGACCGATGGCTGGACTATTTTACAATCATGCCAGTGGATTTGGACCCAGCAGGAATCTTGAAGCGTCTAGACCACCTTCTTGATCAACGCAGAGACCGCTTCCAAGAGTTCGTCACTGATCTAACTCCAGATGCCAGTAACAGTGAAAGAATGAATCTCGAGAACACTCTGGAAGTGACCCAAGTACTGAGTCTAATCTTCCGGATTGTCCGTCACTTCTATCTGCTTGGCAAGAAGACTGGCAGTACAATTATGGTAATGCAGGTTCAGATGATAATGCCGGAGCTACTGCGTCTTGCCAAAGCATACTCCGACGCAATGGAAGCATTCGCTCAAGGAAAACCAATTGGGGACGGCATCGGCCCACTTGTCGTCACCAAGCTAGCGAGGGAATATGATGCAACTCCTGAAACCTATGTTCACGAGGTCACCAAAGAGGTGGGCTACTACCCCATTAAAGTTGAGGGACGCACCGTCTATGCCTTGAGAGCAACTGGTCCGGGCGGAACGGTGGGCAAGCCCGGCTTTGCAGTGAAGAAGATTGTTGCAGACAACAAGGGAAAGATAGCTCGAATAATCACAGTGGATGCGGCTCTCAAGCTTGAGGGCGAGGAGATGGGTCGTGTTTCAGAGGGAACTGGAGCGGCAATCGGCGACCTAGGGCCGGAGAAATATGCAATTGAACAGGCTGCAACCGAGTACGGAATTGGCATCGAGGCAATAGTGATAAAGGAAGATGAAGCCGCAGCTGTTGGAGTAATGGACAAACGAGTACTTGATTCTGTGCCTGAGGTCATCGAGCGAATCAAGATTGCGATTGCAAAGAGAACCAAGCCAGGCGACAAGATTATCCTTGCAGGCATTGGGAATACAATTGGCATAGGCCTCTGAGGTGTTTACATGGGAACTATTTCTAAGATACTTGGCGTGGTCTTGACAGCCGGTGGTGCTCTGATTCTGACCTACGGGATGGACCCTAATGCGGGAAGCCTATCGTTCATTCTATTCATCGTTGGCCTTGTAGTAATGTCAGTAGGATTCAGCCTGCTAACTGCAGGCCGAAAAAAGAAGGAAGTAAAACCAACACTTCCGACAGTCACTGAGATCAGGTGTAACGGGTGCGACTTCAAGGAGATACGTGATTACGAGAAAGGCGATTATATTCTCAAGCCCTTGGAGGCGAACTGCCCCAAGTGTAGTGGAAAGATGACTATAGAGGGCGTTTATGTCGTCAGAGAAGAGCCGGAGAAGGACAGGTTCTAATCTGGTTTGGTCAGTATCATCGGGCCTTCACTTGAAATGAAGACGGTGTGTTCAGACTGGGCTACTAGGCGACCCTTCTTCTCAACCTGCACAGGATAGCCCTGGATTGCTTTGGTCTTCAGCAGATCCTTGAGTCCATCACCTATGTCAAGCTGCGTGCCAGCAGTTCCTATCCAGCGTGATGCAAAAGGAAACGGGCCGTAGCGCTCTCGGAGATGCAGCCTAAGCTTCTCTGTCAACCCCTCAAGGGGGTCGTCAATACCCGTATTTGCGAATATGTAGACATAATCACTGTCTATCACAGTACCGGTCCCATTTGTAGCGAAAGGCTCAATGGCATAGCAGTCGCCAATCTCCACTTTCTCAGTCCCTCGCCGTTTGACATTTGGTATTGTCTTCCCTGCATGTAGTCTGTACCGCTTCAGACTGTGGCCAGAGAGGTTCTTGATAGGACGGAGGCCATATGCCTTGATTATTTTCTCAATCAGCTTGCCCACATCTCCAAGGGGTAGTCCGGGTTTGAGTAGATTGATTGCCTCTTCCAGTGCGTCCTCTGTTGCTGCCACGAAACCCTCCAAAGTGCCGTCTACATCGAGAGTTCGTGCAGTATCGGCGATGTATCCATCGACGTGCACGCCGATGTCAACCTTCACTAGACCAGAATCAGGGATTTTGACCCGATCATCTTTGGGTGATGTGTAGTGTGCAGCGATCTGGTCTATGCAAATATTACATGGGAAGGCAGGGCTGCCGCCATATTTGATTATCTTCTTCTCTGCAGTGCTGCAGATTGTGCGGACCAAAGCCCCCGGCTTCACCTCATGACAGGCTTCTTGAAGGACCCTGGCTGCGATCTTGCCCGCCTTCACTTGAGCAGGACTAGGTCTTGCATTCATTGATGTGCACGCAGAAGTGGTTCGTGTCGCGCTCTTAAGAAGTTCTTTGAACACGCTATCTACTGTCAATTGGGCAGAGTTGTAACAATCGCCCCTTCCTCCGCGACAAAAATCGTGTGTTCGAACTGGGCGACCATGCCGCTCTTGCCTTCGAGCAGGACAGGATAGGCTCTGATGACACCAGCCTTTAGGAGGGAGTGAAGAGCTGCTGTGACGTCTATCTTTTTGTCGTTTAGCCATCTTACTGCCCAGGGTAGTGTTCCGAATTTGCGCCGAGCTATGGTACAAATCTGTGCAGACAGGCGGTCCAGCTTCTTCTTGCTGGACATGATATTCGAAAAGATGTATGCATCCTTACTGCCCTTGACTGTTCCATTGCCGTCGGTGGAGAAGGGTTCGATTGCGAAGGTTTCGCCAAGGTTCATCCTCTCGCTTCTTCGCATGCCAACATTTGGCACAGTTTTTCCTGCGTGAAGCATCCAAGGCTTCAGTTGATGTCCTGAGAGTTGGTGGACCGGACGTAGACCATGTTTCTTTATCTCTCTCTCGATGACTGCGCCTACCTCTCCAAGCTTCACACCAGGTTCAATCACCTCGATTGCCCTCTCAAGAGCATTTTTGGCTGCTGTGACAAATTTCTCGTAAGATCCATCTAGGTCTACTGTTATTGCTGTATCAGATAGATGACCATTCACGTGCGCCCCTAGGTCCACCTTGACGAGCCCTTTGTCCGGAAACACCTTCTTGTCCCCATGGGGACTGGTGTAATGAGCAGCCTCATCATCTATCGAAACATTGCAGGGAAAGGCTGGTTTGCCCCCATACTCTGCTATCTTATGTTCAGCCAGCTGGCAAATCCTAATGACCTTCACACCCGGTCGGACTTCTTTAACGACTTCACTCAGAACCCTTGCGGCAATAGCTCCAGCCTTAATGAAATCTGGAGTCGGACGAATTGTCATGTGAATAATCATGCAGCCGGCCTCAGGCGCGGTCTTAAAGCTGCTTGATGGCCGCAAATGACGCACGCCATCAACACTTGCGCAACGTATCGAACAAGCCAAAGCATTGAAGTAAGAAACTGCTCAAGTATGGACCTAGAATAATTCAGGGAATGATATGATGAAGATTACATATCTCGGTCACGCTTCATTCAAGGTTGAAGCAGATGGCAAGACTGTATATGTTGACCCTTGGTTGAATGGTCCAACCTCACCGATGAAGGTCAAAGATGTAGATAAAGCGGACATTGTGCTTGTCACTCATGATCACGGGGACCATGGCTATTCAGAAGCGCTCGAGATCTGCAAGAAGACCAGAGCCTACTTCGTAGCAATAAACGAGCTGGCAATCCAAGCACGAGAGCAGGGGGGTGCCAAGAACGTTCACACTCTGAACATTGGCGGTAGTGTGGATATTGATGGTGTAATCGTGACACTGGTGCAGGCGTTTCATTCATGTGGAGTGGGAGCGCCTACTGGTTTCATCGTCAGATTTCCCAGTGGCACTTTCTATCATCCAGGGGATACTAGTGTGTTTGCCAGTATGAAGCTGTTCGGACAGCTCTATGAACCCGACGTATTCTTTGCGCCTATTGGATCATACTATGTTATGGATGTCCACCAGGCCGCCGCGGCTACTGAGCTAATCAAGCCACGCGTTGTGATTCCGATGCACTACGACACCTTCCCGGTCATCCAGGCAGACCCTGCGGAGTTCAAGCGTCTTGTGAACAAGCAAGTTCCAGAAGTAAAGGTTGAGATTGTCAAGCCCGGCGAGTCTGTAGAAGTCTAACTACGATGGTGGTCAATGCCTGTGTCCCATCACACTAACTCCCAGTATCACAGCGTCAGAGGTTACCTCCGGCTCCACTGAGCTGTCTCGTGCCGGGACATTATGGCACTGACCGGCCTGTCAATGTACGAAACCAGGGTGACCCATGATTCATCTGAGGATTTACATCCCTATCATACGAGTCCGTTGTGGCTCGTCCAAATGGTATTCAACAGGCTGAATCCAGACTGTTTCCCAGCCTTTGCGCAACACATCATCGAGCAAATCTCAGTGCGCCCTCGCGGCCGGGCGTGTTAAATCCGGACTTGAGAACCTAAACATGGATTGTTATTAGCATTGCTAATTGGCGCGAACTGCAATCGATTGGCGAAGCGGAAGCTTTTGAATTGCAAGACCATATGTTAACAGCGACAGCTTCAAATAGATACATTCCCTTTTTTTATGTGTAGAGTACTGCTGGACATGTTCCAGTGAAACTTTGCATATCATAAAATCATCATATTACAAATGCCATGTGGTTCCTCTGGCTCAAGAGCGAGCCGTAAGAAACCATTACGCTGGTCTAAGGACCATCATCATTCACGGGATTATCATATCACAATCATCATTTCACAAATGTCATGAATCATTGCCGCGGTAGTTGGTAGTTCATTCCAAACGGAATGTGAAGAGATAGCATAGGCTGTGACGAGCCATCTAGGCGGAGACTCGGTCAGTCGGAGGCGTACACATGGCAGTATCATATGAGAAGACAATAGGAGTAGAAAATAGATGGGTACAGACTTCGATAGCTCTACGGCAAAATATGTCATTAGAGCAAAGATCGAAATAGATGGGGTAGTCGACAAGCCGGATGTCGTTGGGGCAGTATTCGGACAGACAGAGGGACTTCTTGGAGAGGATCTTGACCTAAGAGAACTTCAGCGAACAGGTAGAATTGGAAGAATTCAGATTGTCATCAGATCCCAAGGCGGCAAGAGTAAAGGCGAAGTAGTGATTCCAGTATCACTCAATAAGACAGCCACAGCAATCTTGGCAGCGTCCCTAGAAACCGTCGATCGGGTAGGCCCTTGTGTGGCCAAGGTTACATTGTTGAAGCTTGAGGATATCCGAGGTGCCAAGCGTAGAAAGGTTGTAAGCCGGGCAATTAGCATACTCAAAGGATGGGAAGAGGACATAGCCCCCGGGTCGGATGAGATAACGTCTGCTGTCACGAAGGCCAGCAAGAGGAACGTCGCCAAGTATGGGCTGGATAAGCTTCCAGCAGGTCCAGAACTTGCTGGCAGCAAGGAGATTATCATTGTTGAGGGCAGAGCGGATATAATCAACCTGATGAAGATGGGAATCAACAACACAATCGCCGTTGAGGGAACACGTGTGCCCAAAACAGTCATCGACTTGACAAAGAAGAGAGGAATGACAACAATCGCGTTCCTCGATGGGGACCGTGGTGGGGATCTAATCCTTCGTGAGCTAATGCAAGTAGCTAATGTAGACTACATCGCAAGGGCTCCTGAGGGAAAGGAGGTCGAAGAACTCTCACGTCGTCAAGTGACTAAGGCTTTGCAGACTAGGATACCGGCGGACCAAGCTTTGGCTCTTGTTAGTAGTCGAAAGGTAAAGGCACCTGCAAAGATAAGACGCCAGCCCAGGAGAGAGGAGGCGTTTCGAAAGACCGGGAGGACTAGAATCACACGCACTAGGACGCCGGATAAAACTCGGACTATGCACGCTCGGGCGCCTAAGAGAACTACGACTAAACGTGCTGAAACACCGAGAAGAGGTAGAACACCCAGACTGTCGACTGAGAATGTAGATGCGGCTTACATTAAGGCGGTGACCGATGTCAAGGAATCGTTCAAAGCTGTTCTGTTTGGCAGCGATCAGAAAGTCCTAGTTGAATGCGGGGTTGCTGACTTAGCCAGGACATTGGAGTCACAGGACTCCGTTGATGCCGTGATTTTCGATGGTGTTGTTACGCAACGCCTAGTTGACGTGGCGAACAGCAAGAAGGTAAAACTGCTGATTGGAGCTGCGAAGGCTGACATCGAGAAGAAACCTGCGACCATGCGAGTTGCTACCTTTGATGACGTAGAACAGTGAATGGAAACTCAATGGAGCCAATTGGTTACAGAATATGGCCGTTCATTGGGTATTTGGGTGGTAACTGCAAGTTTAAATGGCAAAGGAATTGGGCCAACAGGTAACGAGGCGTCAATGTGACACCACTTGCCGCCAGTTTTATCTGACAGAGTGGAAATGCAATGGTAAAGATGTTCAAAGCTAAACTGGAAAGAACCTCAGTTCCTGAGATTCATCACATCACACTTGGCGGCTACCAGAGCGCCGCTGTGTGTGCACCACCGAATCTGACGAACCACCCCGGAACAACAACCCCTCACAAGTTGTTCCTTGCATCCATCGGTTCCTGTGTCAACATCATTTTCGAGATTGCGTGTGGCAAGGGTCGAATTGAGGTCCTAGACCTGACGTCTGATATCACAGGCACCTATGAAACCAATGGGGAAACTCAACTAAGCTCCTTCACCGACATCTACATCAACACGAAGGTGACCGTGCCGGAAGGTGTGGCTGACAAGAAGGTTCAGAGACTCTTCGAGATTGCGGTCAACACGTGCCCGATTGGGCAGTGTCTTGAAGGCAGCTGTGTAAAGATAATTGAGAACCTAGAAATCATTCACAGGTAGACCGCCACTAGTTGCATCACAGGCAGATAAGAGCTCCATTCGGGGCTCCATATGCCACTATTTTTTTTTCAGAGTTGAAGCTCACACTTCGCAAACGTTAATACTTGCATCTTGGCTCCGAGAGCAATGCATTCTCTGACTCACGAAGCGGAAGCGAGTGGATGATATGACCGATAATGCTGTAGAATCTGAAGGAGTGAAACTGCAGACACCCTCAAGGGTCGATCCAGAGTTCAAGCATGAGGTGTTGAGCATGCCTGGTGGAGAAACCCTCAAGTACTGCTTCCAATGTGGGACCTGTACTTCCTGCTGCCCGATAGCTGACATCACAGACTCGTACCGCCCTCGTACAGCAATACGGCTGGCCCAACTGGGACTTGAGGAGAGGCTTCTATCCAGCGATACACTATGGTTGTGTGCCGCCTGCTACACATGTACCGATCATTGCCCCCAGGGGGTAGAAGTCAAGGATGTGCTTCGCGTGTTCCAGAATCTGGCAGTGAAAAAGGGCTACATACCGAGGGTCTATAGAGAAGTCGGGAAGAACATCCTAAACGCTGGCTATGCGCATAAAATCTCGAAATTTAAGATGAAAAAGAGAATAGCGATAGGACTCCCGCCACTTTCCGAAACACCGCCAGCACACATGGAAAAGCTGGCTAAAGCCACAGGATTTCATGAAACAATCGCCGAGAAGGAGGACAAAGAATGAGTGGCAAGTCAGAGAGCGCGGGAAATTCAGAGCCGAAGAAGGACGCTGTTTTAAAATATGCATTCTATCTGGGCTGTGCGACCCCCTTACGTGAGCGTGCCTACGAGATATCTGCAAGGAGAGTCCTGAAAGAGCTTGGAGTAAAACTCGTGGAGATGAAGGGAGCCAATTGCTGCGGCCTTCCGATTGATGCAGTCAACCACGAGATGACTCTTGCTCTGTCTGCGCGAAACCTAGCCATCGCAGAGAAGAAAGGTCTAGACATACTCACACTCTGTTCTGGTTGTACAGGACAGCTAATGAAGACGAATAAACATCTGAAGGGAAACAGAGGGAGTAGAGAGCGCGTCAACAGATACCTCAAGACCATTCGTGCAAAGTTCCAGGGAACCATAGAAGTCAAGCATCTGCTTAGAGTCCTTGTCGAAGACATTGGATTTGAGAAACTCAAGACCTACATCAAGCGCCCTCTCAGCGGTATGAGAATAGCCGCCCATTATGGTTGTCACCTCTTGATGCCCTCCAAGTATCTAGAATTTGACGACTTTGAGGACCCCGAATTCCTTCGAGAGTTCATTGCACTGCTGGGTGCTGAGCCTGTGAGGTATGCAGACGAGAAGGAATGCTGTGGTGCAGTGATAGCAGGTGTCAATCTTGATTTACCTTTGAATTTAATCGCAGACAAATTCCGCAACGTCAAAAATGCCCAAGCTGACGCAATGACTACCATATGTCCCAGTTGTCACTTGATGTATGATCAATATCAGTCCTCCGCTGAGAAGATGTTTGACGAAACCTACAACATACCAGTACTACATTTCACTCAGCTACTAGGTCTGGCAATGGGAATACCGGCTGAAGAACTGGCTTTGGATGGGCTAAAGGTGAAACCCGAAGGGTTCCTGACCGCAATGGCGCAGGCGGCGTGAGTTGGTCAGTCTGTGAGGAAAGCATGGAGCTGAAGAAGGATGGAGAATTATTCTGCTGTCTGGAAAGTCCTTGAAGAGCTTGTGCCTGCGCTGAAAGCCAAGGGGGTGAGCATTCCAGACCACATAGCAAAGAAACTTCGTTCTACGCGCGCGACCATTGCAATATACGATGCCGATCCGACCTATGAGGATACAATTACGACAATCGAGGCTTATCTCGTTGATTTGGAGTCAGAACTACTCAACCTGGCCGAGAAGGAGGTTGGTAAGGAATATTCCAATGACTGGCTTCAGAAGATAGGCAAAGCCAGGCACAGCAAACCAGAGCCTGTGGATGCAAAGAGAGGGTTTCCAGCGGGAATACCTAGGGGCGACTATTGGATTCGAGTTGAGATTGGCGATACAGTGACCATTGACGAGCTGAGAGAAACTGCGACGCACCAAGGACTCACTATGAAGGAGGAGTCACCGAAACTTGTGGTGATTCATGGAGAACAGAGTGCAGTGAAGCAGCTTATTCGTGAAATAGCTGAGAGAAAAAGGAAAGAGAAGGACCGAACGTGAGTTCGGCCAACTCTAGAGTTCTGATTCTTCTTGGGCCTTCAGGAGCTTCCTTGAGGCTTCTATCCGAGATATTGTGGCATGAGTGTCCCGACTAGCGAGGGAAAGAGCCTCCACGGGGCAGATCTCGATGCACTTGGGTTCTCCATCGCAAAGATCGCACACTATTGCCTTCTTTGTCACAGGATGGATAGTGATTGCACCGAAGTCGCATGCTTCAAGGCACCATCCACAGCCATCACACTTGTCATCATCTACTAGGATTATACCATTCTCTTCTGATTGTGTAAGCGCATCTCTTGGACATGCAATGACACAGGGTGCACTCTCACAGAGTCTACATGTGATTGCAATGTTGCCGCTTGGATAGAGCCTGACCGCCCGAATCCTTGATCTCAATGGATTGAACACGCCATCCTTCTCAAGGGCACAAGCATACACACAAACATTACACCCAGTACACAGATTGGGGTCTGCAGACACAAACTTGTGTTCTCTCGGTAACATCATCTAACCCTCCTTCTCAGCCTTTTCGGCTTTCGGTGTCTTGGCCAATCCCTTGAGGTACTGGTAGTATTCACTCAGACCCAGTTCGTCGATTTTCGCCTTTGTCGGGACGCCTTTGTTGGTCCAACCACGTGCTTCATAGTAGCCATCGAGTAGAATATCCAGATCCTTTTGTGTCACAAGACTGCCTTTTGCTACCCCAGACTTGATGGGGTCCTTCATGCACCGTATGGGCAAGTTATCATCAGCTCTGCCAAGGCCCTCACGGATATTGTATATCCTAGCTAGGTTGCTGATTCTCTCTCCGGCTTGGCGTATCTTTTTCCCAGTCATTGGAAGCCCGGTGACGTAAGTGTACATCTGGGCCATCTCATCGTAGTTCCAGATTCCTCTGTTGAACTTGCAAAGGATGAGTGAGTCCATCACACTGTACAGATCTTCTCCATCTACAACAAGGGGTCCACGATCCTTGTCAGCCTTGAAACGGTCTACTGTACCCTTTAGGTCTGGACCGTATGCTCCATGACGCTGATGGTCAGCACCCCTTCGGGAAACAGCGTAGCCCAGAGCAGCTGTCTTGAGACCCCGGACATCATAACCAGTCATCTCGACACCCTTGATGTGCATAGCAAAGGCCTTTGAGCCTTTACCAATCTTCTCTGATGCCCTCTTCACGCCTTCAGCTAGGATATCTCCTATGTCCTCTCTGAAGGCAATCTTCCGAAGCATCTCAGTCTGCGCTTCTGCGTTCCCAAAGTGAAGGTCAATTCCGCCAGTGTCTTTCTCAGTGATTAAACCCTTCTCAAAAAGCTCCATACCGAAAGCAACGGCAACCCCTGCAGACAATGCATCCAGCCCGTAGAGATCACATAGCTGTACTGATCTGATAATTGCATCTAGCCGGTCAATGCCTGTGCAGGAACCAAGAGAGTAGATTGGTTCGTATTCGACTCGCCCAATGGCTCCTTTGTATGGTCCCTCATTTACAGTGGCCACATGTTCGCATCTGCTTCCACAGCCATCGCATCCCTGAATCTTTGTGACATAATGCTCATTCACATACTCCCCACTTATTGTTTCGGCGCCCTCAAAGACTGCGTCCTGCCAGTTCCTTGTCGGCATGGCTGCGGCCTTATTGAGCACTAGCACGTTGCCTGCCGTGCCAAGCCCTCGATACTTCTCAGTCGCAGGCCCTTTGGCACGATTGTACATCTCAAAGGACAGCTCCTTGAACTTCTCAACGTCAGCCACAGTGATATCTGCGGTGCCTCTCACAGCGACTGCCTTGAGCAGCTTCGAACCCATGACTGCGCCCATTCCGGTCCGTCCTGCTGCGCGCAGTCTGTCATTGATGATGCATGCGAATCGTACTAGCTTTTCCCCGGCCGGTCCTATGGATGCCACTCGAACGTCCGGGTCGCCTAGCTCCTCCTTTATCATGTCTTCAGTTTCCCAGTTGTCCTTCCCCCAGAGATGTGAGGCATCCATCAACTGTACTGATTCATTCTCGATGTAGAGGTAAACGGGGCTCTTCGCCTTGCCCGTTATCACTACGATATCGTAGCCTGCCCGCCTCATCTCGGATCCAAAGAATCCTGTTGAGTAGGCCTCTCCAAGGGCGTTTGATTGAGGTGACTTGGCCGCAACCCCCCACTTGCTGCTTGCCGCCGGAACCATCACGCCACAGAAGGTACCCAGTGAAAAGACAATAGGGTTCTCAGGGTCAAAGGCATCAGCTCCTGGCCGCTGAAGGTCAGTTATCATCTTGATTCCAAATCCGGCGCCTCCCAGAAAGTCCTCAGCCATCTTCTCGGGAAGCGGCTCGGTTCTGGACACACCAGATGTCAAGTCAACATAGAGTATCTTTCCTGCATATCCATCCAATACGAAACACTCTCTCAGTTCTTCATGTGTCACAAGACTGATTCGATTAGCCCTGCACTGCTATAATTATAGGTATCGGGAAGGGTTATTCGGTAGATGAATGAACCATATCGTCATCTGAGTGTGCGCTATTTCCTAGTATTTAAGAAGGAGAACTCAAAACCGAAGTAAACCCATTGGCAGGTCTAAGTCTGCAAAACAGATTTGAATAGCACATGCCATGCATCGCCCGATGGACAGGAGTGTTGGACGGAACTAGGACTAAGTGTTCGTCCTTGGAGGAAGAATAGTGCCGCTAAAACTCATCAGAACTGAAGACGACCGCACTCTGACAATCGAGCGTGGGCTCTATACTAAGCGATTCCTTCTGATTGTTGATAGAGAAACGTGCAGGGGGTGTGGTATTTGTGAGAGAGTCTGCCACACAAGCGCAATATCTCTTCACGAACGACCTAAGGAAGTCATTGATGGCAAAGAAAGAGCTGTGAGAGCCCAGATTGACATTGACCCACACTTGTGCGATCATTGTGGTATCTGTGAGGCGACCTGTCCCTTCGCAGCGATAACACACACCATCAATGGGGAGCCTATAGTCTGTGTACACCAAATCGAGGCCTTCCCCGAGTATATCCGTGAGATTGTCATAGACGAGTCGAAGATTGCGCCCTATATTAAAAGAGCAGAAACACTCTGTCCACTAGGGCTCATCTCCGTCGAAGATGGTGAAATTTCAATCGATGGGAAGTCCTGTCCGTGTTGCAGAGTCTGCGAAGACAAGACGGATGGTGCAATCAAAGTCCGTAAGATCTTCCATGGGTCAATCAAGATAGAACAGGAGCGGTGTCCTGAGGGTTGCCAGAACTGCTTCGATGTGTGCCCAGTGGATGCCTTGGGGCTCAGGGACGATGGAAAGGTCTACCCAATAGACAAATTCTGCGTCTATTGTGAAGCGTGTGTCAAGGTCTGTCCAGAACCAGAAGCATTGACAGTGACCCGTACCTCAATCCGTCACACTCAGGTGAAGTCCGGGGCGTGGAACAAAACATTGGAGAAGTTGACCACAGGCACAGCATTGGAACAGGAGATGCAAACAAAGAGAACCTCCAAGATAGCCGAGTCCATGGCGAGGAGACAAGTGATTGGAGCTGGCGGTGACTAACAATGACAGAGTCAAAGACAGATACCGCTACCAAGGTAGTAGATTTCAGGGAGCCCCGCGTAGGTGTGTTCCTCTGCCACTGTGGCTTGAATATCGCTGGAACTCTTGACATGGACGACCTCGAAGAGTACTCCAAGAAACTGGCAGATGTTGTTTTCGTTAAGCAGAATCGCTATACTTGTGCTGACCCAGGACAAGATGAAATTAGAAAGGCAATAGCAGAGCACGACCTCACTAGAGTTGTGGTGGCGGCTTGTTCTCCGAGAATGCATGAGCCAACCTTCAGGACCACTGTCAAAGATGCAGGTCTCAATGAGTTCTATTTTGAAATGGCAAACATAAGGGAGCACTGTTCATGGTGCCACCCCAAGGGAGAGGCTACACAAGAGAAGGCAAAAGAGATCATCAAGATGGCGGTGGCTAAAGCTCGACTCTTGGCACCACTCCAGAAGTTTGAGGTCCCAGTCACCCCGAAAGCCATGGTAATAGGCGGCGGAGTTACTGGAATCCATTCCGCTCTGGACCTAGCGAACATGGGATTCAAGACCTATCTTGTGGAGCGCGACGAGAGCATTGGAGGCCACATGGCTCAACTCGACAAGACATTCCCAACGTTAGACTGCTCGATTTGCATCGAAGGACCGAAGATGGTCGAATGTTCCAGAAACCCGAACATCGAGATTATCTCGTACGCAGACATACTCAGTGTTGATGGCTACATTGGCAACTTCAGGGTCAAGATTCTGAAGAAAGCAAGATACGTGATACAGTCAGAATGCACAGGCTGTGGCGAGTGTGTCGAGAGTTGTCCAATAGAATATCCAAACAGCTGGGAGCAGAACCTCGGAACGCGAAAGGCGATATCAATTCCATTTCCCCAAGCAGTTCCACTTGTCTTCACGATAAACATGGATCACTGTATTGAGTGTTTCATGTGTATTGACGCCTGCGGCGATAGGCAAGCCATAAACTTCTCCCAAGAGCCCGAGGAGATTGAGGTAGAGGTTGGCACCATAGTCGTAGCGACTGGTTTCCACTCAATGTATGAACCAATACCTGGGTCAGAGAGCAAGCCAGCGGAAAAGGGATATTATGGCTATGGTAAGTTTGACAACGTGCTTACCGCGCTTGAGGTAGAGCGACTTGTGTGCGCAGGTGGACCAACCGGGGGGGAGGTCATCCGCAGGTCGGATGGAAAGCACCCGAAGAGGGTCGGGTTCATTCAGTGTGTTGGCTCAAGGGACATTAACAAGTACGAGTACTGTTCGAACTTCTGCTGCATGTATACGATCAAAAATTCAGTTCTAATCAAGGAGCATGAACCAGACACGGAAATTTACATCTTCTACATTGACATGCGGACCTCTGGAAAGGGCTACGAGGACTTCTACAGACGAGGAAGAGAGTCAGGATTCACATTCATCAAGGGCAGACCCTACGAGGTCATCGAAGACCCGGACACAAAGAACCTCATCATCAGGACAGAAGATGCCCTTCTGGGTGAGCCTATCGAGGTTGAGGTAGATCTGCTAATACTCTCGACGGCTGGCGAGCCCAGCGAGGGTACTAACGAACTTGGCAGTAAACTGCACATCACTCGAAGCGGGGATGGGTTCTTCATGGAATCACATCCGAAGCTTAAACCCCTAGACACGCCTGTTGATGGAATATACCTGGCTGGTGCATGTCAGGGTCTCAAGGATATTCCATATTCAGTTGCTCAGGGCAGTGGGGCCGCAGCAAGGGCTGCGACTGTACTGTCCAAGAAAACCGTGGAAATCGAGCCCATTGTTGCAGTAATTGACCCAGAAACGTGCGTAAACACGGATAGGAAATGTGGTATCTGTGTTGACAAGTGCCCATATGGGGCCATAAACGCCCTTGAAGGCAAGGCTGCAGTAGTCAACGTCGCCAACTGCCACGGCTGTGGAACTTGTGTTGCATCTTGCCCACAAGACGCCATAACTCAGATGCACTTCACAGATGAACAAATAATGGCTCAGATCAGAGCGGCACTTGAAGACAAAGCAGAGGAGAAGATACTGGTCTTCGCCTGCAACTGGTGCTGCTACAGTGGCTCAGACCTAGCAGGAACGAGTCGTTTCGAGTACCCGCCGACAGCCAGAATCATCCGGGTGATGTGCTCTGGACGAGTGGACACGGACTTCGTGGCTGAGGCCTACAGGCTGGGTGCAGGCATGGTGCTAGTCGGTGGCTGTCACTTACCCACAGATTGTCATTACATCTCCGGAAACTGGGTTGCCAAGGAGCGCATCGAGAGATACGCCAAAGTGGTAGAGGGAGCCGGGATTAGCCCTGAGAGACTCCGCTGGAAAGAAATCTCCGCTGCAGAGGGCCTCATCTTTGTGAACACTATAAAGGAGATGTCTCAGCAGCTTGAAGACATTGGAATTGATAAGATCAAAGAAGAGAATGAAAAGGCGAGGAAGAGGATTGAGGCGCCACTCAGGAGGAAGGGCCTCATACCTACCGTGAAAGTGGCAGAATCAGATGAATAGCCCATAAATATGCCACTCAGCTCAACGCAGCCCTGATGTATTACAAGGAATTATCTCACGAATCACAGCATGTTCCATCGGCAAGAGAAGGCCGAGGCTTTATGACTTGACATCTCTACTCGACGGACTGGAGACCACAGAGGGAATACCAGTAGGCAACGATCTGTTTGAGATGATAGTAGGTCAGGAGCACGCTGTCACTCTAGTTCGCTCCGCAGTAACCCAACACAGACACGTTCTGCTCTGTGGAGCACCCGGCGTAGGGAAGTCGATGCTTGCCAAAGCCGCGCATTCTCTGCTTCCACCACCAGCAGAGGAGATTGTGCTTCGTCATAACCCAAACCAAGTCGACAGGCCAGAGGTCATAGTTGTAAGGGCTAACGAGGATTGTGTCCCATCGGATGTTCGAGAACAGCCCAGTGATACAGTGTACATGCGGCCGCATGAGATCCCCTTCGAAGTTGCTGCAGAGATGGGGTACAGATGCTCCAAATGTGGGAGCTTCTCACTACCTAGTCACAGTACCTGCATGGAATGTGGAGCCGCAAAGAGGGCTGATATGGACTGTGGCGCATCGTTCCACGGGCTCTTTAGAATGCTGGACGTTGTGAGAGCCCCTGCATTGAACGAGGTCACTCATCAAGAATCCGTGAATGGAGTCGGGTATGAAATCGTCTATGAAAGAACAGATTCGGACACTATCAGAGTAACTAGATTCAGGCAGAATATTCAGCATCGTCAACAAAGCAATGTGGAGGACAATGATTGGCGAGTCTTGATTCCCGGAAGCTCAACGCGGTTTATCCGGGTAAGTGGCGCCAGCCCTGTTGAACTCCTTGGAGATGTTAAGCATGACCCCTATGGAACTGCAGAACCAATGGGTAAGCCTGCTCACCTTAGAGTTGTGCCAGGGGCCATTCACGAAGCGCATGAGGGTATCTTATACATTGACGAGTTGAATGCATTAGGACAACTTCAGAAGCATCTTCTCACCGCCATGCAAGACAAGAAGTATCCAATTACAGGACATAACCCACAGAGTTCGGGGGCCGCCGTGCGAGTCGATGATGTACCATGTGATTTCGTTCTTTTCGCAGCATGCAATGTAGAGGATCTGCCCAGCATTTTACCACCCCTCAGGTCAAGAATTCGCGGCTATGGCTATGAAATCATGCTCTCCTCATGGATGAAGAAAAACACCGAGAACTTGGACTCGTTAGTGCGATTCATTGCACAAACAGTTGTGGAAGACGGGAGAGTCCCGCACCTCACAGTTGATGCAGTTCATTCCGTTCTGGAAACTGCTGAGAAGATAGCGTTTCGACTTGATGGACAAAGAGAGGCTCTCACACTGCGATTACGCGAATTGGGTGGCCTTGTCAGGGTAGCAGGAGATCTTGCTGTACATGAGGGGCACGATGCAGTCTACAAAGAGCAAGTTGAGCGGGCAAAGGAAGTGACCAAAGGATTTGATGCCAATTCAATTCATGGTCTTTACATGAAGCAAACAGAGAAATCACACGAGAGCTACGGAGACTATTTCTTCTAGAGCCCATTCGCAGACTGGCGGTGTCGCTTTGAAGGTCCTGAAAAGAATCCTGAAGGAGGGCAAAATCAAACTAAAGGTTGATACCCTCGATGATCTCTGGCATCTCTACAACGTAGTAGGCCCTGGAGACCAAGTTATTTCTCGGACTATGCGGCGAGTGAGAGTGGGTGATGAGGATGGTAGAAAACAGGATAGCGTCCGGAAACCCATGACTCTCAAGATAAGCGTGGAGGATGTGTCATTTCATACATTCAGCAATAGAGTGAGAATACTTGGTACCGTTCTTGAAGGCCCCGATGACTTGGTGAACATAGGATCTCATCACACCATCAACGTGGAGCCAGGGAGGACATTGACAATCATTAAGGACCACTGGCCAGGATATCTACTAACGCGACTGAGGCAAGCTGAGAAGTCGCAAGGAACCCCTGTCTGTCTGATAGTAACTATTGAGGATGGTATGGCTGAGCTCTTCCTGGCTGCTGACTTCGGACTGAGTAAGGGCGTCCGGGTTAGGACTACCATATCTCGGAAACGAGGAGATCAGAAATCACACGATAAGACCATGAAGGAATTCTTTTCGAGTGTAACTCTTGCTGTGCGTTCGCAGATTGAACAGAATGATATCGGATTGATTGTCATTGCCGGTCCTGGCTTCGTCAAAGACCATTTCAAGAATCATCTGATATCAGCAGGAGTGAAAGACCTTCCTTCAGTTGTCGCTGAGAGTGCTAACTCAATAGGGATTCCAGGGGCAAAGGAGATTCTATTTCGTGGCATTATCGGCAAGGCGATTAAGGGATTGAAGCTGGAGGCTGAAACTCAGCTTATCGAGAAGCTGATAGAATACCTTACAAAAGATAACGGTTTAGCTGCGTATGGCGATGATGAAGTGAAGAAGGCTGTGCAGTTCGGGGCAGTAGAAACCCTGCTTATTACGGATAAGAAGCTTAGAGAGGGCACTGACGAGCAAAGGCGCAAGATGGACCGGCTCATTCGTGATGTTGAGAAGATTCGTGCAGAGTTCCATATTGTTTCAACAGATCATCCAGCAGGAAACCAATTGCATAACCTAAGCGGTATCGCTGCGATTCTGAGATTTAAAATGAAGCAGTGATTAGAGCGGACTGAACATTGTTTGAAGTCGATCCCAAGATGGATACTCGAGAGCGATGCCAATTTCCATTGCAACATCTTGAGGCAGCAGGCGCTTGAGCTCATCAGCAATCTGTTCCAGGACCCATGGCGCAATCTCTACTCGCATGCGAATTGTGTCAACATTCATCAGACGGATCGGAACTTCGAACTCAGATGTCAGAATGTGCTGAATAGTATCCAGATGTTTTTGATCTAGTTTCTCACTAAGATGTCCCCGGATGATTCCCAACATGAGCAGAGGCTCATCCTCGTCACGTTCCTCAAACTCGCGCATTGTACGCACCAGCCTCCTTTCAAGCCTGTTACGCATCTGTACGGAATCCTTGAATCGGGAGGAGCAATAGTGAACAGAGAGCGTTTTCAAGTTAGAGGAGGTCCACTCTAGTACCTCCCTTGCTACATCTGCACTGCCATCGATGCTTGCACTCTCCAAGTCTGTGAGTCGCATCCCGCGGGCCACAAGGCGCTGGAAGTTGGTTTCACTGGATTCCAGTTCGTTGATGTTCATGAACGCTACGCCCATCTTCTCCGCTCTACGAGCCACATTCTTCAGTTGTTCCGCCTTGCCTGGCAGTGCCGGCACCTCTATCCCCACATCCAGCCCTATTCTGAGTGCAGATGAAATCCCAGACCAGTCCTTACTTTGGGGGTGGAATCGGATCTCGTCGAGACCAGCATCTCGCAACCTCTGAAGTACACTCTCATTAGCGTTGGCTTGGCTCGTATAGAGGTGAATGTGAAAATCATCACCCTGACGGGTCTTTAGAAGGGAGATGTAGTACAGGGTTCTCTCGATGCTGCAGAAAGGGTCGCCTCCACTGATGCCAGCCCCCTCACCACCGATTGCCTCAATCTCGTACAACATGTCACTATCGTCAGAAACCGGCATCTCATCAGCGAATACAACATCCTTGCCTACCTTGTCTTTTGACAGCGGGCAGTAGTAACACGAGCTGTTGCACAGACCAGTAACAAAGAGGACCATCTTTGAGCCCTTAGTACAGAGCGAACACCCCCGAGGTAGCTCACCAACGAGAAGTGAATCACCACTGATTGAACGGACTGAACGAGTCATTTCGCACACCCCCTATTTCTCACGTCTTTTAATTGTGCGTCGCAGAGCTGGGTCACTGTCCATTAGGTCCTTAGCAACAGCCTCGAAGCTCTCATCCGGAGAGAGGTTTCTGGTTAAGTAGACACCTGTGCGACCAACACTATCACGACGAGTGAGCACTCGTACCCTATCCTTTGCGATATCAATGCTTACACCCACCTTCTTCGCTGCCATATGTTCGTAGCCAATGACGCCGCGTTCCACATGTCCCGTTTCGCTAGGCTCAATCAGAATCAATCTCTTGTCAACACCAGGAACACGGATTCTTTCGATGAGTTGGCTGGTGCTCATTTGTCCACCCCATCGGTAGAACTCCTCCTCCCGCGACTTGAACTTGAAGAGGGGAAAAGTGACTACAATGTCATTCTCAAGACAGATGTGCCCCTTTAGGACCATAGAAGGAGTTGCTTGAACAAGCTCTCTCCTAATGCCCGAGCCAATTGCAATCTCGAGCTTGTAGCTGGACATCGTATAGGGAATGATGATATCGATATCAGATAATTTGCTGACATCCCCTCTGGCGACTGAGCCGTACACAAACGAAGTGACACCATTGTCCTGTAGTGCCTGCATCACCTCAAGTGCTCTCTCTCTTAGCTCGTTCAGGAGTTCCCAGTGGGAATCATCATAGGTGAATATGCGACTGTCATGAAGAGTTTCAGGCTTCTTGGACATACTAACCAGCTATCCTCTTCTTTTTTGGCAATTCATCCATCAATCTGCATACCTTGCAGATCCGGCCAGAAGTAACCTCTCCACACTTCTCGCACCTTTCAGATTGGAGTGCGTGTGAATTCGCTTCTAAAGATGCAGTAATTGCCTCACCCGAACGAAGAATCGCAAGAAGAGTTCCCGGACGTTTGTGCTCCATCTCATTTAAGAAATCCCTCAAATCGTTGCGCATTGCCTCCCTGTAGTAGGGGCATGGCACATCATGGTAGGGCAGTTCAAGATGATGGGAATACGCGACAACATCACGCTCGGATAACTCTAGTATGGGCTTGATACGGGAAACTAGCCCCTCAACAGGCTTGTCCCGAGGGCGATTAGTTCGCACAATTCGCTGACTATCACCGCGCATCATGTTCATCATGATTGTCTGTGCTTCGTCATCAAGATTATGACCGGTGGCTATGACATCAGCACCGATATCGAAAGCTGCAATGTTTAGCGCTCTCCGCCTTAAGACACCACAGTATGAACAAGCACCAACAGTGATGTCGCTGCGAAGTTGCACTATCTCATCCAGTGAAAGCCCGAATATGTCCTCAAACGATCGGATCTCGAGCTTCAGTCCCAATGAATGCGTAAGTGTCTTTGCTGATTCCAGCGCCTCGTCCCTGTATCCCTTAATGCCCTCATCAATTGTTACTGGAATAAGCTCTGAATCGGGAAAGTTGCTTTCAATCCGGTGAAGCACGTCCAGTAAGACTGCGCTATCTTTCCCACCAGAGATGGCCACCGCTACTCGATCATCCCTTTGGAGCATCTTCTTGCGGTTAATTGTGCGTCTAACGCGGCTTAGTGTTGTCTTGATTAGACATGACTTGCAAAGTGCTTCCGACGTGTATCGCCGCAAGTACACGGCAGGGGAATCACACTTCGAGCATTTCTGGGACATCGGACACTCCGACAGACCTCTGTAGCAGTCTCGTTAAAACTGCTTGTTTACATCTGATAGAGGATGGAGGAAACAAGGTGCTATTTTTTGGAACGCAGTTCTTTAGGTGATTCATCCTTCTCCTTGACTAACGGCCGGACCTGTCTAGCCTGAACTGCAACCTTTGACGCACGGAAGTTCGCAGCTTGGATGATATCATCTACCGTTCTGTGCCAATCTGCAGGTGACAGGGTGCTATGGATCCCCTTGAAGGCCTCAGCAACGCGTTCGATACGAGCCAATGCTTCTACACGATCATCGGAGAGACGCATCTCATCAAAGAATAACAGAGTGTGTCCCTTCAGGGCCTCCCAGTCAATCGCTTCATTTAGCTGAAGTATCAGTTTCAGCTTTGCAAGTGGTTCTTGCCACGATCCAGGTAGAAACATTGTAAGATAGTCGGTAAGCGCCTTTCTGGTTTTTTCACGGACATCAGATACTGTCCCAATCTGAGTGCTTATCATTTTGTATCATTCGGAATGTCCCTATAGTTCCTTTTTAGGTCCGAGAATCCCAAGCTAGATGGAATGGCGTGATAATATACTGAGTACCGCTCTGTTTCCAACTGAGCCATGGCGCAGCTAGAATAGACCCTTTCCAAACCATAGAGAGAGGCCGATGCTAAGAAGCACTATGGATAATGATAAGATTCTCATAGGCCACATGATCAGTTTGATTGTCTTCTCATCATCAATGAATAGGCTCAATCCATTAGACAGCAGTTTGTCACCATCCAGCATTGGTATTGGAAGGAGATTGAAGAGAGCAACTGAAATCAGGATTAGGAAACACCACTGTAGTATCTGCTGCATGTGGAACGCGAACATCGGGCCTCCAGGAATCCAGCCCCAACCAGTCTTTGGTTCCCAGTAGTCAGCACCATACACACCTATGTAGCCTCTGGATGCGTTGTCTTTGTGCGCTGCAAGCGTTACTGTGAGGGAGTAGTTGCTCAAGCGATGTATTGTGAGCGTGGCTCCCGACTCGGTATCAGTCATATACAAGCCGACATCGCTCCAGCTTTCAATTGTTGTATCGTTGAGTCCAATAATGACGTCGCCTATTTGCAGAGTTGCGTCGGCGGCAGGCGTTCCTGAAGAAACATCGTAAATGTATGCTCCACTGGGAGAGTTGAACGCAATAGACATCATAGGAGTAAAGTTGGCGATGATGAGAAGGAAAATGAGTCCCCAGATTAGGTTGGCATATGAACCAGCAGCAAGAAGACGCATGCGTGCTCTTGGACTTGCTTCCTTCTCGAAGTATTCCTCATCGGGCTCTACAAAGGCGCCGAAGAGTACGAAAAAGGAGATGAGACCTGAACTCTTAATGGGAATGTCATCTCGGGATGAAGCTAACCCGTGCGCAAACTCATGAGTTAGAAGAGTGACTGCGAGAGCAATTATCATGTAGTATAGTGGCAGGCCGGTTATGGTGACTCCCGGGATTATCGGAACCACGCCACCAGCCGTAGCAGGCTGAATGAAGAACTTGAGCAGATTCTCTGCGAACATCCAGAAGCCAAATGCCATCCCACCAAAGGCAACGATTATGCCCAGGTTGAAGAATGCCTTTGGAAACTTCTTACCCATTTTCGTAAGAAATGCGTTCAATCGCTCCGTCTTGAACATCAAGAAGAAGGGTGTGCCGATCTCAAGACCTCTCTCGCTCAGCTTTTTGACTCCAATCGCTTTGCCGACAATGTAGAGCACAATGTAGATAGCTGCGATAATAAAGAGCACAATCATTGGGTCCATAAGATATCACTTCTGGCGGAGCACGTGCCGATTGCGGGGCAAAGCCTGTGATTGTTATAATGCTTGTGTCAGGGATGTGACCTGCGTTTCCGTCCGGCCTGACCACAATCCTCATAAAGTGACCAACTTTCGCTACCGTTGGAGTCCACTTCGGACATCCCTATATCATCAGGTAGGCGAATCGATAAGTGCCATTCAAACTAGTAATCAGCGATCCCGAATCGGGAAAGGCCATCCAGTATGAATTAGATGATGCAAAAACAAATGCTCTGGTTGGCAAAACGGTGGGAGAGATAATTGAGGGGGATGTAATTGGCCTGCCAGGATACAAGCTTAAGATTACCGGCGGCAGCGACTCTTCTGGTTTTCCAATACGACCTGGCGTTCATGGTAGCGGAAAGAAGAGGGTGTTGATACGAGGACCACCGGGATTTCGGCCCCAGAGGAAGGGGATTGCCAAGCGCAAGACAGTACGAGGTGGAGAGCTTGGCCCTGATATCGCACAAGTAAATATGCGGGTCGAAGAGAAAGGTGCAGCTCCGCTAAAAGAGCTGGTTATGAAAGCTGCATAGTTTCTGAGTGCTATTTTGGAGGAGCCACTATAGCAGGCCTTAACGCGATATCTCTCCATTTAAACCATAGACTTCATAAGAGGTCCAGATGAGTTTGACGACCATAACGAACAAGGCGCAGCCGGAAGTGAAGACTAGGTGACTAGGAAATACGAGGGACAGTCTGAAGTCAATATAGGCGCATTGGGCCATGTCGACCACGGCAAGACAACGATGGTGGAGCTCATCACGGGAGAGTGGACTGATCGTCACTCTGATGAGGTCAGACGTGGCATATCTATCCGACTCGGCTATGCTGCTACCACTATAATGAAGTGCACAAAATGCCCCGAACCCGACGCGTACACGACGTCGCACATGGCAAAGGAAGGAAAGTGTGCGAAATGCGGCGGCAAGCTCGAAACACTCAGAGAGATATCATTTGTAGACAGTCCTGGCCACGAGTCACTGATGGCTACCTGCCTTAGTGGAGCTAGCCTGATGGACGGCGCCATTCTGGTGATAGCTGCAGATGAGCCATGCCCTATGCCACAGACCTCTGAGCATCTTCACGCACTAGATATCACTGGAGTCAGGAATATTATAATCGTGCAGAATAAGATTGAGCTTGTTTCCAAGGAGCAGGCCTTGAAGCACTATCAGCAAATAAAGGAGTTCGTCAAGGGAACAGTCGCGGAAAATGCTCCAATAATACCGATATCGGCCGTTTTCGGATCAAATGCAGATATCCTCATCCAAACCGTAGAGGAGGTCATTCCAACTCCAGAGAGAGATGATGAAGCCGATTCGAAGATGTATGTTGCCAGATCCTTTGATATCAACAAACCGGGCACACTACCAGCTGATTTGCAGGGAGGAGTAGTTGGCGGCTCGATCATCCAGGGAAAACTCAAGATTGGTGATGAGATAGAGATTTCTCCTGGCGCAAAGACTGAGAAGGGATTCAAACCCATCAAGGCTAAGATTACAAGTCTGCTCTCGGGCAGCGGAAATCAGCTGGAAGAGGCTTACCCTGGGGGATTGATTGGTGTCGGTACAGGTTTGGACCCAGCCTTCACACGCGCTGATAGGCTTGTAGGCAACATTGTTGGCAAAGCAGGAAAAACGCCAAAAGCAGTGTACAAACTCATGATTAAGCCCGAGCTTATGGAAAGAGTTGTGGGAATGGAATCAAAGAAAGAGGTTGACAATCTAAGACTAAAGGAACCTCTGATGCTCGTTGTTGGAACCGCACCCACAGTGGGAATCATTACCAAGCTTCATGGAGATGAAGTCGAGCTCGAACTGAAACGGCCAGTGTGTGTCAAGAAGGGACAGCGTATCGCAATCGGTCGAAGAGTCGAGAATAAGTGGCGATTGATAGGTCATGCAGTCGTCTGATTGGTCCTGTGAGTAAAGTGGCATACCAAGTTATACTGGATACAAACTTCCTAGCAGTGCCTGCACAGTTCGGAGTAGACATATTCTCTGAAATTGAGCGAGTGCTAGAGAGGCGAGTGGAGTTCGTGCTGCTGGAGTCAACTGTCAAAGAAATCGAATTGAAAGGGGGACTAGGCGCTGGGAAAACAGATAGGTATGTTTTCAAAATTGCCAGGGATCTCATCCAAAGATGTAAGGTGGTCAAGGTCCCAGAATCGCTAACAGCAATGCCAGTCGATGACCAGCTTCTCGAGTATGCAATTTTAGTCAAGGGCGCACTGGCCACAAACGATAGAGAACTCAGAAGGAAAGCCCGAGAACGCAGAATACCAGTGTTATTGCTTAGAGGCAAGAAAAGAGTGGTCCTTGAAGGGTCCGTTTTTTGAGTCAATGTCACAACGTTTTTATTCGCACCAAATTGATGCATCGCTGAGCCGTAGGGTCCGGACCACTGTGGTTGCGACTAGGGTCTGATTGTTCTACGAGAAGTTGTCATGTATATGAGGTGCGTCTGTAAATGTACAGCATTGTCACGGTGAGAGACATCGTACGGATTCCCCCGAAGGAGTTTGGTCAGCCCATGGAAGCGGCGGCCATGAACCACCTAAGGAAGAACCACGAGAACGTACTGGATAGAGACATAGGTCTCGTGATTGCAGTCATAGATATTGACGATATTGGCCAAGGTCGTCTGATGCCCGGTGACGGTGCGACATACCACAGCGTCGCATACAAAGTCCTAGTCTTCAAGCCAATCAGACAAGAGATTGTGGAGGGCAACGTGGTTGAGCTGATGGACTTCGGTGCGTTCATCCGAATGGGACCACTTGACGGTCTCTGCCACGTGAGTCAAATTTGTGATGACTTCATTACGCAGGACACGAAAGGAAGTGCTCTGCTTGGCAAGGAAACTGGCAGAACCCTCTCGGAGGGCGACCAAGTTCGTGCCCGAATAACTTCCATAAGCTTCGAGTCTGGATCTCGGTCAGGCAAACTGGGTCTAACCATGCGCCAACCCTTCCTCGGTAAAATAGGGCCTCAGCTCTCGTGGGTCGAGGATGATGTTAGGGCTGCAAGGGGCGAAACAGGGAAGAAGGACAAGAAAAAGAAGAAGAAATAGCTGAGAGGGAAATCACGTGGCAAAACTAAAGGCGTGCAGAGATTGTCACTACTTGACTAACGAAACTCAGTGTCCAAATTGTAAGAGTACGAGTCTGTCTACGTCATACACAGGCATTGTTGTGATTCTGCCAGGTAGAAATCCAAAAGATGACCCACGGAAGACATCGTATATCGCAGAACGTCTCAACATCGAGAAGCCGGGTAAGTACGCTCTGAAGGTTCGGTAAGACGAACAGACATCGCGTTTACGTTGTTGATGGTGAAAGCTTTATTAGACAACCCCTGGTGGGAGGGCTGACTGGCCTCAGGGGAGGTCATAGAACTAGAAGTGATGCCGATGAAGATTGAAATTCTTCGCGAAAAAGACAACAAGCCCCTCGCTAGGAGAGAGATCGACTTCAGAGTTGATCATGTTGGAGGCACAACTCCAAGCAGGGCGGACATCAAGTCCAAGATTGTCGCACAGTTTGATGCAGACCCATTGGCTGTTGCTATAGAAACACTCACAACGAAGTTTGGCGTTGGTATCACCGAGGGCACTGCTAGAATCTACTCAGACCCAGAGCAGATGAAGAGAATCGAGCTGGCCTATATGATCAAAAGGAATGAAGCGAAGAAAGAGGAGGGCAAGTAAGTGGGTCACAAGATGTACAAAGTCGACACCAAGACTGGAGAGGTCACATCGACCAAGAGAACGTGCCCGCGATGCGAGAAAGGCACATTCATGGCCGAACACTATGACCGGTTCGCCTGCGGGCGCTGTGGCTATACCGAGTTCAAGCGCAAGGGCAAGTAAGCCCGTGTAATTCTATTTCTGCATCCTTCTTCTGTGAGTCTATTCGCCAACTATGGCCATAACCCATCTCACGAAGAGTAATACCCCAACGACCAACGTGAGTAGGACATCGATTGCGAAGACCCCTGGCATAGTGACCTCCGCTGACGCTGCCAGGAGCAGGGCGAGTGGGAAAGTCACTATGAAGGGCAAGGTAGCAATGGTGAGTGATACCTCCTCGCTTGAAACCATGGCGTTGACTAGCAGAACGATCCAGATTGTGTAGATAACTGCAAGTAGCGCCAACTCGAAAATCATTGTCCCTCACCGGATGATTGTAGCTTCTCATCATGTAGGATAGCATTTGTCAGTTCTGGATGCATTGATAGGTCTTATACACCCCACTGAAGGAAGACGAGGCGAGAGAACGGCGAAGACAGAAACGAAAGAAAGCTTCTTGACTCGGCCTATGAAAACCCTTAAAACCCGCGTGACGTGATTCGAGAGATGCAAGCAGCGAGAATGTTTTCATTCTGGCACCTGTTTGTTCAAATAGCGGGTTGGGGAAGCCAGGCCTATCCCGCAGGGCTCATATTAAGCCTGTTTTTTAAGAAACGGGCATTTGAGGAACCCTGAGATCGAATGTTCGAATCATTCACCCGCTACCATTTCTTCTCTTCATTCCAAATTGCTCATCATATTGAACATCAAGATAGCGCTGGCAAGATTGGCTCGAGAGGTTTCTTGCACCAGAGCGCTTGGTCAAAGTGCAGCAACTTGGATTCTGTGGCCAATAGGACTTCAATAGGAATGGCGATTCATCAGCAATTGAGAGAAATAATGACAGCGAGTAAGGATGCATATGAATGGAACAAGAGGGCAAATAGACTTGCAGAGAACGGCAAACACCAAGAAGCCCTTGAAGCTTACAAGAAATCAATCGGGTACGACCCAGTCTTCGTGGAGCCATGGGCGAATCTTGGAAGGCTACTAGCCAGCACAGGGAATTATGAGAATGCAGAAACCTGCTATCTTACTGCTCTTCGCATAGATCCAGATCACTGGTGGGCCATGACAGCTTATGCAGCTTATCTCATGACCATAGATGATCGATGGAATGAAGCTGAGATGTTTCTACAGAAAGCAGTGAAACTGCAGCCTGACAATGTGAAGGTGTGGTGTACACTCGGAGTACTGTTCACTGACGTGATAAATGAAGAAGCCGAATCGGCCTTTAGGAGAGCCCTGGAGATTGATTCCGAAGATAGGAACAGTCGCCTCTTCTTTGCGATAATGTTGGTTCATGTGGAAAGATATCAAGAAGCTGAGAACTTAACGCGCTCCATTATCGAGAATAATCAGAGCGATTTGAGAGCTTGGGCCTTACTCGCAAGGACCCTGTATGCGCAGGCGCGGCTTAGAGAGGGGATTAGAGCACAGGAACGAGTTGTAGAATTAGGGAATAATGAGATGGACCATTGGTGGCGGCTATCCCAGATGTATATGGAAGGGGGGTATCTGAAACAAGCTGAGTATGCAATACAGAGGTCCTTGAATCTCAGGCCTGACTTCGTAGATGGATGGGAGCAACTAGTCGAAATCTACAATGAGATGGGTCGCGAGAAAGATGCATCGAGTACGAGGTTTGCTTTGAGCGAGCTTTTCAGGATCAATCCGGATGCTATGCGCGATGAGAATGGTTTTCTCATACCACGGAATAAAGCAAAGGTCAAGGATGCGTGACCACCCGCCACCGTTTCTCTTCTATGTGACTCATTGGCATCATGGCCTTACCATTAGCGGTTACACAGTTTGCTCAACGCAGGTCAGCGAATGAATCAGTGCTACTGGGGATCCCAACGTGCCCATCTGGGGGCAAGACATCGTGCCACAATGTGCCCTGTCAGGGTTAAGCTGCTCTCATGATTTAGCAGGATTCGAATTGTGCTTTGATGTGCCTGAAGGTCCATCGTAATTGTTTCCGTGATTTCTGATACATTGATTTTCTCTAGATAGATGACACTGGGGTCGTCTTCTCTCCTACTCTGATATTCGTCCCAAGAGAGGAAGCCAAAAACGACTACAAGGTCAAAGCTGTCTTCCAGAAACATTATGTCGATCTCAATGGTCCAGTTGATTGATTGAGCAGGAAAGTGAACACTCCATCTACCTTCACTGTTTGGGCCCGAATACATTTCTCCTTCGAAGTATGTTTTCTCGAATTCGACCACACTGAATCGATATGATAGATATGATTGATATGACCAGTACAAGGATGTAGCTACTAAAAGGGCCAGAATGATCACTCCTGCTGCTTCCAAGCCATATCGCACAGTTCATACCCGCTATACCATATTCCAGACCGCTCATAAATGCTCTCAGAAGTCACCACCCGCTACCATTTCTTCTACCCAGATGAGGTTGACAGAAGCCATTTCCCCATGCTCACAGCTTCACGTTCAGACAGCTCAGCCTCAAACCGGTCAATATCGCTACAATGTCCAGCAACTAGCCGGGTGTGAAAGCGGTTTTCTGGGCTCTGACCTTTTGATAGAGAACTTTCAACAAGATGGCTGCGGCGAGCACAGGCACTAAGGACAAAGGATGTAGGTAGTATACCAAAGGATTCCGGATCATGAATCCGATTGTTTGGTACACAATCATCCGCGGTACACGTGATACCACAGACGATTCAAGGGAATCTAGCAGAAGCCGAACTCCTTGTTCAGCAGTAATTACAACCACTACAACTGCGGAAAGATGATTCTCAGCAGGTCCGCCAGGCGAAGAGAGCTTGACTGTGTAGGTTCCGTTTGCTGCCACATCAGTCGTGGTAAATGGCGTTGAGTGATACGAAGGCATGCTCGCGTAGGTCAGATTCTCAAGATCGGTGACGAAAGGGCTCCACAGGCTCTCATTTTCTATGGTGTGGAATAGGACCAAACCACCTGATAATACCTCGTCGCAAGAGAAACTGAAGTACACGGCAACGACCTCTCCGCCACCTGGCAAAGGTACATAGTCGAATTCAAAGAAGCCAATCTCGACTGTTTCATGACCGTCATCAGTATAATTGCTGATTCTGATAATTGGGTCTGTCGAATGTTCACTAGAGTCTAGAGAGCTGACGAACGTGTCTTCACCACCATATTCTACACTTGCCAGAGGAGGATTCACGTAGATTATGTACAGACCAAAGAATAACGGCGCAAACAGGAGGAGTACTATCACGAGCAAAGTGACTATCTGTATCTCCTTGGAGTCCCAGTCCCATGGTATCTTCATGACCTTCATCTCCGCTCTTGATGCCGTGTCGATGCGTTCACAGATTTCGAACTCGAAGCAGCAGGGCGAACAGAATCATACCAGGCGATTGTGTGACGCCCAATCGGGTCCATAACTACGTCGTATCATAAGGAGATGAATGTTGCCCAGAAGGGCGTTCGCATACCTTCGTATCCCGTAGGGCCCATAGCCTCGAGATTGGCCATCCGAATCGACCACCCGCCACCATTTCTCCAAACCCGCCGATGATGATACTGTGGATTGCATTCTGGATCTCGCTCAGTTTGTAACAAGCCACCAAATAGGTGCATACTCCATGAAACAAAAGAGACTAAAAATGGCTGATGGTGAATTGCACACCGGAAAATTGACGACACAGGAATGTTCAACTGGCGGGTGGACTATGGTGCATTCTACTTGATGCGGTGCCAGTGCTAATTGACATATACCAGGGAGGACTCACTAAGGTAGCTCTGAAATGACCTTCAAAGCTTCTTCCATTGAGAGTCCAACAAGAGTTTCGGTCTTAACTACTCCTCCAGTACCAAGCATGAACAGACCTTTCATCGCGGCTTCGACAGATGGTCCCTCGACAATGGCAACATAGTCGTATCGGCCCATCGTATAGTAAGCGCCCTTAATCTCAAAACCAACAGATTTGACAATCTCTTGAGCAGCCTTAAGCCGCTCTGGGGCTTTCTTTATTCCCTTGATACCTTCAGTTGTGAACTTTGCAAGGATTACAAAGATAGGCATTCTTTCACCTCCTTGAGTGAGCATAACCTATTGATGAGCTTGGTTTTAATACTTGCCAAACACAGCCTGCTGATATCAGAAGGGCGTTCACAGTCTGATTACATAAATCAACCAGACTAGTAATAATCTTGACCTGCCAAGGAACACGAGAGTTCCAGACTAGGACGGGATGAGAATATCGAAGAGCTGTTCATCTGGTTCCTTAGTTATCTCAAGGGTTGCGGTCCACAAGAAATCCTCTTCAATGACATCCAGTTTGAAGCCAGCCTGATTGAGTAGTTGTAGGTACATCATGTAATGAATTACAGCTGAAATCAATTCATTAATCACGCTCTGATCCGAGTCCCCATCAGATTTTATCTTCTTGGCACACATACGAATCATACTACTTGCCTTCTTGATTCCATGTCTTTCAATAAGTGTGGCAATCTCGTAGGTCACCCCATTGGCAGCTGGCAGACTCTGACTGACCAGAATTAGAAACAAGTTCGGTCTATAGTTCTTCAATATTCGCCGAAACTTCTCATTTGCAAGCTCCTTGCTGTCATCTTCAGTCGGAGCCCCATCTAGCTCCCCCATCACAAGAATATCGTATCCACGGTCCTTGAGCGCCTTCCCTGCTTTCTTCCTGAATTCCAAGGCTTCTGGGGGAAAACCGGAGCCAAGAAGAAAGACAACGTGATCACGTTTCCAGAGGGCGATGTTTTGATCTTCTGCTTTGCCTTGTTCACTGAGTTCCTCACGAAACATCGCTCTTACCACGCTACAACCTTGTATGAATCAATGGATATACTTAAATCGCCAAGTAACGTTATTGTTACTGATGGTAACGCTAATGTTACTGGTTGTGTGGTTGAAATGACTAATACTGTTGATATATTGAAAGAAGTATTGAATCATAAATGGTCATTGAAAATCTTGGAATCATTAGGTGAGAGTGAGATGACGTTCACAAGTTTGAAAAAAGCGTTGAGAGTTTCACACAATCCGCAGGTTTCAAGAGCAGTTGCAAACCTGGACAGACTTGCACTTGTAGATCATGTATTCACTGAAGCGGGTGACTTCTACAGGATAAGTGCCAGAGGAAGACGAATCCTTGAGATTGTCAAGGGGATTGAGAAGGAGCAATTGGAAGTTGTCCATTAGCACTTCCTCTGTAGCAATGAGGTCAATGTTTTTCTATCCTACGAAAAAGCTGGTCAAGTGAGAGAACGGTCTATTTTTTCACGAGCTCGTCTGCTCCAGCTGTGGCATCGTACACGAGATTCCCCCACGCTCTTTCAATGGACGGCGGGTATTCGACATCCTGCAGTCCTCTACTGCGGCCTACCCATCGCCAGCATGGCACATTCTCGACAAGCTCCAGCTTGTATAGATTGGATCTCATGTCATCAAATCGCACCTCAAGGCCGGTGCCTTCTGTAAGCCCAAGTGCGTCTATATCAACTACCTCAAGCGGTATGCGACCTGTGACATTGCCCTGAGGAAATGTAGACAGATAGTACCGCATCTTCTTTCCAGTCACAGGATCATCCAGTATGGCAGCAACATGCGGCCTTGCATCAGAATCCCAAAAGCGAGGAACGGCTGGCCTGCGCAGTAGAACAAACTCATCGACCATTACCGGATGGCTAGACACACTTGACTGAATCACGTTCCTCTCCAATATCAACTTTGAAATCTTACATATAAGCCAGTGTAGCACGACAGAGTGCTTCAAGGATGCGTTCTAGTGGTGTTCCAACGCGGCCTAGCAAAAGCAAGAGGGAGCAAGGTATCTCGACTGTCGAAACGTGCCGCTCAACGGTAACGATTTTACTACTGGTACTTAACAAACGGACAGGACAGATTGAATACTATTCCGCGGCTGCAAGAGCGCCGCTCAGTTCTCATCGGGACTATCAGGAAGTCCAATCACCAATGGGCGCCCCTCATAGATTGACCGCACCACCTTCTGCCGCGCGCTGAAGAGAAGCCGCCATATTGTGCCCCTGGATACACCCATGACCGCTCCGGCTTGCTCCTGGTACAGTCCTTCCAAATCGACTAACCTGAGAGTTTCAGCTTCCGCAAGATCTAGGTATAGTGCTCTATCATCTACTAAGGGTTCAGGAATCAACCGGCGTGCCATAGGATGTTCTTTGATGTTAGGTTGAATTGGAAATCTACCTCTTTGACCCCTTCGTCTTCTATGCATTGAGTTCACCCACATGCGGTGCTCGATTTGCATGAGTCGCCGCGCCGTTAGTCATCATAAGCGACATACTTAAATTCGTTCCTATGCACAGAAATAATGTTGTGTATATGCACAAAAATAGGAACTTGAAGGTGAATTGGAAAAATGGCATATGGTGGTTATGGTCGCAGAGGCGGTCGTGGTGGCGGCGGTAGAGGCCGTTGGCCAGGCAATGGACCGTTCAGTCATCTCCCCCCATGGGAGAGACCGGGCTGGCTCTATGGGCCGGGCTCCTGCTGGAGTCTAGGTTACTGGAATCCAGCTGTAGGAAGCAGTGCAGCTGCGCGACCAGTTGTTGCTAGTAACATTCAGACACTGCAGCAACAGAAGGACATGATGGAAGCCCAGCTAAAGTCGTTGCAGGAAACCCTCTCTCGAATAGAAGAGAGAATGAAGGAACTAGAGCAGCAATAGGCGAAAGGCGGAGTGGGACTAGTCCCACCTTCGCTCCCGCTTCTTATTTGGGTAGGTTCTTTTCAATTCTACCCCAGATCTTAGTCAAGATTTCTGTGAGTTCGTGCTTGGGTGCGAACTCAGGTACCGTCTTTGCGGCGACCATTGATTTTGTCATGGTTCGGTCGAATGGAACTCGACCGAGAACTGTGACCCCAATGCTTGCACAGTACTTCTCAATCTGCTCTGTATTTTCTATGTTAATGTCGTACTTGTTGATTATCACTCCGGATTTCACGTTGAAGCGCTGCAGCAAAGAAAGAATGCGCTCCATATCGTGAACCCCACTGAGTGTAGGCTCAGTGACGACAACCCCCATGGTAAGTCCAGTGACTGTTGCGATTACTGGGCATCCAATTCCCGGAGATCCATCGATAAGGATTCGCGTCTTTCCAGCGGCCGAAGCGAGCTTCATGCCAAGCTGTCTCACATCTGTGACTAGCTTTCCTGAGTTGCCTTCACCAGGCAGCAGCTTTGCATGAGACATCGGTCCGAAGCGCGTAGTTGACTCGAATAGATGTCCAGACACGCGGTCTTTCATCTCTACTGCATGCTCAGGACATACAAAGGCGCAGACACTACAGCCTTCACATGCCATTCGGTCAATCTCTGGAGGGTGTGCAGCCTCAAAGCGACAATGCTCCGAACAGAGCCCACATTCAGTGCATAGTTCTGGGTCTATGTAGGCGACTTTGGAGCCCACAAAATCCGTCTTGGTCACAATTTCTGGATGAAGGAGAATGTGTAGATCGGGCGCATCGACATCGCAGTCCGCCAGTATTAGGTTGCCTGCAATGGCTGCGAAAGCAGCAGCTATCGTTGTTTTCCCCGTGCCGCCCTTCCCACTTATGATGGCAATCTCAACGACCATCTTAGAGCGCCTCCTTGATATCTTCGAATACAGCCCTGAATCTCTCTGGCCATTCGGGCATCTCCAGAACAAAAGGCACTCCTCTGGAGTACAACTCGGCAATCTTCCTGTCAAAGGGAATCTCAAGAAGTATTGGTATATTTTGTTCTGCACAGTACGCGCGAACCTTATCGTCGCCAATGCCAGCTCTATTCACTATCAAACCGTATGGAATTCCCAGTTTCTGAATTACATCGACAGTCATCGCGAGATCGTGAAGTCCGAAGGGCGTTGGTTCTGTAACGAGGATCACGTAGTCGCTCTCCCTCATGACCTCGATCACAGGGCAGGCAGTTCCTGGTGGAGCATCTAGGATATTGATAGCCTTTGGATCTATCTCATTCTTCACTGCCTTAATCAAAGTGGTAGCGATGGGTTCTCCCACCTTCAAGGCGCCATAGACCAACTTAATATCGCCAATGTCAGCTGAGTGTACTTCACCGACCTGCCTTCCGACTTCGGTGATAGCCTTCTCAGGGCAAACAAGTGTGCAGCCACCGCAAGAATGACAGAGTTCCTCATAGACAAGAACGTCTGTTTTTCCTACAAAGAGTGCGTTGAACTCGCAGAATTCAGCGCATTTGCCACATAATGTGCACTTCTCAGAATCAATCACTGGGGTTGGAGATAGTACGGGAACTGATTCTATGTCTGCAGGATGAAGCAGAGTATGCGCATTCGGTTCCTCAACATCGCAATCAAGCAGCCTTGCACTTCCGATTGAAAGAGCAAGATTTACTGCCACGGTGGTCTTGCCTGTACCACCCTTTCCACTAGCCACTGCAACAATCAACAGGATGCACTTCTCCACGATTTGATTGCTGTCTACTTGTGATGTGCGTCTGCACAGCCTTCCGTGAGCTCTTCAAGCTCTCGCTTGACAAAAGAGGCTACGACGTCATCGACTGAGTGGCTGTTTGCCCTAAGGACAGCAATATTCTGACTCTCGAAACTTCTAATTCCTCGGGGGCCCATCCCGCTTACGATAATGACGTTAGGCTGGTAGTTCAGCACATTATCGTGCGCATGTCCCCTACCGCCTGAGTGTTCGCTAGTACTGGCATGAACCGTTTTAGCAGAAACCGAACCATCGTCGTTTAAATCAAATACCGTGAAGTATTGAGCGCGACCGAAATGCGCAGCAACCACTTTTCCTTCTGAATCATCAGTTGGGATTAAGACTTTACTCGTCATTTCTACCACCTACCGCGACCTCCACCGCCGCCACGTCCTCCACCACGTCCTCCGCCGCGACCACGCCCGCCACCACGGCCCATACCGCCACCCATGCCGCCACCCATTCCAACTCCGTAACCCTTTTGGGTCGGTCCGGGAGTAGCAAGCTTGGTCAGTGATCCCTGCTTGAAGCTCTCGATTGCATCCTTAACTGTGCCTGATACGCCAGTCATGATTTCAATGCCAGCATTCTGAAGTGCGGGATAGGCGTTTGGGCCAACACTACCAGTAATCACGGCTTCCACACCCATTGATGCAACCGTCTGTGCGGCTTGGATACCGGCACCGCCAGAGGCACGCATGGCCGAGTTAGAGATAGCCTCGAATTGCATGGTTTCTGAGTCGGCTATAATAAAGTAAGCGCATCTACCAAACCGAGGATCGATAGGAGCAGCTAGGTCGTTACCTTGAGAGGTTACACAAATTTTCGCCATTTTTCACACCCTGTATAATGAATCTGGATTCATACTAGGTTGTGAATCTGGATTCATAAAAACTCATCGGTATGGAACGAGAGAAGCGCTTAGACTGCCGAGAGAGGAGAACGTGTTATCTAGACGTTAGAGTAATGATTTATCATGTAGGGTGAGCAATCTAGTAATGTACAAGGGAAGTGAGTCACGATGGGATTCAGTGTTGGTATAGTTGGCAAGCCTTCATGTGGCAAGACATCTTTCACAAATGCAGCCTGTATGACCGATTTCAAGGTAGGGAGTTATCCATTCACAACAATCGAGGCTAATTTGGGCGTGACCCATGTCCGAACGCAGTGCGCATGTAGAGACTTCGATGTGACAGATAACCCACAGAATTCGATCTGTATTGATGGCATCAGGCTTGTACCCATCAAGATGATTGACGTGCCAGGCTTAGTACCAGGTGCTCATGCGGGGAGGGGGATGGGTAATCAGTTTCTGGACGACCTTAGACAGGCAGATGTTCTGATTCATATTGTTGACGCTAGCGGGGCCTTGGACGCCGAGGGCCAAGAGATGGATGCAGGCAGTCATGATCCCGTTGAAGATGTGAAGTTCTTGGAGGAAGAGATTACTGCGTGGACACTAGCCATTGTCCAGAAAGACTGGAAGAGAATCGTTGGGCGGGTTAGAGCTGAAGGAGCGAAACTCGATGAGTTACTTCTGGAGAAACTCTCGGGGCTCAAGATATCCAGAGGACACATACTCAAGGCAGTTCGGGACACAGGACTGAAGGCCGAAGCTGCAGATAACTGGACTGAAGAAGAGATAAAGGAATTCGTCAGGACTCTGCAGAGGATAGCAAAGCCGATAATCATAGCGGCCAACAAGATTGACAGGCCCACTTCTGAAAAGAACTTCAAGCGCCTGCAGGAGACCTTTCCCGAGCTACTGGTCGTTCCCGTGAGCGCTCTGGCTGAAAAGGCGCTCAAGGATTTGGACAAGAAAGGTGTGATTCGCTACATCCCCGGCGATGATGATTTCGAGATAACGAAAGCCGATGTGCTCAATGAGGCCGAGCTGGCTCAGCTGGAGAAGATAAGAGAAGAGATTCTCAAGAAGCATGGAGGCACTGGTGTACAGAACCTGTTGAACAAAGCCGTTTTCGATTTCCTAGATATGATAACTGTCTACCCCGTGCACGATGCCAATGCCCTTGCGGATGGGGATGGAAACGTCTTGCCAGATGTCTTTTTGGTGCCCAAAGGAATAACAGCTAAGGAATTCGCTGGCGTCATTCATACAGATCTAATGGATAGCTTCATACATGCCATCGATGCACGGACAAAGATGCAAATCAGTGACAAGCACGCTCTCAAGGATCGAGACGTTATTTGCATTATATCAGCAAAGTCGCATCCGACTCGCAAGAAATGACCTGGACCATTAATTGTGCTTCGCTATAATCTATCATTGGATTGACATGGCTTGTTTCGACTGATACTAGGTTTCTACTGGCAGCGAATGCCGTCCAAGAACTTGAGGCTTTTCATGAATCCAAAACGCGAAATAACAATACGCCATCTTTGTAATAAATCACTTGCCCTATGTAGTGGATTCAATCCTGGCCCCTCTCCAGGGTTGCCTTCTTCATGCTGCCAATCGTCATCATTGCCGTAGTGTTTCTCAAGAAAAGGTAGCGTTTAGTATTTTTATTATATTGGCCATTTGTTTATAGAAACAGCTTGCTCGTAGTACTTTTCTTCGCCTTTCCGAATACACTTGAGGTGGATTCTGGGCATGTGACACGATTTCACTGGCCAACTACCATGGAACGTGAGATACAAAAGGGGCGGTATCAATGAATATCCGGGAGCGGAATCGTGTGCAATTGGGGTCGTCTGTGAATCAAAATAGAGCGCACCCAATAATTGCGGTTCTTTCGAAGGGCCCATTTACACTCAGACAATCTATCTTGGTGGTCTGGGCTACAACGTACCTAATCTTCTTGGTAGTGGCTGCATCTACAGGAAATCTGGCAGACATATTCTTCTCGTTTATCCATCTTGCCCAGTTGGATTTTTCATTGATTATAGCAGTGGGTCTGTATTTCCTAGATAGCTACTACAGGACATTAGAGATGAAAATTAGAGAGATTAGGTATGTCTTTGTGATTGAGGATGATGAATTCGAAGAATATCTCAATGGTATATTCAAACGGTTGAGCAGCCCAAGGGGTATTTTGCCCGGGATACCTTTCGTCATTCTCGCGATCGCTTCGATTTTTCTCTTTGTCATGCCGACCATGCCTAACGGTCTTCTTCCCTTTCCTCCATTCTCGTTTCCATGGTTGTACCTTGCAATTGTGGAGTTCAGCCTGGTCATGCTGCCAATGTTTGGAATAGCAATCTGGATAGGCCTCGTAATTATTTCGGTTTCAAAAGAGATTGGGAGAACTTTGAAAATCTCCGTGGAACCAATATCACCCGATCGAGCCGGCGGACTTGTTACCTTCTCTGAAGTGCTCCTCCAAGGTGTGTTCATGTATTCCACGCTGCTGCTGTTGATAATGCCGCTTCTTGTCTATGTTGTTCATACAGTGGGTCAAGCGAACCCGTTAACAGCTTTCATACCCGCGTTAGGACTCATCATGGCTGTGGGAACGATCTGCGTGTTCTTTCTTGCTCCTCAATATTATATTCACAAGGTGCTCGATGAGGAGAAGAGGAAACACCTAGGGGAAGTCAGCAACGAGGTCAATACAGTGCTCTCTGATATCAGGAGGTACTTGGCAACTTCGCCAATGAAGAATGATCCTCCGTCTCAACAGCTGACACTTGTGAGTCTGCAGTTGACCCAATTATTCGAGCAAGTCCAGAAAATGAAGACATGGCCTTCGGATCTCACACTGATGTTGAAAGCTGTTGGTGCTCTAGCACTGATACTGGTTACATTCTTTCTAAATCAGATGTTGCTCTATTATCTGGAGGCAATACTTAGCTGATGTCTGGGAACAACAATTCCACGTAAATTGCTCCGAATCTGAATGAGCTGGAACTCCACCATGAAGCAGGAGACGCCTGGCTCAGATGGATGGAGTGCATGGCAGACTTGTACAGCATCGATTGAATCATTTTTTTCTTGGAGTTTTCTCGCGGGAATAACATTCGATATATTCCTCGCCCATAGTCACATTCCCTTTGGTGCCTACGTTTCTTCTGAATCGTGCGAAGAATCAGAGGCGGAAATAGAGCTAGAGGTTGAAGCGGTCTAGGGCAGTTGTTCTCCCAATGTCCAGTACTTGCCTATCAGTGGTAGATAGGTGAAAAAGCGTGCCTTTGAAGGATCCAGACGCCCTTTCTCTCCTAGTACTGATTCGTCTATATGTACCGCAACAACTTCGGCAATGAACAAATCATGAGATCCAAGTCCAACTATCTGCGTTGTCTTGCATTCTATGTTGATTGGGCACTCCTCTATCATTGGTGATGTTACTTTGGATGCTTTTGCAGCTGTGAATCCACACTCTGCAAACTTGTCAAATTCACGGCCTGACTTCGTGCCGGAGAACACAGTCGCCTCAATCTGCTTGGCTGAGGGTATGTTCAAGACGAAGTCACCAGCTTCTTGCACCATCTTGTGGCTGTAACGATTTTGCCTTATGCCAACTGCAATTGTGGGTGGCTTGCTACATACATTTGCAGCCCAAGAGAGCGTGATTATGTTGGGTTTTTCCTCTCCCGTGACACTAAGGAGGACAACAGGACAAGGAACTAATGCCGTGGAAGGCTTCAACTCGCGCTTCATAATCCTCAAAACGGCGCCCAGACTTAAGAAAATATTGGAGTCGTCAAGTTTAAGATGGCAATGGGTTGACTTGGCGCGTCGTCAGATTGAGAGGTTTCAACGATGGCTCGAATACTTATTGCAGATGCATTAGCAGAATCAGCTGTGCAGAAAATGAAAGATGCAGGTCTTGAGATTGTTCTCAGAAACAAGGAAAAGGATGGTCCCATTGAGGAGCAGATCAAAGGGTTTGATTGTGTTGTTATCCGAAGTGCTACAAAGATGACAAAGGACGTCATAGCCGCTGCTGATAATCTAAAACTGATTGTTAGAGCAGGGGTTGGCCTGGATAATGTGGACCAAGAAGCTGCTAAGACGCACGGAGTGAAGGTGATGAACACACCAGAGGCTCCATCCGTGTCTGTGGCTGAGATGGTCTTTGCTCTGATGTTCGCTCTTGCTAGGAAAGTTCCCGTGGCGGACAGCTCCATGAAGGATGAGAGGTGGGAGAAGAAGAAGCTCAAGGGCACCGAACTCTGGCAGAAGAAGCTTGGTGTGATTGGCTTCGGACGAATTGGTAAGGAGATTATCAAACGCGGCAAGGCCTTCGACATGGAGGTCATGATTGTCAAGAAAGACAGGCCTGGCAGAGAGGAGGAGGCAAAGAAACTGGGCGCTACACAGGTAGAGCTTGACGAAATGATTGAGCAAGCAGACTATCTCACAATGAATGTGCCCATGTCACCGGAAACCAAGGGTATGATTGGTGATGATCAGTTCAAGCGCATGAAGAAGACTGCGTATGTGATAAACACAGCTCGTGGGGGTGTCGTTGACGAAGCAGCACTCCTAAGAGCGCTTGACGAGGGACTGATAGCTGGCGCTGCTCTTGATGTTTACACTGCTGAACCACCAACCGACTGGAAACTCGTAAAACACCCGAGATTAGTCGCAACGCCACACCTCGCGTCATCTACTAAAGAGGCGCAAGTAAGGGTCGGCGAGCTGACCGCTGAGAAGGTCATCAACGAGTTCAAGTAAGTTGCATCGCTAACTCTTTAAGCGAATATCAATGGACAGGGATTGGCTTAGACCAAGAATGCTTGGTCAGGCCAAACCGTTCCTTTGTGTTGGCGGATACGTCCGCAAGGGATGTGGCCCATTAGGGCTGAACCACAAACAAAGCGAATTTAATCACTGCAAAGGAAGGCAATTGAAATGTCGGCTTATAGACACATGAATGTAGCCTGGATTAACGAGCAGAAAGAGCGCTCCGAGATTGTTAGAAGCAGATTGATGATCTGGAGAAAACAAGGTAGAATTGTAAGACTCAAGCGACCAACGAGGCTTGGAAGGGCGCGCAATTTGGGTTACAAGGCAAAGCAAGGTTATGTGGTTGTCAGAGTCATGACTGGCAGAGGACCGCGTGAGAAGCCAAGACCCAAAATGGGCAGGAAACCCAGGAGTATGGGTGTGGTCAAATACACACCTCAAAAATCACGGCGGTGGATTGCTGAAGAGCGGGCTGGTCGGAAGCTTCCAAACCTTCGTGTGCTCAACTCGTATTGGGTCGGTTCGGATCATAAGTGGGTCTGGCATGAAGTAATCATGGTGGATCCAAATCATCCTGTCATCTATAATGATCCGCAAATCAACTGGATCTGTGACGTTACTCAAAAGGGACGTGAAAATCGCGGACTCACTTCAGCCGGTAAGAGAAGTAGAGGCTTGAGGAAGAAGGGCAAAGGTGCCGAGAAAATCAGGCCGTCTCTTGGTGCAAAGGGTAACGTAGGTAAGTAGTTGATGAAAATCCTCTGACGGGGTCTAACATGCCATTCATTAGCCGAATAGAAGCGCGGGCCTACTCGCATGCAACTGAGAGTATAGATAGAGTAAGGGCTGCTGTGACGAATGTTTACGCGGAGGAGATTCGTCAGGACCTGAAAATAGAGATGAACAAGACGCAGAGTCACAACCAAGTCCCGATTGTCATTGTTTCTGCGGTTCTGAATCGGAAGAAGGACTGTAAGCTCACATTTGACTATCTAATGAAGGCGTTCCCTCAAGAAGACAGACTCGAAATTGGCAGAACATTGCATAAACGCATTAGCGAACGGTGCGTGCTCTTTCTCAGGCTTGACAAGCAGGAAGCCTTCTTGGAACGGATCACTCTAGCCCGAGGCCCTGACATTGTCGGTGTCAAAGTATATCTAAGACAGTATCCTAGGTGTGTTCTTGATGATGCAATCGCTCTGGTGAGGAGCCAACTGTAGGTTTCTGGAGGACAGTTCTAATGCCAATAGACCTGAATGTGAGAATTCCCGGCTCAGAAAGGTTAGGTGAATTCGAAGATATGGCAGGTAGGCTTGGAATCACTGGAATTGCACCTTCGATTAATCTCGATGAACCCGTCGTGGTGAGTAGGAAAGGACTTGTCCTATACGCTCGGGCCGTCTTAGATGGCAAACGCATACATTCCTTGAAGAAGGAACTGGGAAATCTAAGAAGACGTGCAGTAATTGTAGCATTTCCGTTAGCTGGTGTGGAAACCTCGAATTGGGCGGCTGAGGACCGTAGGGTAGACCTGCTTACCCTGGGAGAGGACAATATTGGCAGCACACTAAAGGAAAGCACGGCCCACATGGCTGAACATTCAGGAACTGCCTTGGAGATTCAGTTTACGGCCATTCTGCAGTCCGCAGGACTGAATAGATCAAGGGTCCTCAAGGGCTTCAGAGAATCTACAAGAATTGCTCTCGATGCAGGCATGAAGATTGTGCTATCGAGCGGAGCAAGCCATCCAATCAACATGAGATCTCCAATGGCCATGACATACATTGGTTTCATGCTTGGCATGAATAGAGTAGATTCGAGAGAGGCCGTGTTCAATACCCCTCAGCGGATTGTTGAGCGTAATGAGAGAAAGCTGAGTTCGGAGTTTGTAGGTCCGGGGGTTGAGATTGTGAAGCGAGGGGGTAATCGTGAAAAAGACTAGAAAGCGGTATCTGCAGTTCACTCTGCACAGGAATGGTGCAGAGATCTCGGAGAAGCAGTTCTCGAATGCTATTTGGTCAAGTTTGCTCTCGCTATACGGCGAAATATGCGCAGCAGATTCCAAGTTCTATTTGAACAGCTACGACGCAAAGAAAGGAACTGGGATTCTTCAGTGCAATGCGGCTGCGCTCGAGAAAGTGATAGCCTCTGCTGTAATGATAAATTCAATTGGAAACACTCGTGTATCGTTCGAACCTATGAAAACCTCAGGTACGATAAGGGGATTGAGCTAGCTAACATCTGCCATGATCATTATGGGAATTTCAACTGCAATTGCATCATCCAAGACAAACCCCTTGCTACTCCAAGCTCCGGATGTCTTCGAGGCTATCAACCAGACAACTGGATTAAGTCGCATGTTGTCAAGGTCGGAGGATGAAGGCATTAGGGCCGCCGGATGTGAGTGGAAGATTCCGACCAGTTCCTCTCCTCGCGCCTCTGCATCCATCAGAAGTTGATACTCCTCTTCCGGATTGACGTAAAATGACGTTGCTGCTTTGTCAGACTCATTTCTGACGCACTCTATGCGCGTAACGACCACTAGATGGTCTTCAATGACGCCAAATAGAAGTGCGACTGATTCAAGGGGCAGACAATTCTCGGCATGAGTGTGTAACAAGCTCAAGTCACGGTCTCGAAGATGCAGTGTGTATTGCACCTTTAGAAGCCTCACAGTCTAGGTAATTGTCTTGATGTCTTCAAGAATGATGCAGGTTTCCACTTCACCCACACCTGAAACACTGCCCAGTTGTTTCTCTAGGAATCTGCGCAGTCCCCCAAGGTCATCAACAGTAACTTTCAACATAAGCCCACAAGCTCCATCCAAGAAATACGCCTCATCGACCTCCTCGTACCCCTTCACCTTCTCGGCAATCAAGCTGGCCTGTTTCATCATTGTCTTGACACGAATAATCGCGCGAATCTTATGTCCAGTCTTGAGCGGATCTAGAACGACTGTAAACCGTTTGATAGTCCCTTCATCCACAAGTCTACGAACGCGACGCCGAATCGTAACTTCTGTGCGTCCTACTGTTTCTGCTATCTCAGAGTAGGAGCGTCTCCCATCGTTCTGCAACATTGTGATAATCTGCTGGTCAATAGGATCAAGTTTCATCGCATCATCTCCAGAATGTGACAGACCGGTATATGCGTCAGGGTTTCGTGTTCGTTCTAGCTCATATATATTAACTGTTTGCACGAAATCGCACTGAACTATGTCCGAAAGTGACAAGTTGTAACCAAAGAAACCCTAAAGGACTTTCAGGGGCTCTTTGATGATTTTGTTCTCGTGGGGGGACATAACAGCATAGAGCTCTATGTGGTCAACAAGAGCTGCTGCATTCCTGATTTTCTTCTCTAGTAGTTCTTGAATCTGGAAGATGCCCGACGCATTGTTCATTGTGACCTCGATTCGAACTGTCTTCTCCGTTCCCGGACGAATCTGAACCTTCTCGATTGCCATTGCAGATGCGGAATGAATGTTGACACTTCCCGCCTCAAACGGAATTCGTGCACGACCTTTCGTCATGTCCAGCGCATCTGCGATTCCGACTATTCCAGCCTCAACTGTTGTGGGAATTGCAACCTTATCGTGACAATAGATAGCATGAGCTACGTGTCCTCTGATGTGAACCTGCTTGCGTCTATCGCCGGGGTATACCTTCGCCAGAATCCTGTCGAGAATAGGAAGTGCAAACACAACCGAGAATTCGTCATGGTTGGTTCGGCCTGTGACCATCCCGATGTCATGTAGATAGCAACCGAGCAACACGACAAGCTCTGCATCTTTGATATCCCCAGTTGCCTCGTGAGCTATTGTTGGCTCAATCCCCTTGTTGAGTTCTTTGAGGAGCCTTATGCCATTCATGGTGACAATCAGTGAGTGTGTATGACCGTGATCGGAGTAGCCTAAACGGTCAATTGCCATTCTGTTAGAGTCCTCTAGGAGAGTCTGGACTTCTACGTCGCTCTCCAATTCATCAAACGCTATCTCGCATAGTTTATTGTCTTTCAGTTGCCTACGGACTCGAGATTTTAGTGTTCGTCGTTCTTTCTGGGTCTTTACCATTTATTCGGCGCCCCCTCTATCTTGATGTATCTTCTCACGTTTCTATCTTCCCCCTGTAGAGATTTGTGAATTAAGTGCTGTAAAAGGCGTTTCTAATGGTGCACATATTCGTGTCATGTGGATATAGTGCCAACAGTGATATTGTCTTTCCCATCAGATGCTGACTTTGTGTCACCTTCGCCCGCGCTTCTGTTTCTGAGATAATAGAGCGATAACACGACAAGATAGCCGATATACACAATGACTTCTAGCGCAGAGGGGTTGCCGTTGTATCCAAACAGGGCTTTGAACATCGCACCAATGAATCCTTTCTCATGAAGAAGCGGGTAGCTTCCGTCAGGTAACTGAGGAGGGTTGATGTTCCATACCTCAAGAGGACCAATCAGGAACAGCCCTGCCTCCTGCAGCTCATGGATTCCATATGCCATCATTCCTGCAGCGAATAGCACTAGAAGGACAGAAGTCCAGTTGAAGAATGCCTTGAGGCTCACCTTCAGGGATCCTTGATGAATTGCAAGCCCCACACCTAATGCAAGCGTGAGCCCAATAGCCACCCCAAGGTAGGTTTCGGGGCCGTCCTGAATCGCTAGAGCCATCGCAAACAGAACTAGTTCCACCCCCTCGCGTAGAACGAGCGCAAATGCCAAGAGGGCTACTCCAATGCCGCTGTTCTGAGCCGTTCTTTGACTCATCGAGTCTTCTATCTCAGCGGCAACACCGGAGCCTGCCCCCCACATCCATACAATCATCGTTGTGAGGAGCAAGGCAGCAATCAGTACTACAGTCCCCTCAAACACCGCAAGTAGAGGGCCCTCAAATGTACCCCACAGCATGCTCATCAATATGGCAATAGCCATACTCGATACAATGGCGGCGATTGCACCACCCAAGACGTATCGGGTGAGATCTCTTTGATTCGACCTACGGAGGTAGGCGATCATTATGGCAATAACTAGAGCAGCCTCAATGCCTTCTCTCAATGAGATTATTATGGGTGCAACTATCATCAAAGCTCGACATAGTTATCATTAACTATCGTTAATAACCTTGTTGGAATACCTATAGGTGAATCCCAAGCACGCATGCGAATTGATCACACATCAAGAACGACCTTCATGGAACCGCTTCTTGATTTGCTCGAACCTCCCTTTGCTGAAAGGACATACCTTGATGCAAATCGTGCAACCATAGTATTCTGCGAAGTATGGAAGGCACTTCTCTACATCCATGTGCGTCAACGAGTTGCCCTCGTGTACGATTGGTTCTGAGAAAATCGCATTTGGAGGACAGTTATCAACGCATAGGCCGCAAGTGGAACAGAACTCCTGAATCCAAGCGTGTCGGTTTTCCGTATCAGTCGGCAAGTTCTCAATGTTAACGTAGATGGCAGTGAGTCTCACCCTTGGGCCAAATTCCGGTGTGATGAGCAGACCGTGTCTTCCGTGCCACCCTAAGCCGGCCAACTCTGCTAATGGCGGATACAGTACAGGCCCTCCGAGGGGGTGACTTGCTTGGGCGGCATAGCCCCGCTCTCTAAGGAAGTCTGCGAGCCTGTTGGATGCGATTCCAAGGCTATCATAGGTTTCAAAGATCATCGCCTGGGTCTCTTCGCTTGGTGCTCTGTCAATCTTCTTTGCGTTCATCTCCATGGTGAGCACAATCGCATTATCGTACAGGACCGCCAAGTCACGGAATATCAGGTTTCGAGGGAGTTTCGTATATCCTACGGCACCGATGCCGAGGGTTTTTGCATAGCTCTCCAGCTCGCCCAAGAACTTGTCATCAACTCGAGTCTTGGGACTCTTTGGATTCCTATCCAAAGAAGAGTGTGAATACTGAATGTTCCGCATGATTGAAGGCATAACCGAGATAGACCGAACAGAGTTACGCATTCTCCGTACCATCAAGTGTAAGATGGATGTGCTTCCTGGTTGCCGTTTCATGAGCCTTCGTATGTGTTCGAGGTCGAAAGCCCCGGGATGAAAGCCGAACCGTACAGGTGATTGAGCGGCGGCACGTACCGCATCAGGCCTGGCGACCAAGGATCTCTCAGGGTACATCCGTTTCTCCATCTGTGGCAACATGATTCTGTTCAAGAAGAAATCCCAGAGTTTCTCTTTGATTCTCACGTGAGCGCCCCTTATGCAGACCTGCTAGTATACAAACTACGAGGGCATCTGATAAGGATTGCAGCTTATCGGAATACATTGACGGGGGTATCCGACAAGTCTACTCCAACTATATTCTGAGTGAGCTGTTAGCTCTGTATTCATTGGAGAGGTGGTCCGAACCCAGCTGAGCTGTTCCACGATATCTGCGTTCGGAATTGGATTACTGAAAGAGAGCTGTGGAGTGGAGCAGTTTCGCTCCGCCCACATTTCTCGAATCTCAACCCTAACTGCATGTCGAAGAATCAATTGCTGACTTCTAGAGTTCAGAGTCTTATCGGGTTCGGCCCTATCGCCCTGATCTCGTCAGTGAAGTCATTGACCTGTCGTTTCCTTACAGAGTGGATTTTCAAGGTGCCTCTAGATTCTCTCTCCATATAGAACCAAGTGTCTTGACATCCCCCCAACAGAGGGCTCTTTGCTCAAGCCTAACACCATTTCTGTCACCTGATTGAAGAATCCTTCATCCCAGCTGCGGGACTTTAGAACTTTCTTGGAGATAGGAAGCAGGGGTAGCCAACCACATACAGCATATATGTCGAGAACTCGAATCCCCCCTGCTTCAAACAGCGATTGTGCTTCTTCTGCACTGACGGCTCTACGTTTCATTTCATGATGACGCACATGGCCCGAACGTGATTTGATTAGGTCAAGAGCTGATGTGGGGTCTTCTTGAAATAGATCAATGGCCCCTCTGCATCTGTTCACTAGGAATACTGAGATCTTTCCCCCTCTCTTTGTTACCCGTATGAGCTCTCTTGCAGCCTCAATCATCCCGTCCCAGCAGAGGACAAAGTCGAAACTCTCGTCAGGAAATGGAATGTCACGGACATCGCACTCTAAGATTTGCACTCTGTCTAAGAGCCGCTCTTTGCGTAGTTTTTGTTTTGCCACGTCCATCATTCTGGGAGAAATGTCGCACAGAGTGATCGAGTACCCCATCCTTGCCAAAAGCAGTGTTATCCTTCCAGTACCGCCAGCAGCATCCAATATCTTTGCATTTTTGTTTTCGGGCAGATATTCCTCTAGTAGCTTCCAATCCACGTAGTGTTCAACTGCACCCTCAAAGGTCTCATACCATTTATCGTACCTATTGGCATGCGCGTCCCACGTCTTTCTGACTCCTTCAATGTCCTTGGATGCATCTTCGACCATTCTATTCTCTTGCCTCCATCCCATTCTAGACGGATAATCCTCTTGTGGGTTTCGACTAGAATCGCGCGCCCCATCCTAGGGAGAATCAGGTTTCCAGTCAGACGTTGCAAACAAAAAAATGAGTCAGTAAGCTAAGGCCAGACTACGATCATTAGAGCCTAATAGGGTTAGGTCCTATCGCCCTGATCTCGTCAGCGAAATCGTTGACCTCCCTCGCGAACAGGTCGCCCTCCGCCGCACTCACGAACACCATCTTCACTCGGCCCTCGTTCAGGCCCAGTTGGCCAATCAGCTTCCTTGCGAATCTGACGCGTCGCTCTGCCCCCAGGTTCCCCGTCTTGTACGCGCAGTCTCCGGGATGACAACCGACAATCAGCACGCCGTCCGCCCCCTCCTGCAAGGCCTTCAGAATAAAGTTGATGTCCAGGCGCGCGGTGCAGGGCATACGGATTAGCCGACACGTGACATCGTACTGTAACTTCATCGTGCCCGCTAGGTCCGCTGCAGCGTACATACATTGTATTGCGAAAAGTGATGCGCATCCAGAATAGCGGAACAACCTCCGCACTAGGGTGCAAGTCGCGGCATTTATCTGTGTTTCTGTGTATGAATACACAGATGATTGCCATGGGTTACAAGAATATCTCATTAAGCGACAAGGCTTACGACCGTCTTCGCAGAGTGAAAAGAGAGAGAGAGTCCTTCAGTGATGTCGTTTTGCGGCTCCTAGGTCCTGTTGACGATATCTCGGACCTCTTTGGGATATTATCAATGAGCGATGAAGAGAGAGAAAGCCTATTCGAGGACCTCGATGAGATCTGGGGTGCTTGGTCACATTGACATTTGCATGCCTTGATACTGCGTTCCTTATCGATTTCCTGAGAGGGGTCGACAAGGCTCAAGAACAGTATCTCAGGCTCAAGTCGGAGGGCTTCCATTTTGCCAGTACAAGTGTGAATGCATTCGAGCTATTCAGAGGATGTGATGTCAGAGGACGAATCCCTTCCGAAGAACAGGCTGTTAGAAGGCTACTCTCCAGAATCACTATCTGGAATCTTGACGTTGAGGCTGCAGACCGTGCCAGCAGAATCTACACAGAATTGGAGAGATCTGGCAAGCCAATAGGTGTCAATGACTGTCTGACTGCCGCAATTGCCTTCACAAATGGATGCTCCACAATCATCACTCAAGACCGTCACTATGAGAAAATAGTCGGAATTGATGTCAGAAGATATTAGTCAACGAGGTGCATAGGCTTCGCTTCTGTTTAACGCTTGCCGTCTAGAGCCTTATCGGGTTTGGCCCTATCGCCCTGATCTCATCTGCGAAGTCGTTGACGTGCTTGACGAACAGGTCGCCCTCTGCAGCGCTCACGAACACCATCTTCACACGATTCTCGTTCAGGCCCAGTTGGCCAATCAGCTTCCTTGCGAATCTGACGCGTCGCTCTGCCCCTAGGTTGCCGGTCTTGAACGCGCAGTCTCCCGGATGACAGCCAACAATCAGCACGCCGTCCGCACCCTCCTGCAACGCCTTCAGGATGAAGTTGATGTCCAGGCGCGCGGTGCACGGCATGCGGATTAGCCGGCTCGTCACGTCGTACTGTAACTTCATCGTGCCCGCTAGGTCCGCTGCAGCGTAACAGCACTGCATACATCCAAAAATTATGACGTTCATATCCTTAGGGGGCATTCTAAATCACTTGCTGGCGCAGAGCGCTGGTGGAGTCGATTCAGCATGACATATAATTCTTCAGATGTGAATTCGGTAGCTGTTAAAGGTAAACTGATTCTAATGATTGGACCACTCGGAAAGTGAACTGTTACCGTGGACACATTAAGGGAGAAACCTTCATTTCAGCCGCTAGGAGTGGTACCGAAGCAGAGCACTCCGAGAGGAGGAAAGGCGATGACTTTGGGCTACCTACATAGCGAGTACTTGTGAGAATCACTAACTGCTTCACTTTGATTCCTCACGGGAGATACGATCGGCTGCATGCACCGGCCTGTTTCAAGTTTCAGAAAGTGAGTGAACACCCTCGGTAACCTTCAACCCACGCGTTCCACCCTTCCCGTGACGACTGTCGCCAGCATACATCGGGTTCCACGCCGACGCTATGACACGGGCTTCGCTAGACTTCAAGGGAACATCGTTCCTCTTTCCAGACTGAGCTTCAGTCCGCTGCACTGCTTTGCCATGACTGTCAGAGGCCTTTAGAGCGTCGATGGCGGCAGACGGTTTTTTCGCGGTTTTTACCATGGCGGGATCGGTAGCACTCACAAACGACTCGAGAGTCGCTTGCTCATTGTACTCAGCCACGGACGACCCTTTCGAGCCTGACAAGCTCTGGGGCCGTGAGGACTTCCCTTTAGAACGGCGAGCGTTCCTCCGGGCTTTCGGGGTAAGCCACCCCTCTCTTTCGTGAGGATGAAGCCAACTCCCTAGTCTTTTCTCATCCTTCAGTGAAGGAATGAGCATAATGAGGCGCCTTGCGATATTGATGGCGCCGTTCTTGTCGGCATTGGTCTTGTGACCGCAGGTATGGCAGATGAAGACAGACTGCTTCGGGCGTATTCCAATGTGCCCACACTTGGAACAGACTCGGCTAGTCCAGTACTCGCGGACCGGAATGAATCGGGAATCACGACCACTGACTTTCCAGCCGCTCTCGGACAGCTTCTGCCTCAACGCATTGGTGACTCTTGCAAAAGACCACCGTCCGACCATCGCCCGGAATGCCTTCGGTTTCTTGCTGTCCCTGTTGGCACTCTTCCGAATCCCGGTCAGTTTGCCAATCGCCACGTACAGGTCGTACTTCTTTGACAACTTCAAGATGTGGTCAGTGAGCCGCCTGACAAGCACCCGGTCGTGGTCGATACTGATTCGGTTACGTCGCCCGCTCAGCTCGCGAAGTCTTTGGATGACTCCATCTGCTGACTGCCCGTTGTTGAGTCTGGTGTTCATCTCTCTCTGAAGAGAGTCGACCATCTCATCGTACCGCTTGATTCGCTTGACCTTCTCAGGCTGCGTGAAGTATCCCACGAACCTGACACGAGTCTGAGTCAAGACTACCGAACAGACTGCCTTGTTGATCCCTAGGTCTATGCCTGTCACTGCTGGTGGCTTCGAGCTGTTGTCAACCGCGGGGACATCCACGCGTACAGCGAACACCACCCACCACTTCTTCCGGGTATCTTTCAGAAGCCGAAGTGACGTCACCTTGCCCTCGTTGATCCTATTCAGATGATAGGAAGAGGGATTGAGAGGAACCATCAGATAGTCATGATATCGTCCCTCTGTCTTTTCAGAGTCGAGGGAGTCCATCAGCCTGAGCCAGTGCTTGATCTCTTTCTCAGGAGTATAGACTATCTTGAACCTTCGAGTATAGATGTACCGAGGCAGCTTGCGCGGCCTGTAACCATGAGTATGGAGAGGAGGCTTGCCCCCAAGTTCGAGATAGCTCTGCCACATTGCAGCGGCCACCTGTCTGCACTCCTGAAGCTCATTCAGCGATATGTTCGGGAATCGTTTCTTGAAGTCGTGGGGAACTGTGGTTCGGTTCTTAGATGCGTCTTTGAATCTTGTAGCAGTCAGGGTCAGCTTCTCAAGCTTTGCACCGCTGATCTTCTTCTTTTTCTTACCGACAAGAAGTTCTTTCTCGTGACGTGCAATCACTCCAAGGAAGGCACGAATCACCCTAGTATCCCGGCTTGTGATTCGGGAAAGGCGAGTTTGCTGCCGTTTGGTCATAGAGTCCCAACGAATCGGGACCTTGACACTTGTTACTATTCCCTTGGAGAGACCCACTCAAGTTCACCGTACCATATAAATCTCCGACCTGTTTCTGGTCAGAGGGTTTTCACTCAACATCTTTCTACGGAAGTCGGGTGATAACCTCCACACTTTCTTACTACTGACATCATATAAATCTATGAAGATTATTTGAATAAAGGAACCTGTTCGGGTTCTAACTTCGAAGATTTCAAGCCAGAGTAAGAGGAAAGAATGAGAAAAGACCGCGCTTTTATTAGGCTATAACCCTACAAAATGCCCGAGTGATACGCGTGCCCGCGATGGATAACCTCAAGGAGAGTGAACAGAGGCCATACCCCCACGACCCAGCGCAGGCCATAGCTCGCGCGTACCTCAACGGTCTTTCGGCACTGCGTGACCTCTTCCGCGAGCGCACGATCAAGAGCATCGAGGATGTCTATGCCAGCACTCAAAGGCAGTGGACCGAAGCACTGAGCAAGTGGCGCGCGAGCAGACGCGGTGGCAAACCCGACTTTTCTCACATTACAAACGTCGAGAAACACATGCGTCGCAACTTCAACAAGATGATCTGGGAAACCACCGCGCGCTACGGCAACAGGGAGTACAAGCGGATACAGAACGAGAGGAAGGGGAGGATTGGGCCGCTCAACAGACTACTGAACATGGCTGGCGCACAACTGAGGAACTGGGTCGTGACAAGGTTTCCGTTTCCAGAGCCAAAGACAGCAGGTCGACGCGGCAAGAGGTGGATTGCAGGGTACGAAGGCGGGAGCGACTATCCATGGGTTGAGGTGGCTCACACTGTCCTTGCGGAGCTGGACTTCGGGGACATGCTGAGAGCCCACATCTTCGAACTGTGTCGTAAGTGCTTCATCAACGACGTGCCGATGAACAACGCGCGCAGGTATGTTGGCCTGCTGATATGGCGGCTGTCACCGTTCCTCGAGTATCTCTACACCTCGAAGGAGAGCGGGAAGCGGGGGTTCAAGCGTTCGAGAAGAAGTGGGCGGAGGGATAGTGAACAGCTTGACGCGAACTGGATTCTCCGAGAGATAGTCCAGGAGATCGAGGCGTTTTACGGGACACACTATGGGCGGGCGCCATCACTGACACAGTCCATTGAGGAGTCGAGGGCTAGGTGGGACCTTTCATTCTTCCTGGACCAGGTCACGCAGTTGAGGTATCCGGAAGAGGAAGCCTCCGAGAGTGAGATTCGTCAGGCCTGGGCGGACTTCCTCAAGGACCTATGCGAACGTGGCATCCTTCGGGATGAGGACGGTGAGTGGCTACAAAAGGAAGTTATGCGGAGGGCGAGATGGCACGGCATCAGATGGCACAGGTTGATGACTAACGGACTCGTCCAGCCATACGACTTGGAGTCGGTGGTCTTCAACGGTGACCGTTGGGTGGAGGAGGGTGACCAGTGGCTCCTTGCAGCAGAAATCCCTGTGGAAACCTCCCTAGGGAAGGGGCGGGCGGATCTCGTGATGTTCAGACGTCATGTGATTCAGAACCCGAGAGTGCCGGGCAAACTGACCGTATGGATACCCGTGGCTGTCTTTGACATCAAGAGCAAGACTGCTTTCAATTGGGAGATTAAAGCTGAGAAGAAGGATTCCAAGAAACACGGACAGAAGGTTATTCCCAAGTTTGTTCTCAGAAAGCGCGGGCTCACGAACGCCGAGTGGAATGCGTCTGTTGCCGGAACGCCAACGGGGTACGGCATGAAACAGCTCGAGGCCTATGCCGAAGGTCTTGCTACGGAGTATGTGAGAATCACAGAGGACCGTTCAGTGGTGCGGCCTCTGACCGGTACTGTGGTCCTTGACACTTCGCAGGACTCCTCTGTGGTACGTCCCAGACTATGGCGACTCACGCGAGCTCTGTGTGAGAACGCCTCAGTCCTTCTCAAAGAGCATCTCAGCAGACCAGTGGGAGTTGTCTTGAATGACGGAACCCGGGATTGGCTGAAACTTGCTATCATCGTGCATGGCATAGCTGCTGACCAGTTGAAACAGATTGGGAAAAAGGGCTGGCCTTTGTGGGGTGTTGAGCAACGCAGCCCACTAGAGGAGAATGGTAAGGCGAGAGGCCGCTTCATTCTCTATCTGAGTGTGAACTCCGCGTCTAGATCAGGGCCCTCTGCTGCTTGGATAGCCAAGTACTGGCACGGACTTGAGCTCATCCACGGCCTCCAACAGGAGAATGATCACTCTGAAATGCTGTGGTTGGACTTGGCAGGTGACTTTGGAGCCGAGTCTTTGGCTAGGACTAGACTCAGGTCAGATCAAGGCAGTGACCACATGCGCGAGTTCTTCCGCGCAGTCATGTTCAGCGATGCCTCGTCAGCTATACAGGACTTCCTCTTCAGAGGAATCGGGGACCTGTCGATAGCAAAGCTCGTGGGAGAGGAATGGGATGCTCTAGATGGTAGGGTTGTTGTGGTCAGTGGCTGGGATGTACTGGATGACTGCACACCAAAACGACTACGGCCGGCACTCTATGAGCTGCGACGCATAATCGCGGCTGAGTTGAATGAGGCAGGTTGTACGGTAGTCTGGTTTGACAGGCCTAGAAACTCAGAAGGTACTTCAGCATCCTATCAGAGAAGGACAATGGAGCCGTTCTTCCAAGGTTCCGAACTCAACCGCTTCGTCACAGAGATCGTATGGAATCTCCCCGTGCGACCGTATGCATCAGGCCAGTTGACATCTGCGTTCGATGACCTCAGAGTCATCATAAGACAGGACATTGATGGTATCTCTTTCAACATGGTAGAGGTACTACCGCTTCACAACTGGTCTCCAAGGTTCTGGAATGAGCCAAGGCGAGCATCAGTTTCATCCGCTCAAGAAGGAGAAAGAGGACGAACGGTGATTCGGTCTGCTGATGTCATGCACAATTCAGAGATGCAAGATGATTTCTTTCGGGACTCCATCGAGCTCGTGCCTCAGTTGAAGCAGTATCTGTCAGAGAGCATTGTACAGAAAGCGGATGATACTGGGGGACGGCAAATTCATGTCGTGCCACTGTCTGAATATGGCTCGAAGAGCAGGCCTTCTGGAGCTCCTTTTCTGAAATACAGGACAAGAATGCAGACAGTGGGACACGGGAGAGCATTCGTTGAGAGTGTTGCGTTGCTGCCAAGGAACAGCATCACACATCAACGTGCCTACAGGAAGGACAGTAATCGAGAGTGCACGGGCGCGAGTATCTACAGACCTCCCATAGAGGCCACTCTGCGCTTTGGCCATGATATCGAGAGAGCCACGCGGCTTGAACTCAGGCGGCTTCGTCAGGCCGTCAGGATCCTTCGGCAAGTGGGACATGAGAAGGACGGGTCGAGCTGGTCGCAGTTCCTCGATGAGCTCGATGAATTGATTTCGATTGGCGATGGAAAACAGGGTCACATCGAGGCGCTTGATGACATCGTGAGATTTTTGCAGACGAGTCCGGTTTCTGAGCCAGTATGGGCGACGCTCCAGTGGGTTCGAGATAGCCGGTTGGTAGAGGGACTGAGAGCACAGGACAGGGAGATGCTGCTGGATCTTCTCAGTGTGCGACCGTACCTGTCCGTTTCTCTTGGCAACTACCTCTTCCTGTTGCTCTTGGGGCTCACTAGGGAGTTCCCAACTTTGGCTGACAGGCATTTATCGGAGCTATGGAGGATTCTCAAGTCTTGGCAAATCATGCAGATGGGATTCGTCCTTATGAACTCTGAGTCAGAAGAGGTCACACCTAGACTCGATCTGAGAGCTGTGTGGTCAGGACTTGCGAAACGGGCTAAAGCCATGACCTCACTGAACGTTCCTGAACTGAGTACTGTGAGCTACGGTCAGATTCTGGTGCTGTCAGAAGAGCACGAAACTCCGGAGTATTGCTTGGCGATAGAGAACCCCTACGACCGTCGGAAAATGCTGATTGGGGTATGGATTGGATGCGAACCATTTGTGCCCAAGCAAACAGTAAGCTGGACTGCAATCCGTCAGGATGAGATTGCGTTGTGCTTGTCTAAGCATGTAGGTGCAACTGCCACGTACGACGTAATCGTGCATAGGTCCGCCGGGGGAGATTACTTCTGGTTTCGCGATGAAGAGAATTGGACGCCTCTGGGCAAGCTCACCACGATAAGGAGGAGAGGAGAAACGCTTGCTGGCATCCGCGGACTTCAGATCACAACAATGCCTGAACAGGACTTCCCACTACTGCCGGAATGGTTTCGATTTCCGCGGGCACTAGGGAAGAGAGTGCAAGGAGTACTTGAGGATATATCGGAGTCACTCAGCCTTTGTGTTTCGACGAAATGCACACTGGACGTGGATGACGACCACTACACGATTGAGTTCAATAGAGCTGATGGAAACGAATTGATCGAGAGCTGGTCCATCCAGCACACGTCTGAGCTCCTCGCGCTGCTTCGACGTCCAATAGTCGATGGTCTTCCACTGCAGAGTCTGAAAGACACAGAAACCTATCTGACATGGAACCCCTATGATGACATTGATTATGATGCACTGGAGATTCTGAGGCCCTACGTAGAGCAGAGGACTCCGTACGTCCGCTTTCGCACGACCCTGCCATCAACCGCAGAGGACCTCACGAGCCGAGAGGTCGCTCATCAAACGCTGGTTGTGACTCACGACGAGGAGCTATGTCCCATAGCCAGCGGAGAAATGGAGTGTCATGGTGCATGCTGGCGCGTAGAGCTCTCGGATGGGGACAAGGATACCAGCCTATCTGGACTGACCAAGACTGGACTTGACGACTCAGAGATATCTGCAATGATGTTGGCAGGAGGTGCATTTCTCGGAAATGCATGGTGCGAGTTCGCGTTTGAGTTCGTTCCAGACCCCACGACTAGAGAGGGCATGGTGTTCAGAGAGAGTCGACGAATCGTGAGAGAACTAGGCCTGAGGGCAATCCGGGCTGGCAGCTATCTTGAGATGGACGAAGAGAAGTTGGTCTGTACTGTGCTCAAGTTCAAGTCAGAAATTCAGCTTAGTGCTAGATCCAACAAGACAGGGGAACAGGTGTACAACTGGATCCTTGCGACAACACCTCCTCAGAGCGGGGTTGCTAGAACACTTGACCATGCTGAAAGCCTGATTCAAGAGATTGTGGAGTCGTACTTCGGAAGTGATGAGGAAGCAAAGGAGAGGATAGAAAACTATGATGGACTCATCTCCAAGATTGAGCATCTTCTAGGAAGTGTCACTCATTGAACTTGAGTGGCAAATTAACATGCGATTCATGGGAATCGGGCACGGGAAGCAGGGCAGCTGCAGCTGATTCTTCCGAGAAAGTGTAGAGTTATGAGTATACCAATCATATGCCCGAAGAACTACGAGCGGTGTGGTGTCAACGTGAAGTATGATCCACGCAAACTGTTTGTGCTTATGCCCTTTCGAGAGAAGGAGGCGCCCCAGAGCCTATTTCACGATGTTCTGAAATCTTTGCCAGGTTGGACTGTTCATAGAGCCGATTCCGACTTGAGCAAACCCGAGATTTGGTGCAAGATATGTGCCAACATACAAGAATCTAGGGCGATTATTGCTGACCTGTCAGGCTCGAATCCGAATGTCTTCCTAGAGTTAGGTCTTGCATGGGGTTTGAGCAAGCCATTTATTCTACTCACTCAAAAGATAAGAGAACTTCCTTTCGACACTAAAAGCTACTACGTCATCGAATACAAGAGAATTTTTGGGAATTCCACATCTGTGAAGAGCCCACGGAAGGTTCAGGACCAGATTCTGCGTGTCCTCAATGCCCTTCCAGAGAAACATCCGGTTCAATCCATTGACTATGTAACTGAAGAGTTCGATGAAATGATTAAGCGTGCAAAACAGGGGACTACTAATCTCTGGCGCAGGGAAGACGGTCACTGGTCTATCTATGTAAATGATGGCTCGCTTGAAGCTCTTGGCAGAAAGTCCGAAGAGTCAAAGCCCCCTTACAAGATTATGGTTTCACTCCTTAGAGCGTACCCCGATTGCAGGACTCTGCAAGAAATCGCCTTGGAAACTGGTCTGGTTAAGTCATCCATTTCCCGAATCATAACGGGGATACAGCATGACCACTCTCAATACTTCTCAAAATGCAAGAGAGGTTTCCGTTTATCAGATGATGGATTGTACTACTTCTTCGAAACGGAGAGAGTAAGGGAATACATGAGTTCTGTCCTGCGCCCAAGTGAGTGAACAATGCAAGAGTGAGTAACCAAAGCTGTTTATGGAGCGTTTGGGCATAGAATAGCTATCGCGTTTCCTTCTTCCTCATGACATCAAACAACAGCTCGGGATTTCGATCGGATTTTGCTAGCTTGAGGAGTTCCTTGATCTGAGTTGCATCAACAATCCCAATCTTGTCGCTAAGCAAATCCTTTCGATCAGTCTTACTAATTCTTTCCGTTGTGAAAACAACACCCTCTACGTGCATCTCTGGAAATTCGGTCCTGAGTTCTTCCACGACTATGCTGAGACCCGATGACTTCTTTCTGACTGAACCTGTTGTACAGTCACATACCAGCATGATAGACCCATCTGGCGGACAGGCAACGATATCGAATCTATCGTTATACATGCCCACTTGGTATACTAGGAAACCTAAAGCTGATAGGAGCAATCCAACGGCATATTCCAAGAAGTTGGTTTTGTCCACCTTTCCTTGGACCTTGCCGAGTATCCAGCTATCAAACTGACCCTTGTATATTCTGTTATTCATCCATTTCAGAATCATGTGGAGTTCATTTCCGTGACGGCCCTGTAAATACGGAATTACTATGTTTGTAACGTGCTCCAATCCCTCCGGTGTTAGTTTCCAATGTCTTTTTTCATCTTGTAAGCACCACCCTGATGCTCCCTTGGCGTCAGTTAGGTGATACCGCGCAAGGGGTGAAGACAACCCGGTTTCGTCGGCAATGGCCTTCAGGCTCTTTCCTTTGTTGCCCCCATCGAGCACAGATAGTCCGACTCGATGAGATACAGAAGCAACGTCCTTCGCTAGGTACCGTTTCCCATCTTTCCGAACCCAGTACTTCTGACATTCTTTCACTAGATCGCGAATTTTTCGTTTGGGTTCCAACTCTTCATCCAATTGACTGAAATGTGCCCATAATTCCTCCAATTTTAGGTATGCATTATCGAGATTCTTCTCATCAACTCGTGTTTCGATTTCCAGTCCTGCTGATTTCTTCCTGATCAAGAAGGTTTGTTTGTCGGAATCAGTCATTAACTATTCCTCTTTCCTTTCATTCGGCATCTCTTGGCCAATGGCCTTGGGAATGACCTTCGTGATGGTCCAATTGAGTCCATCTTGGCTTAGTTGATAACCGCCATCACATTTCGAGAAATATATGCGAACCTCCTTTTTTCGTCCTCCTAGATGATTGCTGACAGTCTTCTGAGCTATGTTTGTTTCTCTGATTACATCTGCTTGAGTTATGCACTTCGGATAGCTTCTAAGGAGTGACAGTGCGATTCGGTGTGATGCCTCCGTAACAGAAGCGGAGAGTTTCCATTTGTTTTCCTCTTGAACCCAAAGATGAGAAACTTGATTCTTGGCCTGTTGGATTTTGTTTTCCGATTCAATTTCAAGGTCGAGTGTTTCGATTCTCCTATAAAGTTCATCCGCTAGTTTGTATGCTTGATCGAATTGCGCTTCGTCCGTACTTGCGGATATTCCCACAACTCGAATCTTCGTGCCGCTCCTAGACTTCTCAATCTCGACTGTCAACTCCTGTTCTTCGTTGGCGTTCATTGAGTTCCCCCTCCAGAACGTTGTTGCTCAAACAGGGCTGGAACGACCTCTTCGACAATGGCTCTCACTCCAATGGGTGATAGCTTCCAGAGATCTCTCTCCTTCTCGAACCAGTGTCCCACGTCGCCTCGACGGCCCTCGAGTATATTCGAAACGTGTCCCTGTGATAGTCCGGTTTCAACTTGAATGTCGGTGACTCTCTTGGAATCTGGCCAACTATCAAGGAGTGATAGAGCTACTCTGTGCGTACCCTCAGTAACTTGCTCAGCTATTCTGTGTCCTTCATCATCTCTGACTCTAAATTGACCCAGGTCTAGTCTGAGTTCCTCAAATTCTGCCCTTTCGCAGAGTCGTCTGAGAAGCGCATAGCCTTCTCTGAACTCATCTTCGCTGCTTAGCCAGACTTCAATCTGGATGTTATTCATCGTTCTACTCAATCGAATCTTCAAATCTGTCTGATCACTGCTCAATATCATCACCTTTCGATTCGTGGGATCTAGCTTCTTCAATTGATTCCAGAATCCCAACCGCCCATGAGTAGCCCTTGGTATTCAGAATAATGCCGGACTTCTTGTTTTCGTCTACGTGGGGTTTGACGCCTTTTTTCGTGTTGGTAAGATACTCCCTAATCCGATTTGGCTTGATGTCGACCATCTTCACCAACTCCTCCCTTGAGAGCCTTTCTGGAAAAGCTAACAGCAACGCTAGTGCAATTCGACTCTTGATTTGGCCTATGGGTTCTCCAAACACAATGACCCACTGTTTCAGCTCCGAACTGTACTCTGTTGCGTAACCTGCAACTGCAGCAATTCTGCATTTCATCTTTCCAAGAGCTGCCTTTGCTATGGCGTCAGACCAGTTGTGTCCACCCACTGACAGTATGGTATTGCCATGCTTGATCTGCAGCTCTACCCAGTCCCCACTGTCATCTATAGATTCCTCTTCCTTTGTCATACTACCATGGTCCTTTGCTTGCGCGTTGGCTGAGAGTACCGAACCTATACTAAATCTTTTTCATCAAATCATCAGCATTAGCTTTGTTGGTATCGAATGAGAGGAGATGTCAATGGGGGATCCTAGGCAGCATGACTCTGAAACCAGATTGAATGCTTAACACTCCAATTTAGGTATGAAGAAACGCGAACTATTTGCTTCCGACATCTAATCGGGAAATGACCTACTCACGAAACTAGAGCTTGCTAGCCGACATCACTCTCTTCGCCCAATATCGCGGACACCCCATATTCCAATGCGTGATTTAGGCCTTCTCTAGTGAAACGGTAACCTCCCATCTTGCATTTCTCGAAATGCCCCTTGTACTTCTCATGCTTCTTGCGCGACGCTGTGAAGACTCGTGAAACTCTGCCGCTGTTAATATTCCATTCCTTGGCGATGGAAACGGAACCCTTGCACTCGTCAAAATGCATTAGCAGTGACAGTATAACCATGTGATACTCATCTGTTAGGCTTACTCCTCTTCTCTCATTGGCATCCAAACCAAGGAGAGCCTCTACTTTTGATGTGGCTTCTTCCACCTCTGGGTGCATATCCTCAGTCCACTTCTCGCGCTCTTTGGCTGCTTCAGTATCCTCAATACTCTGGCATATTTCGGCGAGCCTATTGTATGCTTCATCAAGAGATTCGCCGTTCTTTGCAGTGATGCGCACGATCGTGTTTCGTACAGTTCTTTCCAGCATAACCCCCTTAGTTTCAATCTCTTCCATACGCTTAATCACCTTCGCAGGAGAACCCAAGTTATATTATCAGAGTCAGGCTAATTAAATGAAGAAGACCGATATTTGATTATCGCCCATCATTAGTGGACCGGGTTTATAACAACTAATCTTTGCATGAGTAGTAATTATGTTAAGCGACTCCACCGTTTCACAATTCACTATGATGTTTCTTGCTCGAAGGATTCCCAAGTTAATGATGTAGTCATCACGATACGCCAGATTAAAATGGAGGAAATGGGGTAGTGCACTGATGTAGGAGGTACTGTCAAAATGAAGCGGACGTTCTCAGCATTCTATAATAACTACGAACTGCAAGTCGGCGAATTTGAAAATTGGTCGGATGCATTGATAGAAATTGAGATTGGATTAACTAAGCTCAAGGTTGCGACATATGTTGGCATCGGACCAATATGCGACTGCAATCTCGTTCCCCGAGGGAACTGCTACTGCAAAGCAGAAGATTGTATGCGCATTGATGTTACAGTATCCTCAAGGGATGTCGAAAGATGAGTTGCAGAATGTATTGATGATTAATCCTGACTCTCTTGCGACATATCTTTCAAGTAAACAGGAAGGCCTCGCTGACGGATTCGAGAAAGAAGGTGACAACTACGCGATCAGGCCTGATAGGATTTGTTGGGCACTTCAAATGGCAGGAGAAGTCATTTTTAAGTGTGAAAAGAAGATGGACTCCGCAGTGTAGATGGACACGAGCAGTTGTATTCGAGCTGATGTTGTCTGTCTGTGGTGATATTGCATGAGCGGAGTAGTCATTCCTATCGTCTGTCAAACTGAAGACTGTGGTAGGAATCTCCGACTGGCTTTTGACAAGCATGGGTGGTATGCATTCTACTTCAAACCGGAAGAGTACAGCAAATTCCAGATGAAAATAGGTCGGTCAGGTGAGGATATACAGAAAGGAATTTGCAGAGTCGAATGTCCATTATGCAAGAAAGAAACTATGGTCTTCGTGATGAGGAAACGTTCTGCACAGAAGTTCAAGGATCTAGCCCAAGAAATCCCAATGGTAGTTCCCGGACAAATGTATTTGCCCGGAGAAAAAGCGGAAACTAGTGTACCTAGCCGGAAGATGCCTTCGCAACCTGACTTCATAGACATTGAAAACGTGTATAGAGTTGACAAGGTATACAGTTTGCTAATCGATGAGATTAACACCTGCTTTGAGTACGAAGCATTTTCCTCTGCACGTGTCATGCTGAGAAAGCTGGTGGAGAATCTAGTAATTGATATTCTACGCTTTAAGTATGAACCGACGAATCAACATAAGATGTATTTTGATGATGGTACGAACCGTTTTCTCCCCCTAAAATCCTTAGTTCTAAACTTCGAGCAGATATCTGGTGACTATGTGAAGTATGGTTTCACGAAAAACCATCTGGCTTCTATCAAGGGCCTTCGAAGGAAAGGAAATGAGTCAGCGCATAGCGTCGTAGATTTCGTCACTAAGAAGAAGATGATTTCGATTAGGAAAAATGCAAACGCAGCTGTGATTATGCTGCTTCGAATCATAGGAATCATAAAAGGAGTAATGGACGAGAAGGGCCGGCTCGTCAAGAAGAAGAAATGATGATGTTCATATCTCTAAGAGGCATTGTAAATCAGTCAATTGAAATGATCGTATGGCGGCTGGTTTGTGCCTGCCAAGTAATTTCTTAATTACACAGACAACGATTGGCCTAGTTCTGACTAACAAAGGAAGCATAAATATCCCTTATTGGTGTCATATCTTGGCGTTTCAGTTAGATTCCACTCAAGATGCCATCAACGGATCTAAGAGTTATGGAGAAGTAGCAAGTTGACATCGAGAAACAATGAGTTTGAGAATAAGCTGCTGGTTATATTAGATAGGATATCGGGTCTACTGTCAGCACTACTGCAGATGCATATTTCACCTGCACAGCCTGAGAGATATGCCTTGACGGGAGAACAGAAGATAGTCTATCTTCTTTGTGATGCGACTCATACCATACGTGAAATATCCAACCTAGTCGGGAAGCCGGCAAATCAGATACGAAGAACCCTAACTAGACTCAAAAACAAGGGACTGATTGCTAAGTTCACCTTGGGCAAGAATGTGTTTTACTACAGAATTACCCCTCAGGAGAGTCCAAATAGCTGATGTGCACACATCAATGTTCCCAGCAAAGAGGATAGTACCCTAACTTCACAGGAACATTATCCCTCTTTCCAGACTGAGCTTCAGTCCGCTGCACTGCTTTGCCATGACTGTCAGAGGCCTTTAGAGCGTCGATGGCGGCAGACGGTGTTTCCGCGGTTTTTGCCATGGCGGGATCGGTAGCACTCTCAAACGACTCGAGAGTCGCCTGTTCACAGTACTCAGCCACGGATGACCCTTTCGAGCCTGACAAGCTCTGGGGCCGTGAGGATTTCCGTTTAGAATGACGAGCATTCCTCCGGGCTTTCGGGGTAAGCCTCCCCTCCTTCCTATGAAACTCCAACCAGAACAGCGGTAGGCTCTTAGGGACTTCATATCAAAAGGCACGAGAGTCCACAGCACAGTAAGAACTGAGTTGGTGACATCGTGGCGAAAGACAAGTTCTCCCGAGATTTGGACCGTCTGCTTATGCAAATCAAGCCTAGGCCAAATCCAAAAGTGATGCAGCAGCTGGTTGAAGTCCGGAATAGGCTGGTGAGCCTTCACAAGCGACGCCTCGTGAAGATCAACCACAGTGTAATGGAGGTTCTTTGTGCCTGGCATCTAATTGAGCATGGGTACCGAGTAGTTGTGGAACATCCGCTTGATGGTGGCGCCCTAGTTGCCGACATATATGCTGTGAGCTCTCGCTCAGAAGAATCAGCATTTTCGACAGACTCACCTAGTCGTAGCGACCAGAAGCCATACAGAAGGGACAATACTACGCCAGGGCCTAGGAAAACACTAGTGGTAGAAGTGGAAACCGGATTCGTACCGCCAGAGGCTGCTCTCGCACCCATACGCTATAGACAGGCACGGATTGCTGCAAAGATAGCCCGGTATAGTGGTCATAGCCAAAGATTCGCCCTAGCCACACCCGGTTACCATGTTCTACAAGTACCTGAAATCCTTCTCCGTTTTCCAGAGGATCGCAAAAAGAAAGAACTGCAGCAACTGAAGGCTCTCTGTGATACCTATTACTCGTCGCCATCAATCGCAATGGACTTGCTTGCTCAGACTGCACTTGACTCCATCTACATCTTGAATGTTGATTTGGGGCGTGTCGTACAGGTTCCACCTCATCGTTACCTTGCCATGATCCTGAAAGCAAATGGCCTATTCGAAGCATAGGCTGCCCTCTTCCTTATCGTGATTGCCTTGCCATTTGCAGGACAGAGCAATGCATAGATGAACCTGATTGCTTTCAGCAATCCTGCTCCAGTGTCATTCACAAAGTTTATCTTTATTTGCGTCTAAATAGTTAGATAGCCGTCCGAGGAGTACGCTAACGACAGACGTGCTGAGTCTGGTCATGCTGAGCGAAGCCAGAAACCCAATCGAAAGATGGCAAAGCGACTAAGACAGCATGAAGGGCTGATTGGCGAGAGGCAAAGCTGAGCGACGAACCGCTTACGATGAGTGTAAAACGACGCGACTAAGACAGCAGCGCCGAACGAGAAATCATCGAACACCTGTCGGGGCTTAGACTCGGGCGGCTTTCTTGTTTTTTGGGTTTCGAGTTTCTTCCTTGTCACTAAGGACACCAAGCAATTGTGAGGTGAAGAACTCTCAGTTCTATTTCATGATTCCGACTTGGCATCTGGTGGTCTGTTCATGAAATCTCTGTAGAACTCCATGTGCTTCTCAGCGATGGCCTCCCAACTGAATCTATCGCGGACTAGGGCCAGTCCCGCCCGGCCGATTCTCTCTGCAAGTTCCCTGTTCTCCAGCAACTCAACAATGGCAATTGAGAACTCCTCTTGGCTCGTAGGATCTGTGATAATGCAGTCCCTGTGGTCATGTAGGAACTCGGATATTCCTGCGAACTTGGATACCACAGTTGGCGTTCTGCAGGCCATGCCTTCCAAGGCGGTCATGCCAAATGGCTCGAAAGTTGAAGGGAGCACGAACAACCTTGCTCGCTTATAGAGAGCACGCATTTTCTCGTCTGGGACATATCCTATGACATGGACTAGGTCACCCATGCCGTGCTCCTCGATTATTCTCTGAATCTTTTTGAGAAGCTTCACTTCTCTAGGTTTGGGGGATGGAGACCCTCCACCTATCACCAGGTGAATACCCGACACTTTCCGCCGCACAAGGTCGAAGGCATTGAGGAGGACCTCGTGTCCCTTATTCTCATCGATTCTGCTGAGACAGAAGATATAGTTCGCTGGCAACTCCGAATCGCCTGATGCTTCTTCTGGATGGAATGCTTCAATATCAACGCCGGGAGGGATAATCACAGTGTTCTCGGACTGGAAGTCATAGAGTAATTTCATGATCTGTATCTGAGCCTTCGTTGTGGCGGTCTGTCCATTGACTGCACGGAAGACCATCTGTTCATCCCTAATCCTTTGGTTGAACCTGTATTTCTTCTCCATTTCCTCAGAATGTCCTTTCATCCGCTCGCGTTTCCAAGCACCAAGGGAGTGTGAGGTAAAGAAGACAGGTTTGTCAAGAGCCTTGGCCACAATCACCGCCACTACTCCCGCATCAACGTAGTGCGCATGAAATAGGTCGTAGTTCAACTCATTCTTTCGGATGAACTTGGTCATATTGTCAGCCAACTCAGGCAGAATGTCATAGATCTCTTCCTTTGGTACGAATTCCATGGGTCCTGCAGGTATTCGGACTATCCTCAGATTGTTATCACCGAGGTCATGCTCAACGCTTTCTTTTAATTTGTCAAACCACCTAGTGTAGATGTCGACTATTATGCCCTGTTTGGAAAGAGCCTTGGACAGCTGGAGCACGTATACGACCTGCCCGCCAGTGTCCGTTCTACCTAGCTGAGGTTCAAAATCAACGTAGCCGTGTGTGCTTAACATGCAAATACTCTTGATCTCCGTTCTTGTCAGTCCAGGTCACCTCCCACACCTCAGATATTGTTGGCGTCAATCACTGCTTTATGGGTTCTGCTCGGTTCAATTGGAAGGCTTGGAGTAGAGGCACTTCGATTGCGAGCTTAAACGAGCTCTTCATCCTCCGCCCGCCACGAAGGATACACCATACATAGGAACACCAGGTTAGTATCACCTGTGTTCTCGATGTATTGTATTGCGTTCGGGGGAACGTATATCGTGTCGCCGGGGCCCACATCCTCAGACTCCTCATCAACATACATGCGTCCGTTTCCTTTGAGAATGTAGTATATCTCTGAGGATGTCTTGATTCTATGAGATAGTGCGGCATTACCCGGTTTGACTATGGCATGGGCCATACTGTAGCCTAGTTTCAGATTTCCATCATCGTGCAGGGGATTGATAATCTCACGAAGGATTGTTTCGTCGATAGCAATGATTTCCTTGAGGTTCTCAAGGCGTCGAACTAGCATGGTTCATTCCTCCCTTTGAGAACCGATATCTTCGCATCATAAGTCTGTTTCATCCGGACTTGTCTAGTTTAGTTGCGATGAGATACCCTGGAAAGTCAGGCCTAGCGCTGAAAACAGGTAATGCGGATTCTCGCCCCCTGATGCTCAGAAATCGGGGGCTTTTTTACTGCCCCATTTTGGTATCTTTTCCATGGCAGGAACGTAGCCATCAAGCACATGCCTGCCGAGAATGAGCCGTTGTATCTCGCTTGTACCCTCATAAATTTGATAGAGCTTCGCGTCACGAAACAGTTTCTCAAGGGGATACTGGTCTATGTAGCCGTACCCACCATGAATCTGCAGAGCTTCACTTGCAACCTCCATTGCAGCGTCCGTAGCATATGCCTTGGCCACGCTAGCAGGCACTGTTGCATTTTCACCCTTATCCGCGGTCCACGCGGCCTTGAGGTACAATGCGCGAGATGCCTCGATTTTCATGTACATCTCGGCTAGTTTGAACTGGATTACGTCGAATTTACGCAGTTTCTTCGTGAAAACCTCTCTCTTGTCCACATACGCCCTAGCATACTCCATTGCTGCTCTAGCAAGACCAGTGGAGAAAGCAGCAATCGCGGGCCTAGTCATTGAGAAGGTCTGCATGGCAATTGAGAAGCCCATTCCCTCTGATCCCAATAGATTCTCTGCTGGTACCTTGGCATCCTTGAATATGACTGAGGAAGTCGTGGATGCGCGATGTCCCATCTTTTCCACAGGCGGCCCCGTTCTCACTCCAGGTGTATCGGCGTCGACTATGAAAGCGCAGAGAGCCTTGTGTCGTTTGCTGGGATCCAGACTCGCAAAGACTGTGAAATAGTCAGCATATGGTGCATTAGTGATCCAGAACTTCGAACCGTTCAGTACGTAACCATTACCCTCTTTCTTTGCCCGAGTCCTTATGCCCGCAACATCGCTACCCATATACGGTTCAGAGCACGCAAAGCTGACAAATTTCAAGTCTTCTGTGAGGGGCCTCAGGTACTTCTCCTTCTGTTCGTCAGTTCCAGCAACCAGAATTGGTTCAGCGCCAAGACTGTTGACATAGATGCTTGTGGTCATTCCCGGACAACCTGCGGCCATTTCCTCAACGACAATGCATTGCTCTAGGATTCCCAGTCCAGGTCCCCCATACTCTTTTGGAATTCCAAGGTTCATCAGCCCAGACTCCCAACATCGTTTCATAATCGGGAACGGAAACTCACCGGTCTTGTCGTAGTACTTGGCGTAAGGAATCATGTACTGGTGTGCGAACTCGCGCGCTCTTCTCTGCAGCTCGAGTTGCTCCTTGGATAGCGAAAAGTCAATCATGATAGCATGCTCCCCTGTGATAGTTCTGGTAACAACGCTTCAATGTGGTAGTATATTTCAGTTATGAATCAGCAATAGAAGAGGGTTGGTTTCTGTTGAATAGCCAGAACTGGACTAAGTTTCTGACGTGATCTGTTTGACAACCTCGGGCAAGTTCCACTTCAGCACGAGTTCAAGGGCTCCATTTTCAGGTCCTGGACATCGTCTGACACAGGTCCGGCATCCCACGCAGAGCCAGAGGTCCACCTCAATTGTGCCAAAACCAGGAGCTTCGTTCGCCAGCCTGATGCGTTTTACGGGTTTCTTCGTGGCGAGGTTTCGTACGGTCTGGTAGAATAGTGCCTTATTCACTGGAAGGTTCTTCATGGACTCTTCAGATAACTCGAAGAACTCCTGCACATCTATCACGGGCTTGAGCTCGATTGCATCCTCGGGACAGTCAATCTCACACGATTTGCATCCTAGACATTTAGACTGTTCCCATTCAATGGTCCCGAAGCCTAGAAGAGGAGCGTAGCCCATTTGAGAACGATATTCCTCCAGAACTGACGGAACATCCACATCCATTAGCTCTTCAATCGTTACCTTGGAGCGCGTGCTCGGGAGCTTTGCGCGGGTCCGGTATGTCATTGCTACAGCGGACCTTACTTTGTCTTCCACGCCCTTCAGCACTGACTCGGCAATGACTGAGCCTTTGACTGTCACCTTTTCCAGTTTGTCGCGCGCTTTTGAGAAGGTTTCCAAGGAGGTTGCCAGCTTCCCGATATTTTCAGCCTTGAAGTCACCTAATACTGATTCAAGCTCAATTCTGGCGGAGGCGAGTTGGAACGCAAGGTCGGAAACGGTTTTGGTAGCGATTTCGGCCTCGCTAAGTGTTCGGGGTACATCGTACAGAACGTATCCGTGTTCCTCACCGGCGAGGAGCAAGAGTTCGTCCCGCTTCATCCTTAGAAGATGGCTGAATATCCTATCCTGGGGAATCTTGGTCTTCTCAGCCAAGTCCTTGGCGCTCATGGCTCCAAGCTCACGGATTAGAATCAGCATAGTACCTCGCTCGAGCTCATTGTCAAGATAGCTATTCATCATAGTCTTGTAGACTTCTGGGTCGAGTTTCTCGCCATAGACGTTGGTATCGGAAACAAGATTCGGGCCCTTCTCTAACGCTATCTTGAGCCTGAATCGTGTAAATGCCTCAAGACCAGCAGAAACCAGTAGCTGAAGCTCTTCAGAGGTGTCTGAGGTCGGACTACTCAAGACAGCTTCGGTCGCTGAATCAGTGCTCTCCCGCAATTCATTCAGTGTTTCAGCAAGAGATGCCTCCTCGTAGGCGCCAAGTAGGACCAGTCGTTCCAAGTGTCGATCCAATGCCCCAAGCATGGACTCGGTTGATGTGCGGAGTGATTCATCAAGGGAACCAAGCATTCCACGGAGTTGTTGGATAATCTGCTTCAACACAAGCGTTGTACCGGGCGTGTCGGTCATGACTCGTGCAAAGATAGGAGAGTCGCCGTCAAGGCCCACCATCTCAACTTCACCCCTCTCGAACATGCTCACAATGACCTTCTGAACCTCGGAGGGGTGTGTTTTTATAAGCTCGCCGAGTTGAGGAACTGTTCTTGAGCCCACTTTGTTCAAAATAAACATGATGACGCCTCGGCGGAGCTCGGTGAGCAGATTAGCTGTAAGTAGTTGAAGGAACAGTTCATCATCGATTCTTCCTTCTCTCTTGCCGCGTTTGAGCTGTGCCGCAGCCCGCAGAAACGGACCATATCTGGTCTTTGCCCCGAGCTTCTGGAATCCATCAAGTGTTGCGTCAGCATCCGATTCCATGTCAGAGGTGAGGTTCTCCAAGGTGTCAATCAGCGATGTTAGCTTAATTGTTGCCGCCTCTGCATTGGACCTTGCCGTTTCCTCGTATTCACCTATGGTTGAATCTATCTTGGAGATTAATTCTGGCAGAGGGTTCAGTATTGCCTCAATGTCCCCAGCCACACCCCCCTCTGGTGCTTCGTCAGTACTTTCCGTGCGGTTTAGTGAGTTCCTCAGTAGTACTAGAAGGCCTGAAACAGCTTCGGAGTCTATTTTGGTGAGGGCTGATTCCAGACTGGCAACCGCCTCAGGGAGAACAGATGGATTATGAATCTGTTCTACCATTCTTGTTCGTTGGGCCACTCCTATGAACTCGGCCAGGTATGCATCTGGAAACTCCAGAATAGATTCTGTAAGAGGTGTAACATCACGTTTCAGATTCTCGATTTCCTCATTGACCTTGCTCGGAGGTATTGCGGACTCTTCCTTGAGACCTCCAATGAAGAGAACCATGTCCATCATGCGCTGGCGTTTGGGAGCCATTGATTTCTCCGTCGCAACGTCGCTCACTTGCTCGCCTCCATCCACTTGCCTGAGGTTCCTTGATGGACAGGAGTTGGACCTAATTCCTTTGAACGTTTCACCATCTCATTGATTGCAGTCGTGAATCTTTCAGGTTCGGCGCTGAACATCCTGAACATATCAACCCGCTCACCCTTCCAACCGATGGCAGTGAGTATCTCTCGTGCCACATCCACTTGGACCTGTGCTATCTCATTCCCAGTGCCTCCGATATGGCACCTATCAGTTTCACAGGCTGCGATCATCACTGTGCTGGCTCCGCTTTCAAGTGCCTTTAAGATGTCAATAATGGAAACCCGACCTGCACATGGGACAGGAATCAGACGAGTACTTGCGGGGTAGTTCATCTTTCTAGTTCCCACAATATCAATTGTGGAAACCGAACACTCCTCACAATAGAAACACAGGGTGATTGGATAGTCTGGACCTGCTCCTTCGAGTGTGGCCTCTATCTCTGACCAGAGTTGTTCATTGGTGAGGAAGTTTAGCTGCGTTGCTCCAGTGGGGCAAAGGCTCTGACAGACTCCACACGCGTGACAGAGTAGAGTATCAATCGATGCAATGAAGATGAATTTCTGCTCTTCATCCTCTTCCTCTTTGTCTGTCTGCTCAATCATCAGGGGCACTCCACGAGGACATTGCTGCGCGCAGAGGCTGCATCCCACGCAATCATCAACGTTCAGAACTGCACCACGTGCCACGCCCTCGATGCTACCGCCTTGAAGTTCAGTATGTAACATCAATGCCCCTGCCTGGGCATCAGTGACCGCCTCAAAAACGAACTGTGGCCGAGTGACTCCACCTACAGCTATTACCCCGCGTCTGCGAGTTTCATTCCGCCGAAGCTTACCATATAGCTCCTTGATATGACCATCATCTTCAACCAAATAACCAAGGGTCTCCGAGAGTTCTCTGGTGCCTTCTGGCGGAAGAATAGCCGATGATAGGACAACTAGATCAGGGGTGACCTCAAAATACTGATTCAGAAGGGAATCGTAGAACTGGACGCGTGTTTTTCCATCCGTTTCCCATACTCTACTGATACGACCGCGAATGTAGTCGACGCCCTTGTCACGTGATTCCTTGTATATCATCTCATGCTCGAATGGTACGCGGATGTCCATGTAGATAACGCGTATCTTCGCATCTGGAACTTTCTCGATAATCGATAGTGAATTGTCAATCGCAAACGTGCAACATAGTTTACTGCAGTCACGCTTGTATTCCTCATCTCGGCTTCCAACACACTGCACCATGACAATGTCCTTAACTTCTTCGCCATCCGAGGGCCGTGCAAGAGCCCCTTCCGAGAGCATGCAGGACAGCTCGAACTGGGTGAGGACATCAGGATTCTTCCCGTATCTGTACTCATCCATCATTGTGGGTTTGAACTCTCTGAATCCAGTTGCCATCACTATGGCTGATGTTTCAATGGTCTTCTCGTTTTCATTCTCATCCGTGGTGTAATGCACTATGAAACTGCCCATCTCGCCTTCAACGAACTTAACTCGAGTCTTTGTCATCACGTTGATGCCTTTATTCTTTTGAAGTGCATCAAGCCTGCCAGTTAGGATTTCTTTTCCAGACTTGCCTGTTGGAGCTACCACAGGAAGGAGAATGACATGTCCTCCTAGTTCCTCTTCGAGCTCAATCAGTGTCACTTCATATCCTAGATTGGACAAGCTCAGCGCGGCTTCAATCCCGGCAATCCCACCGCCAACGACTGTCACATGACTGGGGATATTTTTCTTCTCGACTTGGCGAGGTGTGGAGCCTGCAGATCGCGCGAGGACGCCCCTAATCATGTCTATCGCTTTTCTGGTTGCTTCTTCCTGGTTCTCATGTACCCATGCAGAGTGCTCACGGATGTTCACGTACTGCAACTGGGTGGAGCCCTTTCCGTTTAATTCTAGCTGCTCGTCAATGCGCGGCTGTATTTTCTGGTTGGTGCAGGCGGCGATTACGACACGGCCACCATGTTTGTCGACCAGTTCTGATATCTTGGCCAGACCCTCTTCTTGGCACACAAGGTCATGGACTGTCACTGAGGCAGCCAGTTTCATCTTGCTGACAGCGTTCTTGATTAGCTCGTAGTCTAGTTGAAGCTGCTTGCCGCACGTGCAAACCAGAACTGCCGATTTGTTGTCCGCCACCTTTCGCTTCACTTCCTACTTTGTAGAATCATGCTTACTACCGCCCTCGCCTGTGTAACACTCTCAGGAATTTCAGCGGGACCTGTCGCTGCGCCACACACGTAAACATGATCACCAGCGACAACCTCGTTCTCAGAGGTGGAGTCAGCCGGACCCACGAAGCCACTAGCAGAGTGTAGACCGAGTGATTTTATCAGCTCAGCACTGCCCTTTGGCGGTTCCAATGCTGATGAGAGAACAAAGAGATCGACATTGAATTTCAGGTACTTGTCAAGCAGCGAATCATAGGCTATGATGTCTAAGGTTCCATCCTCACATGCTTCAAGTCTGCTTACCCTTCCGCGGACGAATCTGACACCTGCATCTCGCGCCACTCGATAGTAGCGTTCATGTCTGTCGTAAGTTCGGATGTCCATGTACACTACTGTCACTTGGGTGCCATCTCGTTCGAGTACAATGATGTTAGCGTGCTTTAGCGCATAGACACAGCATATCTTGGAGCAGAAGGGGTAGTAGTTCTCATCTCTACTGCCCACACATTGCACCATCATCACCCTCTTTACCTGACCATCGTCGGAGGGGCGAACCAAGGCGCCTCCCGACTTACCGTTGGGGTCAAGAATCTGAGCCAGTTCTAACTGCGTAACTACATTGGGTATCTTGCCGTAACCGTACTCATCTATTGAAACAGGTTTCATCTCATGATAACCAGTAGCAATTACTATGTCGGAAACCTGAACCGTTTCCTCCGAGGATTGGGCGCCCAGATTAATCGCCTTTGTCGGGCACTCCTCTTCTGCCTTCTTGGCGCCCTCGTCACTCAGCTCAGGGTCATAAATCACTGCCTGAGGTTGACATTGTGGCGAAGGTAAGCTGAAAGCGTTAGAGCGCTCAATGCAAAGTCCACACATGATGCACTTCTTTGAATCAATGTACTGTGAACCTACGCTAAGTTTAGCTTGAAACTTGCCAGGGCTGCCGCTTATCTCAGTGACTTCGGCATTGACTTTGAGTTCAATATTTGGCTGGTCCAAAATCGCGCTTCTATAGAAGCACTTCCGAATTCCAGGCCTCGATCGACTCCCCTCGAAACAATAGAAGCAATCATCCGTTGGGAATGCCTTGTACAGGTCCATAGCATTTCCACCAACAATGGGCAGCCGGTCAACTAGTACAGTTCGAATCCCGGAGTCTGCCAGCTGAGTAGCTGCGGTTAATCCTGCTACTCCGGCTCCAATGACTAGTACCGGATCAGACACTACTGTCTTCACCTCAACCGCTCAGGTGCTTGAGAATCGGATCTGCTGGAACCCTGTTCATCTCGAGACCGACTTCATCGTCCCCCATACCCATCGCAAGCCCCAGAATCTGTGTGATGAAGAGAACTGGCAGGTTGTACTCTTCCCCATATGACTCCTTCAATCCCAGCTGTTGTAAATCGAGCTGATTTCCGCATGCAGGACAGGAAACTGTCGTGAAGACTGCTCCCGCCTCCTTCATGGACTTTAGCTTGTCGCGCGCCAGTCTGATTGCGAGTTCTTCATTGACTGGCAGTACAGTGGCACCACAGCACTGCTTCCATAATGGATATTCAACTACACTGGCACCTGTGACTCTAATGAGAGCCTCGAAAATCTCTGGTTTGAACTCAGTCACATCTTTTGGGCGTAACAGATGACAACCATAATGGATAGCGATTCCTACCCCATCAAGAGGCTTTGTAATCTTCTTCTTGATTTCGTCAATGCCTATGTCGTTGTATAGTGCCTCAATGAAGTGGCGTGGTTTGATAGTGCCCTTGAACTCCACGCCGGTTTTCTTTAGCTCGGCATTTACCTTCTCTCTGTAATCAGCATTATGTATGAGAAAGTGGTACACGTCCTTTAGAGAGCCAAAACAACCATTGCATGGGGTGACTATGTCATGACCATTCTTCTCAGCAACGGCCAATGTCCTTGCATTAACAATTAGCCAGCCCATATAATCTATCGCGCGGAGATTTGGACTTCCACAGCAACTGACACCCTCCATGTAAATCAATTCTATGCCGAACTTGTCTGCAACTCTAAACAGAGAAGTTTCATAGTTTGGATAATTTGCTGGTACACTACAACCCATGTACAAATTATATGATGGCATTTATTCATCGCCCCCTACAATACGACCTGTTCTAGTTCCTTTTAGAATAGCCTTGAACTCTTCAGTAGAGAGACCTGGAACTTCTGGCTCAAGATCCATGTCCTCACGTTCCCAATCTGCAGTGACAACATAGAGCTGGCCCTTGTCTAAGAGTTCTTTTGCTAGGCCTACGATGCTGTCCGGAATCATGCTCTCCTCCGCCGCAAGGTTCTTGCAGTCGAAGAATATGTCTGTCACCCGCACATTCTGTGGGCAGCGTTCTTGACACTCAAAGCATGTCAAACAGAGCCAGATTTCCTCAGAGGATAGAACCTCCTCACGCATTCCGAGAAGAATCATGCGTATCAGCTGATGGGGCTTGTACTTCCAAGTGTTCGCAATAGGGCATGCGGCGGTACAAGTCGAACAAGCAAAGCACGCAGAGAGTTCCTCCCCGTTGGGCATGCTCCTGATTCCTTCTCGAAAGTCCGGATCCAGTTTGGAGATGTCAATGGGTTCAATCATCACGGCTGGCGGATCAGCCTTTTCTTCTGTTTCGGTCATCACAAACGCACCACAAAGACTAAGCGAACTATGTGCTGAGTGCGTTTGCGAATTCCTGACAGGTATTAATAGTTTTCATCACTGACATCTGTTACAAAGAGAAAACATACACGCTGCTTTCGGGTGTCAAATCTTCGGCCGGTGGCAGCCAAACGGGTATCCTGAGTTTCGCGTCTGTCCTACTCTGAGAAACCACCTTTGTACAGGAGAAACAGAAGGAGAACTGTACAGCCAATCACCATCACTTCGTATCCCAGTATCTCTAGCAGCCCTGCATTCTCAAAGGGCTGCATAAGGATGCCAAGCATCGCTAGTGTGACACATATGATTCCAACCAAGAGAAGTGGTACGCGATGCTTCGTGGGCATGGGATTCTAGAGGTTGTTAATCCCTCTTAGAAGTTTCTGTTCCTATTTCCCTTGGATTAGCTCTATCATGTTGTCCAGTTCTATCTTCAACGACTCCCAAGATTTAGTCGTATGCTGGCGAAGCTGTGATGCGAGCTGAATCAAATACCCCTTCACCTCTTCAGGAGAGCCTTGAATCGCCTTTAGTATCGCGCTGCCCTCTCCTGAGAGGATGCGAAGAACACCGCTAAGCGCCACCTGGAACTTCTCATATTCCTGTTCGATTTCGCTCTGCATTCTGACTATATTGTTTCTCAATTCCGTGAGCTGAAGGACAAGATTTTCAGGATCTCTCACTTCTTGGCCTCCAATTCTTCAGGCACAACCCTGATAATTGTACCATCAAGAAGCCATGCTCGCGCATTCTCTGTTGGTATGGTTGCGATATCCTCTTTCTTGAATGGACCATAGGTGGCTTCGTCCAGACCCATGAATGCATCCTTGATAGGCCGCAGAAATCTGACGAGGACGTAATCCGTAGCCTCTTCTGGGGGAACATCTGATTTATCGTCACCTTTCTTGCGCTTCTTTCTGGTAGATTGTTTTTTAGTTGAAGGCGGGGTGCCAGTCAGAGCGCCTTTGATGAACTCCTGGTGTCCTTCGACTCCTCGCAGAAGACGATTGTAGAACTCTTCTTCTGCAAGTGTCATTGTACCTATTGGACGCCTTTGTGCGAGGGCATCCTTCAGAATCTTATTCTGTCGAAGTAATAGAAGGTCGTTCAACATGAACTCGACGTTCAATGCTTCTTGTGCGAAAAGATCAGCTTGGAGTTGATCTTCTGCTTTTGTCTTGGCTAGGGAAACGCGAATCTCAGAGAGATATGAAATCATTCTACTGAGCTTCAGGTCCTCAAGATCCTGCAGATTCTCGTTCGCGGTTTCCTGTTCCCAGGCAGACTCTATGTCATTATAACTCACATCACTCAATGGTAGCCACTCCTTTGCACAGTAGAAAGACTGCAGCAGACATTGGAAGCTCTACAACTTCATCCCCGTATGGACCGTATGCGTCGTCACCAATCCGGAATCTTGGAACCTTGACCTGCCCACCGGTGACTCTCAGCTTAAGCGCACCTTCGTCAAAGGCAAGAGCGTCGCCGAAGGGGTCGAAATCATCTGTTTCATCACGCGTGAGCTCTGAAACAAGGAAACCGGTCTTGCCATTGAGGCTTCCTATTAGACGGATGATTCTGTGAATGTCATGAGTTACTGGCACATCAATCTCTCCGCCAAAGGCCATAGTGGATTTGGCTGCAATCTCTTGCCAAGATTTCACGCCTATACCTGGCACCGTGGTGATAATGGGCGGCTCTCGCTGGAGCCCCTTTATGGCAGCAGTCCTGTTCTTCTTCAGACGTTTCACCCATTGTTCCGTTCCAAGATAGGTGTCGATGTTCTTGATGAACTCAACCATCGCGTGGGCAGTCTTCCCAGCCCATCCGGGAAAGCTCCGGGGCGAAACCCGGGGAATGCTGCCATCGATAATAACTGCTTTTGTGCTGTCGAAACCCATTCCAGTTATGAAATGCACAATTTCGACACGCGCATTTGAGCCCAATTTGTATACTTTCGGGTCACGCACTCTGATATGGTATCCACGATGACCGCTATAGTTCAGTTGGATCAACTCCGGATTGATTCCTAAGTCATGAACCAAGAAGTCATCGTACACCTTCAGCAGGGTCTTCTTTGCGTCATCAAGACATTTGTCACATATCCATTTTCGGCTACTGAAACTCATGCCCTTACACTTCGGACAACCGGTCGTAGGGGATCGTCCGGAACCTGTTTCATCACACTCGGGATTATTGCACCTCCATGTGTCATGCTCATCTGCGCAGGGCGAGTTAAGATGATCAGCATCTATGTCAAAGACTAGTTCCGCTCCTTGCCACTCCTTCTCGTCCATGTGCCTAGCAACAGGTACCTTGTAAAACGCAGCAGAATGATACACGCTATGGGGTGCTGACATGGCGAGTTCCTTAACTAACGCTTCACCAGTTCGAAAACCATGATGCCGAGTCCAGTTGTTCACATGAATGTCGGAAGAGCCACAGTTTGGACACTTTGATATCCGAATGAACGAGTTTCCAGAGCGTCCGCACCCTTTGCGTATCGTGGACCCAGATTCATTGCGTTCATTCCTCTCAATGCAACGCCAAGTATACGCCCAACTCTCCATGCCGAATTCCCGAGCGTGAACCTTTGCGGGTATATCAATATTCTCTGGGTTGGACCGATAGTGGTCTTGAAATGTTAGCTGCAAGAATTTCGTTTCTTGAGCCCGTCGCGGCATAATCCTGAAGCTCCACTACCTTCGCTCCACACGAGGAGCAAGAATGAAGCTGATTCGTCCACCCTCTGCAATCGCGAACTCCATATGCATGGGCTTGTTTGTGCTGAACTGGATGACTATGCTATCACTGGTAATCGCCTTTGAAATTTCAGCGAGATAATTCAGGGCGTACATAGAGTTGGACTTGTTCTTCACATTCAGCTCGAATAATGACGATTCCTCATTGGATTTCAATGAAACCTGAGCCTCCCCTGCGTCGCCTTCACCGGTGAAAGTAAGCGATTTGCCGTCAGCAGTGATTCTGATGTGACTTGAAACAACTCCAACATCCTTCACTGCCTGTTTGAAAGCGTCAGCAAACATCTCAGCCTTGACATCGAATGCAAGACTGGGTTTCTTCGTTCGATCATCAGGAGGTGTGAGAAGCTGAAGCTTAAACTGTCTGTCAGCTTGGCCGAGCATCTTGATTTCAAACCGCTTTTCGGCTTCATCGAGATTGAATTCAAGCTTGTCGTCGGCTGCCATCCGTTTGCTGACTTTGGCCAGCTCATCAATTCCCAAGCAGATATCATATTCGCCATCGCATTTGTACTCTTGAAAAACCCCGGCAGGCAATGTCATATCCACCATGGCCGCCTTGGATGAGTCCAGCTGGCGCAATGAAAAGCCGGTTTCAGACACTATGAAGTGTGCCTCTGTGAGAAGCGTGGCAAGGGCGTCTATAATCTGCTTCCATGTTTTGCTACTATCAAGGGTCGCGTGAAACATGTCGGTTCCTCCTATTGTTTGTTTACTGTATCAACTACCTGTGATTCCTATTTGATGGCATGCTCATGGATGTTGAGATTTGCCACTTCAGCTAGATCCATGAATGAAACTATGAGCTTCAACTCGTGAGGTTCAAGCAAACTAGACCATTGATGTTGCCTACTTAAAGTGTACTCTTCTTTCAGATTGGAAGCCTCGTTGAGGTGCGACAGGCAGGAGGCAATGCAGCAATTGCCGCTTGTTACGGGATTCCTTGTGGTTCTCATCATCTAGACAGAGCTTGGTTGACCTTCTCTTCTAATTCTAGCGTTTCCTTGTAAAGCGCGATATCAAGTGAATCACTGTTGTATGAGAGAGAAACAGCTAACCGGAGTTCGTTGTTATCTTGGGTCTTCTTTTCCGTGACGTCGCCAATCAAGATGTACTTCTGCGCGACCTCAAGCGTGCCTTCAACAATAGCCCATATCGACCCTGCATTATCCACATCATCAAGAATGTCTTGTACCAGTGCAATCCCTGGTTGTGCCTCAACAACAATCCCAATGATTTTGACGGGGTTCTCAGTATCCGCACTCAAGCTGCGCACTGTTACGAGTCTGGCGGGCTTGGCCCGTGGGTACTTCTTCTCCTCAGTCAAGTTGTTTACACCACAGATTTGATTCTAGATGGGATGAGCCAAAAGCTTCAGTGAACAACATATCTGGGACCTTAAATGTGTTAGTTCGGTCACGACTCAACCGCCATGATTGGAAGACATCCGATCACGACTGGATGCAATGGCTGCTTCGCGAGCCTGTAGAACTCGAAGCATGAGCTGAAGCATGATGAAGAGTTGAGAAAGGCAGCTAGCGAGAGACTTGCCGAGATTGGACGCGAGTTCAAAGGTAACATTGAGGTCACCCACTGCGTTGACGCGCTATATGACATGGCAGGTCTTCCGAAGTTCGGAGAAACGCCAAGGGAGCTTATGTTCATGTTCCTCCTTGGCATTCTCGTTTCAGACAGTTGGTTTCGATCCGGAACAAGTCGATCAACACATGCGGAATTATCTGCAAGCATAAAGTACAGCTGGAGCAAGGACCTTGGAAAGGGATTCTGCTACGCGCTGGGAAAAATAGGTATCTCATCCAAGCGACACAAAAACCAAGTGTCGCAGCGTAATGGGAAGACCACTGTGTCTAGAAAATGGGCTAGTGAAGCCAGTCCTTTTCTGCAATGGGTAAAAAGGACATTGCTAGGGCTCAAAGCCTCGACTCCAAAGAGCTGGACTCCGATTCAGGCTGATTGGATTCTGCAGATGCCTCACGATTGGCGAGTTGCATTCCTGCAGGGTATAGCAGATGGCGATGGATGCGCCACCATCAAGGGTTTCTATGCAGAAATATCGACAGCCATGAACCCGGACTTCCTCGCCCGTATTCTGGCCTCTCTTGGTGTCCACGCCAGCCCTTCGTCGACAGGCGTGAGAATCTATAGGAAGGAGGATATTCGGAGGAGTGAAGAACTACCTCTGTTCAAGCATGCTGTCGGACGTCAAGAGCGTTTGACTCAATTGAGAATAATGACCGAATCCGCGAAATGGCGAAGGATTTCCGAGCGAGAACTTAAAATTATCGTGGACCTTCACAGACAAGGCTTCAAATCAGGACAAATTACAGAGATACTGTGGAACCGGTTCGGAGCACTTCGTCAGCCGGGAACCATTAGAAAGACCATTAAGCGAGAGAGTAGAAAACGAGTGAAAAGTCCAGGCTAGGCGGCAGGTAGTCGTTCTTTGACCTCAGAGGAAGTATGTTCGGTTTCGCACAGGTTCGCCGGTGGGTAGACAATGTGAGTTATGTTTCCTAATACCGCCTCCAAGTCGCACCGCATTTCGTGCATCGATAAAACTCTGTTGCGCCTTCGTCTCCACGCCGCGTTTGAAGTGTCCAATAATATGCAACGTTATTATCGCACTTCGGACACACCGCCTTTATGGTTGGCATGGGAATGGAGTCCTCTTCGACTACGATTATCTTGTCCCGTGGGGTCTTCTCAAGATTCTGAGAAACTGTGAGATGGCCGCCTATTCTTTTCGTGTTTCCACAGCTCCGGCATTTCAAAGCCCTAGAGCCATCTTCCTCTGTCACAGGGACCATCATCGCGTCACATTTCTCACAGAACTGCATATCGAAGTGCCTCTTGTTCTTCGGGGGATTATATGTTTCTCAATTAAGGATTGCTTAGTCAATCAAGAGAAGCGAATTCCATCATTATGGGATGTGTGAGGGGGGAAGATGATCTAGATTATCTTCGAGAAGAGCTTGAAAAGCACGAGCTGCGACTTCTCCCTCTTGCATTCTGCTAGTTGCAGTATCAATCTCAAGCAATGGAACTAAAGTGGTAACTGCTGCCTCTATTGTCATCGTCCCTTTCAACCAGAGAAAGGCCATGATGGCCTCATAGGCATCGGCTGCGCGACCGATATCGGTCCTACGACCCATATGCTGATACAGAGATGTGGAACGAATCGCACGAGCTAATACACTGTCTCGCACTTTCTCGCCGGTGGCACCCCCAATAACAAGCGACTTCGCAAGGGAATAGCAGAGATTTACGATGCCGTCACCGATCTTTGCGAGACCCTTGTCGTGCATTACCGAGTCAATCGTTTCATGTTGGATTAGCGCATTCCACATTGTATGTCACCAAGATGGATGACAAAGTGTAGACTTAGTCGACATTATGGTCGGAAATAGCTTGGTTGAATTTCTTGCGGAACTCCTCTGCCCGGGCAAGCATCTTCTCAAGTCCTTCACGAAGGACTACATTGGCCTGACGTTTCTTAGTCTTCAGAGAAACAATGGGATTTGCGAGTAGAGGGTGATCAATGGTGTAACCTGCAAACTCGACAGATGGTTCCTCAAGAAGCGTCTTGCGCAACAAATTGCAGAAGCCATGTCCCTCTTCTTGAAATTCAACTTTAATCTCACTTCGACTATGCTCTATTGTCTTTATTTTCAGACTTATCGCCTCCTAGGCCTTCGATCGCCATCACGGTAGGAATTCCTGCGGCCTCCGCTTCTTCGCCTGGAATCTCTTCCGCGTCTATCTCCGTAGCGACGATCTTCGCCTCCTCGGTCACCATAAGACCTTCTTCGTGGTGCGATGTCAGGTCGTGCTTCGAGACCGAACATCACCCCGTAATCTTTTGCCGCTTCGCGGATTTCGTGATTCTCACATCGCAAGCAGACCATATTATTATGTGTAGTCAAGACCAAATCATTGCCACATCGAGTGCACTTTCCGAGAATCACACCCAAGTCCGGGCCAACCACACTAAGCTCAGCGGGTATTTCATGTGTGTTCAGTACCTCAGCGCGGATTATGTCACCGGCGCGCATCACATCATGCATTGATTTCACAAACCGCCGAGTCACATTGCCAATGCGAATTTCACCAAGGAGAGGACTAAGTATATCCTTCCCGTTTCGCTTTACAAGACTGACTTCCGCGCGCGATTCGTAGGCGCGAATTACTTCACCTATCATGATATCACCCTTGACTGGAAGTGCAAGTTTGCTACGGCCATCAGGACCTAGAACGCTTATGCTGCGCGCTTTGAGGTCTATGGAAACGCCTCCTGCTGTGGTTGCAAACACTACGCCTTCTTTCTCGTAGGTACCAAAGCTTGGAGACAGCTCTTCAATCACACACAATTGATCCCCAGGAACAACTATGTCTCCATTTTTCACGCTAGACATTTTATTCACAATCCGCATTGCATATTCGGTACAGGTCTACTCTAATCATGTGTCGTTCTTTCCGGTGAAACTTGTAAATTCGGGGTATCGGAAACTCGAATCTCTCGATTTGTGTGACGACTCCTCCGAGGTCTTCAACTGCATTCCGAAGGAAGACTCTATTCTTTTCACCTGAGAGGTGCATACTATATGTTACTCGAGCTATAGAGATTGCCTTCCTGAGGAATCTCAGGTCCGCACCTCTCTTTTTGACTCCAAAGGGCGGGTTGCTCAACACCGTGTCGATGGGCGCTTTCAATGCTAGATCAGCAACATCCCCTAGGACCCAGTCTGTGGTGTCCTCTGTCCCGAGCAAGTTGGAGTTTCTTTGAGATGCCTTTAAGGCTTTGCTTTGGACATCGATGCCCACTGCTTTCTTCGCACCGAGAAGGGCTGCGCCTATTGCGAATATGCCATCTCCGCATCCAAGATCAAATACCAACTTGCCACCGATATCACCATGGTCCATCTCAGCAGAGAACAGTACCGCGGCTGCAATGGTGGCAGGAGTTGGATATTGTTCCAAAGAAATGTCGTAGTCAGAGATTCGCTCCATTGATTGCAATGTAATCTCCAAATCCTTCAAGCGCAACTTGCAGTCTCCTGTTTCGCACGACAGCCTACCCGGTCCTGACACTGAAACACTGATGAATTCTACGGATGCGCCAATAACAACAAGAGGTGATTAGTTGTTTTCCAGACCAAAGGTATGCAACAGCTGCCAAGAACTTGGACAATCTTGAACAGTTTGTAGGTGGTTAAAACATGCCGCTCAGGATTGAGTAGTGTGGATGTTCAATGCTGATTGCTAGGGCCTTCAAATATGAACTGGACCCAAACAACCAACTGAAGACCAGACTCTCTCAACATGCCGGGTGTGCGCGTTTTGCTTACAACTGGGGTCTGCAGCAGAGAATCACACTCTACCGTCAGAATCAGGACAAAGATCGTTTTACCAGTGCTATTGCACAGCACAGGGAACTGAACCGACTGAAGAGAACGGTCTTCCCGTGGATGTACGAGGCCTCCAAGTGTGCCCCACAGGAGGCCCTGAGAAACCTTGACAGAGCCTTCAAGAACTTCTATCGGGGATTGAAGTCCGGGAAAGGAGTAGGATTTCCCAGGTTCAAGAAGCGGGGTGTACATGACAGTTTCAGACTCACTGGCACCATCCGATTTGTTGGTCGAATGATTCAATTACCACGACTAGGAAGAATCAGGCTCAAGGAGAAGAGAGAGATTTACTTCAAAGGAAGGGTGCTGTCGGCCACCGTGACAAGAAGAGCTGACAGATGGTATGTATCAGTGACCGTTGAGATGGAGATGGATAGCCCTGAATCTCCAAGTGGTGGACCTGTAGGAGTGGACCTTGGTGTCAAGACTCTGGCCACACTCTCTGATGGAACCATGTATTCCAATCCGCGTGTCCTGGAAACGAAACTGAGAAAGCTGAGGCTACTATCCAAGAGCCTATCACGAAAGAAGAGAGGGAGCAAGAACAGGGGGAGAGCAAGACTTGGACTTGCTAGATTGCATCTAAGAGTCTTCAATATCCAACAAGACACACTACACAAGATCACGACGTATCTGGCCAAGAACCACGGTCAGATAGTGATTGAGGACCTGTGTGTCTCGGGGATGCTGAAGAACAGGAAACTGTCCCGAGTGATTGCTGATGTGGGTTTCCACGAGTTCAGAAGACAACTGCAGTACAAGTGTGATTGGTACGGTTCTGAACTTGTCGTTGCCCCAAGATTCTACCCGTCATCGAAGAGATGTTCAGCCTGCGGGAATATCAAGAAAGACCTAAGCTTATCAGACAGAGTCTACGTCTGTGAAGAGTGCGGGTTGGAGATGGACCGCGATCTGAACGCTGCATGTAATCTTGTCGCCGCCAGTTGGACGGAGACAGAAAACGCCTGTGGAGAGGACGTAAGACTTGTCGCAGAGCCAGCAGGATCTGCAGAGCAGACCTTAATGAATCAGGAACCGAACATCAGTCAAGGACATTGATGTCCAAGATTGTGCAAGTTTCGGGCAACGGTAATACGTAGCTTTATCAGGAACTCCACTGGAAGTGGTGCCTATTCCACAGGAACTAACCATAGTTTCGAATGGAGTTGGGTGTGCACAGTGGAAAAGCCGCTAGACAAGCTCTTCGATAAGTTCCTTCAAGGTCAAGCGATCTTTAAGGATAGGAACGCCCTCAGACCGACATACGTGCCTGATGAGCTCCCATATCGTGACGACCAGATGAGTAGGATAGGTTCAATCTTAGGTCCTGCGCTTCGAGGTGCGCCGCCGTCAAACATCCTCTGCTACGGTAAAACTGGCACTGGAAAAACTGTGGTTGCTCGCTATGTTCTATCGTTGCTTGTTGAAAAGGCTCGAAAGAGTGGAGTGATTGCGCCACTTACGGCATATGTGAATTGCAGGATTGTAGGTACGAACTATAGAGTTCTAAGAAAGCTCTGCGAAGACATCGACGCAAGAATGCGTGACGGGTCAGAGGTTCCATTCACCGGCCTACCTACAGATGAGATTAGATCAATATTCAAGAAACGCCTTGACCAGCAAACTAGCATAATGGTTGTTGTCTTAGACGAGGTGGACTCTCTTGTCAAGCGCGATGTCAGCCAAGGAAACGACATCCTCTACAGTCTCACTAGGATGAATGGAGAGTTGGTGAATAGTCGAATCTCCATCATTGGGATAAGCAATGACTTGAAATTCAAGGAGATGCTTGACCCACGCGTACTATCAACACTCGGCGAGGAAGAGATTATATTTGCGCCCTATAACGCAGTGGAGCTGAGAGGTATCCTTCAGCAGAGAGTTGAGATTGCGTTCAACTCCGAAGCAATTGGGGATGAGGGTGTCATCAACCTTGTAGGAGCTCTTGCTGCTCAGGAACATGGTGATGCGAGAAGAGCACTTGACCTGTTGAGAACTGCTGGTGAGTTGGCTGAGCGCAGAGGCGACAATGCGATTACACAGGAGCATGTCAGAGAAGCCCAGAAAGTGATTGAACGCGACACCATCACGGAAGCCGTGAAGACATTGCCAATGCAGTCCAAGGCCGTTTTGTTTTCGGTGTTCGCTCTAGCTAACAAGGGCAAACGCGATATCTTCACTGGAGAATGCTTCAACGTGTATGCAGAGATAGCCAAGTCCCTCTCGATCGATACATTGACCCAGAGACGCGTATCTGATCTAATATCCGAGCTTGATATGCTTGGACTCATCAATACGACTGTTATTTCCAAAGGCAGGTACGGTCGCACAAAGAAAATCAGACTCGCAGTGAGCAAAAAGCAGATTGGCGCGATTCTTGATGAGGATGTGCGCTTGACGAAGATAGCCAATGACTTAATGGACGAGCATGAATTTGTTTCGTGATTATCGTTATCCGGTTGCTTCTGCAATCAGACCTTTGTAGAAGAACTTGACTTCGGGAGCTCCTGTCCGAAGATTCACATAGGTCACAATCCCAGGAGTAGGCATAATGCCTTGCTTGCGCATGAACTCCGTCTGGCCCTGAAATGTTCCCGAGTTGATAATCTGAACGCCCCGGTAATTGTCAACTGCATTGTGATGAGCATGGCCAAAGTGCACAATGTCAGGAGGTGTGTCAATGACCATCCAGTCACGATGCAAAGGCGCTAGCTCCGTCTTCCCGCCATACATCGGAACTAGGTGTCGCTTTCTAAGGAACTCCTTCATGGGGATTGCAGGTTGCTTGTAGGTGGCTCCGGGCAATTGTGTTACTGCATCGTCTAGGCTGTCGCCATGGGTCAATAGTATGTTCACGCCCTCGACTATCAGCTGACTTGGATCACCCATCAGCAGTATCTGATCCCCAAGATCGTAGAGCGGCTTTGCATACTCCTCCGGGATTGGAGGTTTTGGCAATGCTTGTCTGCAGGCGTCGTGGTTTCCAGGGATGCATAATATCTTGACATGTTTGGGAATCTTGCGGAGTTTATCAGCTAGACCAGCATACTGATCGTATATGCTTGGAATGGATAGGTCTTCATACTGCGATGGATACACACCAATCCCATCTACCAAGTCGCCTGCAATGAATAGGTACCTGATTTTTTGAACTGTTTCCTTCTCTGAGCTATCAACATCGCGACCATTCACCCAATCAATGAAGCTGTCGAATTCATCTTCTAGGAATTCGTTGCTGCCATAGTGAAGGTCGGAGATGAAGATGGCATAGATATCACGGCGAGCCCGTCCCATCTCCCGAGCTGTGGGTATGTCAGGGAATATCACGGATTGAGCAATCATCCGCCCATCTCGGTCGACGTGGCCGGATATGCAGGTTACCTCATCTAAGAGTAATGCGTTACCACTGTCTGTCAACTCACGCCCTCGGATGCCCTCTCTTCCGGAAGGAATCACACATACAATAGAGCCCTCTGGATCTTCCAACTGTACAATCACATTTCGAGAACGAGAGATGCGCTTATCCTTGACCATGCCAACTACTACATGAGTGGGACGTTTCTGAGTGCGCATTCCTTCTCTATTCATAGCTTTGCGGTGTCGCGCATCATCTCGCCTGTTTCGTGCAGCTTGCGGAGAGATAGCACCTCGTGTGTCAATTCGACTCATGTAGATTCTCTTTATGCGACGAAATCTGTCATTAAAGAGAGCAAGGAAGTCCTCTACTGTTCCGGCAGAACCCACCGATTCCAGAGTGGGGTTCTTGACTACGTTGATAGACCAGTCGGTTTCTTCCGTAGATGATGAAGAGTCCTCAGGAAGTATCACGTTCGTAGAACCTTCATCGATGTCATGTAATTCGGGCATCTCTGCTCTTGTTGAAAGGAATCCCTCAATGTGATTGCGAGAAAGGACCGGTGGAGCGACTGATGTGTTGCTTTGATGGATTACCGTTTCAGCTGCTTCTAGAGGATTCTCTAGGTCGAGCATGTAGTCAAGTGCGTCTGGAGCAATCTGAAGCCCAGACTTGATGAAGAGCTTCAGGATACTGCGACGAAGAGTGGAAGTCAATGTATCATCGGTAAATTGAAAGCTAGTAAGTCATTTTAAACGTCCGCTCGGCGGTGACACGGCATCTTCATCATAGTTGTCAACTCACAACTGATTTTTGTTCAAACCATGAGAGAAGAGTAGACACCGAAGGGTATGCAACATGGTTTACAGCAGTCGACCAGTCGGGAAATGTAATAAGCCAACCACCTATATCTCATTTGGTGCCATTCCAATCCAGGTCGGTACTGAGTATGCCATATAGCATCAGAAAACTACAGCAGACGGGCGGCAAGAGCGGCAGCTCCTTTCTTGTGATATTGCCTAAAGAGTGGATACGCAGGCAGAAACTGAGCAAGGGCGACCCTGTTGTGATTATTGAACGTGAGGATGGCAGCCTAATTGTTGACCCGCGACTTCCTAAAGCTGGAGAGAGCAGAAATACCATCGTAGAGATTGAGCCAAATCTTCGATGGACTATAACAAGCAAGTACCTGTTGGGCTTTGATGAAATTCATGTGGTGAGTGACAAACCAATCTCAAACGATCAGAGAGATGAGTTGAAGCGAATCATCAAAAGATTTGTTGCATTGGAAGTGACCGACGAGGACGATAATCAGATAGTGGTTCAATGTCTGGTTGACCCCACCACGCTGCCCGTAAACAAGGCAATGCGAAGAATGAACCTAATCGCCTCTAGAATGCTCAATGACGCGTTTACCGCTTACTTTGATGGGCTACAGGAGATGGCGGAGAGTGTTGTGAAGCGTGATGAGGAGGTAGATCGTCTTTTCTTTTTGATTGTTCGAGAACTCAGATTGGCTATTCAATACCCTCGTATGTCCGAAGGAATGGGTATAACGCCGGTAAAGGCACTCGACTTCCGACTAGCTGCGCAGTATATTGAGAGGATTGCGGACCTAGCTGTAGACATTGCCAGTCGGACACTGCATGCGTTAGACAAGAAACTTGTCAAGAAAATGGAGCCAATTGTGAAGATGGCAAAGGAGATGCAATCCAATGCCGTGACAAGCCTGTTCAAGTTTGACTCTGAGAAAGTTGCATGGGTCATAAAAGCAGAGAAAGAGATAATCGAGGACACTGCCAAGCTAAGGCAGTACCTAATCTCAACTCCCAACAACGAACCTCAGACTCACTTGTACGTAGCTGATATTCTACTCAGGATTGGGGAGGCTGCCAAGGACATCGCGGATTTGGGACTCCCAGAGAGCGAGGAGGTAGACAGTTGACAGGGAAGATTTTCGGCACCTCGGGAATCAGAGGCAGTATTGCGAACAAGGTGACGGTGGATCTAGCCTTAGGACTAGGTCGTGCGTTGGGAACGTTTTTGGATGGTCAAGGAGTAGTCGGTGTCGGTACAGATGCTAGGACCTCCAATGATATGCTTTGTAACTCCTTTGTGGCAGGCGTTGTTTCTACAGGGGTGGATGTGATTGATCTAGGAGGGGCTCCAATGCCTGCAGTAGGAGCTCACAGCGCGATGAACGGAGTGTCTGCCTCTGTTGTAATCACTGCCAGTCACAATCCTCCGACTGACAATGGTTTCAAGTTTTTCAAAGGCGGTCGTGAATTTGTGAGATCTGAGGAGGTGTTCATTGAGGAACGCGTGAACAGCGGCGAGTTCACAGTTGCATCCTGGAAGGACATAGGTCGCATTTCAAGATGGAACATTCGTCAGACCTTCCTAGAGAGAGTGAAGGCCTTTGTTCTGGAACGAGGAGGGAGAAGCGACGGAGTGCGAGTTCTAGTGGACGCTGCTAATGGTGCAGCCTATAACTACACTCCAGATCTTCTTCGAGAACTGGGCTTTTCGGTCATCACCATGAACTCGCATCCTGACGGTCACTTTCCAGGAAGACCTGCAGAACCCGCGCCGCGAAACTTAGGCGATGCTATGAGTTTCGCAGCGGATTCTGACTTTGGGGTTACCATCTGTCATGATGGGGACGGAGATCGTCTTGCAGTCATCGACGAGAAGGGGCGCTTTATTGATCAGAATCGAGTGATAGCGCTTTTCGCTCGTGATGAGGTGGAGAGAGAGGGTGGTGGAACTGTAGTCGTGTCAATCGACACCTCTAGTGTCATTGACGAACTGGTCAGGAACGCTGGCGGAAAAGTCGTCAGAGCACCTTTGGGCTCGTTGCAGGAAACTTTCTCGTCAAATTCGGATGATATTGTATTCGCATCAGAGCCTTGGAAGCCAATCTTCACTAGACTTGGTCTATGGATGGATGGGATTACTGGAGCGGCAAGAATCGCCCAGATGGTCAGCGAACAGGGAAATGGCAGTTGTGTGAGATTGATGAAGACAGTGCCCGAGTATCCAATATTACGGGATAGCTTTCCATGTCCTGACAATGCGAAACCGCTGTTTCTCCCAAAGGTGAAGGAATTGCTTGTTCCAAGGATTAGTGGAGTGGAGAGAGTTCTAGAAGAGGATGGAATCAGGATCGAGTGCAAAGACGATTCCTATGTCTTGGTTAGGGTTTCGGGAACTGAACCAAAGGCCAGATTGTATGTTGGCGCCAAGACCAAGAAGGCTCTGAAGAAACTGGAAGACGTCGCAAGAGATGTGATGAAGCAGGCGCTTGAAGAGAGTAAGAGTCCCTAGTTCGATTTCTCATAGACACCATTAGCATTAAATTCATAGGCTCTAGTGCCAGCATTGTCGCAATCTAGCCGGGGTATCCAAGCGGCTACGGAGGCGGTCTCGAATTGATTTCAAACCGAGACAACCGCTGTCTTCGGACTCGGGGGTTCGAGTCCCCTCCCCGGCGCCATCACCCATTATTTTCTAGAGGAAATTAGAATCTGATGATTGAATAGCCCTCCTCAACGAAACGAAGAAGATTGGAGTGACCCTGGAGCTCTCCCATGATGGGGACCCCCAGTTTCTGTGCGGCTTCAGTTGCTGAAAACTGGGCGGTGCACGCTTTGCATGCATGATCGATTATTCCATTCTCCATTGCCTTGCTGAAGAGTGGGAGCTTGATCGAGCCGTCTTCAATTCCTATGAGTAGACGTGGTGATGCGCATTCGAGTACTACTGCGACTATATGGCCTGAATCATGGAAATGATTCGCGTTGAGAAGGATGTGCATGAGCTGCATCTTGTTGTCTTCAGTGGCTAGGAACACGTATTTCATGAAAATGAAGACGATGTAGGTGATAAGATGAATGTTTTGTATTCAAGATAGAATGAATGGTGCGGGAGGCGAGACTTGAATTCATTAATCTCAGGTTTGGCTGCTTTTTGGCCACCAAGACACAGGATTGCCGTCTACTCGCCGGATTTCAACCTTGAGTAGAACCATTACGATGAGGGTATGGATTGGCAGAGGAATAATTAGAATGATCCAGTAACCCGATATTGCGACGAGGACAACGGAAATTGTCATTATTATCTGAAACACCAATACACCGAGTGTTGACAACCAAGCTGACTTTGCCTCAATCTGACCTGCATAGAATTGATGTAATACCCTGCAAATATAGAAACCAAGCACAATCCACAGCAAACCCAAGAATAGCAACGGAAGAGGGTATGCGGGTACAAATGGAGGAATAATTATGCCAAGGCCCAGCCATTCTCCAAAGCCATGTAAGTACATCCAGAAGGGGAATAGCCAATATTGATTCGTGGACATAGCCGCCGTGTCAGTTGTCACTACGCCGTAAGGCAAGAACGCGCTCGAAAACATCACGAAAAGTGACAAACGCGATTGCTTCTGCAAGAAAATCCCCGACCGGAATGGTTACAATCATGCGGTATTCTAGGTTTAATATCAATTTTCCGCTAGTAGGAACCTCTGCAGGCTATTTTGAAAAGAGTAAATGGTGCGGAGGGCGAGATTTGAACTCGCGAACTCCTACGAAACAGGATCCTAAGTCCTGCGCCTTTAACCTGGCTTGGCTACCTCCGCATCAGTGAAAGAAGGTGAAAATGGATGAGATATAATGGTTTTGTCACTACTGGCAGACAGATGTGCGTGGACTGCCCCTCAAGGAAGGCTTCGGGCCTTGCATCGAATCAGTCTTTTTTCTCCCAAACGTGACTACATCGCGGGCAACGAAACTGACGTCGGTAGCCCCCACCTTCAATCATTTCCTTTCGCACTTGGGCAGCTTCATTGTATCCACAGCGGGGACAGCTCTCTTCCATTTTAGATAGCTCCACCAGCCCTAGCTCATATCATCATAATAGCTTTATTGTGAAGTGCTGAAGAACTGCTGAGCCGGTTATTTATTTCAGATTGTGAGTTCACGTCACAATCTTTTTATTCGCCTCATTTGACGTTCGCGCGGTTCCCGGGATAACCGGGGTCCGAATGTGATTCTCTGGACTTACCAGAATGGTTCCAGTGAGTGTGATATGAATATGTCCTCAAAAAGCCGACAAGCAGCAGCAAGGACTCGAGATAAGTGGCGAGAGAAGACCTGGTATCAGATTCTGGCACCAAATTACTTCGATAATAAGGACATAGGCAGCACACCCGCCAGCGGCCCCAAGCTCTTGGTTGGTCGTACAGTTCAACCCACCCTATATGACTTGACGGGTAATTTCGAGCAGATACACGTGAAACTAAGATTCAAGATTCTCGAGGTCACAGGTCAGCAGGCCAACACCGTTTTCCACGGACATGAATGGAGTTCTGATCACCTCCGTGGGCTAGTTAAGAGAGGAACTTCAAGGATTGACTGGATTGGCCCTATACTCACGCGAGACGACTATTTGATGCGCATATCCGTGATAGTATTCACGATGAGCCGCGCAAAGACAAGTCAGAAGCACGCAGTCAGAAAAGCTATTGAGAAAGTCATTAGAGCTCACGCCAAGAAACACGTCTTTGATGAACTAGTTCAGAAGGTCGTGCTAGGAGACCTTGCTTCTGAGGTCTACAAGGAAGTCAAGGTGATTATCCCTATTCGCAATTGTGAGATTCGAAAGAGCAAGGTGCTCAAGGGTCCAGAGGAAGTGAAAGCTAGACGTGTCCGACTCCGAAGAGGCGCCGGCACGACAAAGAGCTCCAAGAAGGAAAAGAAAGAGTAGGCTTTGAATCGTCTGCCGCCTTCAGAGTTGGGATCACTGAGCTATGCCCTCAAGTCGTTCTAGTGATTGCAGTAAAAGCACCATGAGGTTGGCAAGTTTCGTCAAAGCCTCAGTGTCATTCTCGGCTTCGATAACATCGCTTAGGGTCTTCAGTTTCTTGAGTAGAATTTCGTGCAGTTCGGGAATCAATGCCTTCACTGTTTGTGACTCAGCCTGCTCCTGAGAGTCCACGACAACTATGCGACGATCACATGTTGTGCAGTACACGTCATCACCCATCTTCATCAGGGGAGAACCACATTGAGGACATCCCTGTGCGAGCATGGTGGCGCCTTGCCGGAGCAGGTCTGCCATCTTCTTGATTGAGGCGTCGTTTCGTTTTGTCATCCTCGACACTCGGGAAGCGAATGCTGACCTTTTGATATAAATACGCCGCAACGACTAGACTCTCACGTTGGCAATATTGCGGAAGAAACAATATCGTCGGATGCTCCTACTACGAGGCGTATCTATGAAAACGTTGATATGTCCAGTCCTGTGAGAGTCTTCTGTTGTTCGCACTACATCTGTGCGTCAAGACAATTTAGAGGTGAGTCCTTTGGACCCCGAAACGCAGAAAAGTATAGATCAGAGTAAACACTTACTCAAACGAATATCTGAGGATTCTTCAGTTCCCCGTAACATAAGACGAGCGGCCAATGAAGCTATTGCAGTTCTGGAAAATGAGGTTGATTCTCCGGCAGTAAGGGCGCAGAATGTGATTTCAATTCTTGACGAGCCAAGTCAAGACCCAAACTGTCCGAATCATGCACGGACAAAGATATGGCACGTGTCCAGCCTCTTGGAGCCAATTCGCGACTAGGTACCTCAAGGGCTCAGTAGTAAAGCCTGCTGCTGGCCATGGTTACTTAGTGACTGTGGTTGGCGGTTAGTGGTCCGGGCCAGTGTTTGTCTATGATAAAAGCAAGGATAAGAGGAATCTATTCGCAGTCTCTGACTCAGATTCTGTTACAGAATCATTTCGAGATTGTACAACCCATCCCTGAGGTTGCCAGAAGATTTGGACTGCCCTTCCGAAGGGAAATTCCAGATGTTGACATATGGGACAGGAGCGACCTTCAGGGTATTGTGGCTATTGCCTACGAGGAAATATTGACAAAAATCACCGATGTACTGCGAAGGCGTCTCGGATGGGTCATCACGCGAACACCCAGAGTGGCGAAAAGCTCCATCTACAAGGGTTGTGTTTTAGGGAGGGATGAGAGAACTGGTCAGACCAGAGTTGATCTTGGAGAGTTATCTGGCCTGCTCCCTAGCAGGGATTTCAAACCGGGGTCTCACGTCATGGTGCAAATTCGGGCACACGATTATGGACGTAGAGCACCCGTTCTCTCCTCAAGTATCACCATTCCTGGTCGTTCAGCCGTTCTTCTTCCAGAGCCTGTGGTTCGACTTAGCACCAAGATCAAGGATCCCGAAACACGAGATGACCTGATAGCTTTGGGAAGGAGAATTCGGGAACACACTGAGAACTGGGGGATACTATGGAGGACTGCAGCTGAGGGACTGACTGAGGAGGAGCTTCGCGATGAAGTGGATTATCTGTTAGACTCTGCTCAACATGTTCATTCTATGTACACTGAGAGATCCTCTCCGGGGCTCGTCTTTGAGGGTACAAGCAATGCTGACATCGAATTCCCAGCGGAGGTCAAAAAGGCGCTCGACAAGATTCGAGGAGAAATTAGACCCACACTTGACCGACATCACTTCTACATGAGTGCTGGATACGTACCGCTCGTAGAATTTGCAGAGATGGTGATAGAGGACCGCCCGAGTGAGAGAGCTTACTTCGCCTCCAAACTGGAGAAGGTAGTCAGTCGGGACATGCCTAGGGTTGATGACGCCATAAACATCGAACACGTTAAGTTAGACGGTCGGAATATAATCTTGGCAAGAGGCCGAGTTGTTGAGGTTAATCCAAGCGGTCTTTTAATTAAAAGACAGTTCCGGCATACCAATCGCAAGCTGAAGATTGCTCCGAATCATACCAATGATGTCGATGTTGTTCGTGATGAAGGCGATTATGCGATAACTCACGTGATTCCGGGAGCTCTAACTCTGGTGACCAAGTACTACTCTCGCGATGATCAGCTGAAAGGCACCTACGTGAATATCAATACTGGAGTCGAGTTATATCCTAGCAATGGAAATAGCCCAAGTAGAATCCGTTACGTCGACCTAGAAATAGACGTAGTGAGTCCTGTAGGGGATAAAGCGCGTGTAATTGATCAACACCTGCTCAAGCGAGCAGTTCAAAGGGGTTTCATCGCACAAGATATGGCAAATCAGGCTAAGGAAAAGGCCGAAGCCATATGCATGGAGCTCAGTGGCAGCATTGTGCAATGAATAGATTGCTGAAAATCGAGGCGCATCAGTCGATTGCTTCATGTGTTCTCAATGTAAGATCAATCGCTGATGTCAAGTCCTCCAAGGTGGCCCTCAAGCTGTCCAGCCCGCGGGTGGATTCTATCACACATGAAAGTGTTTTGCCGCTTCTAATCATCTCAATCTCCAACCCGGGCGGCAAAGGCATGTTGTCAGGTGACACCGACTCCAGTACTCTGACTGCATGTATGTCATCTGTGAAGTTAATGGTCAAGTTGATTCTCATCATGAGCGGCTACTCCCAAGAGAACATAGGGCATCTGCAACTGTTCTCTGTTCACTTGGCGATGTTATTTCCAGCTTGAGAGAGCTAGCTGAGGTTGGTACTGAAACCAGTCCAAGACTATTCATAGCTTTGGTAACTCGGTGAAGATTCGCTTTCTTGGCATCCCAAGCAACTTCGGTGCAAGCCTCTGTGGTTAGCATCACAAACCCATCTCTGTTAACAGGATATGATTGCAGAGCGATTCGTGCAACGTCAGGAAGCACAGATTCGTGCGTTCCAACAAGTGGAATTGTCACAACCTCATCCAGATCGCTGCCTTCAGAAGTTGTTTTGTCAAGAGATGATGCTAGGTTCTGCATGCCTGCAATCACATCGCGGGTATGAGCCATGTGCGAGTCAATAAACGACCTCAATGTCCTAGCACGGTCGCCCATCCATACTGCGACGGAGGCCCCTAAATCCCATCTACTCCATGCCGATTGTGAGAGTACTTTGATTCCCGACAGGAAGCGCAGGGGACTTTCTTCACTTTCTGTTGGAAAGGTAAAATCTTGCCCAAGGACACCCGGAATTGCGGTTGAATCGAGGTTGGGAATAAGTTGTGAGGTCAGACGTTGTGCCTCTTTCGTATCCAGTGCGGTTATGGGACCTCGACGCTTGGATATCGGAATATTCGCTTCTTCAAGGATATGCTCGCATCTCTCTTGGACTCCACTGATGCCCTTCAAGTATGGGAAAGTGCTATACAGGAGGGCATTGATCACTGGAAGAAAGTTGCTTCCAAACAACTTGAATCCCTTCCTTTCTTTCAATAGACCTCCCTTTTCAGCTAGTGAAACAACTCTTCGTGATGCACCCTTGATAGGCATATTTGAGGTGTTGGAAATCAATATGCCTGCGGCAGCGAGCTGGAGTGCTCTGTCATTTGTTTTGAATTTCTCTTTGGCTAGAATAAAAGCTGATACTGCAACGTCACTTGCAGTTCCAATGCTTGGCAACTCATTATGCTCAGAATGGAACATCCCGCCTATGAACACAGGATAGCTCGTTCCCTTCTTCAAGCGCCTTTTCCCAAAGACCTCAATCCCCACAGCAATAACAGCAGAGTTGGGGTGTATCTTCCGTATTTTGTTAATTTCTTCAATGTCCAGATGAGGATGAACGAAAGTGATGTGAACGGGCCTGTTGGACCTCAGAATCGCTATAGAGAGCAGCGCAGCAGATAGGGTTGCTTCGGGATGTGGGGAGCTGAGAATGAGGATGCGCTCGTCCTTCCTGAAGATGACTTGTTCTGACTGTTTTTCAAGTGACTTGAAACTAGAGGACCCCCGAGCTTTCTTACTCATTTCAGTTCAAAGGAACTTGCTCAGTGTGATAAGATTATCTCAAGAGTAAGGCAGCTTCGGCTGGAGTATACTTGAAATCGGGGGGCAGAACATGGGTCTTCTTATAGTACTTAGACAGCCGGTGTATCTTGCTTTCAATAAGTTGAATGCTGCGCTTGGCGGAATAATCCTTCTTGTTCTCTTCAAAATGTTTACGCATTGTAACGGCTCTTGCAATCATATTGCGAAGGTCCTCAGGAACTCTTCTCTCGAGCTCGTTCTCGCGCAAAATATCAAGAATCCGTTTGCCTGCTATCACTTTTACTAATGGTATGCCATATTGATCGCGAAGGATTAGCCCTATCATTGAAGGAGTGTTCCCAGCCTTGGCAAGCTCAACAACCTTGGCTTCAACCCACTTTGCATCCTTTTCCTTGTCAATCCACTCTGGCGCGCGTAGTGTTGAGGGACGCTTGCTTCCAGACTGACCTTTGCGTCTAGTGTGCATTCTTGCCATCAGGATAGCCTCTTACAATTCTCATAGGAGCTTGAGAAACCGTGTATTCCCCTCCGCATTTTGCTGCTGATATAAACTTATTCTTGTGGCTGGCTCTGTTGCGTAACTCATGGGTTGGACCATGAGAAGTAGTTTGCACGCTCTGCATTGTATATCACCACCTTGAGCAGGGTCTCCGCAACCCTCCTGTTGTCAAGCCTTGACCTCAATGTTCCTCCGAACTTCACCTTCATTGCTCCGAACACACACTCCACCAGACTCCTCTTCCCGTACTCGTACTTCTCCTTCCATCCATCTGGGTCTCTTCGATACTCCTTCACCAGCCTTGCGTATTCCCTGTGTCCTCGGGCCTTCCCAGTCAGCCCCCTCTTCGGTTCGATCACAGCTCTTGCACCCAGACTGTGAATGTGAGTCACATTGATTCTCGACAGGTACGCCTTGTCACCATAGACCACCTCAAGCTCGTCTGCCCACATCCCCTTGAGCAGTGGGATCAGCATCCTTGCATCTCCCCCAGGTCGGTCTCTGACCTTCACCGAGGTCACCATCAGTGTGTCAACATCCACCACTGCGTGGAGCCCAGTGAAACGCCTTCTACGGGCCTCCTGGCACCTCACAGAGAACCACTCTCCTCCAGTTGAGTGACTCATTCCAGTGGAGTCCGCCGCCACTCTTCGAGGAGGAGGTTGAGTGGATGCGATCAGTCTGACCATGCGTTGAAGAACTTCAGGAGGGACTCGGTCCATGGCCCGGTTGAGAGTGGAGTAGTGGGGAGCTCGAGGAATGTCAAGTTGGAGGAGTAGTTGTTCGTCACGGTGGAGGTGGGCACAGAACTTGCGATAGGTCATTCCAGAGTGGATCATCAATGCTAGGAGGACAACGAGTGAGGAGAGAGGATAGGTCGGAGGACGACCAGTACGACTCTTGGGGAGCGGGAGGATGTTACAAATGCTCATAAGGAGGGCGGGTACAAAGTCATAGTGGTGGATGACTGCCATATCATAGGCCTGGTCGTACGACAGGGTCATGGTTTATCAATGGCAGTCCCACCCCTCCCTCTCCTTGTACCCGAGTATTACACAACTTATGCAACAGAGCC
>DXJO01000037.1 GCA_019057475.1 Candidatus Thorarchaeota archaeon | reverse complement strand
TGTCCCGCGATTTCACCTTCCGTACAAGCGAGTGCTCAAAGACCCCCGCAGAGGTAAGCATGTTGGTCTGTGAAGGCATTTAACCATTTCAATGGACCTACACTCGCTCGAAATGTAATGCTATATCTTATCGTCCCTCTATTGTTATTGACAAGCACAGTTGTCAAAGAGATTTTGTCAAGAAACTATTTTAGCAAATTCGCCCGTATTGGAGTAGGTGAATTGTATTGGACAAGGAGGCTGAGTCGATTATCTTTGATGTGCTTGCTCACCCAGCAAGACGCGACATCCTGAAACTAGTAGCCTATGGAGATGATGGAGCATCGTATACTGAGATCCTCAGCGAACTTGGCCTGTCAACCGGGAAACTCAACTATCACATCAAACAACTTGATGGATTCATTGAGAAGAACGAACGCCTGCGATATACACTCACACCCTTAGGCATCGTATCAATGGAGCTGATGCTATCGCTTAAGGAGAAGCCCACCAATGACTTTCGTAAGTACTTGAAGGTAAGGAAGCCTGCTTCCCTGATGCCTGCGCTGAGGTGGATGGCATACATTCTGATGTTTTCACTTACAATTCCAATCCTCTTTGGCGGAATGAAACTCTATGAGATTCTTCTGGAGGGCGGCCCCATTGAAGGTGTGTTATTCATGTTTGCCTTCTTGGCCATCGGGATAGCTATCTTCGCGTGGATGGTCTATACGGTGAAGAACGCGCCGGAGCTCCTAAAGCATCTGGAGAAGAGACTCTATGGGTAGATCCGTGGATTCTGATCGCAGAGTTGGTTGGAGAGCTGGATTCTCACAATCCACCGACGGTTTGTTGAATGATGCGGCTGCGCGAGTCGAGCAGCCGAAAACTGCTCCGTACCTCTTAGCTCTGGGACATGTTATCCTCTTCGCGTTCTTCCTCGCACTGATGAACATGATTGACAACGTGGCCATACCGATTGCCCTTCCCGTGGTTTGGATCATCCTGTTGTACGAGTTGGCCTACCGCGGGAGGTCACTAGAGGATCTAGGAATCAAGCGACAAGGCATAGTGAGGGAGGCCGCAATCGGAATAGGGATAGGCTTCGCAATGTCTGTTGTCGCGTTGGCCTCAGGAATTGCGCCGGTTGGTGGGGGGAGCAGTCAGTCTGCAGAAGACCTGTCTAGGGTTTTTGTATTTGCAGCCGGATTTTCGTTTCCACTGAACCTGATTCTGGAAATGTGCTACATATTCGCGTTTCTTGCTCCTGCTGAAGAGATACTGTTCAGGGGATACCTCCAGAACAAGTTGTCAGAGAGGACCTCTGCATTGAAGACACTCGTGATCCAGTCCCTCGCTTTTGCAGCCCCTCATGTCTTGATAACGCTGCCATTCCTGCCAGTTGGCTGGGTCATGATGTACGGCCTGTCAACATTCATGGCAGCCGCAGTCTTTGGGATTGTCTTCATGAAGCGCAACAACAACCTAATCGCATGCTGGGTCGCTCACGCATTTGTGAACTCGGCTTTCGCGGCACTAATTCTCATACCCTTGGCAATGGGATTCTAGGCCACGGCCCGCTACACATGAATCGTGGTTCCCTGCCACTACTCTGGAACTTACGGGGTTCGCATCATACAGTCCAAGGAGTCCCCTAACCTCAATAGGTGGTAGTCGACAGGGGGGCGCCCCTGGAGCTTCACACCGTACAACCAGCTTTGGAAGGAGGTGAATTCTTCCACAACAGTACAAGAAGCCTCCTCCCTCGGAACCGTTCTTTTGCTCCGGATTCCTAGGGGTTATAGAGTTCCATTTCTTTAGCACAATCAGCTGGTTATCCTCGGTCTTGATTCGGACGCTCTCGAAGATTCTAGGAACCTTCTGACCCCCCACAGTTGGGTGTTTCTCGGTTATGTAAGTCGCCACCGCCCTAATTGCTCTGAAGAATCTCCGCTCGCCTTTCGGTGGTTGTCCCTCATGGGCGCACCATCTCAGGTACACCTCATAGAGAGCCGGCTTATTCAACGGCGGAACTCCTCTGTCAAATTCGAGGAAAAATTCTGCTAAGTACTGCAACGGATTGGAAACTCTGAGGTAGGCGACCCTCTCTTCCTCGGGAGTCTTTGTGCCCGTGAGTTTGCCGGATTCTCTGAGTCTGAGCCATCCTGCAATCGCCAGATTGAGAAGCCCGCTAAATTCGTCCTCGGTGGTCAATGACTGAACCAGTCTGTCACGAGGGATCGCAGGCCGGTCATCTATTCCGAAGGTGTTGGGAAAATTGAGAACAAACATCCTTCTCCACATCCCGCGGGAATCGTCATAGATTGCAGGCGTGTTGTTTGACGAGAAAAACAGTTTCGCCCAATTCTCAAAATGGAAGCCTGTCTGGTATTTCTTCTGAGCAAAGACCCGTCCACCGCCTGTCAAGTCTTTTAGCCGTGAGGTGTAGGCTATCGGTTGGTGGGGAATCTCACCTGCCAGATTCGCTAGTTTTCCGTGGAGGTTTGCCAGCGCGAACTTGTCTTTGGCAAGTGTCTGCATGGTCATGGCTTCAATATTCTCTTTTCCGAGAAACTCGGTTATGGCCTCAATCCAGACGGTCTTTCCATTTGCTCCGCCTCCGACCATGATGACAATAATATCATAAGGCCATCCTTTGAACAGACAGTAGCCTATCAATTCAACCATGGCTTTGATTTTGTCCTCGGATTCTAGGACCTCAGATAGGAATTTCTCTATCTTCGAACAGGTTACTTCTTCATCAAACTCCACATCCACCCTGACAATTTGCAATTCCTCAGGGTCGAATCCTTCAACGAAAGAACCATCCTCAAGATTGATTCTTCCGTTCCTGACAACCAAGATATGAGGCGGACCACCAAGTTCTTCGCCGTCGAAGGATGCACGTTTCAGATAATTTATCACCTCGTTGCCGATCACCGAGCGGTAGTTTGCATCATCCGCCAGCCTCTTGGCCAGATACTTATCCACAACGGCTTCTCCGTTTTCGACATAGACTCAGGTTTCCTCGTCATAAATCCAAAGTGCTGAGTTTCTTCCTCTGGACCAGAACGTGTATTCTTCTTTCAAATAGTTGATTTGGTGATTAATCGCCTTCAAGACCTCTCGTGGAATATCCGTGTCCTCAGAGGTCATTGTTGGTGGTTGCGAGGCCGGAATATTGGTTATTGCTTTTGTCAGGTCAGCCTCGTGCGCGTCGGAATACTCTCCAACGATTTCGTCTATGTAGTGTTCCAAAATGTCCTCCCGACTTGGAGCGCGCTTAAGTTCGCCTGCTAGCTAATTGATTTCGTTCTGAAACTCCCAAGAATCAGCAACTTTCCATCTTGAGGAAATATTGCCCGTTGCCATCAGACAACACCTCCAAGACACTCATCAATCATTTGAGCAAGTTCGTCATTCGCCTCTTCTACCACGTCCTCCGAAACCCCCTCTCCATTTGCTCTCTTTCAAGTTCTGTCATATTCTTGAAGTCCCAAAGCAAATCCGCTAATGATACACCATCATAGGTGTTTAGAAAACACCTAGCCCAATAACCAACAGCCTCTCTTTCCTTAGGAGTTTGTTTCTCCCAACTCCTGCTTACACATTGCACAGCAAATCTATATCTAATCATATTGACCTTTGCCGTGGTCAAGAAAGTATTGAGTTGATGAACACTCAAACTATCTCTTTCGAGTAGGCCGGTACTGTGAGTGCGATGAACGTGCCTAGGGAAACATGGACTATCTTTCTTGCTTGCCACTTGGGTGTGCCTTTCAATGACATCTTGAAGACCATTGCGAGAATTGCCAATGACAAGATACCGGTGAGCCCCGCCATGACAAGGTCCATGGTGGTCATGTTACCGAAGACAAGCTCAACCATGTTGCTTCTTCCATTTTGCATACTGACTTGCATATGTGTCCATTCATGCGCAACATCACGTGCTTGAAACGTGAGTGTTCTTACCTGCTCGCGGCCCTTCGTTTTACGAGGACAACTGCAATGATTATTAGAGCTACTGAAACCAGCGAACCGACAACCATTTGGATGTACAGCTGGTCTGTAACGCCTGTTGGAAACGTGGTCCCAGAGAGGCTAGTGACATTGATGTTCATCTCATCCAAGTCCATGGTGACTTGGAGCCCAGCACTCTCCAACGCGTTCATTGACCTTTCCAGGTAGTTGTGAAATGACTCGACCATGAACCGTCTGCCCCCGGGCCCGGTGGGACTTATCGGCTCATAATCCGGGTCCAATGATGAATATTCAGTGTGGTTCTGGTATTCCGCAGCGGGCATGAGAATGTTCTTGGACGCCCAGTAGTCTAGGGCAACGGGGTCTTCACTCGCCCCAATGATGTCTGTGAAGCTGGCAGTTGAATGGAGGGACTCTGGCCCACAGTATCGCCCGCTCTCCACCGGATTGGCGTTGATCCAGATAGCGTCAAGAATGTTGAGCGTCGGAAACCTAGTTTCTGCCATCACAGTTCCCATTCCACCCAATGCTATTGCGAAGTGCTCGTGGGGAGTGATACCCTTAACAACCTCTCCCTTCACGACACCCATGTAGTGCTTGATGCAACCCGTTACTCCGTAGGTACCATGAGACTTCAAGACTGGCAGATTGATGATCTTCAGTCTATCGGCATTGAATCCTGTTGTGTTGCTCCATATCCCGTTCTTGAAGCTGATGTATGTACCATACTCGGTTTTGAACTTTGGATAGGACACCATTACATCCGTGATCAGATTCCTAGTCGAGTTGATGACGTAGCCGTCTGTGAAGTCCCCCCACTCGTAGTCGAGAACCGCGCTATCCCGCAGCGTGTCCCATAGTACTGTTGAAATATTGAATGAGGGGAACATGCATGCAACATCTTCCATGGTTTGGTCATGGCCGAAGGAGTTGGCGTCCCACCAGTCCAAATTGCCGTATCCCTGTCCGTTGTCTGCAATTACTATCTCCCCTGTGAATCCGTCAGGATGGTTGACAGTCTTGTTGATCAAGCTCTTGACTAGGTCTGTGTTTGTGCCTCCTCTGTAGGGCCACTGACAGTTTATTTTGATCAGCACTACGTCATCGCTGCCTATCAGTCCCGAGGGGTGACCGGTCGTCTTGAAGAAGTACAGCCCCTTGGATTCCATCAGCTCGAACAACGCGGAAACCCCGGAATCCATGTTCCCTTCGATGCCCGAGGCATTCTGCACAAAGAACAGGTCTGATGAATCAGCCTGACTAACAGCACTCTGTGATTCAAGGAGTAATGGCACTGAGATGTTGTTGTCAACCGACATGGTGAAGTATTCGATGGGAGCTGCGGCGTAGTCAGAAGTAAGGAACAAGCAACTCACCAGCAATAGACCAATTGCAGCAGGATGGCTGAGTCTGCCGGGTATTGTCATGATGGTTTTCCGGCTGCTTAGTATTGAAGCTGTTAGAGCCAAGCGAAATGAGTCGATGTTCAAGACTGCAGCCTGTTGACACGGGTAAGCAATCCTAGAAGGTCTGCTGCCAGTCCTTAGCAGAATCCAAATGGCACTTACAGAAGCAATGAGCCCCATCGTGAGAAGGCGTTTTCTGGACAAATCTTGTTTCTTCATAGAGAATGACCCGCCATGAAGTACTTCATTAGGAACATGTTGTGAAGCGCTGCATAAGGGAGTGATTGAACCCGTATATCGCTATTGTTTGGCGCAGCCAACTTCATGGGGAACCATAGATACTTAGGATTTGGAAACAGCATTTCAATGATCGTGCCCTTGAGAAGGCAGTGTGGGAAGTCCTATCCACACTAGAACAGGAGGACTGACATGTAAAACATCGGATTGCTTACACCTTTTCGCGCTCGCGTGACGAGTGGCGAATGCGCTGCAGATAGACTACGAAAGTGCTTGCAAGCCATTTGCAAGCTGGCGTTTCACACACGTCTGTTTCTTTTAAGACTCATTGGTGCCTATTGTGTAAAGTTGTAAATAATGTAAAGTATTGATACGCTGCTATGGGTGTGTTCTTATAGAATGAGGGCAGATGAGGTCTAGTATAGCTTTCGTACCCCCACCATCCCCCCTCACATCCCGTTAGAGCTCGATTCTCATGCGATGCTCAGGTGATCGAAGGGTACGAAAGGTCAACTTGCAAAAGTACTTGCCGTAGCGCTATATAGGCCAGCTTTCAAAAGTACTTTCTTTAGTACTTTCTTTAGTACTTTCCACAGCGCTATATAGGGACCAGACGACATAATATCTTATCTTACTACATCTAGAAGATTTCAGATCTCTTCTGTAAAGAAATAGAGTCAGAACCACCTAACTTCTCAATAAAACTCAATCTAACAGTGTCAGGAGAGTCTAACACGAGTGAATTATTTGACTCAGGAAAACCTAACATGAGTGAAGAGTCTAACATGAGTGAACTGTTTGACTCAGGAAAACCTAACATGAGTGGGTTTCTATGAGTGTTGTTATGAAACTGGAAGACTGTCTGTTAGTATTGTTAGTAGCGCACATCGGTTATATCAGTTCAAGTATCCCTAGAGGTGACGCACCCTGCCATCTTACCCTCCCTTACGTGATGTTCATGCGCTTTAATTGACCTTCAACACTTGGATTTCGTCACAAGTGTTTGAACACCTCTAAACACTAGTGTTTGAATGTTTTTTATTAGAAAAACTTTGCATTAAAAATGAGTTTTCTTAAGAATAACACGCAGTGCGGTCGATTTAAGTAGAAAAACAACCAGATCAAGATATTAAATGAGGTATGAGAAAAAAATGGCAATAAATGACATTTCTACTGAAGAAAATCATGGGATTGATGATAAATCTGTTTTTATTCCAGTAAATCAAATTATTTTTTTTGTTATACTGTCTTTTGCTTTATTGTGGATTCCCTTTCTTGGGTCAGTATTTTTTAAGGAGGAGGCTTTATGGATTAATATTCTTGGGATAATGGGACCTTATAGTCCACTTTTAGCAGCATTAATCACTCGAACCATTGTTGCTAGGGAGGGCTTCAAAGATGCTCACCTTGGAATTAAGAATATTCCTAAGCAATATTGGTTGTGTGCTATTTTATTACCTTTTTTTTGGAATGGGATACAGGATGTTATACTTGTGTCTTTGGATTTTATTGAAATAGATTGGAATTTAATAATCATGGGTCTATATCGTGTTCCAATCAATCTTTTTGGGGGAATTATTATATTTATTGGTGAGGAATTTGGCTGGAGGAGTTACTTACTTCAAAAATTAAGACCACTTGAAAAGTGGCATGCACTATTATTAACTGGAATAATCATGTCAGTCTGGCATCTCCCATTACTAATTTTTCCAAATCTATATTATGGCACTCAATTAGAGCCTATTGGTGCATTAATGGCTCTGTTTATCTTTGTATTAACGGGTTTTATCTTTGGTTGGTTATATCTTGAATCCAATAGTGTTTGGCCATGCGTCCTTATGCACTCCTTTAATAACTTGATTCATCTAGGACTTTTCGATTTGGCAATTCATCAAGAACCTACACTATTACAGAGTTCGTTAATTGCAATTGGACCTATTCTTTTTGTTTGGTTTGTTCTTTATTGGAGAGGATGTTTTTATGGTGAAGAGCGAAAATAAGAAAAATAGATGGTCAGAAGAGGAATGCCCACAAGTTCGGAACAATAGACCTCATTGAGGTAACCAGTGATAATTCACTCATTAGTAACTCTCGGAATACACCAATCAACTCGATGTATCTGCGTTATTCAGCGATACAGGCACACTCAAGGTTTCGTGCCTAGTCAATGCCTATTTGTCAGACTGTGGGTGATAACCACGAATGACAATATTAATGCGCTGCGCTTCTACCAAAGGCGGGGCTTCAGACGGGAATCAGATCAAATGAAACTCTGGTTCAGATTGTTCTGCACGTTCAAGAGGCTAGTTGCTCGCCTTCGTGGTTCTGTCGGTTGGGGTCCTATGGGATACCTGTTCAATTGCACCTACAATGTTCAGAATCCCTTTAGTGCATGGTGGGGGGCATTCATGTTCAAATGGAAACCATTATAGATGCTCTGATGCAGCGTTATCGCCAGAGCAGCAAGAAACTGCGGAACGGGTTAGTTCATGGCTGATAGTAACACTATCATTCAGCCAGAACTAACGTGTAAAACTAACACGTTTGCCCTGACTGTATATGAGAAGGCAGTGTGGGAAGTCCTATCTACACTAGAACAGGAGGACTAACATCTGTAAAATGTTAGGTTGTTTACACCTTTCGTTCTTGCGTGATGAGTGGTAATTACATTGCAGACAACTATGAAAATGCTTGCAAGCTGGCATCTTACACACGTCTGTCTTTCTTAGGATGCATTGATGCTTATGTGTTAGGTTATTAGTCATGTAAGATACTAACACACTGGGCTATGGCTACCCCCTCATAGAATGAGGGTAGATGAGGTCTAGTATGGCTTTCGTACCCCCATCCTCACCCCCTCACATCCCGTTAGACCTCGATTCTCATGCGATGCTCAGGTGATTGAAGGGTACGAAAGACCCACCTTACAAACACCCTTACAAACACCCTTACAAAGAGGGTTGCAGGAGCGCTATATAGGCCAACTTGCAAACACACTTGCAAACGTACTTGCAGGACACCCTATATAGTGGATAGACGACCAAATGGCCCATCTTTATTATGCCTTTGAGATATCAGACCTTTTCCATCAAGAGTGTATATGTTTTTGTCAAGAGTGTATATGCTTCTATCAAAGAATGCCTAAAGCCGCCTGATATATCAGACCTTTTCTGTGAACTTGTGAGGATTTTCTGTGAGTCTGTGAAAACTTGTGAAGTTTTTCTGTCAACTTGTGAAGATTCAGATGTTGACACTGTCAAGAGTGTATATGTTTCTGTTAGGTTGTTAGGATTCAGATGTTGACACTGTCAAGAGTGTATATGTTTTTGTCAAGAGTGTATATAATTCTATGATAAGATAGAGGGACTAAAATGCAATATTCCAGCAGTCGAAGCGTGGTGCAGAAAGGATTATGACACCGCTCGGAAGATTGTACGGCATATGGAATTTTGTGAAGAACATTGTCTAAATAATACGAACGTATTAATTAGCGAGACAGCTACGCTTCTATCAAAGAATGCCTAAAGCCGCCTGATATATCAGACCTTTTCTGTGAACTTGTGATAACTTGTTAGGTCTTTTTGTGAAGAAGAGAATTCAGAACCACCTAACATCTCAATCTAACAGCATCAGAAGAGGATAACATGAGTGAGTCATCTAACACGAACTTAACACCCTATCTTGCACAGGCAGAACACGAGGTGTCGTGAAGGGTGTTCGGTCACTCACTTCTTTCTCTCTTCTCTCTCTTTCATCTCAATCGCGTCTAGGCAGTGGCGAAGGCAATCTCTCACCCAATCGGCAATACTCAGATATCGTGCTTTTTCCTTAGTCTTCAAGAATCTATCAATGAGTTCTTGCTAAATGAACTCCTCCACTGAACAGTTCAGCCCTAATGGTCCCCTATACCAGCGATAGCTCACGTAGTATGCATGAATGGTACTTGTTTCGACAACAGACCCCTCTAGGGCGCCTGTGCAGACCTCTACTGCCAATCGTGGGAGATTGACCGTCTGCGGATTACAATCCCACTACAGATTGCGAGAATGGCGAAGCAAGCGATGCCAGCCGCAAGAAACAGCATTACAGGTTGAGTGATATCGAAACTTCCGCTCGCAAGCAGTACTATGGCCACCAGAAATAAGATGACAACTAGCAGCTTGATGACATCCTTGGAGGAATCGCGCATAAAGACCCAATCCATCTCTAGCATAGCAATATCTCCATAGTTATCCTCGATTCTCCCTTCATAAAACACATCTATGCGTCAAGAGTTCTTGGACCGACACAGGTACACTCTGCAGTCTTCGACCTTGGAGTTTGATTCTTCTGGGCCGAGGACGGGCCAGTCGAACATTCAGGGTTTTTCAGTTTGAAATGACATGCCATGATCCTCACTCAAACTTCTTGACTTGGCCTACAAGCTTCAAGTCATAGTATTTTTCCTTTCGCCATTTGTGGTAGAGTCCTTCAGCTAGATGTATTCTTACCGAACCTCTTCTGTCTATGATGCATCCGTAGATAGGATCTCCTTCCTCCCAGAACAGGTCGAGGATTAACAACATCTCCCGGTTCCTGTTTTTCAGCCTTTTAGACGCGTACTTGACAATCGAGCGTGCAAATGCGCGTTTGGATTTCCTCTGCGTCGTTTTATGAAGCACTCCCACTACGGCAGGAAGCGGCTTGAAAGGAGAGTATGCCAAGAGACTAACTGTGAGTTCACCCCACTTCTCCCCAGTTTCGCTTTCAACATGAAGTGCAAACACCTCGTCCTTCAGTGGCCTATCCGGATCGGTTATCCAAACCAAGTCAGCCCTCCTTTTCTTCTGTGCACCTATCTCGGGCGGCTCTGGGTATTCTACTTCCTGGTCCACATGAAAGCCCCTTCCCATCCCCTCTTTCGCAAACCAGCTCATGTACTCAGTAGTGTGGCGAGTCCATGTGCAACTCTGGTTGAAACCGAATGATCCGTAGTTCCTCACGAAGTTTTCAAACAGCAAATCAAGGTCGATTGTGATTTTCATCTCTAATCCAATGCGATTGGGTTCACTATCGGGGCAGCGGCAGGGGCTACGTGTTCCTTCAATTTGAGCGCGATTGGATTCTAAATAAGGGCGGGGCAGTATCAATGTCGCTCAAGGCGCACTTCAGTAATGAAGTCGTGTTGACTAATGGAATACTGTCTCGCCCACCTTCAGGTGATGAAATGAAAAAACAATTGCTCCCTGTACTTCAACTTCCATTCGATGGAGAATTGCTTAGAATTGCTTCAATGTTGAATCTGATTCGGACAATTCGATTGCTACTCCTTGGACTGTGATTTCATGCCTATCGTGCTTTCTCGTGAAGAATTTGAAAGGTTAAGAAAAGTAATCGACAAAGGTAAGAGCCACAAAACCCCCTTCAATGATATGAGGCCCTACACCAAGCGTTACTGTTTTCTCCGATATAAAATTCGCGGACGACAAAGGGCAAAGAGAATCGAAATAAGAGAACACTTTCTTGATGCTGCGTGGCCATGGCACATGAGTGCGATAGCCAAGTACAGGACCAGCACGATCCTGAAGAAGTCGAAGGGACCGGTCTTCGTTTTTGCACTCGATGACCCTAGCCACCTTGAACCGCTTTTTAGATCGATGCTAGAATATCTAGGGGCGGACGATAGCAAGTCAGTCGAATATTATTGGGAGAAGAATGTTGAACGATGAGATCTGCGAATCTTTGTATGACTTCGACTCCGCCTGCTAGGGTAGACGCACCGAATACCATACAAGATCTTGTGGATATCAAAAACTATTACGCTTTGGTTTTACCCCCCAGTTTTGGCTATTACACATCGGGCATGATTTCGATTTGATAAGATAGTAGCATATTCCAGGTACAATTCCAAGTATCGAGTACACTGTACAGAGGCAGGCTCTGGTGACCTCAGAACGAGTTTAGGAGATAAAGAAACATGAGCACATTCAAACAATATGACCATAATCTAGCAGTATCACGAGCATTGATCAAGAAAGCAGCTGAAGGATTAATTGTTGGTCATTTTTATGAGATAACTGGAGAATACGGATGTCGTCTTTTAGGAACAAATGGAAGACATATACGCAATTTGTTCGAAAGGAATTGTGTTCTTTGTGGTATAAGTGAATTATTCATAGGCGAACACAATATGCACTTTCATCATATTGTAAGAGATAATTTACACGGCGATGCAAATCCTTGGTGGGTAACATTAGTCTGTCCACAATGTCACTCAATGATCCATCGAGAGGAGCAATATGGATTCCTCGATATGATGTGTCTTCTCAAAGCATTCGAGTATGGTTATGAGGAAGGAAGCGTGGTTAAGAGAGGAACACCAGACATTACGCTGGTGAAGGCTCTTGAACAGGACATTATCTTTGAGATGTATTTCTAAGGGTGGTGACGATGAAGATTGAACTTGACCTTACCACTGAGCAGAAGCGCAAGATTCGTAAGTTGCTTAGTAGAAGTGTAAGTGTTAGGGTACGGTTCATGGGTTTTACCTATGGTAAAGTGATTTTGGAGGGAATTGAGCCTCTGAAAGTAACTTGGGTGCCATATGATGTCATCCTAGGTTCTAAGAAATGCTCAATCTACAAAGATACAGAGGATATTGACTATTATCCAATTTTGGAATGATATCTTTGTCTGCTAACAGGGCCCTGTGGAATAAGTCAAATGACAGAGAAAGAACCAGGATCCATCTCTTCGATGTTGCATTTCATACATCTCACAAGAAAACCGATGTTGGTAACTTCCACATCGCACTCTTTGATCTTATCTTTCGCCTATTAGGGGCTACTGATATTCAGTATGCCAACCTTTTGTCACACAATCCTACCATTGAATTCTCAGGGATGCTTGAATTGGTTCAGATTTTCTCCTCTCCCGATATCTATCAATCAATTGAAGTGATACAATACCACCAAAAGCAACCAGAATGACACATACCACAGTGCTACTTGGAATAACCCAGTCACCCCCAAACCCTCGAATCACGTACCCGTCTCCTACCAACCTTCTGCCGTATTGATTGCCTGTTCTTGTACGGTATATGTTCCCATTCCATCCAACAGCCCAGCCATGTGTTTCATTGATGAAGTCTACAGCCCGCAGACTACTCCAGCGTGGGGGTAGCTTTTGTACATACCAGTTCAATCCCCCATCTGGAGTGTAAGCGACACCCACGGTAGACCCCACTATCCAACCCTGTTTGGGGTTGATGAATTCCAAATCCATATAGCGCGAAGCTGCCCATTGGAAATAGGACGCTCTGCTGGGTGTATGCTTTTGAATCCAGTTTTGTCCATCTATCATGTGTGAAAGATGGCTGTCAAGGTAACAAGCCCATCCCTCAGTTTCGCTCACTATTGCAAGACCACGGGTTGATCTGTTGAATTGCTGAGTCCAAGTCTGTCCTCCATCTTGGCTGTGGAATATTCCATCAAGACTCCCTGCCCACATCAGTTGTTCTCCAACAAAACGGATCTGGAAAACCCCTGTATCAAAGGGCCATGATTCGACAGGATTCCAGATGTGCCCTCCATCTACAGTATAGAGGAGTTCCCAGTTTATACTTGTCCAACCATGCGTGGAGTTTTTGAATGCCACAGTGGGATTGTATTCATAAGCTGCTTTGTATTTTGGCAGGTCGATATTCCATGTTAAACCACCGTTAAGAGTGTTCAGGAGTCCTCTTCTTGTAGCAATCCATACCGTCTTGGAATCAACAATCTCGATGAAATTAGGTTGAACATCCGGGTTCGAATAGGACAGGGTCCACGTATCTCCTCCATCTTTGGTCTGCAGCACAACTCCACAGTCACGTTCCCCTGGCCCAGCATCTGCCATTCCAATTGCCCACCCGCGAGATGAATCATAAAAGGCAATGTCGTAGAGAGCATAGGCCCATGGATTATTCAGTTCCTCCCAGATTGCCACTGGTTCTCTGACGTAGGTTTCCAGAGATATGGTCAGGTGAACTGTCCCGATAATAGAGCATAGAAGAATGACCGAATAAATTCGGACTTTCGACCTCCTTGCTTGCTTCACTAGATACGGAACCGCAATCAATGGTTTGCCTTCCCCTCAACCGTGATTTGTACGTCTTTGCTAATAACTTGTCCGAAGAGATCGGCTCTGTGGAAAAAGCCCGTTAGTTTACACTCGATGTGATCGATATCAGCATCGGTTTTCTTGTGAGATGTATGAAATGCAACATCGAAGAGATGGAATTCTGGTTCTTTTCCGTCATTCGACTTATTCCACAGGGCCTGCTAACAGCGATACTTTAGCAGATGTAGAGTGACTTGTGCTAATGCGTTAGCAATTGAGTACCGAACTGGGTGATACCGTATGTCCTAACGGAATGGTAACGCGTTAGCAGATGTCGCAAAAATGAATGCCAACTGGGGGATACATTGGCTGGCGATGATCCTCTATAAGAAGAATTGGGATACGAGTCCTCCCAGAATCTATAGACTTCTCACAACGTACTGGGACAAGAGAGATTAGCAATGATGTAGGCAGCTACGTTGAGTTTGACCTTGATACCTTGGAATGATGGTATTCACGGAAACAATTCTGTGCCAGCCATACTTTCTTACAGAAAGTTGTTGCATTTGCAACCCAACGACCCGATAAGCACTAGTTATTGGGATAGTTTGTCTGAAGAGGAACTTCAGAAACATAGTAAGAAACTCTCCGAGTTACGGAAGAAGGAGTGGGAATCGGGTCCTGATAGTTGCAATATACTTTGTTACACTTCACAAAATGCGGACGTCTTCAGGGATGTGAAGGCCTTCAAATCTAGAATGTAACGGGTTAGAAGGGCAGTAAATCCCACATAGTTCAACATACCTGCCTAAGAGCAGGTCAAACTGAATGTAAGCACAAAGACAAATGCTAGGAAGTGTATTCTTTGTTATTAGATAGGATCAAATACATATCATCAATATTCTTCATAGAAGAGGATTTCTTTGATGCACAATTTCTGTTCTGTTCAATGTTGTTTTACAGACATGGTCCGAGACCTAGAGTGTATTGCTATTACACTCCATCAGCAAAATTTTGTTCTCCTGTATTCAACAGATATCAGATGCGATGGAAGATTTGTACTCCTTACAAAGACCTAACAAAGAAAGGACTAAGAGATTTCCTCATTGCTGTTATGGTAATATACAGACTAAATGAAGATTGTAGTGAATTCATTGACGAGATTATAAAGGACGTGATGTTCAAGGTAACAGCCTATTCTAAGGGGAATCTAACGGGATTGATGGGGGTTACAGAAGAATCAATGCCTTCAAATCGATCAATTAGTTCAGAGGTCCAGCCTATAGCACCAAGTACAGCAAGTGTCGATAAGAAGGTGATATAATGCAAAGACAACACGTAGTAATCGTTGATTGCTATTTCTGTTGCAAGACTGTGAATATTCGAAGCAGCATAGATTATGAAGTAGGTGACAAGACCTTCTACTTTTGTAGTAAGGAGTGTTTGAAACGGTTCAAAAGAGCAATGAAAAGATTGATACTGAGAGAGTGATGCAAATGAAACTCACATATGAACAAAGAGTATCACATTCACGTAGAATGGCAAAGATGTGGTCAGAACGTCCTCTTTCAATATTAGATTATAAACATGGAAATAGAGCAGGTGATGTTTCAACATTTCAAAGACTACACATCAGAAATCTCTATGGAAGGAATTGTGTTCTTTGTGGCAAGAGTGAAGTCTTCAATTATCAGAAACTAAGCCTTCACCACATAGAGAATCAATATTCACATGGTGACGGTCAACCGTGGACATTATCACTTCTTTGTAATAGCTGCCACAATGAAGTACATGAACCGTCACTTGATAGTCATTTAAAGACCCTACTTCTATTCAAAGCATTTGAACTTGCATATGAAGAGAAACCTTGGATTAGGAGAGGAGACTGCCTACATATTTCAGTAGATAATATCCAGTTTGAGAGTGAGCCGCTACTAGTTTGAACGATAATTGAAGAGTGATTGAATGACTCACACGAGTTGAGACATAGTTGAATGACTCTACAACTATTTGAGACATATCTTGAGTTAAATTGGCTGGGAGTACAAGGCTCTACAATTATTGAAGGACTGTACTAAAGCATGGACATCACTGGAATAAATCGGGGGTTTCTCTACAGTTGTGACAGACAAGTTCTCCCAGTAAATCCGATGAATCTATTGGGCTAATACTTCGACTTTAGAGGAGTGGACACAAAGATGCTAGTGCCAATAATTCGTAATACATACTGCGGCAGCCCTATTCACTTAACACACAGGACACAAAGATGTCCACCAGGTAACCAGATGATTTGTCTTCGACAAATCGATGGTTACTAGGAGGCGTAATTTCAAGGGAAATTACTTAGTGAATAGGAGTGATTTGGGATGGCGCAGTTTACCTCTATAGAACTCCCGATTTGAACTGATCTCTCCTAGTGGACGTGCCTGTGACGTGCTCCTGTGCACCTCAGCCTCCTAGTGACGACATATGGACGCATTGCGTGTTCAGTAGCATCTTTGTATTGAGGAAAGGCGGATTTGAAGAAGTGTTGGCAATTAACTCGTGGGTATCGCATTGCGTCGACCAAAGACAACTCGGATTTCGGAAGTGTTCTTGTGGGAGGTCTTTTCGAAGTTAAAGCCCACTCTTTAAGTATGACCTCGAAACAACCCAATTTGTCTAGGTGTCTCGCGGAGTGTCATACACAAAAGTTAAGTATGGCGAGACCTCAGGTTTAATAAATTTCTGGGAATTATTTTCAAGGGAAATATTCCCTCTAAAGAATTCATCCGATTTCTCCTAGTAGTGCAGTGTCTTTGTTATATCATATGAGTAGTACAGCAGTGTCTTTGTAAAGAATTACTCAGGTGACTGAACAAGTACATCAGACGATGTACTTTATCTCATATGGATCAGTTTGTCAGTAGTATTAGGTGTACTTCTGACGTCCTGAGGTTACGAGAAACTTAGGAATTGTGCCAAATATGTTATCCAGTTAACCTATGGTTCCTGAATTATCAACGCAATTCATGGACAGGGGCTAAACTTTGTTGCTCCTCTCTGTTACCGAGGTGTTCTTCGGAAATACGGCGAAGTATGGAGTTCTATAAGGTGATGGGAAAAAGGTGCAGAAGGAGTACAACTTAGCCCATTGAGAGGAGCAACTCCTTCTGCTAAAACAGTCATCGGAGATTTTGTGGAATCAGCACATTTGACTGACTGTTAGTAAACAGGAACTCCTCGGATTTAGATATCACCACACGTAATTCCGAAGAAATCTTGTGTTATGATACACGTAACAGGAGGTGAAGAGATGGTTAAGGTCAAGTTTACTAATGTAAAGGTGGGTCCAGAAAATACTCACTTCGTGTCAAATCATGAAGACGTTGCTGGAAAACTTTACATCACGAATGGGGAAATTGATGTTGATTCGTTTGTGGTTGATATTCCACTCAATGACGAGGAATAGAATTCGGTGGAGTCACAGAGGACGATTTTACTACGTAAAATCTTGTGAATAGGTATTGATTGGGTGGCCCATATTTCACCTATAGAGACTCCCGATATCGAGCCTGTGACGTCAACCTCCTAGTGCACCTCTGCCTGTGACGTGCTCCTCTAGTGGACCTCATCACCCAGATGGACGCATTGCGTGTTCTACATCAGTGAGTCCTTGCAGAGCAAATGTTGCATTCTTTGTAACATTTCTATTCTATGACTGCTTTGTTGAGTATACACCTATGCGTGAGAGTAGCTTCCTTATACCTATGATGGAGAGTACCTTTCTTATTATCTGATTCAAAGAGCAATCTGTCATCTTGGAGTAGTGACAGTGAGAGCACGATTTCTCTTCCATAGTGATATTCCATTGCATCTATCACACATAGAAGGTCATTTACGTCATAGTACGAGTCTATGACCTGAGGAGGATCTGGATACTCCTCCTGTCCGAAATACACCTGAGGTTCTTCACCTGAAAAATAGACATCAGATGTAGGAAGTCTGAAACTCCACGAAGTCGATAGTTCAGTGGTTGTAGAAACTTCCAATAATCGACTCTTCACAAGAAAACGAAGTCTAGCAAGTTGTATCTTTTCTTTATGAAGAATGTTGACCGCTCTTCGAAACTCACTAAGTAAAAGAGTCATCTCTTGAATTCTCTCTGTCGTATCCTCAATAATAGGTGGCAATCGTTCATTCATATACCGACTTATCACGGTGTATTGGTCTTCACCAAGGACGATATTTGAACCTTCAATGGTGACCTTTTCGACTCCAATACTTGACCTCCTGAGTGCCTCTCTAGTCTTTGAATCAAAGCAAATTCTGAGAGGTTCAATGCAAGTGTATTTGAATCTATAACTTGTGATTAATTCTCCAACATAACGTCCATCATTAGCAACACACTGGATGGAAATGTCCATGTGACCCCAGAAATTCATGTAGTAGGTAGCATCTTTGCTGTCCATGAAGTCCAAGAATACCTTGAAGTCTTTGGATTCCATCATCACATCATACAAAGAACAACCTCTACCTAACCCAATAGACGCTGCTTATGAGAATTGCTCAGTTATGTGGAGTGAGTTTTTTATAAGCATAGAGGATACCGTCAAATAAAGGGTTCATCATTATGATAACTGTCAATGGGAAAACACACATGAAAGAAGGTGATTGGTGTCCCACGTGTCCTTTGCAGGGTAAACCGATGACCAAAGTAGTTGCTGATAATCGAGGTCGCAATTACAGATTCAAATGTCCTAAATGTTTCAACAAGTTCACGATATTTGGGGAGTTGTATATGAAAAAGCAGAAGAGATTACGTAGCATGGGAAATTGTCCTAAATGTGGTTATCTTGGAAGTCTTGTTGGTTCAACGAGGCTTCATTGTCATGTTTGTAAGACAATGTTTATGCCAGATGGAACAGAATACGGCAATCTTAGAGATTAGAGATTGAACGATGAATCTACTCCAATCTTGTTATGTTTCCACTTTTGCACTTAGCACATGCTGGAATGGATTGAGATTCTTCCCCATACTTGCTTCCTTTTGGTGGTGGAATTACTGATTCTCCAACATGTCCACAGTCTAGGCATTTGACTTTCATAGTATCTCACAGAATAGACAGTCATGTTAGTACAAAAATGGCATTCTTTGCCGCATTGAATTTGAGAAATAGATAAGGACAAATGCTATCTTCTTATCCTTAAGCCGTGAATGAAAATACGGAGTTGAGTAAATTTGAAGATAAGACTACGCACAAGAGAACCGCGGGATGCAGATAATGTAACAGAAGCAACAAGCAAAGCGTTTGCAGACCTAATTAGAGCGGCAGAGAATGCAGACACACGTGAAAGGATTACAGGTCGCTTTAAACTCTACAGAAATAATAGAGGTTCAGTTTATCTTGAACTTGAATCATTTGAATAAAATATAGAAGGTAGGGATTGATCCTACCCAAACATCTCTTTGATTTCAATACTCTAGATGGTATGAATCTCTGCGAGTTTGGTCGAAACATTAATTTGCGAATCATTAGGAGTTGCTTTTGGGTATGTACAATGTCTGGTTCAGCAAAAGGAACTGCCAAAGTGGAAAAGCGAAGTCCCCAAAGACCTATACCACATCATACTCTTGAGGATGCACTCAAGGTAGCACAAGCCATACAGAAAGGCAACAATGGGAAGCCATGGAAGCCTGTATTCATTGCAGACTACATGAAGTTGAAGGCAGGAAGTCAAAAGTTTAGAGATATTACCAGTTCGGCATACAAGTACGCTATTACCAAAGGAACGTGGAATGCAACAACAATAGCCTTGGCACCGTTAGGTCAATCACTTACAAAACCTGTGAAGCCTGAGAAGGAAGTACTTGACAGACAGAAGGCTGTGCTCAGCGTCAAAGCGTTCGAAAAGATATATGAGTACTATAGGGATGGGCGTCTTCCTTCTGCAGAGGACACCTACTTCAGGAATACATTGGAAACCGACTTCAAAATTCCAAAGAAGTTTCTCGATGATTGCATCAATCAACTAATAGCAAATGGCAAGTTTGCTGGTATTTTGTTCGAGAGTCAGGGTGCCTTGCATGTTACATTTGAAGGGCCAACTGTTTCTTCAAAAGTAAAAACTCAGGTCCCACCTGAATCGATTGAGGAGGCTGTTACAGAACAGATTCCTAAGGCTACAGCAGAACCGTCCAAGAAGAATCAGATTTTCGTTGCTCATGGTAAGAATCGTATTCCTGTGAAGCAACTAAAGACTATACTTGACAAGTTCAGGGTCCCTTACAAGGTTGCCATAGACGAACCACTTGGGGGTCGTCCGATCTCGAAGAAAGTTGCAGACCTTATGCATGAGTGTACATCAGCGATAATCATCTTTACAGCAGATGAGATGTGCTTGGATGCAAAAGGTAAGGAGATTTGGAGGCCAAGTGACAATGCGGTTTATGAACTTGGTGCAGCCTCCATTCTGTATGACAAGATTGTGATACTAAAAGAAGATAGGGTGACTCTTGCAAGTGATTTCAGTGACATAGGTTACATCCCCTTTGAAAAAGACAAACTTGACGCTAAGGCAATGGATTTGATAACAGAGTTCGTTGGCTTTGGATTCGTCAAGATAACTCCCACGTGAATTCTGGGATTTGTAAATGTCAACGATTTCTTGAGACATTGTGCATAAATAGTGATTATTTCAGATCAACTGTGTAATATGCGATAATACCGTCTAACGACTTAGATAAGGATTGATTGTGATGAGTAAAGATGACAAATATAACATCGTAACAAACTGGCACCAAGTATACAGAGGCAAAATACCCAGATGTCCACTAGTAAAGGAATCATGTATGGGACCAGAATGTGGGTGGTGGATTGTAACTGAAAGAGATGAACAGGAGTCGATAAGACTCCACACTCCTCTAGCATCCTTTGGAGAATGCTCTATTAAGAGAATTGCTCGCAGTACTGGACCACAGGTAATAGAAAACTAGTCTTTGAACATCTCCTTGATCCTCTTACGTTCTTCATCTGGGAAGAGTGGTTCAATAGGTTCTTCATCAATACCATACAGCCTGCTGAAGAAGTCCTTGACTGACTTGTTGGTGAGATGGGTGTACTTCGTTATTGTATCTGAAGTTTCAGACCATCCCATGAACTTCTTGATGATACTCTCAGGAACTCCTAGTTCAATGAGATACGTTGCCTTGGTATGCCTGAAGATGTGGATTGTTCTAGCACGTTTCTTGACTCCAGCCCTCTGAAAGATGTCCACGATTTTATCAAGCACAACACGATATGAGATTGGTCTATCAGGATATCGACTACTGTTGAACACTGGACCACTTAGACGGATTACCAAGTGATACTGAAAACTTGGTAGATTATCTTTGAGTAATGGAATTTGACGAGTGCCTGTCTTACCAATGACATCCACGTAGAGGAAGTTATCATCTGTGGTTATGTCTTCGACATTAAGACTAAGCACCTCTCCAATCCTACAGCCTGACTCAACTAGTAATTCTATCATTGCACGTTCATACAAGTCTTTGCAGGCTCTCAACAATGCAGCAATTTCATTAGGAGTCAAGAGGTCACGTCGTCTAATAGCTGAAACTTCTTTGGGTCTTGGAATAGGTTCAATCAACTCAGGACAACCTATCTCTTTGCAAATGA
>DXJO01000036.1 GCA_019057475.1 Candidatus Thorarchaeota archaeon | reverse complement strand
GCGGAGCCTGTATCTCTCGCTGTCCTCTTCAGCCTCAGTTGCGTCATCACACTTCGTGCAAACATATCGGAGGAACAATCTAGTCGACTCTCCCTGGGTCTCCGTATCTCTCTCTTTGCTTATTCATGTTCCTCGATTGTCACAATGTAATAGGTCGGCTCCAGGTCAGTCCACATGGTCGTGACGAATCGGCCTGTGTCACGGTGCCGTGTCAGGTGATCTGAACAACTGTTGGAAACTGATGTAGGTCAATACTAGACAACTTAAGGTAACTCTTGTAAAGTTAGTTTCACATATCAATATGCTTTAATAGTTACATAACAATCGTTAAGGCATGAGAATACTAGTACTCTACTACAGTAGTTACGGACATACGCTCCAGATGGCTCAGGCCATTAAAAGAGGTGCAGAAAAAGTTGGAGCTGAGGTGCATCTGAAGAGAGTTCCCGAACTCGTTCCTCAAGAGATAATCGATGGCGATGAGGGACTGAAATATGGAGCAGATCTTCAAAAGGACATAGCTGTTGCGAAACCTGATGACCTTATAGATTATGATGCCATAATCTTTGGAAGTCCAACTCGCTATGGTATTATGGGGGCACAGATGAAGAACTTGATCGACCAAACAGGCTCACTCTGGGCTCAGGGGAAACTTGTCAACAAGATTGCTGGAGTCTTCTCAAGTGCGGCAACTCCACATGGTGGACAAGAAATAACAAATATCACCATGATGATTCCACTCATGCACCATGGCATGATAATTGTGCCACAAGGTTATACTTCATCTGGGACTTCAACTAACTACGGTGGTGGAACTCCGTATGGCCCATCTACCACAGCTGGAATGGATGGTTCAAGACAACCCGATGAGGCTGATTTGACTATTGCTGAAGACTACGGAAAGAGAATTGCTGAGGTCACAAAGAGATTTCTGACTTAGTAATTGTATTGAATGAGCTACTTAGCTAATATCTCATTTATTCTCGTCGGATTGTACGCATAATCGCCTCAAAGACCGTATGGTTCTGTGATGAGTACGATATCCCCTATCACATTAAAGAAGGAACCCCTCGGAGCAGGGTCGAGACTCAGGATCTATTCGCCAAGGAGTAAAGCTGCAGTCCTCTAACCCTTGTTCTGCAGCCCCTCCTTCTCGAACTAGGAAGAAAGCAATGCCCCGTCAGCGAGGCTGCATCTTCTGTTCCTTTTTCGCTCGCCTGTACATCCGCTTCATCATCATCACTCTCGAGAAACACCTTCATGAATCCCTTCTTCTCCAGTAATCCTACACACTCTTTGACTGCCCTTGCCTTTTTCAAAAAGAAACCATGACAGCCCGCACCAATCACGATCAGCCGGCTTCCTTGACAGTCAGCCGGATAGAGTACTACCTGCCATAGGACGAATAGCACAGCAAAGCCCCGAGCCAAATCAAGCTATCCAAAATCGCATAAGGAGCTAATGTCAGAAGTGATGAAGGTGCATTAATCCGTGGAAGAGAGTGGTACAGCACAAGTCAATCAAGAAACATCGCGTCCGAGAGGTATTATGTTTATAATGACCTTCTTGGCTTTGCTTGGACCTGCCCTCTTCACGGTATATCTCGATCGCGAGTTCAATTGGCATCTTATGGCCATGACTTGGGAGGCGTCCTATTGGGACCATGCCATACATATTGTCGTGGTTCAACCTAACATGTTGACGATCGTCCTACTCCTTTTTTCCCTTCGACCAGTGTTCGCCTATCAAATGGTCAGATACTACAATGGGAGGACGACGAAGATGAATACACTCCTTGTAGGTGTTGCATCTGAGCTTCAGGTCCTAGTAGTGACAAATCTTATGACGATAGTGCAGTGGGTTCTCAGTCCTTACCGCGATGAGATCTTGGTCCCGCTGTTCGGGCCAATCCCAGTCCTCTTCTTGATAGGACTTGTGATTATGAAGCTTAGGCCACCGCCGGAAATCACCACACCGTGGCAGTAAATGGAAGAACGAAAGCAGCGGTGGGACAAGGATGCAACAGCTCCGGAATCCAAGCCGGCTCAATCCAGGTCTAAAGAGGTGGTCGTAGGGGCCGCGAAAGAGAAACAAGATCTTGCAGAAACCGCAGAGGACTAGTGCGTTGTACTCAACTATGACCCGGACATTGGTGCCCCAGATGTAAGGTGTTCTTCTATCGAGGCGGAACACCCGAGAAGAAATGGAAGCTATGACTCCTGACATGGATGGCTACATGTAGACCCGAACTGGGACCCCACTGATTCGCATCTTTGAATCATCAAGATTTTGGGATATTCCAGTTGATTCATCTGGGAGTGCGCCTGCATGCAGCGAGGTGAAGTCCAATATGGAACTCTGTGCCAGTATCGCGAGTTCGCCTGAGATGACTGCACAACTCGAACGGGAGGCTGATGAAATTGAGGAGGCCGAGAGGCGACAGAAGAAGGAGGCGCGCTGAATGAAAGACACGCGGCGATTGAGGCAGCTAGTAAATCGTGTGGATGCGATTATGAGAGATATCACATCAGGTGTTTTTGAGACGCAGGCCGAGATTCGGGCTGCGCTCAGAGATGCCTTACAGAGAACGGGGGTCTGGACCTGGTGTCTGGGATGGTATTGCAAAGGCTGATAAGTTCGTTGAGTAGAAAGTGATAACGGCGAGCCTTGGCTACCGACTTTGACTGCTACACGATTCATGACCCATCCAGAAGTCAGCGCCAAGTGGGACTTATCACTTCAAAAAAAAGGGAGAGAGCGAAGAATCAAGTTGAGAGTATTAAAAGAATCTCAAGATATTGCATTTGTAATGATAAAGGCTAGGATTGTAGGAGATTGGTTTAGGAAGGTCATTGGTCATGATGAAGACTACGATGAACAGTATAGGTATGAAAGCATGAGCCGTAACTATCTCGTTCATCACGCGAAGGACTGGTTAGGAATTGAACCCTCTTTCATCTGGTCGGAACTTGACTTGGGAACTTTTGAAAATCGTGAAGAACGACTAACTTGTGATTTAATATTCCAGTATGAAAGTGAGATTTGGGTCATTGAGGTCAAAGACAGAACATCACTTTATCGTATATTTGAAAATGATGACTATCATTCAGCTGTTGGTCAACTTCGTGAATATAAAAGGAGAATCAAGGATTTGAACTGGTGGAATGGTTTGGATGTCCAACTTGCAGTTTTCTGGGCATTCAATCCATCAGAAATAGAGAATCGCGAAATACCCATTGATAGGGAGAAGAGTCTACTTTGGCCTAAAGACAGATGAGAAAACAACCTGACAAAATTGATGCGAGATCGTTTTGGTTTCTATGTGCTAATGCGATATCAGTGTATCTTACTCCATTGAGGCTTTGTATTTGGCTTCAAGAGGTGAAAATCACTTCCCCCAAGCTTGCTGGCTTTCGTCTTGTTGTAAGTCATATAACGAACCGGAGCCTCTATCAGCCGGGTGAATGTTTCCGGTTTGGTCAGACTTTTTCCAGTCGCTGGCTGCAGCTCTTGGAAACCAGACAAAGAATCGAAATGTGAGGTTCTTTGAGTTGTAAGGAGAGCCCTCTTGCCGGGTTCCATCAATACCTGGCGGCAGCTTGAGATGAAGGAGCACCTCATCCTCTCTCTCTGAATCAAGTGTGGACCAATATCCCTGACTTGTAGAGTTCTCAGTGCTGGCAGAAAAGTCCAGACTATAACTCCTAAGCTGCGGAAGTGTGAATGGATATCCACTCTTCACCCAGCTCTGAATCTGCCTTTCCACCATGCTGATTACAGTGTGTTGATCTGGTGACCCCCTCTTGAATAGCTCGTTCATCTTTACCCGCTGCCCACCATGCCAGCGAAACAATTAGAACATGGAGAATTAAAATTTAGAATGCGGCTTGCAAAAGTTAGACCTTTTAGAGTGAGTGGTATGTACAACAACGTTGAGCGCAGCTGACCTGTGCCATTGTTTCATCCTCAGGAAAAGGGCACAAGAACAGCACGTTGGAGCCAAGGACAGCTGCTTGCGGAAGTGTCGACCGTGAATGCGAGCGAAGATGACCAAGATCCAAGTGTTGAAGAGATCGCATCTAGATTGAGAGGGAAGACGCTCAAAGTTTATTGGTTCTTGCTGAGGCACCCTCAGCCCACAACCTTACGCGAAATACAGAGAGGAACCGGCCTCTCTAGTCCCAGTCTGGCGTCCTATCATTTAGACAAACTCAAAGAGTTGGAGCTGGTGGGGGAGGACAACCATGGTCAGTTCATACTCAAGAGAAATGTAAAGGTCGGGATACTGAGGTTCTTCGCTGGTTCAGGAAGACTCCTAGTCCCGCGGTATCTTTTCTATGCAGTTTTTTACTCTACCCTCCTGATGATCTGTTTCATCTTCAACTTATTTCGATTTGGTCCGATATCGGTGCTATTGTTTCTGGTCTTGTGCTTCGGGCTACTGACCTCTTGGGTCGAAACAATTAGAACATGGAAAATAAAAATTTAGAATGCGACTTGCTAAAGTTAGACCTTTTAGAGTAAGTGGTATATACAACAACGTGGTTCTCATGGTCAGAGCATATGGTTTCAGAGTGGTTATGGTCGTCACAAGCTCGTTTGTGCTTGCGATGCTGGTCTTCTCATCCTGCTTCACTTTTATCGGTGCAGACATGTCTGCGATAGAGCTCCCAGGCATTGATGTCAGCGAATCTGCATTCGCCGAGTTGATCAATGAAACTCCAAGTGTTGCAGTGTATCCCCAGACATACGTGGTGAAGAGTGAGAAACCTTTTGTGATAGAGGTCGACTTCCGTGATAGTCAGCTTTTGAGTGAGTCTATGGCAAAACAGATGGCTTGGGAATTCCTTGAGAGGGTCCTTCCTCCAGACCAGCTCAGTCAGTTGGTCGTCGATGACCGCTGCACCGAACTGTTCGGAGTCTTACCTAGGTGGATGTTCCTGTTCGCGAACTCCACAGTGCCCAACAGTTTCGTGGCGTTTGTGACAGTCAATGCGATCTCGGGAGATATCATGGGTTACGCGGGCGAGCCGCTCTTACCTCAGGGTAGGATTGATAACAAAAGCGCCGCGGAAGCTGCAGCTGTCGCGATTCTCAAGGAGTTGGGGTATCAGATACCGGCTCACTCGCGGTACAGAGTTGAGAACTTCTCGATGAACAAGGAATTCTACCGGTTCTCGTTTGAGCAAGCTGTGGGTCCGGTTCTCATCGATTGGGTCGGTTGGTTCTCGGTGTTATTGGATGCTGAAAGCGGCGGCATTGAGAGATACCGCATCTCATGGATTGAGATTGACCATGTTCCAACAGATGGAATAATTTCGCCGAGCATTGGCGATGTGGACACCTCGCGATTGGTTCTCACTTCAGTGGGAAACAACAAAAGCTGGAATCACTTGGACTCTTTTCAGCTTCGCCTCTGCTGGCTTGTGGACATTGGGTATACACCCGGTGACCCCGACGAAACAGTCGCGATTGATGCGTTTAGCGGCGAAATAGTGGGAAGGATTTACTACTATAGTGAAGGAGGAATCTCCCTCCAGATGTTGATGGTAACAGTATCATTCCTTGGTGCGCTGACGTTGGCAACCCTTGCCTTCCTACTAACAAGGAGATTGTGCTACGGGGGTCTTGGTTCCTAGTGTTGCCGAGCGTTATGATGGGCTATTATGGGAAGCATCTCCACACTTCATGTGATTTCCGATGAAGTCATCAGAGGCAAGATGTTTGAGAAATGTGGTAGAGCAACTTGGCTTACGGAATCGTCATGTCACCTATCTAGAGGCGCTCTTCTCAAAGGTGGCTCACCACCTCTACGCATCAGTGATTCTCACGGGTTCATGGGCGGCAGGGGATGCAACTAACTCAAGTGACTTGGACCTGATACTTGTAGCTGAGAATGAATCCACGAAGGTCGAGATTGTGGAGACCCTGTTCAAGGTGGTGATATACAATGCAGAGCGTGCAAACCACCTCTCATGGTCTAACCATGAGCTATGCAAAAGAGCCCGTTTGAACAATGAAGTTATTAACGAAGGATGAGATGAAATAACGTGGGCTATTCCTTCTAGCCTTGAAGGGGACTGAGGTATCCAAAGGTACGTTATGATCATGGAGAAAATTAGGAAACTCTGGGATGCAATCCGCGAACATCAATTCTGGCTTGCATATGGAATCTATATAGGTGTGGCGACGGCCCTATGGTTGGGATACTTCAAAGGATACATTTCGTTGGAGAGGGTGTTGTTCTTCACACTCGGAACTCCGCTTCTGTTGTTCGGCGTCTACTACATCAGAAAACCAGAGCATCAGATGACCTTGAGGAAGATAGTGATAGTGTGTGGAGCAATGTCTTTGGGATTCCCCATTTGGCTCTTCCTCACCTATGTTCTCTATACTCCCACTTGGGCTCCATTCCATAGTCATCGCAGTATCCTAAATACGGTGGCTTTCGTCCTGTCTACGGTATTATCATACTGCGGGGCAGCGTACCTGGTGGACCGACTTGGCAGGAGAGGTTATTGGCCGGGTGAGCTAAAGGTGTGTGGAATACTTCAGGAGGAGAAGTCGTGAACATGATACGCCAAGAATTGAGTTCAAGAAACGCCTTCTTGATTGGCATTGTTTCTTTTGTTCTTGGTGTCCTAATGCAGGCATCTGCAGTTTTGTTTGAAGTCGTGGCTATTGACACGGGATGGACTCTCATT
>DXJO01000035.1 GCA_019057475.1 Candidatus Thorarchaeota archaeon | reverse complement strand
TGTACATGTAGTGTCAGTCCAGGACGAGAACCAAGTCCAAGGATGACTCTACCGTCAGTTGGCCGGGGACGTAAAATGCCCGTGGAGAGGACGTAAGACTTCCAGTTAATTCTTCGGAATTAACAAAAAGCAACCTCGATGAAGCAGGAACCGAACATCAGTTCAGGACCTTGATGTCTAGGATTGTCGAGGTTTCGGGTAACGGCTAGCAATCACAGAGATTTACGAGGGAGCGTATACGCCCCGCTCCCGCGCCCAATCTATCGTCTTGGTATCGCATCTCTTCAGTTCCCTCTCGGAAAATTCACTCAGAAGGTCCCATCCAAGGTCAAGGGTTTCCTCAAAGGATCGATTCTCGTGATCACCTTGATTGATGAACTCTTGCTCGAACCTGTCTGCGAATGCAAGGTACTTCTGATCTCGGTCTGTGAGAGCCTCAGAGCCTACTACTGCAACGAGGTCTCGGAAATCCCTTCCTTCAGAGTATCCATAGTAGAGCTGTGCTTGAAGCTCCTTATGATCAAAGCGTGTCATACCCTTGCCAATGCCTTCCTTCATCAGGCGGCTCAATGATGGACCCGGATCAATTGGCGGATAGATGCCGCGTCTATGAAGATCACGGGCAACAATCATTTGTCCTTCAGTGATGTACCCGCTAAGGTCGGGGATTGGATGAGTCATGTCATCCTGTGGCATTGAGAGAATTGGCATCTGAGTGACTGTCCCTTTTCTGCCCCTAATCCTTCCGGCTCTCTCGTAAATCATGCTAAGATCCGTATAGAGATAACCAGGGTAACCACGCCTGCCAGGAACCTCAGACCTTGCTGCGCTAATCTCGCGAAGAGCTTCCGCGTAGTTAGTCATATCCGTAAGAATCACGAGAACGTGCAAATCCGCCTCATATGCCAGATGTTCTGCTGCAGTCAGTGCTGCACGTGGCGTTATTATTCGCTCAATCGCAGGGTCATTTGCGAGATTGAGGAAGAGTGCGGTATGCTCGAGTGCACCAGTTTCCTCAAAGGAATTCATGAAGAACTGTGCCTCAGTCGCTGTGATGCCCATTGCTGCGAATACAATGGCAAAATCGCTCTTTTCCCCAGGAATCTCGGCCTGTCTAACAATCTGTGCTGCAATCCGGTTGTGTGGTAAGCCAGAGCCAGAGAAAATGGGAAGCTTTTGACCCCTGACTAGAGTGTTGAGTCCATCAATGACTGACAATCCAGTCTGAATCGGTTGCCGGGGGTATTGTCTCGCATATGGATTGATTGGGGAACCGTTGATGTCCCTGTGGTCCTGAGCCGTGAGCGGCGGGCCTTTGTCCAGAGGGTTTCCAGAGCCATCCAAAACACGCCCAAGAATTTCCGTTGAAACCGGTAGTTTCAATGTGTCACCGGTGAATCGTACGGCAGTCTTATCTGTATCAAGACCTCGGGTTCCTTCGAACACTTGGATGATTGCCTTTCCACGACCAGTTTCAAGGACGGTCCCTGTCAGCATCTCTCCGCTTGGAGATCTAATCTTGACTACCTCGTTGTATCCGACGTTGTGTGTGTGTTTCACAATTAGGAGAGGACCACGTACCTCTGAAACCGTGCGGTAGACAATTGAAGACTCCTTTGTCATCGGAGGAAGCACCAACGGAGGTCAAATAACCCGTTTGAAGCTCGTAGAAGATGTGATGTTTTAAGAGTTACGTACTACAAGTCACATTTCTTCAGAGCCATGGCGACAAATGAAAGAACACAAGGACTGGAGCAAATATCAAGGCTCGAACTATCAGTGACTGCCCTCTTGCCGTAAGGTCGTTTGATGTAGGGGTGAAGTACAAGATGGCTCCAATCAATATGCAGAGGGCCATTAATGCATCTCCCAAGAAAACAAGGAGTGCAATCAGCTCGTTGTCAGCTATGCCGACCAAGCTTATCCAAGCGTAAGTTGCGCTCTCCAGAGTGATTGGGATCACACCAGCCACTTCCACAAGGATACCCAAGATGAAAGGGCTTAGTAGATACAATGCAATTCCTATGATAACCAGTGTCTTGCTCAGACCATCGCTGAGTCCGGTCATGTATATCATGAGTCCGATAAGCACGAAAATCAAGTATCCACGAATCGAGAGGGCGAACGTGATATTCAATACAAAGCTGATGAAGTCCGACCAAGATGCGAATGGCCCGTCAAACATGGGTTGTTGGAGCACATGGTAAGCTGTATTGGATGGATCCATGGACCTCACGGGTGTGCGTCGCAATATTGGAATATATTCACCACTAAAGACAGACCTCTCAATATCTCTACCCAATTCATCTCACAATTTTAATGTGCTCCCTGATGATAAACGCCAGTACACTTGCTAGTAAACTGCTGAAGACTCGTTTCACTCTACGACGCCGGGCATTAACACTCCAGAACCATCAGGTTCTGTGAATAGCGACTGGAACTCCCGATCAATCTTGTCTTCTATGGCGTCAATTGCTCCTTCATAGGAGTCCCAAGGTAGAGTCTTCATTCGGGCGATATTATCGAGAACACTGAACTCCAGAATCCGCCTTACACTCACACCCAGCTTTACTGCAGCCGCCATTTGTTTGGAGAACTTCATGATCGTACGCAGCATCCGGTAAGTCTTCCCTATGGGGCAATAGGTGTCTATCTCATGTAGGGCGCTTTGGGTTAGGAAATCCTCCTTAATCATCCGAGCCGCTTCAAGGACCGCTCGTTCAGATTCGGGTAGTGCATCAGGCCCCACAAGTTGCACAATCTCCCTCAGCTCTTGATCCTTTTGGAGCAGTGCCAAGGAATCCCTCACTACCTCTGGCCAGTCAGGACCCAGGTTTTCCTTGTGCCATTTCTCGAGTGTAATGTGATAGAGAGAATAGCTAGTCAGCACGTTGATTGCTGGGAAGAAGCGCCGAGCAGCGAGGTCTTTGTCCAGAGCCCAGAATACCTTGACAATTCTGAGTGTGGCCTGAGTAACCGGTTCTGAGAAGTCGCCGCCAGGTGGTGACACAGCACCACAGATTGTGATCGATCCAAGCCGATCATCGGAACCAAGGGGCTTGACTCTACCACCACGCTCGTAGAACTGTGCAAGCCTCGACCCAAGATAGGCAGGATAGCCTTCTTCTGATGGTAGCTGGCCCAGACGACCAGATATCTCGCGGAGTGCTTCAGCCCACCGTGAAGTGGAGTCAGCCATGAGTGCAACATCAAAACCCTGGTCCCTAAAGTACTCAGCAATGGTTACGCCAACGTAAATTGACGCCTCTCGAGCAGCAACAGGCATGTTGGATGTATTCGCGATAAGGACTGTGCGATCCATCAGAGGCTTTCCACTCTGAGGGTCGTTCAATTTAGGCCATTCCTCAAGAGCCTCGGTCATCTCATTGCCGCGCTCGCCGCAACCAACATAGACAACGACTTGGGCATCGGCCCATTTCGCAAATTGATGCAGAGTGACAGTCTTGCCAGTTCCGAATCCCCCAGGAATCCCTCCTGTGCCGCCTTTTGCTTGAGGCATGAAAGTATCGATTACTCGCTGCCCGGTGAGAAGGGGGGTATCGAACGCAACTCGTTCTTTGAAGGCGCGTCCTACACGTACGGGTGTCTTCTGCATCATCATGACTTCAAGAACTGTATCACGCTTGTCTTTGACTTTGCAGATTGTTTCAATTACTGTGTACTCTCCCTTCGCAACAATCTCGACTATCTCCCCCTCTATACCTTGGGGGATCATGATCTTGGAAGTGATTATTCCAGTTTCTGGAACCTCGCCGATTATATCCCCGGAAATAACATTCGCGCCAACCTTAACCGTAGGAGTGAAGCTCCACTTCTTCTCCTTATCAAGACCCTCGACTGTGAGTCCCCTTGAGATGAAATCGCCTGAAATTTCTTTCAACTCTGGCAGGGGTCTTTGTATGCCATCATAAATGGCCCCAAGCAAGCCGGGGCCGAGTTCCACTGATAGTGTATCCCCAGTTGCAGCAACTGGTTCCCCAGGAGCTATGCCTGATGTTTCTTCATAGCACTGGATAATGCAGAAATGTTCTCCTACTTCAATCACTTCGCCGATGAGCTGCTCTTTGCCCACTCGAACTACTTCATACATGCGAACCGAGGGGAGGCCACTCGCCTTGATGACAGGCCCTGCGATGTTCTCGATATATCCGATGTCAGGCTTCATTGCTAGCTCCTCTGGAATCACTGTGCTATATTTTAATCTCAATGCCAACCGCTCTGCGTATAAGCTCCTTCAATATCGTTTCATACTCGCCAGTTGGCCCGTATCTATCCGGTATCAATAGAATCACTGGTACAGGAGCTTCTGAGAGTTCAAGGATCGTGTCTTCAACCATTTTGGCAAGGGGCTCAGTTATGATAATCAGCCCCATCTTTGGGTCTCTGAAGTACTCAAGCAGCTTACTGCGAGTTTCCTCGGGAGACTTGGGCATGAAATGTTGGGTGGCTCCCACCATTCGAAGACCGGTGACAGTGTCCCTATCACCTATTACAGCAATCTTATCGCTAACCATGAGATTCACTCAGCAGTCGTGGTTCGAGCTGTCTGCTGAAATTTCGCTAAAAAGCGTTTGCAAAGCATCTGTTCCAGTATGCAAGGGAAAATGCTGTGGAAAATGTCACTTACACCTTCAGTGTTCCATGAACTGAGCTATTATATCGGCCTCTTCAATCAAGGTCCAACAATATTGACATTTGAGCACTGTCGGACGCTTTGACACTACTTGATACTTGGCATGTATGGGCTCCCGCTCCTTGTTGGTGACACACCTCTTGTTGGGGCACGCAACTACGTTCGTTATGCTATCGGGGAGTTCCACTCTTGTCTTCTTGACAACTTCTCCGTCCTGTATGATATTGATTGTTGCGTCAGGAGCTACCAATGCAATCTTGGCCAGCTCAGACTGCTCTAAGACACGCTTCTCTAGCTTGACGATATCCTTTCTTCCAACTTTGGAGCTACTGATGTTCATGGCGAGTGTAACAACGCTGCCCTCCTTCCCGGTAATTCCCAATATCTCCAAAACCTCAAGAGCATGACCAGCGCTTATGTGATCAATTACTGTCCCGTCTGTTATCTTGACGATTCTAATCGTTTCATTCTTCTTTTTCCCTGCCACACAGACCACCTGCTTGTGTTCTAGATGTAGGTCATGCAGTTTTAGGCATTTTGCTTTCATCAAGTGCTTCGCAGGAGTTCCAGCCAAGGCATATTCCATATAGGAGAAAGTTGATATGGAAACTGTCCAGACCGCACCAAGTTGGTTTGGTGAAGAAAATTGGTCCTAGACGGTCTTGGAAAGTCTTTGAATTCGGCTCTTAAACGCCTCTTTGGCGCTGGCGTCATAGACGAGGATCTTGTCAAGGAGCTTGTGAAGGATATTCAACGAGCGCTGTTGGTGGCAGATGTAGATGTGAATCTGGTGATGGGCATCACAAAGAGGGTGGAGAAGCAGGCACTAGACGAGAATCTTCCCAGAGGTGTGTCCCGTCGTGAGCATATCGTTAAGGTCGTATGGGATACCCTTGCCTACTTCCTTGGCGAGAAAGCCGTACCACTGACCATTAATCCGGGAAAACCGAATTTGGTAATGCTAGTTGGAATTCAGGGTTCTGGTAAGACAACGACAATTGGCAAGCTTGCACGATACTACCAAAAAAGGGGCATTAAGACCGGAGTCATTTGCGCCGATAATTTCCGTCCAGGTGCCTACAGTCAGCTCAAGCAGCTGGCAGAGATGTCCAACATCCCATTCTGGGGCGATGAGAATGGAAAGGATGCTGTCAAGCTCGCAAAGAAGGGCTTTAGCGAGATGAGGAAACGAGGCATCGAACTCATTCTTCTGGACACTTCAGGACGGCATCGAGAGGAAACTAGTCTCATCAAAGAGATGAAAAGTATCTCCAAAGCTGTGAAGCCTCAGGAGATAATTCTCGTCATAGATGGAACACTTGGACAACAAGCAGGCTCACAGGCTGCAGCGTTCAAGAAAGCGACCAATATTGGCTCAATTGTAATAACCAAGCTCGATGGCAGCGCAAAAGGTGGTGGAGCGCTATCAGCAGCGGCAGCCACACAAGCGCCAATCAAGTTCATCGGCACAGGTGAAGGGATGGACGCCTTGGAGCCCTTCAATCCAACCAAGTTTGCAGGTAGACTGCTGGGCATGTCTGACATCAAGGGCCTTATTGAGAAGGTTCGAGAAGCGCAGATTGAGATCGATGAAGACGCTGCCATGCGCCTGATGAAGGGGCAATTCACCTTGACTGATATGATGGCCCAACTCAAGCAATTGAAGAAGATGGGGCCGATTGGAAAAGTCATGGAGATGCTGGGTTTGCAGTACAAACTGCCTGATAATGTCGCCGAGATTCAGGAGGAGAACTTGGAGCGCTTCGAAGTCATAATGAACTCTATGACAAAAGAAGAACTCGACAATCCCAAACTTCTCAAATCCTCACGGCTTAAGCGCATCGCAATGGGATCTGGCACGGCTACCAGAGATGTGAGAGACCTACTGAAGCAGTACAATCAGATGAAGAAGATGATGAAAACGATGGGAAAGCAGCGTAGAGGAAGAAGAGGCGGCGGAATACCTGGCCTACCTGGACTGGATGGGATGCAGTAGCTCCCGGAATAATAAGGTCCTGATGAAACAATGCGCCGCTTTTTGATTTTCTTTGAAAGGTTACCTATAGACGTCGTGTCTGTTAAATCCGGTCAGAATAGCCCGGAAGTCGTGACCGCGTGCAGATGTGTAAACGTGGGACTCTTTGTTTCAGGTGACCTGAGGAGGAATGTAGAGGTTAGCCTTGCAGTCGGTCAGCCAGAAGATCTAGGAGTTGTGACATACCCCGGGCGCGACCTGAAGCGCGTTTCGCCAGATGAACGGTCGATTTCCTTTTTCCTTCTGAAAGCCATGAATGTGCTTCGAGAGTTGCCGCTGGGTAGCAAGAAGAGGATGGACAATGGCATTGTGGTTCAGAGAACGAATGCCACAGATCTACTTCAGGGATGGGAACCATCTCGAATCTATGTGTCATTTCTTGACCCAAGCATTCAACCGAAACAAGTGGATGTTCGCCCGCAAGGATTATTCCTCTATGAGCTGACTAGTACAGCTTTGACAGACTTGATCATCAATATCCCGGGAAACCTACTTCCCCGCCCTCCTCATCCTGAACGCTTCATTTTGGATATCAACCTGTATTGTGACCAACTGTAATGTGGTCTTGAAGAAATCTTCATAAAACGACCATCCGATTGCTATATGAGCATTAAACCGAGCGTGATTCTGCTGCCGACCAATGTTACTCCCGAATTCGATAAGCAAAGGCAGATCTATGAAGATACCAAGAGTCTGGAACAGAGGATAATAGAACTTCAGAAGCTCATCAGTCTCGCGCCTAGGCACAAGGGCGCAGAGCGGATGAGAGGGGACTATCGGAAGAAGCTTGCTAAACTGAGGGCAGAAGTCGAGAAGAGGAAGGATCAAGAACGCACCCGTCGAGGCAGTGCGGGAGCGGAAGAGGGAGTCATCAGAAAGGAGGGAGCAGGTCAAATCTGTCTAATCGGCGTGACAAACTGTGGAAAATCATCATTGATAAACGCGGTCACGAACGCTGAGTTTGATGTGGGGGACTATCCGTTCACAACACCCATCCCAACACCTGCGATGCTCACACTTGAAGATATCAACATCCAGTTAATTGAGCTGCCTGGTATTTTTGCAGGAAGTCATGAAGCAGGCATCGGTAGACAAGCTCTTGGCGTTGCGAGAAACACCGACTGCATTGCTCTATTAATAGACCTTTCAAGAGACATAGATGCTCAGATGATGGTTTTACTTGAAGAGCTGAACCGTGCTAGAATACGACTTAACAAAGAGAAGACTGCTGTAAGAGTGGAGAGGGTCGGATTAGGAGGGCTCATGATATATGGAGTGCAAAACTACCAAGGCAACAAGGAAGAACTGTATGAATACCTCGAAGCACGAAGAGTAACAAACATCATTGTGCGTTTACAGAAGCCGGCCACATTCCAGCAGTTCGTGGATGCAATGGACGCAAGCGTCGCATACGTTCGCGCCCTTGTGATTGCAACAAAAGGAGACACTCCGGGCTCTGAGGAAAGGTTCGAAGAGCTGCAGGATAAGTATGGTGAGAGATTTGACATAGTCCCTATCTCTGCAGAGAAAGGAGAGAACCTTGATGGAATGAGCTGGGCGCTCTATGAACATCTAGACATACTGCGAGTATATACCAAGATACCAGGCAAGAAACGTGAAATGAAGCCCATTGTTCTTCCGGAGGGGTCAGTAGTTGAGGATGCAGCGATGAAGGTCCACAAGGAACTCTTCGTGGAGCGATTTCGTACTGCTATCATAATCCGAGATAATGACAAGATTAAACGAAGACAGGTGGGCCTTAACTATCCGTTGAAGGACGGGGATGTTCTTCAGCTGATGCATAGATGAGCCACCGAAGGGAGCCCTTGTTTTGACCAAATTTCCAAACCTTCACATTGTTCTCGTTGAACCAGAGAATCCTGGAAACGTAGGCTTCGTTTCCAGAGTCATGGCAAATTTCGGAGTATCGAACCTGAGAATAGTCGGTACTAACCCGAAACAAAACCAGTATGCGCAGATGTTCTCGGTTCACGCTGTAGATATTCTTGAGGCCGCAGAGGTCTTTCCAGACCTTGAATCAGCATTGAGTGACATAGATGCAGCTTGGGCTGCAACAGCAAGAACAGGCCATAATCATAGCGTGACCAGAGCTGCGGTGCCTCTCCCTGAACTCCCCGACCCTATATCTCGGGATGGGCAAGTGGCCCTAGTGTTTGGCAGGGAGTCCATTGGACTGAAAAACGAAGAGGCTTCCTTGTGCGACCTTATCTTTACGATTCCGGCATCCAGATCATACAATAGCTTGAATCTGAGCCACGCAGTGGCAGTCGTACTCTACTCGCTCTTCGTGAGATATGCTCCTGAAGAACCACGAGTGCCAACTGATGCTCGTGCGGCCACGTGGAAAGAGAGAGATCAAGTCTGCATTTTCTTTGACGAGCTTGTCGATGAAACAAGAATCAAGGACTTCAGGAAACCCATCGCTAAACAGGTGTTTCGGAATCTACTCGGGCGATCCTACATGACCGGACGTGAGATAGCAACACTCACTGGGACCATTCGTAAGATAAGAGAACTCACTGAAAAGGGGAAAAGTGTGAGTATTTGACAGTCACTCGAGATTCCAAGAAATCGTATCAGGTTAAGCCAGTACCTATTGCCCACCATAACCCAACTTGCGCTTCAGCTCCGGATCAATCTCATCGAAACGAATCTTGCACGGAGTCGGTAACTTGGGTGCTGCCTTCTTCAACGCCTTCATCGCATTCTTGATGTGATTCCTGTTCGTGCGGATAGTAATGAGTGGCTGGTTGGGCTTGACCCTTGCAGCGCTGCCTATCACCTTGCCCCAAGCCTTTCGCATACCGTCCTGAACACGATCTGCTCCTGCACCAGAAATCATCTTGTTTTCTCGAAGATAATGATGTGGCTTAACACGAATTCTAAGATGGTAGTTACTTCGACCGGTCACTTTGCCCATGTAACGATTTGAGGCTATTCTGGCCGCCTCAAGGGCCTGGTGTCGAATTTGACATCTCTCTAGGCCAACGAGCGATAGCACTACCTCGAAATCACCGCCAGTATTGCCCATGTCAAAGCTGACTATTCTGCTGGCTGGTCTACGATGAATATATTTTTTGCGAACAAATGCGGGGCGATCACATTCTCTGTAGCATTGTCCGGGTCTCTTTCCCATCTTATTCCACCTGAGAGATATCTATGGCCTAGTGTGGCCAGAGTCAGCGGAAAACTTTGTGGAGAGAATAAAAGGGTTACGGCGTGGCTTTCAGCTCCCAGAATCAGGAAGTGCTGTGAGAGATACAAAGCCCCCTTACGTGTAACGATGTTTCTATATGGATTTGAAGCCTCTATTAAAGATGAGGTAGCATGATACTCAACCCCTTCCTTTTCCTTGTTCTACCCGTCGGAATAGGTGGATTATATGCGTGGGAAGCTTGGAAACGCCAAAGAACAGGCAATCAACGGACATGCACCTCGCTAGCGGTCCTGTGGTCAATATGGACGCTTGCTGGTTTGATATATGCAGTCATGCTCATGCCACCGCCACCCCCGGGACCTGGTGAGCCGATACAACTCCCAACCCCAGAAACCTTGTTTTCAATTGCCGTTTACTTTGTATTTCTGCCTGCACTTGCAGTGTGGGTCCTGATGATGCTAGACTTGATAATCTATGTTTTGAAGACAAGGTACAGATTTAGAGCAGCGAACCAATCTGAATCTAAGCAGGTCGATGCATTGTCTTCTTTTTGAAAAGAATGATTCATAACGACTCATGCTAGTATGTAGTGAGGACCATCATTTCGCATACCGGAGAGAAAAACCTTGGGAAATGGAAAGAAAATCTTGGGACTGTTGATGCTTGTTATCGGACTTGGAATCTTCGTGGACGACCTCCACGATTTCGTGCCTGGCACAGAGTGGCTTCACTGGATGCCGGATTTCACCCCAGTAGTCATAGGGGGTTTTCACCTTGAGCATCTCTACATTGGCGCCCTCATCATGGTGATAGGGATCTTGGTCCTTGCCCGCAGTTCGGACTTCTGACCTAACTCAGTGTCCATCATATCAAGACAGCGCACCGAGGATAAGAAGAGGAAAGACTATGGTAGCATCGCCAATCACAGTTTCGTAGTTTGCATCAGTCTGAACTTTTTGCCATGACACTCCTTCCTTTAGGGGGGCCCCGCTCAGGCTACCCGCTTCAGGACGGTCAAGAGTGATTTGTACAGCCAAGTCCAATCCACCTCTGAGAATAGTACTGCCCATCGTGAAGTGTTTTGTGAGCCCGCCGCCGAGCATTATCGCGGCGGTCTTCTTACTCTCTTTGATTATTGAGCCTAATATCCTGAGGTCTTTCACAAAGTCCATTGTGAACTCCTTGGTCGTGCTGTAGGTGTACATGTGGAAACCAAGCATGGAATCCATGAGTCCAGGAGAAAAGATGGGTACACCTTTGATTGCCGCTTGTCGGATTATTGATTTATCGTCTGTGAGGGTCATTCCAAGCTCCTTGAGGAATTCGCTGGAGGACAGTGTCGTCATCTTGTCTTTCGGTAGACCGTCCAGAAAGCCATAGATTTGCTTCTCGAATACTTCGAAGTCTTTCTCATGCACGAAGAGGTCCGCAATGCGCCCCATCCCTGCTTCACGCAGTTCTTGGTCGTTCTTCTCTGTTGGCACTCGATAGTGTGCTCCGCCGTACGCTTCCAAAAGGTCATGGACTATGTTCGCGCCGCTGGTGACAATAGCATCGATATGTCCGATATCAACAAGATGGCAAATGAGTGCTCTAAGTCCGCCTGGCACCATGGGACCTGACATTGACAAGAGTGTGAAGTATTCAGAGTCCTCGAACATGCGTCTGACGATTCCTGCAGCTCTTCCAAGGCGTCCAGCCCCTAGAACCCCAGCCTTGAGCATGGCTTGCACGAGTTCATCAACGGACATGTTAGTCTTCACAGGGATATGGTTGACCCTCTCCATGACTGTCACCAATGTGAGACCCTTGAGGTTCAGTGATAAGTTATTCTGTGCCTGAGAAAAGAAATTGTGCGAGTCTAGGTCGGTTGCCGGGAGGGCGTGACTCAGACTCGCAGATTGGAACTAAGTCCACCACATACGTGCAGCCCTTCACGGTTCAGGTTTCCGACCGCTTGTGATTTGTTGGCGCGTATCGAATACACGGGGAGAGACCACCGAAAGTACTCGGGTCTGCTGTCACCATTCAACATGTTTAAACCCAAATAGGAATGCAGAAGACTCATGCAGACTCTAGCGACAATGCTTACCTACTCGATTATCCTGATTGGGTTGGCGCTTCAATTCCTTTGGCTTGCATTGGCTCGCAAGGGTCGCGATGCTTACGTCCGGGATCTTACTCACTTTCGGAAGCCCTCTAACCCTCTTGCTAGATACTACTCCTGGCGAGTGATCGACTTCCGCAACGCATTGCTGGAATCATTCCTCTTCGAAGCCCTACTCCTGTTGGTTATTCTTGGAGTAATTCAATTCACGACAGGGTTCCCGTTCATCGAATACACGATGTGGGTTGGTATCTTTGTAATGACTCTCTCGCTCATGAGTGGCCTGCAGATGTCATTCAGGGTCAGAACCCTTGTGAAACTCCGTTCAAAGATGGCCGCAGACATTGGTAATTCAGATGACTTTGTTGGCAAAGCTAGGGACATAGTGGAAGCACTTCATGTAGCTGGACGCAATGCAGATGGCAGGCTTTGGTTTGTTCTATTTGAGGTGGCACAGCAACCGAACCCTGTGGGCTACTCAGCACGTGATGTCCTCCTTAGCCTGAGCAGAGAACCAAGTGAACCGCAGAAGGATGATACCGCAGGAAACGTCGGATCCGGCGTTGAACTAACCTGAAGGTTTTAGGTCATCTGCAGCAGGTAGATAATCTGGGCTCATTCAGTAAGTCTTATATGAAGTCTCTAGGGCGTCACCTCGAACCCCCCCCTAGGGGAGGAATCTACATGTCCAAGAAAGATGTTCTGAAAGGCCGAAAAGGTGTTGTCGTAAGCTACCGGAGAGGCAAGCACCTGCAGCATCCCAATCAAGTGATTCTGGTGTTTGATGACATTAAGACAAGGCCCGAAGCTGCGGCACTCATCGGTCGGAGAACTAAGTGGATTTCACCTACAGGAAAGGAGTTTCTAGGTAAGGTCTTGAATGTGCATGGCAACAGTGGTGCCGTACGTGCCAAGTTCCGCACGAATCTGCCAGGACAGGCCATTGGTACACCTCTGGAACTTCTGTAGCCCTCACACTAACTTTATCAGAATCCCGTCGGATGCTAACAAGGCTCCGATGATGGAAATTGGCTAACTGAGAGCAGAAATGCCCAGAGACGAATCATAGTTAGACTGAGGAGCCACCTCGAAGTGGCTTCTGAGAACATGACGATAAGCTGGCTGGACAGGGATTGTGATGTTTGAGTGGGCGTTTTATTTTCTTGCGTACCTGTGTGCGGGTTTCACACTCAAACTAGGTGATGATCTTCTTGACGAGATGGAGCGGTCCACATTCGCCTGGTTACCTCTCGCGGTGTCTGGCATTCTATTTGGATACCTCATGACGCAAACGGAGTGGGACTTGGTTCTGCTTGCTGCCATAGTAGTTAGTGTGCTTCTCTCAGGAAAGGTAAACAGGCCGCAGTTTGCAGTTGGATTTTTCTTTATTGCACTCATAATGCTGGTGAGAGGTGTTCCTGCGGTCACTGACTGGCTTAATTGGTCAGCCCTCCTCCTCATGCTCTTCCTCGCATCTGTGCTTGATGAGAAAGGTATTGATTGGACGGATGAAGAGATTTCCCCGAGAGTATTCAAGTTCTTCCGCTATCGATTAACTCTCAAACTATCTGTTCTGCTTCTTACAATACCGTGGCCACAGTTTCTGGCATCTGCAGTGGGACTGTGGATGTTCGACCTTGGGTATGAGCTAGCTGGGTGGGTCACTCGGCAACGGCAGTAGTTACATGTTGGTACGCGAGACTGCAGCAGACATCCGCAAAGATTGGCTCAAGACCAGCTGCACGTGCAGCCTCCACTCCCTCCTGACTTATGAGAGCTACTCCGTTAGCGCCACTGCGAATTGCGTACAGATCTGATTGGATTTTGTGTTTGCCTTTGGGGCGAGCGCAACCCAGTAACACGGGCGTGTTTTCCATTCCAAGGCGAGCAACTGTCATCACTTTCCCGACTTGTCGGGGGGTTGGTGGAGTAATGTGCTCCATTGGCGTATTTCGGACTGGAAAGAGGACGATGAACACTACTGCAGCAGGTGAATTCTGAGCAATCATATCCAGTGCTTTAATCTCGCCGGCTAGCTTGCCATAGTTCAATCCGACCAGCACATGTGGAACCGTTGGTATTCCATATCCATTCAGAATCTCAAGGGACCGTTCCATTTGTCGGGGGCCGTCCTTAAGATGATACACACGTTCTGCAAGATCAGCGTCCCCAATTACATCTAGCATGGCTGCGTCAATGCCTGCGGTTCCTAGGAGTTCAGCTGTCTTGGGACTGACCAGACCAGTGTGAACTACTACCTTAAGGCCAAGCTCGGACTTGACTCGGCCAATCGCTTCTGCAAACCTGTCAAGAGGCACATGCCCTTTGGAATCCGAGCCGCCACTGATGAGAACTCCCTCACCCCCTCTAGTCTTCACATCCGTACATCTCTTGAAGAGATTCTCCGGTGTGAGTGTGGGTTCCATTCCTGTCAGCAGCGTTCCATCGCAGTGCTCACAATTTAGGGAACATGCGGTTCCAGTCACGCTGAGAGATACGAAGTTGTGGGGACTCGATTGCGTATGGTCTGGTATTCTGTAAGGATAGGCTGTAGGACTGTAACAGAACAGGCTTCTTCCAAAGCGACGAAGACGTCTTTCGAATGCATCGTTCATCCAGCCTTCTAATTCCTCATCTGATGCGCCCATCACCTTACGACCATCGGAGAGTATTTCGAAGACCAATGTTCAACCTCTAGTCAGACTGCAAGGCACCCGCTATTAGGATTATGATGGGGCCTAAGGGCAAGCAACAGCTGCCAAGAACTTGTACAATCTTAGACATTTTGTAGGTGGTTATAACATATGCTCAGGATTGAGTGGTGTGGATGTTCAATGCTGATTGCTAGAGCCTCCATGTAATTTGGTCGCCGCCAGTTGGACGGAAACAGAAAACGCCTGTGGAGAGGACGTGAAACTAGTCGCAGATTCAGCAGGATCTGCAGAGCGGACCTCAATGAATCAGGAAC
>DXJO01000034.1 GCA_019057475.1 Candidatus Thorarchaeota archaeon | reverse complement strand
TCTAATTAACTATGACGATCTGCAAACATCAGACCATCGCACATGCTCATCATTCTCTGCTAGATTAGACTGCACACCCGACAAAGCCGGCCCTCACACTTGGAATGAGGGCCCGCATACGGCCCACCGTTCTATGTCATCCTCATCGCTGGTAGTTCGGTAGCCTGCACCAGTCCGCAGACTCTCCAGACTTCATTGTGATAGAAACATCTGCATTGCCAGAAGCATTGTTCTTTCCAGATACGTGTCTGTATACAGTTCCCTTGAGGGAAAGGCAGAGATTGACTCGCTCATCTACGATGGTCCTCATATCCCGATTGGGATATCGAACGATCTTCACACAGCAACACTCCAGGAACGAAGATGAATCACTCTGATGTCTTCTAGCGAGAGAGATGTTGAAGAGTTCGACTGAGATTAGTTGGTAAATCAACAATCCGAGAGTCGTGCGTATCGATTTGCACCATCTTCTGTCATTCCGGACTCTTCGACCTCGGCCGCAAGAGATGTTTGAAGGTAACAATGGTTTCACCTAGAACACCAAATCCTGCAACATGGGGCAGTATATAGAATGGGGTGGCCCATGAATGGAGGTAACCCATTTCTCCTTGCAGGTATAGGAATGGATAGCCGATGATAAGAATCAAGGAGAAGAGTATGAACACAAAGACTGCTGGCAAGTCAATGAATGTGTTCATTGTTCTCCATAAGAACAGCATCATGGCGATACCTGTGAGCATAATTATGGGCCAGAAACTTAGCTGAAACCCAAAGAGCCACCCTACTTCTCCAGGCAGGTAGGGGTCAAGGTACCATAGTATAGGGGTGATAGGAAACGCAACCAAAAGAAATGCAGTCACTCCAACGAAGGCACTATGGACTTCGCGTTTCGGGGCTACTATGAACCGATGGAGAACCATCATGGTCACTGTGACCATCAGGACGAATATCGAGTATGTTGCGACAGATCCTATGTACATTTTTGCGGGGTGCCCGGCAACAAGCCAGTAGAAAAAGCGGCCATACACTACCATGCTTAGAAGGAAAAGTCCTTCCAGTGCGAATAACAAGACGGTACTCCCAACCACCAAGAACACGATGGGCGTGCTCTGAACGTTTTCGTTGCTCTCTTTCATTACCTACTTCCCCAGTGCACAACGACTGCCACTGATTGCGAACCACTATGAGCAGTCGTTAACGTAAGATGATAACAAATGTTATGTGGTTTTCTCCTCGCACAGCTTCGTGATGGAATATGTCATACCAATACAGGCGCACAACTGCAATATCATGCATGCTTCTGCCGGGGTTATTGGGTATGATAAGTGTGATAGTACTGCAACTGGAGGCCCTGCTGATTCCCATGTTCTTGATTGGCTGTCTGTCCTTGGGAGGGTATTCCTACTTGTGGGGACGTCTTCTAAGGACATCAGGAAGGTTCTTCATCATAGTGCGCTTGTACGCCTTATTGCCGGCCCTGCTCGCGATTATGCTCATTATGGTTGCCTCTAGTTTGCACCTTGTATCAATCGGCCTATTGGTAGTGATTGCATCATTATTAGTTCCTCTAACATTGGGGTTGTCACAACATCAAAAGCCAAGCGCCAGCTAGGGGTTTCCTCTGCGCCTTCATTCGAACCTCCCTCCTACCACCCCGCCACAGTGACTCGCGTTTCCTATAGCAGAACAGTTTTCAGCCGAGAAACTCCATATTCATCGAGATGACTGCAGGATGTTGCGGCAATGACTGGTATGCGCTCTGGCGTTCCTGACGCTTCAGGTCCAGAGAATCTCGATTCGGAACTGCAAAAGGAAGTCGTAGTCATGGTCAAAGACATCACAAGAGTCCATCTAGTCTTCGCGGCAGCTAGCTGGATTTCCATTATTGTGGCGATTGCTGTTTTTCATCTCTTCCACTATCCAGATCTCTACTGGATGTATGCCAAGTACTTCTGGTATGATCTACTGGGTCTATGGCTTTCTGCTCTCCCACTACTAGTGGTGGTGTCAATCAACACAGTACAAGTGGGAAGACTTCTGCAGACTACTTCCGTTGACCGCAGGCCTATGGTCCTTGACATTGTTCTACCACTAGGAATGGCCTTGCCATTGCTTGTGCCCATCGCTTGGTTCATGAGAAACCTATGGGTTTGTGTATTGACAATGCCTGGAATCACTGCCTTCGTCTCATGGACTGTGTTTCTGGCCTACATGGTCTATGCAAGTGCCATCATCACTGACAGTCCTGCACAATTCGCAAAGAGATGTCTGCAGAGCCCTCAGTTCTGGTTTGCATTTGTCTTGGTGAGCTTACTCATTACTGTGTCTCTCATTCCGTTTGGGTATTGGCTTCTGGGCGCTGGCGAGGCATGGCAGTACTACACATACGAGGAGCTCTTTCTCAGAAGGCTCCCTGTGCTAGCAGCCTTTGCTTTTCCGGTGGCGCTGCTGATACCAACCTTACCTTTGATCCTTGAGTATTGCGGCAGTGGAAAACGAATCCATTGGCTGTGGGACTAGCTTGAGGGAATCCTGGCTCCAGACTGTTGCTGAGGTGTTCAAGGGTCGGGGCTGATTCAGTCTCTTGGAGAGCACACAATCCCGAAGATTGTCATGTCATCTTAATCCTCGTCATGCTCATTTCTGACGAATCCCTGTACATGGGGGTTCCGATGCTTGTCAGCTATCAATCTATCCTTGGCTAGCTATATGGACTATCCTATTATCTCCATGCTAATGATGCATTGCTGCTAAAGATCATATTCCCGTTTTCTCTTTGCTCCTGATAATTCCGACGTTCCCAAGACCCTCGAAGAGGGCGTTTCTGGCTCGCCTCTGAACTCTTGTATTATCTGACAGGGCCCCTCTCTCCGGAAGACTTAATGGTTTTCTGGCGTAACATGCATGAGAAACATGCACGATTTGCTGTGTGGACGAAAACTGGTTCTCTCAACACTCCTGATACTTGTGGTTGTAACGGTCTCCACCTGTGTCGTAGCTTGGCATGATGGCTACGGACAGCTCACGAAGATATCAGATATAAACGAGGGCATCATACCTGCAGGAACTGTCGTCACTGTGAAGGGTAACGTCACCCAGGTCTTGATAGAGTTCATTGA
>DXJO01000033.1 GCA_019057475.1 Candidatus Thorarchaeota archaeon | reverse complement strand
TCAAGGACGTGATGTCCAAGATTGTACAAGTTTCGGGCAACGGTGCCTAAAGTTGGTTTAATTAGCCCCTCTCCCATTCTCTTCCGGTAACTTCATCCGCCATTTCTTGGCAATCTTTCCGGTAGTGAACGATAATGCAGGCACTAGATCTGGCTCTTCGCATGGGTTTCTTCTATGTCTTCATTTTGCTTGGATTTGCGATTGCGCAGAAGACCAGTCGGGCAGACCATTTGGCCAAGGTATCAACGTCGTTGATTATCAATCTCCTTTTGCCAATACTCATCCTTCAGTCGCTGCTTGCGACCCCTGCAAGCGCCCTCACAGAATTACCTGCAGTGATTCTGTTGGGTTTACTGACACATCTGTTGGGCTTCGCTCTATTGCTCGTTGTCTTTCGCAGACGTACAGTCGACAAAGCGAAGAGAGGTGCGCTTCTCCTGTGCGTGACCTTCAACAACGCAATGTTTCTTCCAATTCCCCTTGTGTTGATGTTTATTGGCGATGCTGGGATAGCGATTGTGACTATCTTTGCAATCATTCAGATGGCACTATTCGTTACACTCGGGTCATTCATAGGGGCCACATATGGGAGCGGTGCACCTGATTTGCAGTCCATTGTGCGGAAAGCAGTTCTGTTCCCCCCCTTCCTTGCTGCGGGCCTAGCAGCATTTCTTTTCGTCCTTGGATTCACATTGCCAATAGAGGTCACATCAGTGCTTGAATACAATGGCATTGTGACGACCTACTTGGCTCTGTTTGTCGTTGGACTCGGTGTCGGCACAAGTTTCTCTCTTAGTGGCTTGAGATCCGCTCTCGAGGTCATCTCAATACGTCAGGTGCTTGTACCAGCTGCTATTGGTGCCGTACTGCTTGTGTCAGGCCTCTCCAACCTGACTGCCAGAGTGATTCTCCTGGAGGCCTTGATGCCTCCTGCAGTGCTGACTGTGACCTATGCAAACGGGTTCAAACTTGATGCAGAAACTGCCGCAACAACAGTCACCGTGGGAACACTCCTATTCATGCCATTCGTGCTCCTCCTCCCGCTCATAATTGGCTAAGCCACATCACATGTTCCTAGGATTTCGTCTGTATCTCAATTAATATATTACTACAACTTCGAGAAGCCAGTGTTGGTGACCCGATTGAGCAATAAAGACCCCGAGAAAGACAGGGACCCTGACACTATCAGAAAGTCCTTGAATGACGTTGTGCAGAAACTGGGGCAAGATAGCGAGGCGAGTCGAAGTTGGGGGAACTCCATTCATGGCAACCGTGAGGAGTGGGAGAAACTCAAGAAACAGATACACGATCGCCAGAAGGCTCTCAAGACCCTTGTAGTAGAGAAGAAAGCTGGGACGATTGGTCCCGATGAGTTCGATAGTGCATTCAGAAAAATCCAAGATGAGCTAACCGAACTGGAATTCAAGGTATACAACATGCGGCTCGGCACAAAGATTCGAGCATGACTGTTTCTACTTGTCCATTTTCGCTCTCTGAACTAATACAAGACCCTCAGCCAATGCAAGTATACTGAGTATCCCTGCGAACATCACTAGGAACAGATTGAGCGATCCATCTACTGATTCAGGCGCAGTTCCTTCGAGTCCATTATTCAACGCTCCAAGATTATAGGTCATTGTTGCGACATAATCAGAAAAGCCCGTGAAGAACACCGCGCGCAGCCAAACGAGTTTCGAACCCGTGTCTTGAGATAGCTGAATGGCGAATTCACCCCCTGCTTGAAGTCGCGATACATCGGAGGCGAATATCAAATCGATACTCCCGTTCATCAGTGCGGAAGATACCTGTAGCAGTTCTCCTCCTGAGATGAAGATATTCTCTCCTTTGTGAAGAACAGCTACCACATCTATGCCGAAAGCTTCGGCTACGTATGCCTCTGCGGGAAACGTCACCACGACTTGCAGCTCCGTGAAACCATGTACATCGTCAAGCTCTGATATTAAATTTAGAAGCCCCTGCACGTCATGGAGAAATCCGTTGAACATATCTTGCCAATAATCCGAGTATGAGGGGCTCAATACCGTAAGAGATCCGCGTGTAGCATTGGCGATTGCAATGGCATTCTTTGGCAACAACCAATACGCATGTGGGTTGTCATCATGTTCATGCTCTTGTGCAGTTGCGTAATTGCTTTCTCCTCCTGGCATTGGTGACAGTTCAGCACCAAATCCTTCGTAGTCCACAAGTGTAATGTACGGTTTGCCTGTTTGATCAGCCAGCTCTGTTTCCCATACGAAATGCCCTGTAAGAATCAGTAGATCCGCAGAGTTAGCAGCATCGAGGATTTCTGTTGTTACCTGGAACACGTGAGGCTCAACCCCTTCAGGCAAAAGGGCTAAGGTCTCCACTTTGTTCCCTCCAATCTCATCCGCAATGCCAGCCAGTGGTGAGATTGACGCAACAACCCTCAGTACTGGCTCTTCTTGAGCCGTTACACTGGGTGTTATGCTGATCATAATCAGGGACAGTAATAGGATAGCCATGAGGCTTCTCGCTTGAGTCACTTTCATGGTTTCTCACCCGCCTGTAGCAGTTGGGTATGTTATTAACTTCATAGCGTCAAATTATTAAGTGTTTGCAAATGTAAGGTCATAGAATGAATAGTTCTCGAGCATTTTGATGCAGATTCTAGAGGTGTTAATCTTGCCAATCGTGGCTATTTCCATGCCCAAGTCAGATCTCGTTGCATTAGATGAGCTTCATAATGATGCTGGATTTCCTAGTCGATCAGGTGTCATCAGGCACGCGCTCCACGCTCTCCTTGCGGAGCACAAGTCCCTTGAGCAGGCTAAGGGGCAAGTCACTGCAATCATGATTGTAGTCTACGGGGAGCGGGGTAAGGATGACCAGTGCAACCGCGTGCAGCATAAGTATAGCCCGTTGATAACAGCAACCATGCATGCCCACGCTGCGCAAGGCGGATGTTTCGAGGTGGTAGTGGCAAGTGGCGAAGCTAACGAATTGTATTCTTTTGCCAAAGAGCTGCGAAGCCAGAAACATGTGGCTAGTGTGCAGACGCGTCTGGTGGAGGTATAGCAAGATGGAGCAACAGTTCCTTTTCGAAGTCAAGGACTTGGCAGTGAAGTACCCCAACGGAGAGCTAGCTCTCTATAATGTAAACTTCAGTATCGAGTCGCCCACATTCATGGCCATAGTAGGACCAAACGGTTCGGGCAAAAGCACTCTGCTAAAGACATCTTTAGGTCTAATCAAACCCGTTCGGGGACAAGTGAAGGTCCTTGGTTATGACTCAGTTCGCGAGAGCAAGAGGATACGGAAGCTTGTTCGTTATGTACCTCAGCGAGACCGTATTGGGCTTTCTGTGCCTTTGAAAGTCAAAGATATTGTACTGATGTCTAGGTTGTTGAAGAAGCCGCCGCCACGATTCGCATCGTCCAAGGATAAGGAAATAGCTCGGGAATCGCTGAAGAGAGTGAACATGGCAGACCTTTGGGATCGACCTTTTCCTGAACTCTCAGGTGGACAACGCCAGAGGGTGTTAGTTGCTAGAGCTCTCGCGGGTGATGGGCCGATCCTGATGCTGGATGAGCCTCTCGCTGGAACTGATCATGAGAGCCAAGACATGATTGTGGAGGCGCTCGGTGACTATCGTAATGAACACGAAGTGAGCATAGTTATGGTCACACACGATCTCAACCCAATTCACACACTGGTCCAAGATGTGCTATTACTGAAGAACACAGTTGTTGGTGTTGGCACGCCCTGCGATATGATGGACATGGAGCTTCTGGAGAAGGTCTACGGGCCCACGGCAAGAGTCATCGAGTATGCAGGGCATAGATACTGTGTTACACACGACTCAGGAGTTGATCGCCATCATTGACCTTTTGATCCAAGCTCTCTCAGTGCCCTTTGTGCAGCGCGCTCTGATTGGTGCTCTCCTGATTGCAGTAGTCGCGTCTACAAGTGGCACATTCCTGGTCTTTCGAGGTCTCTCCTTCATGACTTCTGGGGTTGCTCATGCTGCCTTGGGTGGCGCCGCACTCGGTCTATTCCTGCAGCATTCAGGTCTGGTGCCTTGGTTTGATCCAATTCTTGGAGCGTTGTTGTTCAGCGTATTTGTTGCATTGGTTACCGGATATGCGGGAGAAACCGGTATGACACAGAAGATGGAAGTCGCTGTTGGTGTATCTTTTGCCCTCTCTATGAGCATAGCGGTCTTTTTGATGTACTATATTCCTCCCACGCAAGTGCCGCAGATATGGGGGTATCTCATCGGCGATATCCTTCTGCTTGACAACTTCGACATAGTTCTCTTGGCTGTAACGGCCATAGTACTAGTTCTGATTACACTCATATTCAACAAGGAGTTCATCTACGTGAGTGTTGACATGGAGGGATCCATTGCTCACGGTATGAATGCCCGAGCTTACCATTACCTTATGCTCGTTACCTCGGCGCTAGCAATCGCACTTGCAACTAAAGCCGTGGGCGCAATATTAGTCTACGCAATTATGGTTGCACCTGCTGCCGCGGCTAGTGAGTTAATAAAATCAATTCGCGGCATTTTCATTGCTGTTTTTGTCATTGCATTGGTGTCTGAGCTGATGGGATTGGTTGCATCCTTCACAGTTAGTGCCTCGCCAAGCGCAATCGCAGGAATACTCGCAGCCCTTTCGTATGTGGTAGCAATGCAAATTAAGAGGCGACGAGATCGCGTAAGTATAGACTTAGACCAACTTCCGCAGCACGATGAAGAAGCAACTCTAGTTCTCGGCGAAGCATTGGACACGAGCGCGCATGAAGGTCATGATCACTAGAGCGAGTGCTATCTTGTCGGTATCTTTAAGTGGGAAACAGAAATGTCCCCGAAGCCAAGGTCGGTGTTAGGCACAGTGAGCGACGAGATTGAGAAAAAGGAGTTCGTGCGATCCACGATAATCACGGTGATATTCTCGTTGGTGTTCTTGATACTTGGAGTAGCCTTTTGGTATTGGTCTACACCTGAAGTCATCGACACAAGTCCTGTAAACTGGCTTTTAGAAATCAATCCCTTCCTAGTTCCGGTGATTGAAACCCTGCTCATGGTTGGTTTCTTCATCGCTCTTGTTGTCACAATCATCAATTCCAGACACTACTTCACCGAAATACGAGCTGGGTGGCTTGAGGTTATTACTACTCTGATTGTGGTGACGGCGATTTCGTGGGCGATGTTCGAAGTTAACATTGGTATCGCCACTCTTGTAATTTCCATGGGGTTCCTTGTATACCTCTACATGCTTCAGGACTGAAACTCGCTGGGATTGACTAGCTGAAGCGGCACAACTAGACCAGAAGCTTTATGAATCGATTTCGAAGCTAGCCGTTTGAACCTAGTGTACAATAGCCTAGAGCTAGTGTCACTTGGGCAGTCCGATGTGTACTTGCTGGAACTGCCAGGTAGTGCCAATCGCACGAGATTCTGGCTTCC
>DXJO01000032.1 GCA_019057475.1 Candidatus Thorarchaeota archaeon | reverse complement strand
TTGCCCGTAACTTGTACAATCATGGACATCAATGTCCTTGACTGATGTTCGGTTCCTGATTCATTGAGGTCTGCTCTGCAGATCCTACTGAATCTGCGACAAGTTTCACGTCCTCCCCATAGGCGTTTTCTGTCTCCGTCCAACTGGCGGCGGCCAAATTGCATGCAGGCCCTAGCAATCAGCATTGAACGTCCACACCACTCAATCCCGAGCAGTACGTTATAACCACCTACAAAATGTCCAAGATTGCACAAGTTCTTGGCAGCTGTTGCATTCCCTCTCGACTTCGTTTTCTTTCTTTACGTCCTCTGGCCGATTATTGTTCGAGTGTTGTCTACGTACCAGCGCGTTTTGTCCCGAAACTTGGGCCAGAACTCAAAGAAGGTGTGGGCACTCTCTGCTTCTAACAGCAGGAATCCATTCCATTCAGTTCCCCATGCATACTTGTAGTTCCCTACAATCCGGACATCGCTAGGCCATTCTCCCTTGAGAAAGTCCGTCCAGAACTCCCTTGCCTTCTCAGCTTCTTCCATGGACATTGTCCTGTAACGATAGAAAACGATGAAGGCATATGTCAACTCGGTGTCACCTATGGCTTCTGAGGGGCGGTGCATTAAAAAGATTGGTGCCCGAGTCAGCTTTGAAGGGACATGACAGCCGATGGCGATGATATCGTAAGAAGGGAGTTTCGCCATGGCAAGGTTGCGTACGGGTTTCAATGGAATCGCGGGAACCACAAAAAGCTTGGAAACACTGACGGCGACCTGGCTGCTCTTTGGGCACACCTTTCAGCAGTTAGAGCCGGCAAGGTGCCAGCAGCCCCCTTCACTGATCCATTCTACAGACGTGCATCCTCATTGCGACTCTTGAAAATGTCAGCTGCAAGACGTGTAGCATTACGAACAAAGCTCATGAAAAGCCATGCAGTTGTGGCTAGCATTGAAGATGACTTGGTGCTAAGAATAAGAGAGTATCATCGAGCAAGAGGCGACAAAAGTTATACACTGAACCATACAGTGCTTCCTGACTTCCTTCAGGACGATCCGAACTCTATTGCCATTGAAGTTCCGGTGTTTACCGAGAGATACCGACTTTCAGGACACGTAGATTTGGTCCGATTTGTGGATGGCCATGTGCAAGTCTGCGATTACAAGCCGGGCTCACTTGAGTCAACGAAGAAGAGATTTCTTGAGTCCATACCACAGGTAGCCGCTTACGGAGAGATGATGACGCATCACCTTGCGGGAACTCTTCGTTCAGCCCTTAATGCGCCTTTCCTGCCCATAGTCAGATGCGCCATATTCGACACCCATTCATGCTGGCACTTTGGGGCAGACATGTTTGTGAGTCTGTACGAGTCTGAGAGGATATCCGGGCTCTAGCCTCGATTGTTCTTGAAGACGGACATCCTTACTTTCTCTTCAACAACTGGTCCTCCCATCGCGGGTGCATCCCACTTTACTTGAATCGTCGGACGGGCAGAAACAAGTCCTTCTCTCACACGTGAGAAATATCTCTCGGAGAGAGTGCCAAAGCGTCCCAGAGCTGGGTCAACGGGAATCCAGCCTATGTTCAAGAGATAGACTTCACACCAGGCATGCGGCTCGGGTTCCGACCCTGACCTGTAGAAGTGGCCCACAACTCTACGTGATGGTATCTTGACAGCGCGGCTCAAGGCAATAAACAGGTCCGCATGTTCATCACAGTCACCTTCTTTGCCCGCAGTGGCACGTGCAGCCCCCACTCTCTCGTCAAGATGAGTCTTCAGCTTCAGGTGCTCTCTGACTGTTTGGTACGCCGACCGAGCGTATGCCTCGTCGTTGCTACTCTTTTCAGCGATACTCTCTGACAGTTTCTGAACAAGCGGGTTACCATATTCCCAGTACTCCTGTATGGCGCAGAACATTCCTCTGTTCTGCTTGATTTCTTCCTCGGGGGTTGCTTGGGGCTCGAGAAGCCAATCACGGGAAATCGTGTCAATGCGGAGGATGACTGTCGGAGAGAAGCTCTCGCATGGAGTCAACTCCGGCATCTTGATGATGGCAACCATGTTCTTCTCAGCTTTTTCAAGAACTCTCGCTGGCGGGAAGACATCAAGAGACGTAACGAACTGGTTGTCCATGTCTGTAAAGAGATGCCAAGTCATCTTCCCTTTCTTTATTCGGGATGTACCTCTATTGTGCACGTCTGCCTGCATTTCTATCAAGAATCTCAATACGAAGTCTCATTGCGACCCATCTTCCGAATAGATTTATGTGTTGTCTAGCAGTTCACTAGTAGTTGCTTTAGCCCAGTCAGAGGCTAGTGAGGTCTTCGCATGAGCAAGAAACCCGAAGAGAAAATTCCAGAAAAAGGCAGAGATTCAGTAGTTGACAAGATGCTCGCAGAGCTCGGTATCGATGAAGCCATGAAGAAGGAGCTAGTCGAATCGGGTCGCATGACAAAGGATGTTCTCAGGGTGGAATCTGCGGACCAAGTTCGGCGACGCATTGAGATGGACAAGAGCATTGGCCGTTTCCGAGAGAGTACTCGTCACGTGGAAAGAAATCTCAACTTGATCAACGATGGGATTGATCATATTGAGCGTGATCTCATACCCGTAATGCTTTCCTTTCTGGTCGGCTTGAAGGGCAACCTTGTGAATCTCCGGAGCACGATTATCGCGAAGAGCAAAAGGCGTGCGAAGACCAACCTCCAGGACGTCTATTTTGACACCGCGGTGACACCCATCATTGAGGAAGAGTTCGCAGCGATTGAGGAAACCCTGACCTCTGGAATGTCGGCACCGATTCTTGAAAAGATTCGAGTGTTGACCGACACTCTCAAGGATGCCGCGAATGAAACCCACGATGAACTCACAACCTTGAAAGCCAGCATTGATGATTTCACACAGCGACTCTCCACAGAGGTGGAATTCCTATCGACGGAGCTGACCATGAAACCAAAGGTGGCCATTCCGAAGGAAGTAGAAGAACAATTGAAGGCACTTTCTCGCCATGTTAAGGAACTAGAGCGTAACTTAACCGTGGCAACCGAGAAGATACAAAATCGAGAGAATGACATTGAGTCATTGCGGAGCGAACTTGCTGGAATGAAGGCACGGAACGAGAGTCTAGAGGAAACCGTGGCTAGCCTTCGAGCATCGCCAGCAGCTGAAGCGGAAACGGTCGCTGAGCTTCGTAAGCACATCAAGTCCATGGAAACAATTCATGACTTGCTTAATGACCGATTGGAAGACGCCTCTCAGGAACTTCAAGCTACCCAGATCGAGAACCGTCAGCTTCGCGATGCCAAGAATAAGAACGACCTACTGATTGAGGACCTTGGAGGCAACATCAGACACTTCGAGGATGAGCTGAAAAAGGCAAATGAACGGCTTGCTGGAGTTGATGAATTACGAGCACGCCTTCGTTCCTCCGAGTCGGGTGAAAGTGCAAGAGAGCTTGAGCGTGTGAAGACTGAACTTGATCGGATTTCAGCCAGTCATGAGAGGACCACCAATGATTACAAGGCGGCGCAGGTGAAGCTACAGCTCACTGAAGAGGCTTTGCGTGGTTACCTTGGCTTAATGGGCCGAACAGAGAAGACTAAAGCGTTCCTCATGGTGGAAGACAACATTGAGATGTCGATAAGAGAGATTGCCCGCTCCATGGGTGTAGCCCCAGCTATAGTTATGCAATGGGCTGAAGACTTCCAACAATTGGGCATTGCTAAGATCGTCGATGGTGAGAAGCTCGTATTGACACGTGAAAAGATAGATTTGAGCTAAAACGCATTTGGCAACTATTACTGTCCAATCTTCTCAAAGAAATCATGTCTTTCTTTTCACTCACCGGAACACGCATAAGAATCCGCACGAACTCTCCCTCTGATGAGAGAGGCAGTTCTTTATTCCAAACTCAAGAACGGTGTGCGATGCGACCTCTGTGCAAGAAGATGCGTGATTCATGAGGGCGAGTCAGGCTTCTGTCGCGTCAGAAAACTCAAAGATGGAGTGCTCTATACCACAGTCTATGGTCTGATAGATGGCATGGCTGCGGATCCAATTGAGAAAAAGCCCCTTTTCCATTTCGCTCCGGGGTCTAGCCCATTCTCCATTAGCACATCGTCCTGCAACTTCCGGTGTCAGTTCTGCTTGAATTATCATTCGTCTCAGAGGGAAACCCCTGTTGGCCAGAGATTGGAACCAGCAGACATCGTGAAGCTTGCGCGTCAGTACGACTGCTCGGGAATCAGCTATACTTACACAGAGCCAACAATCTTCATGGAGCTTGCTCATGACACAGCTCGCATTGCCCATGAGCAGGGGATGTACAATACGTTTGTTACAAACGGTTACATGACTCCTGAAGCAATAGACTACATTTATCCGTATCTTGATGCTGCCACAGTAGACTTCAAGGGAAGTGGCAACAAGTCGTTCTATGAGAAGTACATGGGCGTCCCAAAGGTCGAGCCAATCTTCAATGCGCTGACGAGGCTGAAAGAGAAAGGTGTCTTCATTGAGATAACCAACCTCATTATTCCCCAAGTCGGCGATATGGAGGAGGACACAAAGATATTGGCGGAGTGGGTCGTAGAGAATCTAGGTTCCCGCATACCCTTTCATCTCACGGCTTTTTCTCCAATGTACAAGATGACCCACTTGCCAAGAACCTCAGCATCGGCCCTAGAACGTCATATCAGAGTCGCTAAGGCGGCTGGTCTCACATTTGTCTACTCAGGTAATGTGGCTGGTCATGACTTTGAGAATACCTACTGTCCGAATTGCGGAACATTGGCAGTCGAGAGATGGTCTGTGTATCTAAAGAAGAACAATCTGAGCAAGGCTGGCCGTTGTCCCAATTGTGATGAAGATTTGAACATCGCTGGCGTCAAGTGGATGGGGGATGGTGATCGCCGCCGGAAAATCTTCTGAGGGCTGTTCGGATGCACATTACTGGCGTAACTTGGCGGCCCACCGAGAATGATGCATTTGAGCAGGGCGTACTATCATGGACGGGGGCTGAAGAAACTCCTACATTCACTCGTCTGTCACCCGGTGATAAGTTATCTTGGACCATCGCTGGCCCACGCATGTGTATCGGTAGCAGGAATGAAGCTGGGCGCCTTGTGCCCTGCCCAGAACACGTTGTGAGTCCTCCAAGGCAGGTCAGGTGTAGCCTATGTGCAGCGGTTGATTCCATGAATCCCTGCATCAGATGCACTGGTAGAATATGCAATGCATCTGAGGAACGTAGGACGAGGTGCGAAGAAACAGACTATGTACTCTATCTAGCCGTGTTTAAGGACCAGACACTGAAGGTTGGAGTTTCAACAGCAAGGCGAGTCAAGACGCGGTGGGTGGAACAAGGTACAGATTTCGCTGCCGTCATTGCAGAGATACGGGGCGGTAGAGCTGCAAGAAGACTGGAGGACCTGGTGGGTCGTAGAAGTGGTGCAACAAAGCAGGTTCGCAGCAAAAGGAAAATTACGAATCTAATGGAGCAATTGGACTTTTCCGGAGCGGAGGAGCTAGCTAAGCGTTTCTCATCTTCGCTCCCAAGAGTGCTGCCCGAGTATGAGGTGCAATTAGAAGACTTGTCAATGTACTACAATCTCGATTCTCTCAATGCACGTCCTCTTCCATGGCGCAAGAGGTCCGAGCCAATGGATGGCATGCAGCTATTGGGCGCTGTTGTGGGAATGAAGGGATCCCTACTTGTGACCCGTATTGGTTCGGCTTTTACGGTTGCTGACCTTAAGCAGCTCGTGGGTTACACGGTGCATCCAGATTCGCCTGTGAAGATAGTGACCCAATCAGGTCTGTTGGATTACATCTGACCAACCTTTTATTGGACATTCGTTAAAGAATCAACGTTGAGCCACATGCCCTTGAACGAGGAAATTGTTCGCTACGTTTCATTAGTTAGAAAAGACGGCGGTGAGCCAGTTTTAGGCATTACGTTTAGAGAGATGAGTGTCGATCCTGATCTTGTTGCCAGCTTTGTATTAGCAATTGTAATTTTTGAGAATCAGCAGCTTCGAACATTCATCAAGGAAGGCTATGTGGTTGTGATAGAGGAAGGCGATCATGTTGTAGGGTTGCTCATTATCGATAAAGTGGAGGATGACGAACCATATCGTGAAGCGTTAAAGGGAATTATATCAGATTTCGAGGCCAAGTATGAACTGCAGCTCACCCTATGGAGGGGTGACATTCGCCCGTTCAGAGAATTCGGGATTGACATCCTTGGTGTGTTCCCATATAGACGGTTTGATTGGCAGCTCGTTCCTGAACTGATTAAGAAGTCGGATGTGACGCCTAACTGCCAGGTAGCAATCCCTTGGAGTGTGGGTGAAACAGACAAGAAGATACAAACCGTTGTTGGCTATATCAATGGGAAACGAACCATTAGGGAGATCGTTAAATCTTCCGGCTACTCTGAAGCCGAGTTAACGGCAATATTCTCCATGCTGGACCGGTTCAAATGGATTACGCTTTCGCGTCGTGCAAACAAGGACACAGTGCTTGTAAAACTGACCGATACCCCAAAGCGTCTTATTGGTGTATACGGCGACCAACTGGATGATTTCGCGGAGATGTGCGATGGAACGAGAACACTTGAGCAAGTGTGTGAGCTAGTTCCGTTCGATATTGAGGTTCTTATTACAATTGCCAAGAACCTGATTGATGCAGGTGTGCTGGGTTACCGCGAACAGTCGAGCGAAGGAGGCGGGTCCACTGAGTAATTCGTGCTTAGCTCAGAGGCCAAGAGATTATTATGGTGCCCTTCACATGGAATGTGTGAAATGCGGGTCCTGCAGTGGGAGTTACATAGTGACTAGGAAGGGTTGGTAGCATGGCACTCGACGTATCCAAGGTGCGGTACATCTCACTGATTCGCCTAGAAGGGGGCGAATCAATACTCAGTCTGCCCTATGAAGAGATGTCCATTGACCCTGACCTGATTGCGGGCTTTGTCACTGCAGTGATAATCTTCGCCAAAACCCCCATTAGGACAATTCGGAAAGCGGCTTATGATATCCTAATTGAGGTTGGAGAAACCGTCCTTGTCCTGCTTGTTGTTGATCCCGTGCCTAGTGAAGCGCCATACCGTGAACGATTGAACAGAATCCTTGAGAATGTGGAAGAGAAGCATGGTGCTAAGCTTAAGAAGTTTGAAGGCGATGTTCGACGATTCCGCGAGTTCTCCCTTGAGATACTAATGGAGTTTCCGTTCTTTGCGATTGACATAGACCTCGTACCTTTCAAGAATAGGAAGGGCCTCATAATCCCTTTTAGAGTCGGGTCTGTCGACAGCAAGCTAGAGCAGTTGGAGGCTTTCATTAACGGCAAACGAACTGTGGCAGAGATAATGGACCTGATTGACTTGCCTGAGAAACAAGTCTTAGCATTGTTTTCGATGCTGCACAAGTACGAGTGGTGTGATTTCAAAAGGCGACTCACCGACAATGACATTCTGGTGACGCAAGAATGTCCGGATATAACTCTGAATAGTATCAAAGCAATGTATGGGAAACCGGTTGATGACATGCTGAACCATTTTGACGGCGTAATGACAATAACCCAAGTGATTGAAGAATTGCCCTATGATCAGCAAGCTTTGTGGTTCCTGATTAACAAGCTAGTTGAAGTGGGGTGCTTGGCCCAGAAAACATCTAGCTAAAGGATACGGTCTGCGCCGGGTATCCCTACAACATCGCTTCTGCATTGTCTGCAGTGGTAAAACTGCTCCATAAAGCGAGAAGCTCTGTTTCTTGCATCTTGAAGTTCATTCTGTGTAGGTGGTCGCTCATTTACCATGTTGTCAAATGGTATGAGTGGGACGATATTTTGAAGACGTGCACCAGCATCTCTCAGGGCTCTTGCCAGATTTTCCATTTGTTCTCCATTCATTTCGGGAATGAGTATCGAGTTCACCTTAACAAACACACCTGACTTGGTAGCAGAAGAGATGCCCCTGAGCTGTGCATCGATGACCTTCTCTCCCATTTCAGGTCCTGTTAGCCGCTTGCCATCAATCATCGCCCATTCATAGATTTGCGAGGCGGTTTCAGGGGATACGGTGCTCATTGTCACACTAATTGTCCTTGCCCCGAGCTCGATCAGTTGCTTTGTCTTCTCTTCCAGCAGCACTCCGTTAGTGCTCAAGCAGAAATCTATGTTAGCACTCAACGCTCTAATCCCTTGCAGAGTCTTGAATGTTTGCGGACACGCAAGTGGTTCGCCTGGCCCCGAAATCGCGACAATGCGTAGATTCGGGTCTTTCCCAAGCTCATCACGAGTTACTTTGATTGCTTGAGTTGGAGTCATCACCCTTCTTGATCGGCCAGGCACTGGCATATGGCCGGAGGCGTCCAATTGATGATCGCAGTATCCGCATTTCACGTTACAGGAGTGTGCTACCGGCAGGTGTATCCTGGCCCATAGCCCATCGCGATTACGTGACCAACAGGGGTGATGAGTAAAAGGATAAGCCCGCCCCATAGTGGAGGCCACTCACCTTAGATTGCGCAGAATCCCTGTCATCTTTTTGGCGTACACCTTTGCATCGTTAAAAATAAGTCCGAGCTTGACGTTCTCTGGCGCTGTCACCGCAAGCAAGTAGGAATCTGGAATCGAGATAACTACTGTTGTACCTAGTGTGCCTTGAATGATAATCGATTTCAGGTCCCCTTGGCGAAGCTCTTTGACAGCCAGCTCCCCAACTGACTGAATGCTCGCTACCATTGCGGCAATAGATGCTACCTCAATGCCAGCGTGGAAGTAGCTAACAAGTGGTAAGCCCTCCACAGAGAATATCGCTGCTCCCAGAATCGGCGACCTGCTACTGAGATCGCGCAGGATCATCTTGAGTTGTTCGGTCGCATCCTCGTCTGGCATATTTAGCAATGCATTACCCTCTCATTATTCCGATTTACTATTCGAGAACAGAACAACAAGTTACTCATTATTGATAAAGGTTGGTAGAAGGAACGCCCTGTTTGAGATTATGGCCTTCTAGCCTATGAGTCGCACAGACGTTACAGTGTCACTATGAAGAAGATTCGTGGGGGTCTTCATTATCCTCAACACATTGTCTGCATGGCTCTCGAAGCCGGCCTCTCGAAGCATCTCGATGAACTCCATACCACTGGATATGGCGAGTGCCTTTCTTGGCTTCCCCTCTCTGCAAGAGTCAAGGAGTTCTTCTGCGGAGATTAGCTTGCATTTGAGGTTGGCTCCTCTTAGCTTTTCAAGATGTGTTATCCCCTTCCTTGAAATGCCTCTGTTCTCTTTCTGCTCCCCAGTATACCCTCTTCTTTTAACAATCCTCTCTAGCCGCTCGATGCCCTGCCTTATTAGCTTCTCAGATTCAAGAGTACCTTCATAGCGATCTCTTACTGTCTTGGTCGTGCTGGTGACTAGCCAGGACGAGCCATACGCCGCTTGATACCTCATTCCCTTAAGGACCTCTGATTCGCCGAGAAGGGTTATCGCGCGGTATCCCTTGTATTCGACAGAGAGGGTCCAGTTGGGATTCTTATGATTGACCATCAAATCAGGGGTTAGGCCCTCTCCAGTCACGGGGACATTGGTTGTGACATCCGGAAAGAGATGCGTTATCAATGCCATGAATGCTTCGTGGAATAGATTGTGCCGAAGATTCCTTGCCTCCTGAGGATGACGGAGGCCTGCTTCTTGGTAGAGGAGAGGCATCTCTGCTTTGATTCCGGTCCGGCGCTTAACTTCACTCTTTATCGTCATCCGCCCTCGTGAGTGGTTCTGTTTCACTAACCTAATTGCTGCTTCATTAGCTATCAACTGGAATACAGCCTTCGCTAGATTGGTCTCTTTCTCCTCACCCTTCTTGATTCTGAGTTTGGCTTCTTCCTGAGCCCAGTCGATAACTCCTTGTGCGTCTTTGCCAAGCAAGTTCATAATAGATTGGAGCTTGTCATTCAGATTGTACTTCCTGACATGCTTTCGAAGCGCTGGACTATAATTCACTTTTCTAGACAACACATCATCTCTCTTTGGCACATTTGATTACGGGGCAAATGATTCGCTGATCTACATGATCTCCTTCTTCAGAGTAACTTGTTGGGTGTCCTCGTTGTATGAAACCAGGTTTTCATTCGCCAGATCGTGAATCGCCTTGAGGACTTGAGCTGGCATTATGCCTGAACTATCAGCAAGGTTTTTCCTTGTGATTGGCTTCTTGATGTCATGTAGTGTATACAATATTCTTGCATGAGGCTTTCCATAGAAGACAGTTTCAAGAAGCACTATGTAGATTCCAAGCAGATCACTGACATCAACCTTCTCTTGGAGCGCTTCCTTTTCAGCAGAAGTTTCCCGATAGAGCTCAGATACACGCGAGAGCTTCGAGGTTATCTCATTCATCTCCGTCCTAAGCTCGTCGCGCTCTTTCACGATGGCATCTATGGCATCAGTGCTTGAGGCTTCTGCTTCTCTAAGCTTGCTCTTCAACTCCTTAACTTGCTCTTTGAGCGAGCTGACCTTTGAAGTTGCCTTATCGCCCTTCGTTACAGCGGCTTCAAGGTCTGATTCCAAATTCTTGACCTTCTCGTCCGCAGCCCACGCCTTTTCATCGGCTTCTCTTCTTGCAGTTCGTAGTTCCTCGATTTCGCTGGCAAGCTTATCCCTGTCATCAATAAGGTCGACAAGGGTGGTTTTGAACTCCTCGAAGAGGTTTAGCATATTCTCCTTTTCTTCACTCATGAAGGCTCTCCTCACTCCCCCCGTGGCATTCGAGCTTTATATCAGTTTCACATTGAAGCCACGTGACTTACGCTTGATGTAATCAACGTAGAGCTTCCTGAGACTAGTGAGAGGCAGTCCAAATGCCTTGAATGCTTCAAGTTCTCCTTTCTTGCGTTTCTTGAGGAGTGCTTCGTTCTCCCTTCGAAGGATTGGGTCTTCATTGATTGCCGGTATCTTGCGGTTCTGTTGAGCGCACTTCAGGTCTGACTTGGACATGTTTTCCAATGAGTGCTCAATTGCAGTTAGCATGCCGTTCTTGCGCCAAAAATCTGTTGTCGTCAGACCGAGTAGCTTCGCAGAGGGGGTTGCGAGACCCCGGATGTTTGAGAGCTCGATAGAGTTGCTCTTGATTGTGGAGAAAATGCGCAGTGACCATGGAGACATGTCAACAAGTACGAGGATTGGCACACCATTGTCCGCGAGGCGTCTAATCCATGCTCTCATGTTCCTCCCTGGCTGTCCAAATAGCGAACCTACCCCGACCTTTAGAGTTTCAGGCAGTTTGAGTTCGATAAGGTTTCTTGCCATGGCTTCCTTCTCAACGAAGATTGCAGCATCAATGTTGATGTCATGGATTTTTACATCAAAAGGCTTCGAGGAGATGAACCAACCGTATTCTCCAGCACCTGAGCAGTTGAGTTGCTTGCCCGAGAGGTCTGATAACGTAACATCACCATAGAATGTGCCCTTGGGAGAACTAACAACCCCGAATTCCTCTCTTGACACGGAAGTGCCCTGAATCTTCAATATTCTCTCGCACAGATTGATCAACCTGTTCGTTTCATTCTGACCACTAATTTCTAGGACCTCCTGTACGCGCTTCACCTTGTGCATGTAGTAGAAGTCTCGAAGACTCGTAAGAGTTGTAGAATAAGTCTGTTCACCACTGGAAAAGTTGTCTGTATCTCAATCATCAAGCAGGGGATAAGAACTCGTTGTTTTTGATAGGAGTTTGTGTCTACAGATAACCGGACGAGCATAAGAGGGCATAAAAAGTTCAATCTTCCTTCTGGCCCTGAAACCAATCGCGAGACTCTTGTTTCCCGCTCACTTCATTCTCTTATCTTTTGAGAGCGTGATACAGCGCACAAACTCATCCAGATAGAGGTGGCAAAGGAGGACATGAATGATTCGTACAGCATGGACGTGCTAAACCTCTATGTAGCTCCAAAGGCTGCAGTCAATTCAGACCACCCCTCATTGGTTCACGAGGTCGTCTCCATCACGAAGAAGAGCACAGAAATCACTCCGAAAGTGGTCATCATTGCCTTCGAGGAACTTCTTGAAAAGGCTGGAGGCATGAGATTCATGGAGATCTTCGACGCCCGGCCGAAACCTGCATGATTGCTTGTCGCGTACTCCGCCCATCTGCCCTATTCAGTACGGAGATATTATAAGATTACACCTCGATATCGAAATCACCTAGGAGGACTATTGATGGGAATTGACGATGGAGTAGGACTTGAGCCCTCTGCACCCCCTGAACAGGATTTCACAGTGAGTGCATTGGACCTTGTAACGAGAACGTTGAAAGTATGGGTGCGGAAGCTACCGAGCTACATTCTGATTGTCGGTCTTCTTGGAGTGGCCTTCAATCTGCTTCAACTCGCAGTGTTCTGCGCACTTTACGGTGTGCTTGGATTTGACCTATTGGTCTACGTAGGCGCAGACATTATCATGACGTTGCTTGGATTTGCCACCTCCGAAATAGTCACGGGTATTGGATTTATCATCCTCGCAATTGTGCTAACTATTGTGGGTATGGTTGTAAATGCTGTGATTGCTGGAGGCGGCATCAAATTCGCACTTGATGACTATGGCTTTCACCAAGCTGATGTGGGAACAAGCCTCTCGTTTGCGTTCAGTAGGCTATCTACTATGATTGTAGCGCAATTCCTTCTTGCATTGATTGTCACCGGAGCGTTGGCCCCTGGTATGTATTTCCTTTTTGGTGCTTTGGCAGCCTTTGATCCCTACTACCCTTCAATGGACGCCATAAACATGATAATGATGGCCTTTCCTCTCATCTTGATTGGATTGATCGTGGCTCTCTACTTCGGTATACGACTGAGTCCTACTAGCGCAGTCGTTATCGCTGAGGACTTGGGTGCAATCGATTCACTGAAGAGGGCATGGGAGCTGACAACAGGTAACTTCTTGCACATCTTCGGCGGCCAGATTCTACTGGGCATTGCCGTGGGAGTCATCGCATTAGTGCCTGGATGGCTGCTAGTTCCTCTTGTCTTCTATGACCTAGCCCTCGTGTTGTACGTTTCGGTACTCATCAGTTCGCTCCTCTTCAGCGCAATTAACTATGTCTTTGCAGCAGTGCTTTACAGGGACCTTGAATCTAGATCAAGAGTTGTTTCCGAGGAGTTCTGGTGATCAATCAAGGGAGGTTGTGATTAGCTCATCCTCCCACATATTTTCTTTCGTTATCGGTTTCATTCATTTTGTTTTTTCAACTCCGCGCGGTCGATGCGACCTACGCTCTGAAGTCTTAATCGTCAATCTTTTTTGTTGCCCACTGCCAAAGCTCTCTCTCTTCAGGGTTGAGCACAATCTTCGTCTTGCGCTATCTTCTTCTCTTACGCCATTTGACCTCGACTATTCTTTGGAAAGCAATCAGGGCTCACAGCCCATGCACAGGGAACCGAGCTGAGGAGTGCTGTGCGCACATCAAGTCAGGTGAGGGCTTCGTACTGTCCTCACTGTGCGACCCATTTGAACCAGATATGTTCTGTGCCTTGAAAACGCCCCCCAAACCTAGGCTTGGTTGAATGAGTGGTCACTCTGGTCTTAGTACCGGAATACTGAAATCGGAGTCCCGCGTGATGAAGGGCTGGCTTGGTGGGCTACAATGAACAGGACGTATAGGGCGGTAGTTGTCTGCTGGGCGGCACTTTTCATGCTGACGATGGCCCTTCTAGCACAAGTCTGGGCTCAATCAACAGACTTCGAGATTGAGGTTCCAGCGGGAACGTTCCAGCATTTCAGATTCGTCTGCTCTCAAGACGATGTGGTATCAGGCTCGTCCACTGCAACCGTGGGCGGAGTAACGAACGACATCAACTTCTATGTCTTTGACTCCGAGAACTATGGGAGATTTTCGGGGTCTGAGTCCTACACCGCAGCCTTGGAGTATCAGCTGACTGGAGGGCGCACATGGACCTACACGATTCCGTATGATGACACATGGTACGTTGTATATTCCAACACCTACTCTTGGTTTACATCCAAGCACGTTGAAGGGAGTCACAATCACGAAGCAATCGCAGAGAGAGAGAACCAGATGGCGTTCGGGACCGTAGTCGCAGCAGTAGCGGGAGTCGGTGGTGTGGCGGCAATCCTCATCATAGTGTATGCCTATCGCCGAAGAGCAGCTCCAGTGCGCATTCAGGAAGTAATTTTGGTCATCTGCCCTAACTGTGGCCGCAAGAACGATCAGGTCAACCGGAATTGTACGAACTGCGGGGCTCCACTCTAGCTATGACAGGGGATGTCGCTGCGATGACCGAAGAAGAAACCGTTGTTAGCGCAAAGATGATGCTTGTAGCTGCGATAGTAGTGACTTGCTTTTCGTTCATATACGCTCTCTATGCTCTCTCAGGCGCATATAGTTACCAACCCGCTTTCGTCACGACATGGTACTTGTTTAGCTCTCTAGCTATTTCAGCGTCCTTATGGTTGGAGGTAGCGAAGAAGAAAAAGAAGCTCAACGAGCGGTGGGCGAGATACATCCAAACGGCGCTATTGGTCGTTATGTGCATCTTTGGTGGTCTGCTAATCGCGTCATACCTCCTCCTAGAACGACGTGATTTGTATGACACAAAGAAATAACGAACAGGCAGAGGGCACGCCGTCCAACGGCAAGATGGTCACAAAGCTCCACAAAGATTTGGATGCGAGGATGCCCCGTCATCTCCGCAAAACCTTGTTCAAGAAGGCAGCGGCCTTCTCTTGCCGATTGAACATCCCCGAACATGCGAGATAATTGCTTGTAATACGCAGAGGGTGACCTGGCCAAGCAGCGTGGTACATTCTCGATAATTACGCTGCTCCATAGCCTGCGGAATGTGTGGTTTGACCTAGGTTCCCTGTCCGCAGTCGGAATCTCAGATCTTCGCGCTCAGCATCCAATAAGTGTTTGATGTCTTGATATCTTGTCTTTCTCAAAATTACCAGGAATGGTGTTGGTCCCATCGCCACCACAGTTGCAAACGTTGGAAATACTACAAGCAGAGCCGGCATTGCTACGCCGCCCATATTAGTGAGCGATATCCAAAGCAACTGGAATATTGCGGCATAAATATAGCCAAGCATTAGTACCAAATGTCGAGTAGTTCTTCTGAACTGGAGAAAGCGGCCACGATTCTCTTCAGTGACTTTGTCAACTCTTGGTTCAACGATGTTTCGTAGGTATTCCTCATCAGACTCTGCACTTGATAGGAAACCGTATACGATGCCTATTATGATAATGAAGATAGGCGAGGCCATCCCCGTCGTGTGAAACCATGTCACGAAATCAAGAACGAGCAGCTGGACCAGCATTGCTGCGAGTCCAACTGCTACGTGTACGTTTCTTATCAATCGCTCTGTTTTCCCCGAGGATGTGTACGGGATGGTTCCTGACATATGATTCATCTGGTTCCTTTTTTATGGCCTTATCAGTCTAACCAATCTACGTATAGTTGAGCAAGATATACTCCTATATTGATTGCTAACAAGAAGTATCCGAATGGGGTGCTCATCATCGCAGATTGGGCAGCTATCAGGATGGCGGATTGTGGAAAGAGGATAGCCAGACCCACCATTATTGCCAACATTAGGGCGATAAGTGGCATTATCAAATCAAGCCACGTATACTGTCCTATCATCACTGCTCCAGCGATTAAAGCGGTGTCTATGAAAAGGAGACCGACCATGCTGATGAGAGTTTGTACTACCAAATTCGTTATCAGGTTTCAGGCAAGAGCAGTAAAGGGGAGAAATCCAAACACCCCTCACATCGTCGCCGATTGCGAACTCTTGTATCCCGCCTTGCAACGCGAAGAATCGCCTCGCCAGTGTCTGTAGAGATTCAAGACTGCCCTCCATATCTTAACGACTGATATGCCGATAAAGAATCCCGCAACGAGCAACGTCACCACGTAGGCAATTTCTAACCAGATGTCATCAGGAAAATATTGCACCGTGCTATAGGCCCAACAGAAGGCAAGTATAACGACCCAGCCACAGAGAGAACATACTGTGGCTATGCGCCCTCTCTTGTCCGGTGGTGGTTGTCTCACAGGTGCATCAATCTCTGCCATTTCAATCACCTTGGTTGCCTTGTTTGATATGGGAGGGACTATTATACGAAAATATGGGAAGCCCCGGATTCTTTGCGTTGACAAGCGTCCAGAATGCCCATCGATGTTCTGGGCGTATCAAGCGGCTGGCACGTGTAGCTGAGTTAATCACTTCTAGGTCAGAGCGTCGGCGACCGCTCCTGTCAACCGACCCCCAAGGCAGCCTCTTTCCCTTGCTCGTTCTGAGCCAGAGGTCTGTGGACTCTCTATCGATTGGTACTGCAAACTCAAGAAAAGCAGACCGTGACGTTCCCTTCCAGATCGAGAACTCTGAATCTCTAGTTCTCCTTATGTGTGCGTTATTCTTAGTCAGTGGAGAGTTCTTGGCTTCGTTGTATGGAATGATTCGGTCAATCTCAAAGTAACCTATCAGGTAGAAGCCAGTAGTGCCCCTTCTTCTCCTATCCTCCATTGTTGAGAGTGACGCAAAGAAAAATAGGAAATCCCCGCTCTGGAGTTTCTTTGCATTCGCAACTCTCGGCCGGTACTCGTAGTCCCCAAAGGTCATGGTTTCGAATTCAGGGTCGTAGTGAGCAAAGCCGTCTGGGTCAGGAACCCATTCAGCCAGTCCTAGATCCCTGTATCTTGGTGTAAGATTGCCAGGCTTTCGCTCTCTTATTGGCACATATCGGAATGTACCGTCCTCGAACAATGGGCCCGGAATTCCTCTAGTAGTTGACATTCCAACGTTTATTATCGCCACTTGTCTTTCCAATAGCTCATTTAGTTTCATTGCTGTTTCCTTCATTTCTGTTTACCTATTGCAGGGGAACGAACTCGGGCCCGCGAACATGTGGGACAATGAGGGAGTTCGGAAAAAATCGGGAAATGTATCGTCGTGGGAGAAGGACCATCACAAAACCCTCTTCTCATTGTCATTCCACTTCGTAGTAGGGTCCAAGATGTTCGTCGAAGATCTAGGAGGCCATCAGCTTTATCTTCAGTCACCGGACTTGTCCTCCTTGGTCGCGTGTTTCTAGAACGCGTACAGTACAAAAATCGCAGAGGCCCACAGCAGAATTATTGTCACTATCGTTGTGACTGGATCACTCATTGTCGGATGCCTCCGGATTCGGGAAGTAATATACCTCCTTACTCCTTAGACCCACGAGAATCGCAGGGCCAAAACGAATCGTCATGAGCATTAGCCCCTTGATATCGTCCTTTACATTCTTCACGTTCTCGTCTATCGCTGCCGCGAACTCGATGGCTTGTACTGTAGTGAGATGTACCACAGTTGTATTCTCATGGTGTTGGATGTTGTCTACATCTATCAAGGTCATTTGGACTCACGATCCTTCAACACTATCTTGGCCCACTTGACTAGGGCCTCTGTCCAAGTGTCCTCCCTTGGCCTGTTGAAGAATCTCGAAGTCCTTGTCTTCAAACACGATATTCAATCGTTTCAAGTTCATTACTTTCTTCTTGTGCATTACTTTAGTAAGTACGTTACTAAGACTATACCTAAGAGTCATGTAACCTAACACTTAGTTACTTTAGTAAGTACGTTAGTACCTATACTTAGAACCATATAACCTAGCGGATTCAGGGGTTCACTGAGCCGTGACGATCCTGCCGGCCCTGGCATCTTCACTTACCTTCACGGTAATGAAAATGAAGAAACAAATCCTCCCAATCCTTCAGTTGCCCTTCGACGGAGAATTATTGAAACTCGCTTCAATGATGAACCTAGTCCGCACCATCAGATTGTTACTCCTTGGATTGTGATAGTCATGCCTATTGTAGTTTCTCGTGAAGAGTACGAGCGACTCAAGGCCCATGGCCAACTTGTTGTTCTCTCTTGGCCAAATTTCACGTACGTTCTTCTGAGATCGGATGGCTTATAGGAACAGTATTGAATTCAGTCATTATAAGGCCTGATGGTCGCCAGTCATCCCCAGCCTCCTGAACAGCTCAGCCTTCCGTTTCTGAAGGAAGCCCTTGAACACCTCAGCGACAGTCTGGAGCCAGGGTTCCCTCGAGCTAGTCCCACAGCCAATGGATTCGTTTTCCACTGCCGCAATACTCAAGGATCAAAGGTAAGGTTGGTATCAACAGCGCCACCGGAAAAGCAAAGGCTGCTAGCACAGGGAGCCTTCTGAGAAAGAGCTCGTCGTATGTGT
>DXJO01000031.1 GCA_019057475.1 Candidatus Thorarchaeota archaeon | reverse complement strand
CTCTTCAGCCTCAGTTGCGTCATCACACTTCGTGCAAACATATCGGAGGAACAATCTAGTCGACTCTCCCTGGGTTTCCGTATCTCTCTCTTTGCTTATCCATGTTCCTCGATTGTCACAACGTAGTAGGTCGGCTTCAGGTCAGTCCACATGGTCGTGACGAATCTGCCTGTGTCACGGTGCCGTTTCAGGTGATCTGTGAACCGCGATATGGTCTCTGGTTGATTCCAAGCCGGCTGCCAAGATACTTGAGCTCAGCCGCAGCTTGGTCTTTTTCGTCAAGGACAGCGTAATACTGCTCTAGCATCTGCGAGTTCTTCTTGTGATCCATTCGCAGCTTGAGCTCGACCTCAGAGAATTTCTTCTTCTTGAGGAGCTGTGTTGTTCTGGAAGAACTAGGCAGGGAGTGCATAGACCATGCCAGTCATGTCACCAACGGACGAATCAGCATGGCTAACTGGATGTTGGCTACACTGGGTGGGCTCATAGCTATCAGTGCCGGAATGGGACTTGAGGCTTGGGCAGTTCATCCACTATTGATGCCTCTTGGATTCCTGTGGTGTTTTGTGTATGCCCTTAGAGTGGCGGATTCCTATGTGCAGAAGTAGGCTTCCTCCTAGGACCGGTTTCACGAATCCGACCCACTAGAGCCCAGTTACCCTTGGGTTCAAACCACGATATGAGCCAACGAAAAAATTTACGCGTGAATATTCATCCAAAACCTCATCTAGTCTGGGAGATATTGGGCGAATCAAAAAAATCAACAAAGACTTATACAAAAGTTTTCTATATTCCAACTACTAAGGAGGTGAAAAGATGGCAAAAGGAGGAAGATCGCGGAACGATGACAGATCTGATTCGATGAATCCCAATAATCCAGCATATGACGCCTCTGTTGAGAATCGTGCTGACCAGCTGAATCCGGATCATGAGGCATATGAAGCATCAAGAGAAGCGGAGGACGATGAGGAGGAGGACTAGGACCTGAACTAGCGAAGGTTTTGGAGGGGTGGGGTTGGTTGAATCTTTATAAATATATCAAAACTTCCACAGAGCTGGTTGAGTTCGTATATACATATACTCTTTTTCTAGGGGATTGGATCTAGTTGGGTAATTCACCAAGAGGGCTAGGATATTTGCCCCTGTGGAACCGTTCGCTAATATCTACCAAGTAACCATTTAGTACAGCCATTTTATGCATTGGGGCACGGTCGAATCAGGTGGCAAGAATCGTATATGAGAGAACACCTAAAGTTGTCTGACATGTTGAATACTCTTGATAGGAAGCACGACTAGGGAAGTGATTGAAACAATGACAGAAAAGAAACTATCGACGCGACAGGTCGAATATGCAGGACTGCACCATGTTCTCAGTGAACTGTCAGTTCGAGGATATGATACACAGGAGACGAAAGGCAACGTCATGACCAATGACTTCATGGCAAGAAAGGCCGACGCCGCTCCCTTTGTTGGAGAGGTTAAGACATCGTCTCAAGACAAGAATGGCTGGTACGTCAGAGAGCCACCGAGCGATGAGAACACCTTTTGGTTCTTTGTCATCCTTCCAGAGAAGGGCAGAGGGTTCCGCGTCTTTATTGCCCGTGGTGATGAGGTCAACAAGCGATGGTTCTCTTGGAACGAACCGGACTACAAACAGGCAGGCTTCCATGTGCCTAATATCAAGGACTGGGAAGACCGTTGGGACGTGTTGCCATGAATGAAGTCGAAGAGTTTAAGGCAGACAAGTCAGACAGGAGGATGTGATTGAATGAGAGACCCATTGAAGTTGACCATAGGAGTGATACTCACAGTGTTGGTGGGGCCTTTATGTCCATTGGACAGATTTCGTATGCTATACATCAAAATATAATTGCCCCCTTCAATTACCTCATGGACTGGATAGGGAGTCTACAACCACCAATTCCTATGATGCTACTCCCTCTCGGAGCGGGGATGCTGATTATCGGTATTCCTCTGGTGATAGAAGGTGCGAAGCCAAAGGATGAGGACGGTGATTGAATGGGATTCTTAGACAAGGCAAAAGGATTCTTGGATAAAGCAAAGGGCAAGTGTAAAGAGTGTGGTGCTTCGGGTGTGGATAGACCCTTGGTTCTCATTATGAATGTCTGGAGACCATATTGGCTATGCTTCAAGTGTATTGTCGAACGCGGAAGGCAAGAGTGATTCATTCGCATTGCAAGGCAGGAAACAAGAGGTCGCATTGGCGACAATGCGATGGGGTTTTCGGTTTCTTTTCACCCCGTCATAGCTCTTGCTTGAATCCTGATGACAACCAACAACTTAACGGAGGTGGATAATTCATGCAAAAAAAGAGAAGTGAGAAGTGGCCGTCTATAAAAATCTACGACTTCACAGAGACTAAGGAGTCGATGAGATTCTCTCTAACCAATGAGAACTCTTTGGCCCTAGCAACTGAAATCCTAAAGAGAGCAGAAAGTGGTGATGATGTTAGGTTGAGATTTGTGGGTAGACCGTTCCGACGAATCTTCATACAAGAACAGAAGCCAAAGGATGAATGAAGGCAGGAAACAAGAGTCCACGGGCCGTGAACTCGGCGACGATGTGGTGGGCGATCTTGATACCACCGCCTAGACAGCTCTTGCCTGAATCCTGTGTGATTTCGATGCCTGAAAAACACCAAATAGGTGTAGCTGGAGGACACGAACATGCCCAAAGATTTCAGTTCGACGCTGGAGAAGTCCACGCACAGGCCGAATTGGACTCAGCAGGAGATTGCTGATAAGGTAGAATTAGGTAGGACTGCAATCACTGAAATTGTCAAAAATATCAATTTTGATAAAATTGACAATGACTACGAATCTGGTAAGTCCATCTCCGATGTTGCACAATTCCATGGTCTAGACATTCCTGTGACGTGGGCAATACTGCAGGAAGGCAAGTCAGACGACGAACGCATAGAGTCTTTCCTAGGCCAGCCACCATATCTCTTCAACGTCTGGAACTTCCAAGACTTAGACGACCGTCTTGGTATTCATCACGAAATGAACATTCCTGGTCAGATTGCCCTTCATTATCTGTACTACTTCACCAAGCAGGGAGAAACAATTCTAGACCCGATGGCAGGTGGTGGTTGTACTCTTTAGTGACTTCCTTCATTCTAGGTCTTTGTCACTTTGATTGTTTCATCCACTCTTTCACTGCGTTGAGGACATCTGTGTCGTGGTAGTCCTTCAAACTCCATTCTGATGGTTTCGAAACAGGAATGGTGACTCCCCTCTTGTTTACTATCAGTACACCAACTTCTTTGTGGTCTTTGTTCTTTTTCATGATTGCCTCTGCCTGCTTGAGATACACATAGGGTGAGAAAACTACGTATGACTCATTAGCACCCTTGGCGTTATCGAGTGCTTGACCGAAGGCTTTGTCAATAGAACCACGTTGGGGGTCGATTTTGAGTTCAACTGCTATGACTTTCACCTCTCCTAATCTGCCGGACTTGTAACCACAGACATCAATTGCACGACTTCGACCAGCGACAGGTAGCGGTACTTCGTAAGCTGTCTTTTGCATTCCATGTTCTTGCGTGAGCCAGGCATCCACAGGTTTGCGTAGGTCTATTTCTGCGGCAGGCTCATCCAGAATCTCGAATAAAATCTCTTTTCCATCTAGGTCTTGCTTTTCCAGCAATGTCACAATCCTTGCCAAAGGGAAATAGGCATCATCAGATATTAGCTTAGTGAGAGACCTCTTGTCCATTTTGGAGGCCAAGATTAGGAGAATTCTGAGAAGGTAGTCGATTTTTAAATCCTGCAGTTTCTTGTCAAGTTGCTTGCCTAATTCCTTCATGACCTCTTCGAGAGATGGCACTGACCTATCACCGAGCTTGATGTTAATCCACAAGTTCTATATCTGTTTTTCTAATTACATCGAAAAGCCAAGACAACACCATCATTCTAGGTGAGTGCCGAGTACGTGCCGCAAAGAAGGCAGGCCTAAAAACTGTGCCTGTGCGAAGGGTCAAAGCCCTCACTTCCCAAGACCGTCTAGAAAGACAACTTCTTGATGATACCCACAAAGAACTCACCTCAATGGAAAAGGTCTGGGCATACGCCACAGGTGTTGCCTCCATCAACGACCCCAAGCAGACCTACACAGTTCCACAGATTAAGAAGATGTGGGCAAAGAGTCATCAAGCTCTATTAACGTTAATAGAGGTAGGTGCTAAAGACGGACCTAAAGAAAACAAGAGGATGGGTCAAGCAGAACTGGCTCGAAGGCTTGGAGTGTCACAGTCAACCATCTCTTACCGTCTTCCAGACTGGTGCAAGAGATGAAGGAGAGTGACTATGAGGTACTAGTAAATTTACTAGTACCTGACTATGAGAACAAGAATTACTCTTAAGAGTAGTTCTTTCGATTTATCGAATGTTCTGTCGTTAACGACGATTCTCTCATTCATATATCAATCCAAAAGTGTGAACTGGGTAAAATCGTGGCAGTCCATTGTAGGATGAAAACAACGAGTTCTTATCCCTTGCTTGATGATTGAGATACGTGAGTGCCCTGTCCAAAAGCATAATTCTAACCTCAAAGTAAGGCACTATATCAGGCAATACTAACTTACAATGGGAGATTGTCTTTTGCCCATCAAACAAGAAGGTCCCATCATGCCAGAAGAAGATACCGACTTCCGTAGCAAGCTGACTTCTTCTGCAACGGCTGTCCTACGTGTTCTACAATCGTTCGAAGAACGCACGGACGCAGAGATCTTTGATGATTCTGATCCTGACACATCGCACCTGAGTAAGATGGTGCGAACATATCGTGGGAGTCTGTACTCTGAAATCACACGACGTCTTGCTGAGGTCATCACTCTGGGAGGCGTCAGCGTAGTTACCCAAAGGGACGTCATTAGCCTAGTAGAAGAGATTTGGGATTCGAATGCTTCAAGATGCAGTCCCACTGAACTCAAAGTTCTCAAGGGTGTTTTGGAGGACTCAAGCCTGAGCCTGCGTTCTCTTTCTTCGGTAGTGGGGCTCAGCTACGCCCAAACGCGTAGAGCCGCTCAGCGACTTCGTGCTTCTGGAGTGCTGCACACTAAGGGCATATTGAACACAAATCATCTCGGTCTTGAAAGGGTTCTAATCATCCTAGAGCATCCTACTCTAGTTCTCTCAGGACCTTACATCCATAAGGCCCTCTTTGTAGATTCACCCTCACCAACTGTTTTCCTAGTTTCAACCCTCCCAAGGGAGCGTGTTCCAGAACTGTTGAAGATGATCAAATCCTTGAGAGGCACCGCTGGTTCCGTTTCAGCTTGGAAACTATCTGCTGGAAAACCCCGGTTCAGTAGTGTTTACTACAACTCGAAGACTGGCGAGTGGCGTCCAAACTTGCTTCACTTCCGGCTCATGTTGAGGACAAGGGACAATGACCTTACTGTGGGTGCTCGCCTCTCCACACCAACTATTCCGTCTTCCACGTTCACATCTGCAGAGCTGAAAATCCTCGAAAAGATTGTGGAGAATTACGAGGCGACTGCAGTTGAGATCACCGAATCCACCAATCTAAGCGAGAGTACAGCATTCAGAAAGAGGTCCCAATTGATTAACAATCGGGTCGTAGTGCCGAGAGCTACGGTGGCCATTCCAAAACTGAAGGACCGGGTTGTTGTTCTTTTAAGTCCAGATTGTGCTGGCAACATCGTGCCGGCGTGGAGTCAGCTGCCCTTGACCTACGTATCTCGTCTGGAGAATCTTGAGAACCCTGATGAGAGGAAGATCCTTCTGCTATCAGCTCTCGCATCAGGTTCTGCGTCAGATCTAATTGATGTGTTACATTCCGAGAAAAGCAGAGCTGATGACTTCGCTGCCCGTTCGGTCACAGGTGGAATCACCAACCCCATTAAGGTAGCCTCCATGTTTGACCGTCGTGAGAAGCGATGGAAGTGGGACCCAAGTTTCTTCGATCTCCTTTCGTATGGGGTTGCCAGAAAGGAATGCGGGAGGAGTAGTATCCCACTGGATTTGGCGTGAGTTAGGTCGAAACTCATATCTGGATGTGACGGATGGTTCTTCCATTGGTGGTTTGAATGTTGGAGGTTGTGTTTCTTGGAACCGGAGGCAGCATGCCCACCGAGGGACGGAACCTACCTGCCATAGCCATTAGATATCAAGGCTGGGTTCTACTACTTGACGCAGGGGAAGATGTACAAAGACAGTTTGAACGTGCGAATCTCGGGACCAACAAGAGACAAGCCATATTCATCACTCACATGCATGCAGATCACATACTTGGTCTCCCTGGTCTCTTACTGCGCTTTTCACTTCTAGGACGAATCCGTCCCCTCAGTGTGTACGGTCCTAACGAACTGATACAGTACGTTAAATCGGCTCAGAATACAATGAGCTTTGGTACTACCTTCGAAACCACTGTGTATGGGATAAAAGACGGTCCCATCTTTGACGTAGATGATCTCCGTGTTAACGCATTCGAGGTTGACCATCGAGGCTATGCACTCGGCTACGAAATCGTGTATCAGCGTCCCACGGGCACTTTCCTGCCAGAAATGGCCAAAAATCTGGGTATACCCAAAGGCCCACACTGGCAGGCACTATCAGCGGGTCAAGAGGTTGAGCTTGCAGATGGCAGAAAGATTCGCCCTGAAGAGGTGACAGGTCCAAAACCTCCCCCAATCAGGATTGTGTATTCCGGCGACACCCGTCCATGCCAATCGTTGAAACAGGCAGCAACCAATGCTGACTTACTGATATGCGAGGCAATGTATACCTCTGAGCACGCAGATCTCGCGGAGGAGCGGGGCCACACTACTGCAGCGGCGGCAGCCCAGTTAGCTCTCGATGCTGATGCAAAACTGCTTGCTCTCACTCATTTTAGCCCTCGCTATGAGGATGGCGCTGCTATAATCAAAGAAGCCCTATCAATCAACCCAAATACAATCCTTGCTAGAGACCTCATGAGAATCAAGATGCATAAGGATGGCTCACACGAGGTGATCCTCCCGACTATCTGAACACTGGGGCGTTCGTGTGAGTTTCAGAGTCCTAGCCTTAACGCTTTCAGAGGATGACGCGTAACCAAGCGCTTGATTAACGCAGTTTTGAGTTGATGCATGGGTTTCGTGGCAGCGATTATATCAAGCATCAACTCGCCTACTACTGAATCTGCTTGGGTGATTTTGCATATTAGTTCTATGTTGCTGGAGGATTTGTAAATGATGTTGCCTATGAACATCGCTGCGTCAAGCTCGCGGCATATTGATGTTTTGATGATATCTTGATAGTTTTTCACCAGAAGTGGGTTGCGGCTTTCCGTGGCATCTTTTGCGACATCAGCTGCAATCAGCCCCGATTCAATTGCGTAGTATATTCCTTCTCCCGTAATCGGAGAAACAAGCCCAGCCGCGTCTCCGATTAGCATAGTCCGACGGTCAATCAATCTTTTTTCGCATCCGCCAATAGGCACTCTGAATGCGCTTCTAGAATCAGGGTCGATTTGGATTCCCTTTGTTCGTTCTAGCATTGACAAAAAGCCACGCCAACTCCCTTTGAGATTGGACATCCTGTCCATTCTGCACCCGACACCGATACTTAACTCGTCCCGCTTCGGGAAGCACCACGCATAACCCCATTCCACTGGTCCAAAGTAAATCTCGATGGGCATGCAGTCCTCCTCCTCGGAAACCGACATGATTCTCTCAATCTCGCTGGGATCCACAGGCACATCCGCTGCTATGCACAGGCCTACCCGGTCAGAAGGCCATCTTTTCCTGATTCCAATGCTCCGAGATACGATGCCATTAACCCCGTCAGCAGCGACAAGCAGGGGTGCTCTGTATGAGTCGCCTTTCGTGAGCACCCTGATTCCGGACCGCAACTGCTCAATGGCGACAACCTCGGTGCCTTGTTCAACCCGGGCGCCTGCTTCTTCTGCCTTTTTCAATAGGTGGTGGTCGAACTTGTCTCTCTTCACGGTGTATCCTGCTTGAGTATCTCGTTTGAGATATGGCCGCCTTCCTGAGGGCGAGATTAGGCGTACTGCGTGAATATCACGTTCAATTGCTCCACTGATATCAAAATCCACCAGGTCCTTGACATGAGGGGTCAGCCCACCGCCGCAAAGTTTGTCACGTGGGTGGACGCTCTTTTCAAGAATCACAATATCAAGCCCATGGAGAGCGGCTCTTCTTGCGCATGATGCTCCGGCAGGTCCACCACCGACTATTATGAGGTCGTGCATTAGTGTTTCCGCGTGCTCGGTGGCTTTTTACTTTATAGAATGTATCCGCGGGAATAACCGAATTGTCAACAATGCAAAAAAAGAGAGATGTAGAAGGACGTTCCAACTACATAGTGGTGTAGATATTCTAGTTCTGTTTATTTCGGGCGTGAATTCAATCTCTGACAAACAGTTGTTAGCAACCTTGCCACAACACGGATAAGATGGAGTCCTAGGTCAGACAATTGTGGGTTAAATTATGTCCCAAGGTGAACCAGTCAGAGTCTGCATTATTCCAACGGGCGGCACAATTGCCAGCATCTATGACTCTGAATCTCAAGCCTATAGGCCTGGCTTATCCGTAGACACACTGTTGTCATACCTACCAGAAGGCATGGGCAAGATAGAGGTCATTAAAAGAGAACTGTTCCAGCTTGACTCAGCGAATGCACAACCTCATCATTGGCAAGAGGTTGCTAGTTGCATCAAAGCAACGTACGAAGAGATACCAGACCTGGCTGGTTTCGTGGTTCTACATGGAACGGATACGATGGTTTACACGGCCTCAGCTGTGAGTTTCATGATTCAGGATTTCGGAAAACCAATCGTCTTCACCGGTTCGCAAATACCCGCCTCAATGCCGTGGAGTGATGGACCTAGAAACCTGAGAGATGCGTTAAGAGTTGCAGCTTGGGCTGACTTGGGTGAAACGTGCATAGTTTTCAATGGAGAGATCCATCGGGCAACTCGGGTGAAGAAGCTTAGAGATAGAGATCATGACGCCTTCGATTCTGCCGACCCTACCCCCTTGGGGATGCTGGCTCGCGACATAGTACTCTATGAGGGCAGAACAAAACGGCACAATCTCATACCTCGCTTCGACACTCGACTTGATGATAGGGTGTTTCTCTTGAAGGTTTTCCCAGGGATTCCTCCCAGTGTTATCTCGCGAATAGTTGACATGGGGTACCATGGGATTGTTATCGAAGGTTATGGCTCTGGCAACATTCCAACTCAAGAGAACGCCCTTACAGGGCCGATCAAACAGGCGGTTTCTGAAGGCTGCTCAATGTTGATGAGTACACAATGCGCTTTCGGACAGGCGGACCTGTCCTTTTATGAGGTGGGAAAAGCTGCGTTGGATGTAGGGGCATTGAGTGCGCATGACATGACCTCTGAGGCTGCAGTTGTGAAGTTAATGTGGATATTGGGGCACACCCGCGAACGCGATGTTGTCAAGGAGATGATACTCACCAACTATGTCAGTGAAGTGACCTTGTCGGATAGCAAGACCATCCGCGGCACAAGTCCTATGAATCCTTGAAGAAGAAATAATGGCGCCCGGAATGAGATATGTTCGTACGCATGCAATACGCTGTACTTCGAACTCATGCCTCCCAAAGGAGAGCAGCTGCCTATTCGACAAGCCTTCATAGGGCTGTCGATTCCAGGCTGCCGCCGTAGCCGCTTGGCTATCCGGGCTTACTCAAGTTCCTGACGTCGCCTGCTTTTCATCTTTTCTCTTAGTATGACTCGGTGAAGCATCTTGCACTCCCAACTGCAACATCATTGCATCTGAGTTCTAACAATCCCCTAGAAGATTCCCTTAGTTTGTGGCCATATGAGCGCCTGATGTTGACGCACACATGATTCGGGGCCCAGAATGGCCCGGTGAAGCCGAGTCTTGATGCCAACTATTATAAGGCATCTTCAAGAGGCGAACAAGCCTCACCCCAGTCCGAATGAGGTTAGAGACCATGTCTGAAGAATATCGCCATATCGTACGAGTGTCTGGCAAGGATATAGATGGCCAGGAGAACCTACTGCAAGGGCTCACCAAAGTTAGTGGAGTTGGACTTCGTTTTTCGAAGGCCATCATCATCAAGCTAAGTATGGACCCTTCTGCTAGACTAGGTCATATGACTGATGCAGACATCTCCAAGATTGAAACGATTATCTCAGACCCGGTGAAGGCAGGTTTGCCTTATTGGTATACCAATCGACCAAGGGACAGAATGAGCGGCAGGATGCTTCATCTTACCGGCTCCGATCTTGATTTCGCACACCGAAGTGACATTGAGCGCTTGAGGCGAATCAAGTCGTGGCGAGGTCTTAGGCATTCTCTTGGTCTGAAGGTTCGAGGACAACACACTAGGACTACCGGACGTAAAGGAATGGCCGTGGGTGTATCAAGGACAAAAGTTTCAGCCCGAGGTAATGAGTAATGGGTGATCCACGTCGGCAGAAGAAGAAGTACGTAACTCCGAAACGTCCTTTTGACAGTGACAGGTTTGAGCAAGAGCTCCAACTGATAGGTACCTATGGGCTTCGCAATAAGAAAGAGCTCTGGAAGCACAAAACTGATCTATCTCGCTACAGACGCCAAGCGCGTAACCTGCTTGCTCTGTCACTTGATGAGCGTGCGCTGCAAGAAAAGGAACTCGTTGACAAGCTAGTCCGGAACGGAGTTCTCGTGACTGAACCATCTCTAGACCATGTTCTTGACTTAACCTTAGACAATATACTGGACCGTAGACTTCAGACTATCATCTTTAGAAAGGGGCTTGCATGCTCCCCGCATCATGCGCGTCAACTCGTGACGCATGGACACATTGCACTGGATGGAGCAAGAGTGACCACTCCACGTAGGATAATGAATGTGGACGAAGAAGAGCGCTTGCTATTTACACCGAAATCCCCACTAAACAGCGAATCACATCCTGCCAGAATTGCTGCTTCAGACGCCGCACTAAGAGCGTCACAACCACCTGAGGAAGTGGATGAGTCTGTCCACCGTTACGGCGGGCGTCGGGATGATAGACGCAGGCGAGGAGGAGGCCAACGAAGATGAGTAGGAGAGACGATCGCGACAAGTGGGCCATCGCGCATATTTTTGCATCATACAACGATACCATTGTCCATCTAACAGACATAACCGGAGCAGAAACAATCGCACGGACCTCTGGTGGGATGATGGTGAAAGCAGACAGAAATGAATCCTCACCGCACGCAGCAATGCAGGCAGCCTTTCAGGCCGCACGCGAGGCCAAAGACAAGGGCGTCTACGGGATACACATACGTGTTCGAGCTCCTGGGGGTCATGGACCAAAGACACCCGGGCCCGGTGCACAGGCAGCCATTCGTGCTCTAAGTCGTGCCGGTCTGAGGATAGGCATCATAGACGAGGTTACACCCATTCCACATGACGGAACGAGAAAACCTGGCGGCCGTCGTGGACGCAGAGTCTAGCACAGCTTGTTCCTCAGATGTTCCAATACTCCTCAATGTTGCAGTGTTCTAGGGGTCGTGCCATTCATCGACTAGATTATTCGGTATGCCATTGTTTCTTCGATCCATCCTGTTCATTGGTCGAGTCAGATGCCTCTGTGCCCTTGGAGGTGGCAGATACCTACCCGCTTTCAATTGTCTCTCAACTGGGATTTCTGTTTTCTTCGCTTGAGGGTCCTTGAAGCCGCACTTGATGCATTTGAAGCCCTTTTCCTTACCAGCACTCTTCATTCTTTTCAGACAATGGGGGCATATCGGATTGACAAGAATGACTTCGTCTGTTAGTTGGAGGATTCTAAGTCCTTCGACATTCAATGTTAAGCCGTGCATCCTTGATGCGGGCCGAACTCCTACGTCCAGACTTACCTTGTCTCCTTCAATGAGCATTGTTGCTATCTCTCTGAACTCACCTGTTGGCTCGTACACTGCACACTCTGCATTAGTGGGCCCATCTGTTATCTTGAAGATGACATGGCCGCCCTCGATTATCTTTGATTTTGTTGCAACTTCTCCCTCCACAACAGCGGCCATGTACGGCCTAATGTCCGAAAGGCGTACTCTGTGAACGAGATGTGCACCTGTACCCTGGTTTGTCCTGAATACCATCCAACGTTCCTTGTCCTGCTTACTCTGGATTAGATCTGCAGCCTTTATCACGTCCAGTGGGGTTTCCCCTCTGATTCCATAGATGACTGGATCCGGGCCATGAGGCTCAATCAAAATTTTCTGCGCTGAGCCATCGATATTGGAAAACAAGCGGTTTCCGTATTTTTGGTTCATCTTGAACACGGAATCCACATCAACTCCTCGTTCTCTAGAGGTCAGTTCAATCGAGCGGTATGCGATGTACTCGTAGGTGTGATCCTGGCGCAATGGGTTCCCTATGGCTGACAGTGCACCTATGAGACCCCTCCTATTTCCGATTGCAATGTAGGGAAGGGCTAATCTGGCCACCAGTCTTCGGGCCAATGCCACGGGCACAGTTCTCCAGAGAGCGAGCTTGGAGAAACCGAGCAAATCAACTGGGACATCTCCTGTCGCGATGACCATACCGGGGTTGGTGTTTGGGTAGTCCTCTTTTAGGTACTTTTTGAGTAGCAGGTTCGATCTTGGTAAGACTTGGTCCACGTCTGAGGCTTCAAGCTCGAACCTTAGAGTGACCGCACCGTTGCCTCGTGTTCTGTATGGAATGTTTGGATTTAGTCTAATGAGATTCGGATAGTCCAGCCAACTGGCTCCCAACTCGGTCAATTCCTCAACTAAGAGACTGGCAAAGTGCGTCGTACAGCCTCCTCTCGGGCTGTCGATATCGTCCATTCCCAGGTGAACTGCAGTCATTGTCATGTTTCATTCGCCCGACATAAATTGCAGACTGTGACTTCGTTCACTTTTACTCCGTGGTCCTCGCAGACCAGTCGGCCACATCTATCACACGCCCTTGACGCAAGATACTCTGCACAGATGAAACACCTTGCTTCCTGACAGGTCAGACATATCTTCTCTTTATCATCTCTGCAGTTCTCACAACAATAGGCTCCACACATGGAGCATTGTTCAAGCACACCTTCTCGTGAGTCACATATCTCGCAAGACTCTCCGGGTTTGAACAACATCCTCCAGAACCTCACTTAGTGAGCCATGGCAACACAGAAATCTGTTGTGTCCTATGAGATTTACTCATGGAGCAGCAGACTAACGAGGCTCCAAAGATTCTCGTATACCATGCGAATCAGTGTGATCCCAAGAAATGCACTGGAATCCGCCTCAACAGGATGAGTAAGGCCAAGATAGTCAAAGACATGCGGCGCATACCGCGTGGCTCCATTGTTCTCAACCCAATTTCTGAGATAGCTCTGTCCCCTGCGGATAAGATAGCCGTGATGAAGTCCGGGCTCGTGGCACTTGATTGCTCTTGGAAACAGGCCGAGGATATATTCCACAGGGTTCGTCAGGGCGAGCAGAGGTCTCTTCCGTATCTTCTGGCAGCCAATCCAATCAACACGTACAAGCCTATCAAACTCTCAACAGCTGAGGCCGTGGCTGCTGCAGTATACATTCTGGGGATGAAAGATATCGCAGAAGACATCATGTCGATATTCAAGTGGGGCCCTTCATTCCTGACATTGAATAGAGAATGGCTTGATGCTTACGCAAACTGCAGCACCAGTGGCGAGGTTGTGGAAGTCCAGACGGAGATCATGGAAACTCATACAAGAACTGGTTAAAGCGGTCCTAGTGCAGAGAGTAGCCCACCATCACGCATCTCATCCAGACCCGTGCCTAGTCTTACGTGTGTCACTTCTTTGGATTCTTCCTGCGAATGTTCACAATACCTTTCAGACGGTTTCGCGAAGGTAGAGATATTTTCTTCTTTTTGAGTGCGATGATGGTTACTACAACTACAACAGCAGCAACTGACACAATTGCAATCCCGATGGTAATAGGAGTCCAGAAGGGCATCCACTCTACTTGCACCTGCTGACTCAAAGCACACACGACTATTCTATGGTCAGCATCAGCATCGGCAGTTATTGTATAATTCGTCAATCCAGGATTACCTTCAGTATGCTGGAATTGGAAGAACCCTGCTTCATCTGTTATTGCCACTGGATTTCCATCAAGACTCACAGTAGCACTGGGTACTATGCTGTGGTCATGCGCATAACGTACATACCCTGACATTGTAATAGGTTCTCCAGTGAAGGAGATTGCTGCACTGCTAGTCACATCATAGACCTCAAGGCCTGTGAAGGTCAATGAAACGGTCAGATTGTCAGTACCTGAGGTAATTCCTGTCTTCTTATCGTAGCGGATGTATATCGGAATCTCAATCGTACCGGGCGCAATAGAGCTCACACCGATATACGCGACTCCATACTCATTGACCACAGCGGTGCCCATGGCTCCAACCTTGATTGAGGCGTTTATCGCCGGGTCACCATTGTGGTACTCTGCCTCTATCGGCAACCAGACGGTTTCGCCAAGGTTGTATAAGTCAATTGGGTCCTGAGCTAGTGATAGTGCTACAAACCCTATATCGGATTCTCTCAGCTTGGTCACTCCAACATCAGTCACCATCACAGTTGCGTTATTCGTCTGAGTACCAGCATTCTCGGACTCTGCAATCACTCCGATATTGAACTCGCCGTAAGCCAATGGGGTGACTATCCAGTCCATCACGATTCCACTAGGCTGAGCTATGGTGCCAATGTCTATCGTCTTCTCCTGCCCATGTGCACGAAAAGCGCTAGCCAGATCAAGGGTGATATTAACGTCTTTCGCGTGCCAGCCCATCGTCTGCACATACCCACTTACGTTGAATGTCGCTCCGCTCAGAGAGGTCATGGGATCCACGAAATATCCCACAAAAACAACCGGTAGAGTGGAGTGGATGTCTATCATTGACTTGATGATATCGGATAACGCTCTAGAAGTGATGTTGGTCATCTCTTCAGCTGCATTGAATACAGTGAGCGCATTGTCCATCCAGTCTGCCGCATCCAAAGCACAGTCGAGGTAGGTCTGATTTCCAGTGGCTCGATAAGCTGCTGTCAGGGCTGAAGCTATGCCTGCAGTTCCATAGTCCCAATCTACGGAATGAACAAGTGTTTCTAGATCACCGGGCCAGGAGCTTTCACGCCAGTTAGTGCCTTGATTCGTCATGTGAGATAGGGACATGATAAGGTCAGCGATTTGAGATATTTCATCAGCACAGTCAGTTTCAGCCGCACTGGATAGAAGGACGAGTGTGTCAAGGAGGCCAGCTAGACCAGTATCAACGTAGTAGTCATAAGGACTCTCTGGACGGTAACAGACAGAGAGATTCCCAACCCAGTCAGGGTCGTTCTGAATCTCTTCCACGAGCCAATTGCCAGCCCGCTGAGCTGCTTCTAGGAAGGTCCCTTCCATAACGGTAAAGAAGCGACTGATTGTCTGAGTTATTCCACAGGATTCGAGCCAGCTGGTTGTCAGTGTACCGTTCTGGGCTAGAAACATGAGGTAGGCTCTGACCCCACTCAAAGTGGGAGCGAAGTAGTCATAGATGAGTTCCTTGTTAACTTCAAAAAGGAGCTCTCCCACTTCAGCTGCTTCAGCTACTCCATTGTCATGCGGCGCCCAGGCTAAACCCACACTATCAATAAGCGACCAGCAGCCTTCATATGGGTCGCCCAAGAAGCTCGCAGCATCAAGGGCGTCAACAAGAAAGTCGAAATCCCCGGTTGCTCTAAAGAGTTTGAGGAAGAACAAGCCAGTCCTTGCAGTTCCCAGTACGAATCCGGGAACTATTGCATCAGTGTAGCTGGGATCACCATTCCAAGCATAGAAGCTGCCAAACTGGATATGTACAGTTTCCAGCCATTTGCCTACTTCCACGGCTGCATCCAGTAGTGTCTGATTGTTTGTGTAGAGCGCGAGCTCCAATAGGGCACGTCCTATCTCAGCTTGTTGCTGTATGCGAGGTACTACTAGAAGGGAATAATCAGAGCTGTGAAAGACTCGCGGATTAAATGATGAGATATCAACAGATACAGTATAGTTACCTGAAGTTGTAGGCCAAAATAGAAAACTGCAGGTTTCGTTTGCACCAGGTACAATGCTCGCAATATTCTGAAGCGGTGGTGTAGCATTTACTACATTCTCGTGAACAATAATTGATACGTTGATATCATTCATATCATATGGTCCTATGTTGATTGCTGTCACATTGATTGGGTAGGGATCACCTTCATAGATCCAGGGCTCAGACAAGGTGATTTCAACATCCCACTCATGGATTTCACTAGGCCATAATGCGCCCTTAGGATGGTCCCACAGTCGAAGTATCCCACTCCCTAATGTGCCATATAGCACCTCCATCTCTCCATCAGTATCCACATCACCTGCTGCTATTGCTTCAACATAGGGCTCGGTAGCGTTCTCAATTGACGTAACTTTCCAAGATAGACCATCCCACTCAATAACAGAGAGATTAGTATCAGGAAATCCAGCAGGATCTACCACATGGAAAACAGCTTCATCCCAGCCATCGTTATCGAAATCATTTAGTGCAATCATCGGGCAGTGGAATTCTAGATTATCAAGAATAGATGCATTTCCATAATCCGGATCATATATCCAGAGACTATCTGTACCAATGAAAGTCCTATCGACCGCATAGATCAGCTCCAATGTGTCGTCATCATCGACATTGCCAATTTCCACACACATGTATTTCTCGTATGGAGGAGGATCACCAACAAAGTCCAATTGTTTTGCAATCGTTACAATGGTTCGTGAAGTTGTCACATGCCTATAACCAATATAGGACAGGGTGCTGTTGAGTCCATAAGTACAAAAGACCAGCTCGGCACCATCGTAGTAGTCATCTATGTCACCGATTGTTACGTGCACACGGGATGATGTAGTATTTGCCACCGCTGTGCACTCCCAAATTGGTCCGACTTTGGAATAGACTCGTACCTGTGAATTGACATAACTCTCAGTTCCACCCTGCCCAACCGCTACTACATTTTCTCCCCAACCACAAGTATCCCCGATGGCAATGCTATAGACTCCACCATCGATGGAACTATCTATTGGTGAACTATCCCAAATATCCCCGGACTTATAGAACATGTGCACCTTACCAGTGTAGCCACCGTCATAGTAACAGCTGCCCACAACAATCTCGTATCCATTCGCGAGGTTGTTATTGGCATCACCAATGGCCAAATCCATAACCCATACCGGGTAAACTCCGTATGTATAACTAAAATTCGCAAGTAGAGTGTCCTGCCATTGCCCATCTCCGTCATCATCGTCAAGAAGGATGACGAGACCCATGGGGTATGTTCCATACACAATCTCACTGATATTGTCGTTATCAACGTCACCAATCTCAATAGTTACTATCGTTTGGTCATCTCCCATTCTAATCGTTTTGTTAGTAACATAACTCACTTGCCCCTGGTAACTATGAAACACATCAACACCAGGACTCTGTGGTGAAGGCCAAGTGATCTCGTCCGGAGAAGGTTGGGTCGCATGACTCAGGAGGATGTTCGCCGCCTGCTGAGCAATCTTCAAGGTCTTGTGTTGTTGATACCAGCTGGGCGGCTTCAACTTGTCATCAGTGGGATCTGTGGGATCAAACCCTTCATAGTACTCAATTCCATCGATTATCCCTCCTTTATCGGTATCAATATCAAATGGACTACTTCTAGCAAGAACAACCTCAACATAATCATCTAAATAATCACCATCTGTATCAGGATCTGTCAAGCTTGTGCCGATTCTCTGTTCAACGTAATCGATAAGCCAGTCTCCGTCTGTGTCCTTTTCCAAGGAAAGCAGAAGTGCACCTCGACCCCACATATTCACTTCAGCCATATTTGTCTCAGTAGAATAGGTTGACGCATCGTGCCAAACACTATGATATGAAAACGCCCACACTTCCTCACCTGGTTTACTCGCGATATCCATCAGGTTCATTAATCGTCCGTAGCGGTACGTGTATGGTAAGAACAACCTATCAAGAGCTGTTAGAACATTTAATCCATCGAGCTTGTCTACAATAGCACATATGTATTTCCGAATCGGACCCCATTCACTATTTGGAATGCTGACCAATACACACCGATCCCAAATGCGTCTACTCATAGTATCCTCTGAAACATAGCTGTCTGCTGCTTCATCAAAGACTGATAGTTCGACAGACGGTTCATCTACTCCTAGCTCCATACCTCCATAGGAAATCGCATGTATCCATTCCTCTCCACTGATTGTGAAGCTTATATCTCGTGAATGGGTTTCTCCGGGTCTGAACACCCAGTCAGGCACCCATTCCTCTGATGTAAACCGTTTTTCTCCGATCAAGAGATCGAAAACTGCTTTATCCATCTTGACCTCACGGGCGTAGCTATTGCTAATCTCAAGCTCCATATGTAATGTGACCGTGCTCATATCCCAGTTCTTTGTTGTATAGTCGTTAATTATCTCTTGATCGTGATCAGTTGTCTGATCCATATGTGTGCCCGACCAAGAGTATGAAACCCCCGCATCAAAGCCAACTCTGAGTCCCCACTCTGACACCAATTTCCAATGCGGAGTGGGTGGTCCGAAAGGAATTTGGGTCTTGGCACCCAATTCGAGTCCAACTTTGAACCAGGTTGAGAAAGTACCCTCTATTCTGTTTCTCCAACCATGTGTCCCGGTGTTTTGACTAATGGTTGATGTTATGTTTGTAACACGCGTTTCATTACCCTTGGTAAATGTGTAATGACGTTCAATCCTTCCATCCACGACTGTTGTTGTTAACTCTGGTAAGTCAGCAATATACGGACATCGATACCAGCGATCTGGAATTCGCTCAGCATCTGGATTCCAGAGGCCATACTCATCGAAGTCTGGGAATCCGTCTCCATCACTATCTGGATCCATAGGACTGGTACCTGTGGTCACTTCACGGTAGTCATCTATCAAATCACCATCGCTATCCTTGCTATTTGGGTTGGACTCGTAGCGATTAATTTCATCCCAGTCTGAAATCCCATCCTCATCACTATCTTGTAGGTGCAAATCCACCTCTTGTGCCATTCCCACCATCAAAAGGGAATTAATCATCAAGATGATGAAGAAAAAGCTGAAACCATAACCAAGGTTCTTTCTAAACATACAAAGCCTCCTTCCAATTAGTACCAGATTTCCGCCGCAGAGATTTCGTTGTGCCTGAACCACTGCCACGACGGAGTCTGAAACGATATGCTACATACAGAATCACAGTGATGCCCATAACCCCGCCTGCTATAGATATGCCAAGAAGCATAGGTGATATCATGTGAGTGGTTGAAGCGAGAACAAGTATCGTGATACCTGTACTTCGAGCATTACCGTAAGGGTCAGACACAGTCACGTTTACTGTGTAGGTCCCATGTCCAAGTGACACAACATTTCCAATTCTACCATTGCTACTGATAGTGAAGAGGTCATAGTCATCTACTTGCCATTGCGCGATGCCTGAAAGGTCCCAGGCATGAAGCTGGATGCTGAGTGATTCTCCTTCATATAATGTACTTCCTAGGGGAATCTCGGCCCATGTAGGCGCAGTTGTGTCCTCCACTGTAATCGTGATTGTCGCATTCTCAGAATTGCCAAGCGTGTCACTAACCATTATGGTTAGTTGGTAATCGCCAACCGGAACATTCGTTCTGTTGGTTATTGTACCCTCCATGTTGATTGCAAAGTATGTTCTATCATCCAAACTCCAACTGTCAATTCCTGAGAAGTCGTTAGCGTCCAGATCGTAATCTATTTTGTTACCGAACTCAAATGCCTGGTCTGTAGGAGCCTCAGTCCATGTTGGAAGGTCTGTGGATACAATAGTGATAGTACAGGACGTGGAGTGTGAGTTTCTATGATTATCAATGACTGTAACTGCAATCCCATGCTGACCAGGCGCTAAATCGACAATATTGAACACCCAACCCACACTGGTTACGGCAAATTGCACAGTATCGTCTATCACCCAGCGTGAAATGCCAGAGAGGTCCCATGCTCCAAGATGGTAGTCTACCTGAGATCCTTGCTCAAGAATGACATCATACAACTCTGACTCCCACACTGGAGCTGTCGTGTCCTGAATCGTGATTGTGATTGTAATCGTCAGAGTATTGCCAAATGTGTCATTGACAAATATGCTTAGAGAGTACAAGCCCACGGGGAGTGTTGTGTTACTACTCACGAAACCATACTCGCTAATGCTGAAATTGACAGTATCATCAATCCACCAATGACTTAATGGTGACACGTCAGTGGCTGAGAGTGCGTAATGAAGTGTATCGCCATACTCGAGTATCTGATCTACGGGTTCTTCTACCCATTCTGGCACAATAGTGTCCACCACAAACAAGGCAAAGGCGCCAGTGCGATAGATTCCATAGGCGTTGGTCACCCTCACCTCAAGACCATACATTCCAACTGAAAGATCAACTAAATTTGTGATTACACCTTGTTGGCCCATTGCGAAATGTATTGTATCATTCAACCACCAAGTAATGGGTGTTGGTGCGCTAGCATTCAAATCGAGTCGGAATTCTTGCCCAGACTCTAGATAGAGATCCATAATGGGTTCATCCCAACTCGGTGGAATCCACCAGAGAATCATTGGATGAGGATCAATACTGCCAGCAAGACCAGGAATGGGGTAAGGAATATCACCAATATAGTCAGCATTCTCGTCTGGGCCTGAATAATCTGACCAGTAGTTATAGTCAAAGACAGAAGACTCGATATCATTAACAGCATTGATAGAATTGTCTAAGAATAAATTCCATATGATATAGTTGTTATTACTTGGACGAACTATTCCTAAAACGATTATTTCTTCGATGAATATGCCATAGGCAGTATTCTCAATGCATGTGTTGTTGGTCACTGTGTTGTTATTACTGTTCTCAAAGATATGGATTCCATAGAGGAAATCTACGAACCTGTTGTTGGCAATCGTGTTGAAGGAAGACCAACGGACGTGGATGCCATCATAGCTGCTGCTGCTGCAAGTATTGTTGGCCACTATGGTGTAATTTGCACGCCACAGGACAATGCCAAAGTAACCATTGTTGATGCAGATGTTGTTTGTAACATTATTAAATTCGGACCACCAATCCACACTTATGCCACGACCGGGATTGTCGTTGCATGTGTTGTTGACCACATTATTGTATAATGAGTATTGGTTGAGTATTATACCGTAGCCATTCCCCCTGACAATGTTATGAGTGATAATGTTGTATGAACTGCCAAAGATATGTATCCCCATATAGCTGTCAGCGACGGTGTTGTTGGCCACAACGTTGGAATTCGACCCATCGTAGAGGTAGATGCCATAACCATCACCATAATAGTTGTTGTCACTGCAGGTGTTGTTGGCCACAAGGTTGCTGGAACAGGAAGTGGAGAGCATAATTCCATAGCGATTGTTATTGCTACAGGTGTTATAGGTCACATTATGGAAATTGGAGTGATAGAGGTAGATGCCGCAGTTGCTGTTGTTGCTACATGTGTTGTTGGTCACCGTGTCGGAATTTGCTCCATTTAAGCGGATGCCCCACTGGTTGTTGTTGCAGGTGTTGTTGGCAACCGTGTTGAAACTAGAAGGTGTCATCAGCCAGATGCCCCCGTTGGTGTTGTTGTTGCAGGTGTTGCTAGTCACGTTGTTGGAGGCTGACCAATCAAGGAAAATGCCATTCTGGTTGTTGTTGCAGGTGTTGGCAGTCAAATTGCAGAAACTGGAGGATGCTAGCTGGGTGCCGCTTTGGAAATTGTTATTGCAGATGTTATGGACCACCGTACAGTAATCCGAACCTCCAGAATCGAAGCCACCGAGGATGATACCGGACCACCCATTGTAGTTACATGTGTTGCCTGTTACAATGTTGTAATCAGACTCACATAGGTAGATGCCCCCGTTGGTGTTGTTGTTGCAGATATTACTGGCCATAGTGCTGGAAGTGGAATAAAGGAAGTAGATGCCATACAAGCTGTTGCTGCAGCAGGTGTTGTTGATCACTGTGTTGGAATTGGAGTCTTCGAGGTAGATGCCATACTGGTTGTTGTTGCAGGTGTTATTGGTCACAGTGTTAGAGATGGTAGGAGCAAGGCGGATGCCATAGGTGTTGCTGCTGCAGGTGTTGGCGGTTAGATTGCAGAAACTGGCGGCGCTTAGATGGATGCCATCTGCGAGATTGTTGTTGCAGTCATTTCTTGTGATGGCAACACCATCCAAATCATAGAGATACATTCCGTAGTTGTTGTTGTTGCAGATGTTGTTGGAAACTGTGTCGTTATATGAACTCGTGATAAAGATGCCGTAGTCGACATTATTCTCACACACATTGCCGGTCACTGCTGTGCCAATACTAAAGGTGATGAAGATTCCAGCATTATTGAAGCTGCATGTATTGTTGATGACCGTGTTTGACCTATATGGCCCAGAAAGGTAGACAAGGTAGATGCCACAGAAGCCGTTGTTGCTGCAGGTGTTGCTGGCTATAGTGTTATTATGCACATCATTACAGTTTATGCCATCATTCGTGTTGTTGAAACAAATGTTGCGAGTTACAATATTGAAGCTTGAGGGTATCACGATTCTGATGCCGTGCATATTGTTGTGGGAGCAAGTGTTGTCAGTAACGATGATGTTGTCCGAGTCCGAGATGCTGAGACCATGTCGATTGCTGTAGGAGCATGTGTTGTTGACCACGAGGTTATCGTGCGAATGTTCCACACTGATGCCATGGTTGTTGCTGATACATGTGTTGTTGACCACGAGGTTATCGTGCG
>DXJO01000030.1 GCA_019057475.1 Candidatus Thorarchaeota archaeon | reverse complement strand
GTTTCGTTATCTAATTAACTATGACGATCTGCAAACATCAGACCATCGCACATGCTCATCATTCTCTGCTAGATTAGACTGCACACCCGACAAAACCGGGCCTTACACTTGGAATGAGGGGCCGCATACGGCCCACCGTTCTATGTCATCCTCATCGCTGGTAGTTCAGTAGCCTGCACCAGTCCGCAGACTCTCCAAATTTCATTGTGATAGAAACATCCGCATTGAGAGTTCGAAAGACATAATTCATCTTAACGGCAATGATAGGTGTGATGGCTTGTGTTACGTGGAATGAAGGACCGGATTTGGAGTGCGATACAGTCCTTCCACTCCAGAGATATGGAGAGTGGGAGCTGGAATCGTCGAGTTGGCAGACCAGTTACTCTGCTTTATATTGTATACATGACAGCGTACCACGTAGTGACTCGTATGAACTTAGTTCCAGCAAGCCAAATGACCAATTTCACACTAAGCTACATTATGGTTCAGCTGGTCCTTGGATTCGTTCTCATTGCGACTCTGATGAAGGTCTATGGTAAACCTGGGGCGCGCTACATCGCTGCACTCTTCTTAGTCGCAATTATCGTCGGGCTTTTCGCGGGTTTTCTCGCCATAATGTAACCTGGATGACTAATGACACTAAACTGCTTTAGAAGCTGAAATACTCACCCATTCAGACTGCATTTGACACCGCTAAAAGAGAGAACCTCTTCAAGACAGTCCGTTTCTTAGGGTCTTGTGTCTTTTTTCCTAAACTGCAGCACATAGCAGGGCGAAGTTCAACACGCTTATACACAAAGTGGTCTATACTAGGATTGATTTTAGGTAGCAATAGGTGATCGGATGCCCAGCAGGATCCATCTAGATTCCAAACATGGAAATAATCCCGTTTGGCAAGACCCAAGACCCGCTGTCCGATATTTCCTACTCTTTACCCTTCTCCTAGTGCTCCTTTGTACAGATTACATTCCTAGTTGCATACCAGACGCTTTCTTCATGAGCCCAAGTTCACCACCTAGAGATGGACACATCTTCAAAGAAGCCTATGTCACAACACGACGTGAAGCAATTGTCGACTATGTCATTGCTTTGCAGGACTCTGATGGCTACTTCTATGGACATCTACAGTGTCCCCCTCCCTTCGAACCCGACGGAACATCTGCCACCTTTGTCCAAGTACTTGACGCTTATGAAGTTCTGGATCACATTGACTGTCTTAACAGGTTGAACTGGTCAAGTACGATAGAGTTCCTTGCCTCACTCATAGACCATGGCATGCTTAACCTCTCGAAAGATAGTGGACCCAGTTTCTTCACTTGCAGAACAGCGCTGACACTCTATTCAAGCTTGGGCCTGCAAGAGCAGATCGATGTCGATTCCAACGCTGAATATGTGGCTGCTCTCCAACAGTCCAACGGTGGGTTTGTTTCCAGGCCTGGAAGAGACAGTGTCAGTCTCGTCCACTCATTCTTTGCCCTTGACACACTCAGAATCGCAGATAGACTAGCTTGGGTGAACTTGGCTTCAGCACGCAATTTTGTTCGGGCTTGCCACAATAAGGATGGCGGTTTCAGCAACATCCTCGGGGCCGAGTCCGACTTCAATTATGCACCCGCAGGGATTATGTTGATGGACATACTAGGACTACGGGGTGAAATGGACGTGAGTCTCACTTGCGAATACCTTCTGCAGTATTGGGACAGTGAATCGGGATGTGACGTGAACGGTGACCTTCTCTTCACTCAACGAATTGCCTGGTCATTGTGGCTCCTGGATCGAACAGAACTGATTGACAGAGAGAAGATGTTCCAGTGGATTCTCAGCCTTCAGAAACACGCCCATGGTGAGTTTGTTGGTTATCCAGAATGCGGCTTGGACGGCGAGCGTCTGGTCTGCGTTAGTCAAGCAACTCATTTGCTCGATATGTACGACGGACTCCATCACCTAGACTCGGATTTCTCAGTTGATGAGGAACCCGTGTGGAGTATTCCTCAGTGGTGGATTGACTATATCGAAGAAGAGTGGGGTACGGTCACTGAACAAGATGGAATCCCTCCTTTCTGGTTCCGTCTTCCTGACATGTCCTTCATATTTCAACTGGCTCCATACGCATTGGTTGCATCCCTGGTCATGATTCCCGCCCTGTGGATAGTGCAACGAAATAGGGCCAGAAGAATAGAGAGAAGAGAACTCAAAAAGAGCCGGAGGAAACGGCGCAAGGGCGAATGATGTGCACTGGAGTTGGCTTCGTCGCAGGACTGTCCTTGTACATATTCGGTCTGGAATGAGCATTGGGGATGTTCTGAATCTAACTTGGGGGAATATAAAGAGAGAATACAAAAAGAAGATATCACCACTATGCTTCGAGATCACACGTCAAAAGACAGATGTTCCATTCAAGTTAGTTATTTTGTCAAGAGTGAGATCTTTGTTCCATCGCTAATTTTTGGCATTAACATGTTTGTTAAGTCTCATAATTAAAGTCCAATAGAAGAATTTAAATGTAAAGTTTACTTTACGTTAAGTGTACTTTACATTGTCGTTCAGATGTACCATAAATGATCGTAAACAAACTCAAGAATCTCCGTGAAAAAATGCTGAAGCAGTCAGTGAGATCTGAAGATTGGACACAGGAAGGTCTAGCAAAACGACTTGGGGTAACCAGACAGACCATTATTTCGATGGAAAAGGGGACCTATAATCCATCATTAGTCCTTGCATTCAAAATAGCACATGAATTCGGAATGGCAATTGAAGATATATTTGAATATAGAGATGAAAAAAATTGAATCGTAGCCAAATTGCTAATGTTATTGCGCTGATTGTTGCAGCTGTGATTATTGTCGCGGCATGGTTTATTTCGCCTTCGGGAATTTGGAGTGGAACAATTAGTGTTCCGCTTGCAGTAATATTCACAATACTAATTGCAAAAGCAATGGAAAAGTATCAAGATAAGCGATTCATGCACATCCTGAATCTCGCAGCACATAATGGATTCGTATTCCTACTATTCGCGTTGCCTTGGACAGGTGCATTGATAGCTCTTGATTTACTAATATTTGACGCACTAGCAGCTGTCTTGTCCCTCTGGTTTTCCTCTATAGCAGTGATGTATGGGTCGGGAGTGTATTATTTCAGGAAATGAAGGTGAATTAGAAATGGAAAATAATCTAGAAAGACTATCGAAAAAGAGCATTGCGATATTGTTGATTATTATACCTTCAACGTGGTTTGCTTCAACTCTCATCGTAAGCTTAATTTCACCAACTGAATCCTGGCCTCCCTCTTTACCATTATCCTTTGCGTGCCTTATTCCTCCTATAGTATTGGTAGGATTCTCTATCTATGGGATGAATTTGCGGGACGAGCGTACTTCGCAAATCTCCGACAAAGCGACTCGTAATGGATTTGCTTTCGTTCTCTATGTGATCCCTCTTGCACTCGTAGTTCTTTCATCAACAGGTGCATCTTTTGAAACTATAATTGCACTCGTAATGGTGTGGATTGGAACGGTTGCAGTCGCTAGTATATCAGCATTCTACTATTACTACAAGTGACTATAGGTAATTCTTGAGAGGTTGCTTTGCGGGGCATCAGTGTCTGACTCCGTAGCCTGGCAGGACCGCGCTACGATGCGGGATATAACCTTTCTGACAGCACCATGTCATTCGAATCCCGTCAGACTGCCTGCCTACCCCTGCGTGTTTGCAGCCAGAAAAGAGTCTTTCGAAGTGATGGCAAGAAAGGCTAACCTGTGAGCATCGTCCAACTCTCCATCAGGACACGCAACAGAGTAGTGCTTGCCGAAGATGAAGCCTTTCATATTGCCCTCCTTGTAGTCGTCAAGTACCTCTGTGTAGATCAACAGACCGTCTGCGATTCTAATGACAAAGGTTCCCGGCATCAGGTCATCCCACTACCAGCGAAGAACGGCTCTGTCTGCATCGTACTTTGCCTCGTTCATGTCCCTTAGTGCCCGGTTTCAACTACTTCGGCCGGACACACTCAGATAGCTATCTCGTGGAAATGGTTATCAACTACATTGTAATTAGTATAATCGCGATAGTACTGACATACATACCTGTAGCTCTAGCTGCTCATGCGGCCATTGTTCTGGCGAAAAGCCTAGTAACGGTCGTTTCCATATTGATAAGGGGACTCCTGCCAAGCATGGCGTTCTTCATTGTTACGCTTCTGAACGAAGCGATCTTTGCGGCGAACCCAGAGGGTCTTGCAGCGTGTTTATCGCTTGAAGCATTTGATGCCTTGGCACTCTCGTTAGGCCCTACGTTGGCTGCTTTCGTGTCACTGTATGCAGGGTTGAGCGGTATCAGTCTGTAGGTGAACGGGATGAGTGTGAAGACTGCATTTACTGCGCGCACAACTGCAATATCATGCATGCTTCTGCCGGGGTTATTGGGTGTGATAAGTGTGATAGTACTGCAACTGGAGGCCCTGCTGATTCCCATGTTCTTGATCGGCTGTCTGTCCTTGGGAGGGTATTCCTACCTGTGGGGATGTCTTCTAAGGACATCGGGAGGATTCTTCATCATAGCGCGCTTGTATGCCTTATTGCCGGCCCTGCTCGGGATTATGCTCATTATGGTTGCCTCTAGTTTGCACCTCGTATCAATCGGCCTATTGGTAGTGATTGCATTATTATTAGTTCCTTTAACATTGGGGTTGTCACAACATCAAAGGCCAAGCGCCAGCTAGGGGTTTCCTCTGCGCCTTCATTCGAACCTCCCTCCTACCACACCGCCACACTGACCTGCGCCCGTTATTTTTGCTCGACCTGACCAGTACGAGCTTAAAACCCATACATGCAGTCACAAACTCCTATCAAAAACAACGAGTTCTTATCCCTTGCTTGGTGATTGAGATACAGACAACTTTTCCAGTGGTGAACAGACTTATTCTACAACTCTTACGAGTCTTCGAGACCCCTATCATTCAGGTGGAAAATGTGAACTGTATAAAACATGGTGCAATCCATTGTGTTGGACTAATGATATGCTACTTTACTACTTAGTTTGTAGCAGGGAACCCACAAGACCCTCGAAGAGGGCGTGTCTGTTAGAGCACCCCCATGGATCTCATGACCATCCACGACTTATCACTGCAACAAAGGCCTTACTGACCGTCCGTGAGATCACGTACCAATCCAACATGACGCGAGCCTTCCACTGACCATACGTGAGAGCGTTCTCCCCTGCAGGTTCCCCCGGTTTCAGTGACTCGCGTTCCCTATAGCAGGACAGTTTTCAGCCGAGAAACTCCATATTCATCGGGATGACTGCAGGATGTTGCGGCAATGACTGGTATGCCTTCTAACGTTCCTGACGCTTCAGGTCCAGAGAATCTCGATTCGGGACTGCAAAAGGAAGTCGTAGTCATGGTCAAAGACATCACAAGAGTCCATCTAGTCTTCGCGGC
>DXJO01000029.1 GCA_019057475.1 Candidatus Thorarchaeota archaeon | reverse complement strand
GTCTTACGTCCTCTCCACGGGCATTTTACGTCCCCGGCCAACTGACGGTAGAGTCATCCTTGGACTTGGTTCTCGTCCTGGACTGACACTACATGTACAGGTCCCTCTCTGGAGTATATTAACACCTACAAAAAAGGATCTTCGATTCGCTATTCGTCTAAGAGATGTCCAGTTTGGTACAGATTTTTTGCAGCTGTTACACACCCTTGTCAGGAGCTCGACGACTCAGAAGAAAAATTCTGCGCCATCTGAAATAACTTCTAATCTCTGGCCATAACGTGGGCCAATACTGACTATCGGGAATGCTAGTTGTGAGAAATAGAGGGTGCTCAACAATGTACAGTTAGGGAAAGTTCCCTGTTCAGCCGACCCCTTCAGCCTCTATTTCTGAGAGAGAAAAAGCCAATTGAACAGAAGTCATTATTATTGCATTATGACGAGGTTGAAAACAACGAGTCTTGAAACTGACTTCGGAACTATAGTGTATTACTCTCACATGAATCCAACCCAACCCCTAGTGAATCTCTATATTCATGGATTAGGGGACAATCGCAAATGGTTTCTCAAACACTTCACTACCTATTCACTGGATAGTTTCTCATGGATTATTCCAGATCTATTAGGTCACGGGGACTCATCCAAGAGTGATAAAGTTGAAGCATATACCATGAATCAACAGGCTAAGTACCTAGTTGCTGTACTTGAGAAGGAAAATGTCAAGCAACTCTCTCTACTGGCTCACTCTATGGGAGGGGCAATAGCAGTTTCGCTGATTGAACTTTTAGATTATCAGAGTGTACCTATTACCAAACCCAAGCTATTGCTGTATCTGGAGGGGAATCTTGACGCAGGTGATGCATTCTTTTCATCCATGTTTGCTGAGATGTCTTTCTCAGAATTCCAACAAGAATTTGAATCAATTTGTAGTAAAATACAAGGTGATTCTGAAGAAGAGTACATGATTGATTATATTTCGGCGTTTCGAGAAGCAGGGCCATTCACTATATGGGCATCCAGCAAAGACTTGGCACCGCTTTCTGTAAAGGGAAACTTACTGAACAGACTGCTAGCACATCGTGATTTTCCTTGTTATTTCATCTTCGGAGAGAATAATAGGGGTGTTTACTCATCTGAGAAGCTTGTGAGAGATGCACAGCTCCCGCTTCTCTTCATACCTAATGCGGGACATGGGCTTCATACAGAGAACCCATCTTATTTCTGGGCGATTGTAAGTGAGCTAATCCAGAAAAAGAAAATCAAAATTGCAAAATGAAAGGGTGCTCAGCAGTGGGCAGAAGGGTAAACTCCCGATGGCGTCGGGGCAACCTGAACAGTCGCACCGCTACCCCGTCTTAGCCTGCACCTTACCCTGTCCGAAAACAGAGCCAAGCATCTTATCATCTCAACCATGGCCCTATACGAGATTGGCTAGGCCATCAAAGTCTGAGTCGAATGTAGCCAAGTATCCGACTACATTCTTATCCATGAACGAGAGAATGCAGCAATCCGTGAAACTCAAGGGTTTCTCCGGCCATTTCGCCAATTGTTCCCATTTCGTCCATGCTAAATCTAGAACTTCTGGAGTTGTGTGTTCGAACCTGATGAACTCGGGAGCATGACAAACCAGATTGTACGCCTTGACAACAATGTCCTTTCGATGAGTGTGCATCCAGAGTGTGGTCAATACTTCGTCCAAGACATAGTCGGTGGTGACTCTCATTCCATACTCTGGTTTCTTTAGTTCTGTGAGCAGGTCTTCTGCTCTGGAGTGGTTCTTGTCGCGGAAGTTAAGCAGTGAAATAATGATGTTGCTGTCTATGAGCACAGTCATGTTCAGCTGCCACCATAAACAACTTCATCCACCTTGGACGAGAGATCTTCACTTCCTGGCCCCAAGTCTTCAGCCATGGAGAGGACTTTCTGGATGGTTTCATCACCAAGAGGCTGTTCTTCAGATCGTACATTTTTGACAATGAGGTCATAGTTCTGTAGTCCAATCCTGAACACCAGCTCTAGAATCTCCTTCTTGGTAAGCCGCTTCCCCGTGTCAAGGTATAGACGCGCCCGCAGTTCTTCAAGGTCATCTTGAAGGTCAAACTTCACCGTGGACACTGATAACACCCAGTTACTTGGTAACCTCTTGATAATATAAACTTGTAGAATCATCACGAACTCTGCTAGGAAACATCTGCAAAATGAAAAGGGTGCTCAGCAATGGGCAGAAAGGTAAGCTCCCGATGGCGTCGGGGCAACCTGAACAGTTGCACCGCTTCCCCGTCTTAGCCTGCACCTTACCCCGTTCGAAGACAGAGCAAATTTTCCTTCATAATCGGGAAATTTCTCCGAGTGAACGGTCACTATTCCTTAGAAGTGAGGTGGGTTTTAAGGAAGGCCACCCGACCAGCATAGTCCCTTATTATTTCATCTTTCCGAATAGTAAGATGACCGGAGTCAGGCGTGATATGAAGCTCGAGAGTATGGCTACGAGCATAAAGCCGATTAGCGAACTCCAATACTGGAGGAAACGGTGTTCGACTATCATTTGCACCTTGACTTATCCCTAGTGGAGCTCTTACATCATCAACCTTGCTTATCGGCGACCGTTCCAACATTAGAGGTCGATTCTTCTCAACGTCACCCCACATGTACTCGATAAATTCCTTGTATATCGCATCACCATGGTCCGCCATATATGTCCAATCAGCGACTGGAACTGAAGCATATCCAGCAACCCATCTCTCTGGCTGGAATGCTAGTGCAGCTAAAGTCATGAAACCACCATAAGATGCACCAGTAATACCCACTCTCTTGGGGTTGATATCAAAATTCTCGACAACATGATCGACTCCAGAACTAACATCCTGCAGATCTGCTCGCCCAGCCTCTTGGAAAAGAGATTTCATGAATGCCGGTCCGTAGCCTGTTGAGCCTCTGAAGTTTGGTGCGAATATCGCAAACCCTTCCTGTGTAAAAACTTGAAAAATCCCATTGAACTCATCTGAGTAATGGTACATTGGACCCCCATGGATGTATGCTAGGCAAGGATAACCTCCTGGAGGTGGTGACTCGGAAGGAAGAAACAAGAATCCATGTATAGTAGTCCCATCAAACAAGGACTTGTAAGTAATTGATTTTGATTCAACCACAGGGAAATCTTCCGTGCCGATAGCCGCTGAACGCCATTGGGTTAATTTCTCATTCAGACCCGTTTCAAGATTATGAACCCAAAGCTCATTCGCCGCTACAGCATCGGAATGCGCAAAGAAAAGGGTTTGTTTGCCGTTCCACTCTCGTGCATAGTATGGCGTGTTGGTACCTACTGGTAAGTCAAGCATTCGTAATGAATTCTCATCGATATTGATTTCATGAACTACCGATCGGCCTTCTCTCATTGATCGTTGAAAGAGTTTTTCTCCGTCTTGGCTCCAAATGCATTGCGCAATCTCTCCGTCAGGTTGTGGAATTTCTCTTAACTCTCCACTCTCAGCATTGTATAGTGATAGCTTTCCAAAATCCCCTGACGGTTGAAGCAAGGGAACAAGAGGTCTTTCCGGATTCCATTTTTGGAAAAACCAGAAAGATATCAGTGTGGATATCTCGGATAGAACTTCTGCACTTGTTGGATTGAATACTGTCAATAGCCCGTCCCGCATTCCACCCGGGCGAGCACCTTGAACAAAGGCAAACTTAGGATGACCCCACTCGGACCACAACACACCATGAATATCGTCTAGAACTACTTCTGGCGTGGCCTTTACATCATTGGCTATCCTTGAAACGTGGCAGTTCTTTTCGCGTGAACCTGCGTAGAGGATATTCTTTCCATCAGGGGACCAACTAAACCAGAGGATTCGATGCGGTTTAATTTCCGTGAATATCCTTCCTTGCATGTCCTCTGTTTCCTTGACACTTGGTAAGGTGTCAAGTAGACACAGGTGCAATAGTTCAGAACCGTCAGGATCTATTGCAGTCAGTATTTGCCTTTCATCAGGCGAGAGAACAGCAAGTTGGCCGTAGAATTTGGAACTGCCAGGAAGCAGAGTTTCTTGTTTCAATGGGTCAGTAAGAGAGCTTCTTAGCAGTGAGTTGCCTTCAATTTCATCAAGTGTTTGCAAGAGAAAGAAATCATCTTTCTTTGAAAAGTCCAATGGCCTTGTATCAAAAGCCGACGCTTCAAATGCAATCTTCAAACGTTCGTAAATAGATAGCAGAATGATATTCCTCCATAACCCAGCGCAAATCTGTTTGGTAGTTCGCTTGATGAAAAATCTTGCTATCGAATGTGGTTTCTTTTTGAAAAAACGTTGCAAAATGAAAAGGGTGCTCAGCAGATGACAGAAGGGTAAACTCCCGATGGCGTCGGGGCAACCTGACGATTGCACCGCTACCCCGTCTTAGCCTGCACCTTACCCTGTCCGAAGACAGAGCCAAGCGTTTCATCATCTATGAGGCCTAACTATTATGACTTGACTGCAATGATAGACAGACCTAGAAACCAAATCTTCACTCCATGTTCTTTGGCCAATGCACCAAGGTCGCTCTCCTCGTATTCTAGCTGTCTTCTGGACCAAGTCTTCGTGCTTACGATTGAGAAACCAACATCTCTTATGACATGCTCCCAACCATGCTGATCTTGTGGACTCGCCTCGACAAGCGTTCTGTAGACTTCAGGAGGGAACTGGTCAAGCCCCTCAGTGATTGAGTCGTTCAGATAGAGCGTGCCACCGGGTTTTAGAACTCTATGGGCCTCTTGAAGGGCTTTGTCGGTGTGAGAGATGTTGCCAAACCCTCCGGAGTCCACAACATAGTCGAATCTATTACGCCTTAATGGCATCTCAGTGGCGTCCATTCCAACAAAGGACACGTTCCTGCCCTCGCGAGTCCTCTCAAGATGCTGGCGCCACAGGTCAAGCACGGAGGGTCCAAGGTCACTCATGAGAACCTTCGCGTCAGAGTCAAAGAATAGTATTGCTGGCATTGCACCGCCTCCTGGACCACTAGCTACATCAAGAACAAGTCCGCCATCATGAGCAATTCTACGTGCGAATGAATAGTAATCATGATCTTCATGTTCTCTCATCTTCTCCTGATGGTCTAGCCAGTTTCGTTCAATCCAGTCAATAGTGGGAGTAACCTCAACCCCACCACCACTCCATGTTGTCTTGGACACATCTGTGAAGTCGGGTATTCCGTTGTGAACTAGAAATAAATCGTCGTGCCCCTTGGTGAAGAGCTGTCCCTCTAGCCAGTTATCCTCCTGTGTACGAGTTCCTTCATAGGACAGCTCGCGATAGTTCCCTGGCGCAACAAACAAGTGTTGAAACTCTGAAATCATGTGGGGTCGCTCATAGCAATAATGTCGACTCTCATTGATGAATCATTCTGAAGTTGTGAATAGCCAGATGGTCTTGGAATCCAGTTGCCACTCGCACTGAATACTGCCGCAGGTTCATAGAAAGATAGGGTGTTCAGCAGTGAGCGGCGGGCAAACTCCTGATGGCACGATTGGAGGGAATACTACTCCTCTTTGGCCTCTTCAGTTGGACCCTCTTCCTCGACAGGGGCTTTGACAATTAGGACTGTTTCAGTTCCGGATGTGCTATGTATTATTGCAAATACCTCATTCGGGGTGTCTTCAGTAAACTGCAGGATGGAGGTAAGACCGCTAGTACCAGAAGTAGTGATGACGGGAAGGCCCTTTTCTTCTTCAGTCATCAGATAATACACCTCACAGGTTATTGTCTACAAGCCATCCTTCCTGAAGGATACGCTCTTGGTAGCCAAATACAGGAACTGGGATTCCTGGTTGTCTTATCTCCGCTCTTCTTATCTCTTTGTTGGTGCGGAATACATGTGTCATATCAACTGATTCTATGATGCCCCTGTTGAAGATAGCAGAACCAACTTTTTGATCACCTAATGTTGTTTCGGGGTGATAAGGAACACTCAACTGTAGAATCTGTTCATATGCGTTGAACAAATCAACGATGATTCCAGTCTGTTTATCATCAGGTTCGACTATGTTCAGGTGCAGACTCTCCTTCGCCTCCCGACGACTTATGATATAGCTATGCGAGAATCGTTCTCTTGTTAGAACGCTGACTATGCTCTCTATTTGTTTCTCGTCACTGCAATGGTACTTCATCAGGTTTGAAGCCAAGAAACCAATCTGTTCTCGTGACCTATGAACTGCACCTAGGACCAATGGATGTATCTTCTCAGCCAAGAGCTCGAATACTCTCTTCAGGGATTCCTCTTCCTTCAGCTCAATCTCCTTTCTTGCCAAGTCGATGAAAGCACTTACATCTTCGACATTTACAGGAGCTATTCCACCCCGGGCTTGACCGGGAATTTGAACAATAGGCCCCAATGGATGTTCTACAGATGGATCAATGGGGCTAAGCTGTCCCATCGGGGTCATTAGTATTTCATTCGCTCCCAGAGCGATGATTGTAGCTGTGCTGAGAGCCTTGAATGGGATAACAACATTGAAATTCTCGCAGAACTCCCGAATCAGGTTTACAAGGGCATACCCTGCAATTGTCAAGCCTCCAGAACTATAGAGGACAAGGTCGATTTTATCCTGTTTGCCGATCTGAGTGAGGTGTTCATGAAACATAGGAAAGATATCCATGGCAATCTTGGTTTCCAGGCCTCGACGATCGCCTGTCATGTAAACTAACACTCTTGATCCTCTATTCTCTTCAAGTGCTTTGATAAGGTTCATTCTCTCTTTACGATTCATATCCTGTCTTCTCCCTTGATTGGGTTCCTTTTGTTTCTAGTTTTGTGTTTCGGTTTCCGTGAATACAAACAGAAGAGGTGGTCCCCAGCTGGTTCCTTCCGGATATGTAACCTGCACAACTCCTCCAGGTTCAAAGATTGTAGAGTCGTAACAAGGCCTGACCTGCCTGAGGCGGTGTGTGCAAGAAGCAGGGACGTCCGACCGTTGCTGATAGTGTGAGTGAAACTCCACTCTACCTTCAACTTCCATGTTCAGCCCTCCTCATGACTGCTGTCACCAGCAACCAACAGAACCTCTTCTGCTGGCTGTGCAAGAGTTTCGCTGGGCATCATTGGAACAGAGTTCCTCATCCCAGACATAGTCTCTGTCCGCTGCCTTGTTGTGCTATGGGGGCCAGAATCCATAGCGGCAGACGGTGTTTCCATGGTTGTTGCCATGGCGGGGTCGGTACTGCTGAACATCCCGAGAGATGTCTGAATGCAGTCAGCCACGGACTTCCCCTCAGACGAGATTGGCAACCTCTTGGGGAGTGAGGACATCCGTTTAGAGCGTTTGCTCCTCCGGGTCTTCGGGGCGGCTTTCTCGTGAGAGAGGAGCCACATCCCTAGTCCTTTCTCATCCTTCAGTGAAGGAATGAGCATGATGAGCCGCCTTCCTATGTTGATGGCGGCATTCTTGTCGGCGTTGTCACGATAGCCGCAAGTGTGACAGAGAAAGAAGCTCTGCTTGGGGCGGATGCCCTTGTGTCCACACTTATGGCACTTGATGCTAGTCCAAGCCTCAGGTACTGCAAATACTCTTTTGGGACTGAAACCATTCATGCTAAGCTTGTGTTTCAACGAGTCTGTAATTCTAGCGAATGCCCATCTGTGAATCATTCCGCGGAACTTAGGACCCCTGTAGTTTCCCCTTCTAGCCCGATTGCGAATTCCTTTGAGTCGGCCAATAGCAACATGGACATCATACTTGTCAGATAACTCCAGAACGTGTTCGCTCAGCAGTTTGACTAGTTTTCTGTCATAGTCGAAGCTGATGTTCTCTCGTTTCGAACTCAATTGTCGAAGTCGTTGAGTGACATCATCAGCTGAACATCCCTGCTTCAGGAGATCCTCTTTCTTGGATTGTAGACTGGCAATCATCTGGTCGTATTGCTCAATCTGCCGAGCCTTATCCTTCTGGGTCCAGAATTGGATGTGTTTCATACCCTTCTGTGTAAGAACGACAGAACATACCGCCTTCTTGATGCCGAGGTCAATTCCGATTACCGCAGGTGGCTTCGAGGTCGTGTCGACGGGCTCAGGTTTCAGCTTCACCTTGAACAAGACCCACCATTTCTTGCTGTGGTCCTTGACAATCTGTATAGACTTGATCTCACCCGACTTCAATCGGTTCAGATGATACGAGGACGGATTCAAAGGTATCGACAGCTTGTCGTGTCTGACCCGTCCCTCTCTTACTGAGTCTAGGGAGTCACGAATAACTAGCCAATGCTTGATAGACTTGTTAGGAGTATAGAGGAATTTGAACCTCTGCTTGAACACATGTCGAGGCAGCTTCCGAGAACAGTAGCCCTTGGCTCTTAGTGGCTTTCCTCTACCTAGGGCAAGGTACACCTGCCACATGGCCATAGCTGTGTCTCGACATTCTTGCAGTTCGTTGACAGAGATGTTGCTGAATCGTCGTTTGAAGTCGTGCGGCACTGATGACCGGTTCTTGGTTCTCAGAGTCAGTTCGTCAATTGTACCAGCATTTAGTCGCTTCTTTCTCTTTCCGACGAGCAGATTCTTCTCATGCTTTTCAATCACTCCAAGATAGGCCTTGATGACTCGCGTGTCTCTGCTTGTAATCCTAGACAGGCGTGTCTTCTGCCTAGCAGTCAACACATCCCATCTGACAGGGACCTTTGCGGTTATCATTACGCCACTAGAGCGACCCACGAATTTTCTCCTCGGACATATAAATTCCCGACCTGCTTCAGGCCAAGGGAGTTTCACTCACTCTTTCATTACGAAGAATGAATGATATTCTCCACCATTTTGTGATGTATTTGGATATATAAATTCATTAAGACTATATTTTAAGAAGGCGATGTTTTAAATTCAGAAGGCGTCTCTCGCAGAACTAATAAGGGAATTACCCGCGCCCCTTATTCACGGAATTTGTCACCAGACACTCAGGTGAGTAATTCTGTTTCCAGAAAACCCCGCTGAAGTCATCACAGAAGGACATCTAATTGGACTGAGGGCTCTGCTGGACATACTCCGTGAACGTGTCATCAAGGATACTCGTCATATCTACGAGAGGTCAGCTCGACGATTCAATAGGGCTCTGTTTCAATGGAAAGAAACCAAGCGTTTGGAGAAACCAGACTTCTCAGTCGTCACAGGTCAGGAAAAGCATCTACGTAGCGCCGAACTCAAGAATGCATGGATGACAACTGCACGCTATGGAAACACTGAACGAAAACGAGTCAAGAATGAGAAAGAAGGAGTGGTTGGTCCTCTAAATGCACTGTTCAACATGGCAGGTGCACAGCTTCGCGATTATTTCCTTCGACTGTTTCCATTCCCCGAACCGATAGTGATAGGCAACAAAGGACGAACAACAATCAGGGGGTATGACGGGGGATCCATGTATGGGAGCGTTCCGGTCGCTCACGGCCCCGACCTGCCAGAGTTGGACTTCGCAGACATGATCAGATCACACCTCCGGGAATACTGCCGCAAAGCATTCATTCACAATGTTCCCATCGGCGATGCGCGTAGCTACGTGTCATTTCTGATTAGGCAACTCATCCCCTTTGTCGAGTATGTCTATACATCAGGTCAATCCGGTAGAAGGGGTTTCAAACGAGCTAGGAACAAGAAGGCGAAGAAAAGACAGCAGGGTCCTGATGCTGACCAGATACTCAGGGCTTTGGTGCAGGAGATTGAGGCTCTATACGGCAAGAGAACTGGTCGTGCAGTTGCACCAACCAGCAGAATCCCTGAGCCTAATCCCGAGGCCTGTAGGCAATTCTTCGTCGACCAAATCCACAAGCTCCAGCATTCTAGTCAAGACTTGGCTGATATCGAACAGGAGTATCGACAAGATTGGATAACCCTTCTTGATAGGCTTCTTGAAGGCAAAAAGCCCAAGCTTCGGGATAAAGATGCGGAGCGACTCAGAAGAGAAGTGATTAGAAAAGCAAGATGGGCAGGCATTAGATGGCATAGTCTACTTGCCAATGGACTTCCTCAGCCATTCACGTTGAGGTCAGTCATTCTGGATGGTGACCGTTTAGCTGATTCCGGCGAAGAACTTCTGATAGCTGCTGAAGTTCCTTTGGAAACACCCATGGGCAAGGGTCGAGCGGATCTTATCGTCTTCAAGCGTCGGATAATACAGAATCCAAGACATCCAGGTAAACTTACGATATGGCAACCAATCGCAGTCTTCGATATCAAGACACGAACAGCGTTTCATTGGGAAGTCCGGACCAAGCGGCCGAGAGGGCAACGACGAGCTGACGGAACCGAGAAGAAACGTGAGAAGATGGTCCCCAAGCTCGAAACCCGAATGCGCGGACTCACCGATATGGAGTGGGAAGAAGCAATAACCGAAGTACCCACTAAGACCGATGTCCAGCAACTTGGTGCCTATTCTGCAGGCATTGCAAACGAGTATAGGAAAGCGACCGGGGACCAGGAGTCAGTGGATATCCTACGAGGAATTGTACTTGTCGATACGCAGCAGGACGCCAGAATCGCACAGAGTCAGCTACTGTTGCTTGTGCGACACATATGTCGGGATAGCATAAGGCAGAATCAGACACGACTGGCACGGCGCATGTCAATCAGGAGCAAGAACCCAGCTGCAAAGAGAGTGGCCATATTGCTGTGCGGTTGTGAGAAAACGAAATTAATGGCAATCGGGACGACTGGTGTGCCGGTTAAGCGACGTGTTTCTTTCAATCCCTTCGTTTGGTCAACCTCCAAGGACAGACGGCATATCCTCTATCTCAGTGTAAGAAGTGCCTCGAGATCAGGGCCCACTGCAGCATGGACGGCAGAGTATTGGCATGCACTACAATTCCTCTATGACCTGAAGCAATCCGAGGACAAGTCCAAGGTTGTCTGGTTGGATCTAGCAGGCAACTTCCATTTCAAGCCATTAGCGGAAACAAGGCTGAGAATCAAGAGCCAGCAGAAACACATTCGGACGTTCTTCAACTCCATAGAAATCAAGGACATGTCTTCAAGCATTTATGACTATCTCTTCAAAGGAGGAGAAATCCCGGACATCGATTCCTTGACATCACCTGAATCGGAAAAGCCGAGTGACATGATAGTTGTAGTGACTGGCTGGGGTGAATTGGAGAATGAAACGCCTCAAAGGCTCAAGGCTGCACTGCTGGAATTGGAACGTGTATTTGTTGGAGAGTTGAATGCTCTCGGTTGTACCACTGTTTGGTTTGTCAGGCCAAAACCCTCGAATCTATCCTCGGCAATCTATCAGAGAAGGGGTGTAGTGCCTTTCTGGGAGGACTCACCACACAGATATCATGTAACCGATTTAGTCTGGAATCTCCCCGTCAGACCATCAATTCATGGACGAACTACTCCCTTACTGGATAATGTCCGTGTGATAATCAGACACTCAAAGACAGATATCGAGTGGAATCTCATCGAGGTCCCCCCGCTTCAAGACTGGTCCTCGAGATTCTGGAGCAAGAGAGAAAAAGCAAAGGCTACACGAAGAAGGAAGAGGACTGGTCGAGGACGACGTCCACTCCTAGCTTGTGATGTCATCAGCAGTCCTCAAAGGGCTGCTTTTCGAGCTGAGCTCATCCGGGACTCACTTGACCTAATCCCGTGGCTGCGCGCTCTATACCCTTCCTTATTTGAAAAAGAGGCGGAAATGAAACCAGACTCTGACTCATTATTGGAGATCACCCCGCTACCGGAGAAAGCTGCTCAGCACTCTGGAATCATGTCACGAATGTCATATCGCGCGCGAGTAAATGCAGGCACTCATGGGAAGGGATTTGTCACTAGCAGCGAAATAATGCCGACTCAGAAAATCACACACCCTAGACAGTATAGGGAAGATAGGTTGGAGAGAGAGATTGTTGCTCAGACCCACCGGCCACCGAATGAGGGGGTCCTAGTACTAGGCAATCCCAACGAGAAGAGGGCTCAGAGAGTAGAAATTCGTCGACTCCGACAAACAATTAGGTTCCTATCAGCGCACAAAAGGAGTGGGCATAAGGGGGTTGACAACAAAGAGGAAGAACACCTGCTTTCTGATCTTCAAGAGATAGTGTCCAAGCAAACAGATGCCATCAGTCTTGACATGCTCAATGAAGTGGCACACTGTCTGAAGACCGATTCCCTGTCCGTATCACTCTGGAATACCCTTGAGTGGACTCGCGAGAGTCGCTTGACCTCAGGTCTTAGAGGAGAAGTCAAGCAGACCTTAGATATTCTCATGGAAACAAGACCCCACCTTGCATTGTTCCATGGCAACTATCTGTTCCTCCTTTTGACAGCAATCAGAACAAGATTTCCATCCCTGAGCCAAGAACATTTGCGTCATCTATGGGAGGTACTGAAACCATGGCAACTGATGCAGCTGGGGACCACTCCAGACCAGACAAGGATGACCCAAGCTAGAAGTGTGAAGTTTGATGTCAGGGCTATCTGGGCAAACCTCTCAAAGAGAGCAGAGTTCCTTGCGAAGGTTCCTAGGGAGTCATGCACCAATGTTGTCTTTGGACAGATTCTCTATCATTCAGACGATGATGACAATCAGTACTCTTGGGTAGCCATTGAGGACTCCTATGACAAACGGAATATGCTGAACGGGCTTTGGATTGGCCGAGGACCCTTAGAACTGAGAAACACGATTAGATGGTCGACCACTCAACACGATCTTATAGCAAAGGGTGCGTCGATATGTGTGAATTCGAATGAGTCCTACAGTCTAGCTGTAAGTAGTTTCGCAGGCGCAGAGTACCTTTGGGCCTATGATGCTGGCAAGTGGCAGCTCTTGGGTAGGATGACACTGATACGACGCAAGAGGGGTGCAATCACTGCCATCAGAGGTTTGGGAATACATGCAGTTTCACCGGATAATACACCTGAAGAACCCAAGGGCTTGACTATACAGCCCAGTCTGCGAACAAGAGTGAAAAAGGAACTCAGATCAATATCGAAGATGCTTTCGAAGGTTGATTCCATTGAGTGTAAGTTGAGTACAGACTCGGGCAAGTACGTAGTGAATCTCTATGACAAGTCCGGTGGTGACGAACCCTGCGACCAAAGGAGTATCTTTCGGACCTCGGACTTGCTCGAGCTCCTTAGACGCCCGATGGTGGATGGAGTCAGCCTTCAAAGTTCAAAGAAGTCTAGAGAGTACTACATGTGGAATCCATACAAGGACATCGACTACGGAGAACTGCAGCTTCTAAGACCTTACGTCGAACGGAGAACCCCGTTCATTAATGTACGTTTGCCGCTGCCTCTCACAGCCAAAGAACTGACCAGTCGAGAAGTCGAATATGAAACGATGATAATTAGACACGATGAGAGCCTGTGTCCTATCGCACAGGGCATCGCAGAAATGCATGGTGTCTGTTGGCGGGTAGAGTTTCCAGTTGACCTTGATGACTCCCTTCTTCTGGAACTTAGCCAGGGGGCGCTGGCGGACAATGAAGTGGTCGGCTTGATGTCTGGAGGGGTGTTCCTGGAAACTGCCCGCTACGAGTTTGATGTTGAGGCCAGTCCAGATCCAGAGACTCGAGATGGGGTCGTCTTTAGAGAGAGTGGACCCATTTCTCGCAAGCTGAGCCTGAAGAGGGCAAGACCCGGGGCATACCTCGAGATGAGGGAAGAGAAGCTTACCTGTTCTGTGTGCAGGGATGGGACTGGGGTCAAGTTGACTGCTTTGTCGGACCAGACAGGAGATGAAGTTTGTTCTTGGCTTGCTGTCACATTGGAACCAGGGGTGGATGTTCAAGATGGCCTAGATTTCATGGAGAAGAATATCCAAGAAATTGTGCAGAACTATTTCGATGACGAGGAGGAACCGTGTGACAGAATCCATGGCTACGATGAGCTACTCGCGAGAAGCAGGGAGATTCTCAGGGACATCTACATCACACTTCTGGAAACAGAGGTAGAGGGAGAAGATACGGAGGAGGAAGTGCTCGAAGCAATTCTTGAGTTCAGGAGGGAAGAGGCTGTCGAGGAGTTCTCCTCTATTGAGGTCGCTGAGGCTCTGTATGAGTTAGCTGCATTACGTCTGAAGAGGAAAAGCCTGAGAGAGTCACTCGACAACATTGAGGAGTGCATCGAGATCTATCAGGAATTCATCAGTAGATGGAAGGTCGAGTCGTACAAGAAGGCCCTGTCAGGAGCTCGACGACTCAGAAGAAGAATACTGCGCGCAATGTGAAATACCCTTTGATCTCTGGTCATGGCGTGAAGCTAACACTAACTACCTGTAATGTCAGTTGCAAAAGGAAAAGGGTGCTCAGCAGTGGGCAGAAGGGTAAACTCCCGATGGCGTCGGGGCAACCTGAACAGTTGCACCGCTTCCCCGTCTTAGCCTGCACCTTACCCTGTCCGAGGACAGAGCCAAGCGTCTCACCATCTATGATGGTGAAAACTTAGGAGGTGATCCATCCGCAGCTTCCGCTACGGATACCTTGTTACGACTTCTCCCTACTTGCGAACCCAAGATTCGTCATCGCCCAATGGACGACACCTCACCCCAGACCCGCTCGCATGGAGCGACGGGCGGTGTGTGCAAGAATTCCCCGGGTACGTGGAAAGCACGTACCCTGCAGGGACGTATTCTCCGCGCGATAGTGACACGCGGATACTAGGGATTCCAGGTTCACGCGGGTGAGTTCCAACCCGCGATTCCGACTACGACTGGGTTTCGCGATTGACTTCGCCTTTCGGCGTTGTAACGCATTGTCCCAGCCATTGTAGCACGCGTGTGGCCCCGCCCATATCGCGGCATACTGACCTACCGTGGCCCCCACCTTCCTCTAGCTTTTCGCTAGCGGTCCCCCTAGTGTGCCCCGTCAGGGCCGAAGCCCCCGGCTGGCAACTAGGTGGCAGGGATCTCATTCGTTGCAGCACTTAAGCTGATACCTCACGGCACGAATTTACGATGGCCATGCACCAGCTCTCAGCTCGTCGAGCAAGATCGTCAATCTGGCTCTCATTCGGCTGTCTGGGCGGGTAAGTTTTCCGGCGTTGAGTCCAATTAAACCGCAAGCTCCACCCCTTGTGGTGCTCCCCCGCCAATTCCTTTAAGTTTCAGTCTTGCGACCGTACTTCCCAAGCGGCCCGTTTATCGCTTTCGCTACAGCACCGCAGTGGCTCGTGGCCAATGCAACACTTAACGGGCATCGTTTACGCCCAGGACTACTCGGGTATCTAATCCGATTTGCTCCCCTGGGTTTCGTCCCTCACCGTCGGGCACGTTCTCGACAACCGCCTTCGCCACTGGTGGTCCTCCACAGATCATTAGATTTCACCCTTACCTGTGGAATACCGTTGCCGTCTCCCGTCCCCAAGTAAAGCGGTATCCCTACCAGGCCGACCGTTGGGCGGCCGGATTTAAGCAGGGACCTACTAAACCGGCTACGAACGCTTTAAGCTCAATAATCATGGACACCACTCGAAGAGCTGGTTTTACCGCGGCGGCTGGCACCAGCCTTGCCCTCTCCTTTCTAGCGGTCCATCATACGGATCCGCCACAGATGGAGTTATCCCCCATCACTCGGCTTGACCCACTCACGCTTTCGCGCATTGGTGAGGTTTCGCAACTGCTGCACCCCGTGGGGCTAGGGCCCTTGTCTCAGTGCCCTTCTCCGGGCCACGACTTACATCGCCCGTTCGGGTCACAACCTAAGTGGGCAATTACCCCACTTACAAGTATGATCCGGTGCCGCCCCGTCCTGTGGCGGAAAGTTCCACATACCTGGAACTCCCATTTTGGAGCAACATCATTTCCAGAACGATGCTCCTATGACGGATTATCGCCAGTTTCCCGGCGTTGTCCGCCTCCACAGGGTAGGTTAGCGACACTACTGAGCCGTTTGCGACGGACTCGGATGCGAGCCCGTTCCACTTGCATGTCTTATCCTCAAGCCGATAGCAGTGTCCTCTAGCAGGATCAACTAGAGTTGGTCCTTAATTACGCATGATAGCAAGGATGCGATTCATGCACAATTCTAACACACTTGAACTTAGCTTGTAAAAGTACAGGCATGACAGGGTCTGCTGGGTGGCTTACCCCTATACCTGCACACTGCTGAGCATTTCTTAGACCTGAGGGGAATCTGGCACTTTTTGCGCCAGTCTATCTCACGTCCGCATTTTGTAGTCGCATCTGGAAATCACGGGCCATCATTGCATGGCATTCGCCGACAGCATCAGGCCTGACACCGTATGACGCGAATCACTATGAATTTCTAATAGTAATAATAAAAACCTTTCCAATGGTCTCATGTAGAAGGGGTGTTGCGAGCCCGACTTGGGCCAAAAAGGTGATTTTCACACTCGAAATCACAATATCTTGTACAATTGTAAACCTTCATAACGCGTTGCTCGACATTTTTCTGACATCCTACCGACTTTGGTATCAGTTGTCGTACTGAAAGTGGAGACTGACTATACATGACTGATTTTCATGATTATCTGGAAACTCTAATGCGAGGAGGCATTCACGAAGCAGAGCAGTTGCTGTCTGCGGACAGGGAGGAATTCACTTTCCCAACCGCCCGACCTCAGTGGGCTCCGGCGCGACATTATGACATCGAGCATCTGACAATCGATTGGAAGATGGACCTCAAAGGGAAGCGAGTTGACGCAATATCCAAGCTGAAGATCAAGTCAATCGCACCCGAGCTGAGCAAGGTGTTTCTCCATGCTGCTGAGTTGAACATCACAGGTGTGAGGGACTCGAAAGGTAATGAGCTGGAGTATGATCTCCTACCTGACGAGGAGGCCATGATTGTCTATCTCGGGAAGCCACTCAAGGAACGCAAGAGGGAGGAACTCACGTTCATCTACACCATAGATAATCCAAGAGCAGGCCTGTGGTTCACTGGTCCAAGTCCCGAGTTCCCAGACGTGGAAGTCAGCGCCTGGACGCAGTTGCAAGATGACTACGCGCGATACACAGTCCCCTGTTACGACAATCCAAGCCACAAACACTCGGTTGAGATTATTCTTACAGTCCCCAAGGGTTTCTACGCAATGAGCAATGGCGTCCTCAAGGAACGCAAGGTGAGCGCGGATGGCATGGAAACATTCCACTGGTACAATGAGAAACCTATGCCTGCCTATCTCATGATGGTGTGGGTGAGCAAGGCTGTAGAGTACAAGGAAGACCTCGATGGATTGGAAATCAGCTATTATGCGCATACAAAGTGGGATAAAGAGACGATATATCGTTCGTATGGCAAGACGCCCGAGATGACGAAGTTCTTTGTTGAGAAGCTTGGTGTACCCTTTCCATGGGATAAGTATGCACAGGTCACAGCTGCGAATTTCATTGCGGGCGGAATGGAGAATGTGAGCGCTACAATCCAGACCGATGCCACATTCCACGATGAAAAAGCCCATCTTGATTTCGATTCGGATGGACTGGTGTCCCACGAGCTGGCTCACTCTTGGGGTGGCGATAATGTGACCTGTAGGACATGGAGTCATGGTTGGCTAAACGAGGGCTGGGCAACTCAGATGCAGAACGAATGGAAACGTCACGACAAGGGTGACGACGAGTATTTCTACGAACAGTATGGCAAGCAAAAAGCGTACTTCACTGAGGACAAGCAGAACTACAGACGCCCAATCGTGCAGAATGAATGGGAGAGGGGGATGGATGTTTTCGATAGGCATCTGTATCCTGGTGGTGCTTGGAGGTACTACATGTTGAAGCACCTTGTTGGCGAAGAACGATGGTGGAAGATACTTGGCGAGTGGCAGACGCGCTACGCCTACAAATCGGTCTATACTCATGACCTCGAGAGTTTATTCACTGAGATGACTGGCGAGGATTTTGGCTGGTTCTTTGAGCAGTGGCTGTACAAGGCGGGGTATCCAGAGTGCAAGATTAAATGCTCATACGATGAGAAGCTGGGTCATGCCCTTGTGAAGATTGAGCAAACCCAGAAATATGATGACGATATGACACCAGAGATCTTCAAGTTCCCTCTGACAGTGGAGTTCGTTGATGAAGATGATAATCGGACACGCTACATCATGGAAGTGACAGAACGTGTGCATAGTTTCTACTATCCTGTTTCAAAGAAGCCCAAACAGATAATCATCGACCCGGACTATGCCACACTAATGGACTGGAAGATTGACAAACCCGAGCCCATGTGGATAGAGCAACTCAGCACTGGAACCAACATTGTTCAGAGAATTAAGGCGGCTCAAGCGCTTGGAAAGAAAGCAACCCCCAAGGCATTAGAGGCGCTGGGAAAGGCGCTTACTGAAGACTCGTTCTGGGGCGTCCAACTGGAAGTAGCCAAGGTGCTTGGTTCCGTGAAGAATGAGTCATCTCTGGATCAGCTGCTCAAGGGTGTGAATGTGAGGAGCACTAGAGCTCGTACAGGTGTTGCTAGGGCCCTTGGCGAATTCTACAAGAATGATAGAGCTTTCAAAGCACTCAAGAAACTCATGAAGGACAAGGAGAGCTACTTCGTGGCTGCGGCAGCCGCGACGTCTGTTGGTAAGTCAAAGCACGATGGTGCGTTCAAGACTCTCCGGGCAGGTCTCAAGATTGCGCCCTCTAGTTGGCACCACCTAGTGCAACAGGGTTACCTAGCGGGCTTAGCTGCAACCGAGAAGGAAGAGGCCATTGCTGTGCTTAGAGAATACATGGTCTTAGGGACTCCAGATGAGCTCAGAAGAGTTGTCCCAGGGCATCTGGCAAAGCTTGGAAAGAGATACAAGAAGAAGCATCCGGAGATTAGGTCAGACATCGAGAAGATGTTGAATGACGGGTCCTTCCGCGTGCAGGTCTATGCAATCATCGCCGCAAAAACGCTTGAGGATGCTGCATTGATACCGGCGCTGCAGAAACTGGCTGAGAGTGAGGTTAGCGCAGGCGTTATCCGTCGCGCACGTTTAGCTGTGAGAGCCCTGAGCAAGAAGAAGGAGCCGAAAGAGATTGACTCACTTCGGAAGAGCATCGAGGAACTCGAGAAAGAGAATAGAGACCTCAAGGATCGTCTTTTCAAAGTGGAAGCATTTGTCGAGGCTGAAAAGAAGTCGGATAATGAGTGAGAATATGAAGGGTGATGGAAGGGCGGGAGTTCCCCGCCTTTCAACGAGCAGAGGAGTTCAGATTTCTGCTCAGTACCTGCAGTTGTCGATCTCTTCCATCATGTTTCTATTCTGTGTATCCGTCCCCGCTGACCGAGGGCATAGGTAAGGTCGTCGACTAAGATTCGGCCCCTCATGAATAGAATGGGACCGCGTTCCTCTGTCCTGACAACCTTACCCAGAAAACCGACTTGCGCGATTTCCTCACCAGATTCTGTCATGTTAAAACGGAAACCAAAGACAAGCGTTCCATTGAAACGGCCCTCTTCAGGGACCCCAGCAAATCCAACCCCTTCCGTAACCTCGTAGCGCGTCGAGTTGATTATGAAATAACCAGAGAGAACGTTGAACCTGACCCCGCGCTGTCCCTTCTCAACAAGCTCAAACTCCAGATGCATTTCTGTGAGCGCTCGTGAGAAATCATCATCGGTCTTAGCTGCAATTTCACCCCACGCCTTAATGCTGAAGACATCACCAATGGAGGCTGCAGGCGCGTATGCGGTATCGAGGACCGATGCTGCATCCGTTGGCATAGCAAGTGATGAAACTACGATTATGACCAATACTGAGATGGCCGCTGCTAATGGTATGATTTTCCTGGCGTGTCTCATGGCTTACACGATGTATTCTTACGAATATTGAATATAAAGCACCAATGAAGGAATCAGATAGATGAATCATACATAGCTAAATCATTCGCCTAAGAAAAGGGAGAGTACATCATAAACTAACACAAAAGCGTGAATGATTCATCCATCGATAATATAGACCTGAATAGTGAAGTCTAGGATAGGCGTAGAGCGATGCAGGAACAAATAATCACGTTGATCAGGTTGGATTTGCTCTTTGAGACCATAGGTGGTATCATATCTCTGATGGTGGCCTACTACGCCACTAAGGCGTTCAACCTCACAGGCCAAAAGAGGTTGTCGGACCTATCAACAGGGTTCCTCGTCCTTGCAGCAGGTTTGTTTAGCCACGTGGGTGGAACTTGGTACTTCTTCGTCCGCTTAGGGATTGAGGGGGAAATTAACCCAAGCCTTACGCGTCTGATTGTATTAGTTACCGTCGCATATCATGTTCTGACAATGATGGCCTACATTCTTTTCGTGATTTCCACTCGCCGCAGTGTGCGAACTAAACAACCTGAGATTATGATGCTGCTAGCTCTCCCAGTGCTGATCGATATCAATCTTGAAATCCTGACGATTATCATATTGCTTGTAGTTGTTCTGCAGGCATTCATGAACTACGCCGTCGTCCGGAGTCGTTACGCACTCTACGTCCTCACAGGATTCTCCATGTTTCTGTTGAGTCACTTGTTCCTGATACTGGCGGCTGACAATGTAGGGACCTATCTCCTCAGTCAAGCATTCCAGCTCCTAGGCTTCATAGCTTTCTTGGTCATGTTATACAAGGCAGGCCGAGAGTAATGAAAGGAAAGCGGACTTACCGTTCAAAGATGCGCATCCTCGCAGATATGATGCGCGCCATCCAAGGTGAGGGTGAGAATGGTGCAGGTCCGACGAAAATTCTCTACACTGCGAACCTGTCTCACGATAGACTGACTCAGTATCTGTTAGAACTTGTGGAGAAAGAACTCGTTATTCTAGCCGACTCGGAATCTAATAATCGCGTTTACGCCCTGACTGAAAAAGGACGAGCATTCTTGAGGGAGTTTGTCAGAGTTGAGAGAATCTCAGAAGCATTCGGCATCGAAATATAGCGTGCATCGTCCCTCTTCCGCAAAGTTTTAAGAAGTCCAAGTTGGACAGTTGCATTGTCATGGGCCGGTAGATCAGCCTGGTAGATCGTTCGGTTCGCAAGCCTGCTGGCTTGTTCAGCAGGCCGAATGTCCGGGAGGTCGCGAGTTCGAATCTCGCCCGGTCCACTCTCTATTTTCTTTGAAGAGGCCACTTCGTCACTATGCAAACTAATTTAACAATAGTTACCCACCCGGCTCATATGGTCGAAGTTCTACGAAAGGAGATCTCCGAAGGGTTCGATGAAGCTGTTCAGAAAATCGAGCAGATATGTAATGATGAGGGCTTCACTGTTATGCTAACGAAAAGCGTCGACGAGATATTCGCGAAGAAGCTGGGTGCCAAGAACTACCCTCGTTACACGGTCATTCTGGCGTGTGCCGCACCGCTCGCCAAGATGGCATTAGATGTGTCCAAGGATGTCGGAACAATATTCCCGTGCAGTTTCGTTGTCTATGAGGACAAAGGTAAGATTTTCGCTGCTCATACATCGATTATGAGAATTGCAGCTGAAACCGGTCTCGCACCAAAAGACAAGATGGCGCCAGTGATAGAGGAAACCGGCAAGAGAGTGCACAAGGTCTGGGACAGAATCTAGACATTCGCAGTATTCGTAACCGATTTGGCGAAAGATTCAGTAAGCGCGCTTTGGCACGTTGTGGCATGGACGAGCGGATAGCTGAACAGTGGGAAACAAACGCTGAGGTGTTTGCCAACCTCATAGATGGAATGGGGACACCTCATCATCGCGAGATTCTGAATCCGTGCGTCGATCGCCTGCTTGGTGATGTCAATGGAAAAAAGCTGCTGGATGCAGGCTGTGGTGAGGGCTACCTCTCGCGACACTACGCACACAAGGGAGCGATTGTCACGGGCGTCGATACGTCGCAGAAACTAATCGATATTTGTAAGAAAATGGCTGCGCATGAGGAAGTCAATTACCGTGTGGGGAGTATCTGCAATCTGCATTTCATATCGGATTCTGAGTTTGACCTAGTACTATGCAACCTTGTTCTTCTCAATATCGCGTGTTTTCAGGAGGCGTTGAGTGAATTCAGCCGTGTGCTTCGTTCAGGAGGCATACTGGTGTTCTCATTGGTGCACCCGGCTTTCAACGTCTATGGGCCAAGTTCATGGGAGGTGGGAGAAAAAGACCCGAAGACACGGAGGAGAGCTGGACAATACTTCAAGGTTGACAGGTATTTCGATGAGAAGGAGTATTTGCGTTATTGGAGAACGCGCAAGGGAGAGAAGTTCCCCAAGCAGTTCAGTTTCTATCATAGGACGATTAGCACTTACGTTAATGCTCTTGTTTCCACGGGATTCTCACTCGTCAGTCTTAAAGAACCTAGACCTGTAACTGACAACGCATTCTTCGACCGAGAGAGAAGGATACCATTCTTCCTTGTATTCAAGGCAGAAAAAACGTAGATGCCGCGACTACGCCCATACTCTTTTCCGTATGCATTCAAGCTAAGAACGTGGTGAAGCTCTTGAGTGAAGACTTTCAAAACTTCGAAGTCCGACTCACTTGGACCGGGGGCAAATCAGGCGACCTCATGGTGAAACACAAGCCCACAATCAAAATCGGCACACCGCTTGGACTTGAAGGTGAAGAGGAATTCCACTCGCCCGAAGACCTGTTCGTGGCGTCAGCAACAACCTGCTTCATGAGCGGCTTCGTGGAGTTCACCAAGAAGATGCACATTAGTTTCAAGTCCTTTGAGTGCGATTCTACAGGGAAACTGGAGTCGGTAGGTCGAAGTTACGAGATAACACGAATCGACATGAAAGCAAGGGTGGTCGTTGAATCTGAGAGCATTAAAGGCAAGATGGAAAGAGCACTGGAACTTGCCGCCAAGTACTGCTTCGTAGGCAACAGCATGAAATGCCCCATCACGCACGAAACCGAGGTGATTGTGGAGTGACTACGGCGCGAAGAGTTACAGCTACAACCAAACCCTTTTCCTGAGGGCGCCCTCAAGAAATGCTCAGGTGTACACTATGACTGATGAGTCCCATGAGTATCATGTAACAATCGACTGGACACATGACCGAGCCGGTGACCTGACTGTTGAGGGAAAACCAAAGGTGCAGGTGGCTTCACCTCCGGAATTCGGAGGACCTGAAGGCATCATGTCGCCCGAGGACCTGTTTGTCGCCGCCGCGGCATCATGTCTGATGACTACATTCGTAACCTTCACTCACAAGATGAGGTTTGGCTACCAGGCGTTCGCCTGTGAGGGCATAGGGACACTCGAAAGAGTAGAGAAAGGCTTCCAGTTCACGAAGATACTGCTCAAGGCCACTGTCACTGTTGACTCCGAGGATCTCAAGCCAAAGGCGGAGAGAGCTCTCGAATTGGCTGGCAAATACTGCCTAGTAGCGAACAGCATGAAATGTTCTGTCGAGCACGAGAATCATGTAGTCGTGAAGTAATCTGCATAGCACACTATTCAGGCTCTGTCGGGGGCGGTTTCACGAATATTACCTCCTCCGTTTCTGGAATCAATACGTCAACGAAGCCATCACCTGATGGTTTTCCAAAACCAATCGTTTCTATGCCGTGCATCGCCTGCAAATCCCTAGCCCACTGCTTGAGTTTGTCTGACACATAGGCTTCGGGCACTCCTTGGCGGAGCGACAGCCCACTCTCACGTTTGAATTTCCAGAATGCTGCATTAGTCTGCATCAACAGGCCCGTGTGCTCAGTCATTTCTGAAACCCACTCTTCCTGTGGGGAGGGGTATGCCTTTCGGTGTATGCCCTTTGGATCATAGAGCTCTCGATAGACCCGGTCGGTGATGAATGGAGTGATGGGCGCCAGAGTCTTCAGGATGATTTTCAATGTTTCATGCAGAGCGAACCATGCAGATTCTTGCTCCTTCTCAGTGAACGTGCCTTCACCATTGAAACACCGTCCCTTGAGCATTTCTAGGACGTGGTCCGCAAAGAAATTCCAAGCAAACCTTCTGATTTCAATTGCGGGCTTGTGGAAGTCCAGAAGGTCACAATCAGGCAGTATCCTCTCGACTGTCTTGCTAGCCTCCGCAAGAACCCACTGATCCACTGGAGTCAGGTCTGCAAATTTCATTTTCTCTGGTACCGGAAACATGGAAATGAAACGTGCAATATTCCAGAGCTTTGTCATGAACTTTGACACGCCAGCAAGTCGATCCTCTGAGAAGCGTATGTCGCTGCCAAGTCCAGCCTCAAGCACTCCGAAGAACCGTATTGCATCGGCGCCGTATTTTTCCACAAACGGCATTGGTGGCGGCGAGTTGCCCTTTGACTTGCTCATTGCCTCGCCGTTCTCATCAACCACAAATCCTGAAACCCAGATCTCCTTGAAAGCTGGTTTCCCTGTCAGCTGATAGGTCCTCAGGAGAGAGTAGTAGAGCCAAGTTCTTACAATATCCTTGCCCTGCGGTCGCAGAACATTGCCGAATGCCTTCTTGAAGAGATTGTCATCTCGCAGATAGTGAATTGCTTGTAGGCCGCTTATTGAGGAGTCCATCCATGTATCGAAAGTTCGTTCTTCTCCTCTGAAACCCTTTTCCGCACTGCACTTGGGGCATTTCTTGAACGGTGGGTCCTCCTTCCACGGCTGGTAGTACCTAATCTCGCCAGATTCGGGCAAGACAGGCTCTCCGCATGCATTGCAGTACCAGATTGGTATCTCTGTGCCGTAGTATCTGCGTCTGCTCACTGGCCAATCCACGGAAACCCTGTTCAACCAATCAATGAGTATCTGCCTGTGAAAGTTGGGAAAGAACGGCGTTTCATTAGCAATCTTCATCAAATCATCAATAAACTCGACTTGTTTGACGTAATACTCGTCCATTGCTATGAATTCGATAGGAGTTCTACTGCGCCAGCACAGGGGTACTCTCTGTACTGATTCCTCCTGCTTGAACAGGAATTTTCCCCTCACGAGAGACTCGATCACCCTCATCCGTGCCTCGGCAATCGTCAGACCTGCGTATTCTCCCGCGGCCTCAGTCATCGTGCCATCAGGGGAGATGGCTGCTATGGGCTTCAGCGCATGATCACGAAACGCCATGATATCGGCTTGATCACCGTAGCTACACACCATCAAGGCACCAGTTCCAACGTCCATTTGAGCTGTGGGACTCTCAGTGATTTGCACCTCGTGACCAAAGACCGGCACCTTGGCTCTTTTACCAACATAGCTGCGATAGCGCTTATCTTCAGGATGAATGAATATGGCACCACACGCACAGAGCAGCTCCGGTCTCGTCGTGGCTATCTTTATTGGATCGAGTCCCTCAACCTGGAAGTAGAGGTAGTGCAGGGTTGTTGAGCGCTCTGAGTACTCAACTTCTGCGTCAGCAATTGTTGTGCCGCATTCAAAGCACCAGTTGTTGGGTCGTACGCCACTGTACACTAAGCCCTTATTCCAGATATCGATGAATGTGGCTTGAGTTACCGCTCTGTATTTCGGACTATCCGTACGATAGCTGCCTTCGTCATCGTAAGTGTTGAATCCAAGACCAAGTCGTTTGAAGCCTGCAAGAGCGATTTTCTCATCCTCATCCAACAGCTCTCTGCACTTCTGGATGAATATCTCCCGTGGAGTGGTACGCATATTCAACCCAAGATCTTTCTCAACCCTCACTTCCACTGGGAGGCCGTTGCGATCTATGCCTAGCGGGAAGTTAACCTCTAGTCCCTGCATCCTCCGGTACCTAGCTATCTCGTCTATTTGCGTATAATGAACAACCTGCCCCACATGCATTGGACCTGAGAGGTAAGGGGGTGGAGTGTCTATCGTGAAAATCTCTTTTCCCGAGTCAGGATCAAAGGCATAGAGATCTTCATCGAACCACGTCTTCAGTAGTTCCTCCTCGGATTCAGGTTTCCAGCGCTTCGACGTTATCTTGGGTTTGAACTTTGTTGGCAAAACATCAGTCTCCTTGATGTCAGCAAGGGTCGGCTTGTACCGCTTCAGCCACGCACAAGTGATGCCTCCTAAAAGGGTTATGGACAACTGCCGTTAACCTGTACAATATCGGACATTTTCGAATATGATATTATATACTCAAGTCGTGAAAATAGTTCTTGAGGTTAAATGACAGGAAAATGACCTCAAGGAGTACGTTCCCAATGCCGCTCTTGGGAGGACAAAGACTCCCTGTCCAAGTTTGTCCAACTTACAATGAACAGTATAGCGGTTTTAAACAGTTCATGTTTTACACCTGAATGATAGGGGTCTCGAAGACTCGTAAGAGTTATAGAATAAGTCTGTTCAACCTTTGAAGTCCCTAAACTGCGTGCAGTTTCTCTGTTGCTTTCATCCAACCAAGAACTGTATTACCTGTTGCAATGTTCTACTGTGAGAGACATTAACCCACCACTGGACAGACATTCTCACCGCTCTGCCTGCCCAACAGATGATAAAAAGACATACAATTCACGCTCGCAGATATGTAATTCATACCTTGCAACTGGGCCGGTAATTCAGCCCGGCAGATCGCCTTCTGATTCTAGATAGCCGAAAAGAACCCGTCGCTTCCACTCCATTTCGTATCGATGTGGGTTTTCATTCCTTCACACAAACGTTTCAATCCTACTTGACATCTATCCGGATTCCTGAGTTCTGAAATTACTTCATCAAAAGCACTTGTTTCCCTGTCAAACCGAATGTCGAACTTATCCCCATAATGCCCTGCAAGTAGCACTAATAGCGTCCGTGGGAATAATTTCCTCCAATTTTGCGCTTTCATATTTTCTAGCTGCAACTTTCCCGTTTTCATAGATGTATTGATTTGAATAATGACGCAAGGATAGATAATCTCATTCTTTCCGAATTTGTATTTTCCACCTTTTCGTAGGAGCATATCATTTTTATCGATTCTCATTTGTTTCTGAGGGAAATATCCTACAATATCTGCTTCTGAACCAGAAAATCCAATGACTGGATGGCTGCGGTCGAAAAACATAGTGAATGCTAGGAGTAGTGATCGTTTTTTTTCAAAATTTAGTGTTGTGAATTGATTTTGAAGATATTTCACCATGGGATCATAAACCCGTTTCTCGTCTTTGGAATCAAATTCCTGTGCTATTTGGATGACAGCTTGGTCCATCTTTTCTCCTCCTAATGATAGAATGTACTTTTGAGCAGCTTATAAATTACTTCTCGCATAATCTAGTAATGAATTCATTTTAGAAAGATATTGTAGTTCTCAGTGTAGTAATCACTTTCATCATTCTCGATACACATCCTGCAAAAATCATAGATGCCTTCAATAGGAAACCATGTAGCAATAACCGGGTATTGAGGCCTTCTAGGAGAAATGAATTGGTGGACCGGCCGAGATTCGAACTCGGGACCTCTTCCGTTTTGGATGCACGCGGAGTGCGTCGCAGCTGCCAAGGTTATGGAACAACAATCTCGAATCAACAATGAAGTTTATTTTCGTTGTTTCTCAATAGCTTTTCTTAGTTCATCCAAATCATGGCCCAAGACGTATCTGTAAAGCCATATCGGAATTCCCACATCATCTCTTCTTTTCTCACCAGCTTCAGAATCCTTCGTAGGTATTCGAGTAATCCAATCTAGTTGAAGATCTACTCGAAATGCTTGCTGAAATGGTCTACCTCCACTACTCCAGGAAACTCTGAATCCCACACCCAACAAATCCAGCTTCACCTTCCTCTTTTGCTTTGGACTCGGTACATCAATAGTCAATGACTTTTCTGATGCCACAATGCTTTTCCTCCAATAGACGAATTGTTCATGTTAAGTCATTCATAAAGAATTTTTGAATCTGTGACTTAGAATTAGCACAATTATGAACTTGTGGACCGAGCGTGATTTGAACTCATGCAGTCATTACCACACGCGTAATACCATTCATGGCTTAGGTTGTACTATGACCTTCCCCTCGGGGTAGTCTGCTTTGCCTTTGTCATGCACCTTGAAATATATCTTGTTCGTACCCGTTTCCTGAGCCTCGTACATGGCATTACCTAACGCTTTTACTAGAGCTGCTGCTTCCTTCATATCAAATTGGAGTACAGCAACCCAACCACCTTCTTTGTATCGCTTGAGCTTTGTTGGATATGCAGTTTTCATTCTAGACATTATTCCACTTCCACAGACTTGAACTATGTTGAATTTCAATTCCGTGAATAAACGTCTTGTCATGTTGAAACGAATCTATAGGCTCCTGAATAGCAAACTGAAATCACGCTTCATATGAGAGATATGTTTGTCATTCTCGAAGAATTAGAAGTAAAATGTGGTGGACCGGGCGAGATTTGAACTCGCGAACTCCTTCAAATTAAAGACCGATTCCTCTAATCAGGAGGTTCATCATGAAGTGTGAATGAAACCTCATAGTATTTGATACTAACAAGATCACTAACCACCGAAACTGCGTGATCCATTCTTTCATCACGCTCTGTACAGAGAATCAAGCCTTTCACGTTGTCATCTAGGTTTTCTCTGACCCAACCCATATACCGCAAAACCTGACCAACTGTTTCATCGGGGCTTTGTCCCTTCTTGAGTTCAATAACCAGATATGATTCATCCTCTCCTCTCTTTGCAAGGATGTCTATGTGTCCTATAGGTCTACTAGATTCCCCATAGATGGGGTACTGCTGACCTATGCGCCCATCATCATCAATGAAGACCTCGTATTCGCCATTAAATATCATATCCATATTTGTCACTACGAAATCTTCAAGATGCTTCTCTAAGCGGAAGCCGACGATGTCTGAAGTTCTTTCATCCTCCTGGATGTCTTGCATGAGATTCTGATAGTAGTCCTCATCAAAAAATCCGGTTATAGTATTCATTGCGAACGTGATACTTCCGAACTCTATATTCAGTTCCTTCCATTCAACATCGATGAAGCGTGGATACGGAATTACACCATGGTCACCAACTCGCTCCTTTCCCTTTTCCAAATCGAAATAGGCTTCACCAACTACAGTTCCTACAGCTAATAGAATCATTCTTCCCTTTCTAGCTAGGATTTTATCACCAGGTTTGATGTTGTGATGGAAGTTCCATATCATATTGGTATCTAACGATACTGCGTTTTGTCCCACAGAATCAGGATAGTCCTCTCGCCATTCTGCTACCCGTTCCCAGAGATTATCCTTTTCAATATCTCCTATATCACCCAAGGATGTCCAACCAACCGCTATCGTTCCGTGTTCTAGGTCATAATTCCAGACATGGTTGAACACCCTCCAATTCCGAGAATCATACGGAGCAATAACCCAGTAGCGAGTCATATTTCTATGAACTCACTCAGGGGTATTTATCTTTCTGGTACAACATGATGCTCGTCATTGGTCTGTGGAAATTGCGCTCTGGAAGAGCCAAGATTAGACCCATCAGACTCCTTCTAGTTCTGAACTTCGTCCCATCGATTCTCATTGTTTTGACGATGTTGCCCGAGCTAATAGCGAGACGTGGAATCATAGGTCCTGGCTACGTGGTGCCTCTACCGCTCTTGTCCATTCTTGGAGTCTATCTCGCTAACAAGTGGAGGATGTATTCGCCTCCAAAGCTTCACGGTGAGATTAACTGTCCAACCTGTCGATTGGCCTTCAAGACACCGGATGATGGTGTCAGGGATGGCGACCGAGTGGTGTGCCCCAGATGCGGGTCGACACTCAAAATTGTTGACTGAAATCAGACTATCAGACCCGACCGCGTTCCTGCTGTTGATCAGACCATTAAGATGAAGTGCCTTTGGTGGAAAGCCCTCTCATGGACAGTCAGTGGAAGATTGAAACCTATGAGGGATTTCTAACAGACACGCCCTCTTCGAGGGTCCTGTGGATTCCCGGTGAGTGTGCCGCCATGCTCCATCACCCTGAACCTCTCTTCCAAGTCCGCGTGGATTGCGTATCAGCTGGAGCGGCTTGTTGGCAGGCTAGTCCAAGTGAGCATATGGAAACCAGGTGAAGAGAAGCCGATATCGCGGTTCACAGATTACCTGACACGGCACCGTGACACAGGCCGATTCGTCACGACCATGTGGACTGACCTGGAGCCGACCTATTACATTGTGACAATTGAGGAGCATGAATAAGCAAAG
>DXJO01000028.1 GCA_019057475.1 Candidatus Thorarchaeota archaeon | reverse complement strand
TCAGTTGGCCGGGGACGTAAAATGCCCGTGGAGAGGACGTAAGACTTTCAGTTAATTCTTCAGAATTAACAAAAAGCAACCTCGATGAAGCAGGAACCGAACATCAGTTCATGACCTTGGTGTCCAGGATTGTCTAGGTTTCGGGCAACGGTTGGGTAGACCTAGGCAGTCATTTACCAAGGCAATCGCTCTTGTTCATGTCGCTTAAGCCTAACCTCCACTACAAATCATCCCCCGGGTAACGCAAGCACCCAGCTAAGGGCGCTGTCGTTACCTAAGGGGCTGAGAGTAGTCTTCCTCCGCCTAGTCTGTTCGACGAGGTGTTCTCGTCTCGCTCAAGTCTGTTTGGCCTGATAATATACATACACAAACAGAAGCAGGAATAGCGCCAGAAGGCCGGTCATGAACCACCCAGCGATAGGAAGGGTCATTGTCGCGTAGTTCCAGATCATGCCTATGACACCTAGGAGATTCCAGACGATCTCCATCATAACATAGAGCTCTACCTGCCCCCACGAAGTCGCTCGATAGGCCAAGATAGAACCAACTGCGAGCATAATGATAGCAACACCCAGCATACGACCAGAAGCTGTTTCAGTCGGCCATCCGGTTAAAGCGGTCCATGATTCAGGAGATATGAAATACCACACTCCGAAAATCAAGTCAACAATGAAGGCCAGCAGAAAAACATACCTAGCAATATTACTGATATTTTCGCTCATTTTATGTCACTCCCTTGAAAATCCCTCTAATTGGGGTTGAGCTTTCTTATGAATCCTTTGTGTAAACGACCGTATGGACGATGAATGCGTTATTTTCTCCTTTCTTATGAACAGCGACTAGTGCACACGTGAGGAATGATTTGGCAGTTCAATCAAACAATTCTAGCAGCTCATTCAGTTCGTGAATGACTGTCAAGCCGTCATCACCGGGGGTTATCTCTTTGCCCTCATTGACAATCAAGATGGGATGCATCCCTGCACTCTTGGCGGCTGGAATATCCCGCTTGATGTCGTCACCAATAAAGGCACACTTTAACGGATTGACACCCATCTCACGGGCGTTTTGTATCAACATGTATGGAGCAGGTTTACAATAACCTGGAACGATGCTGAATTGGATGCTCTGAAACATATCATAGATTCCATAGGAAGTGAGGAGCTCACGCGGATCATACCAGTTGGTAGAGATAGCCAGAGTATATCCACGTTGTTTCAGTTGTTCGAGAACTTCTTTTGCATCAGGTTTCAATTTGTGGGGATTGGCCGCAAGAATCTCCGTCCACAGCGTCTGCATATGGCTAGCACGTTCATCCAGCATTTCAGTAATTCCAAGGGTTCTCAGGATAACGCGATTGCGCTTTGTCCAATCCTCATTTGAAAAGAAATAGTTGACATCCTTTTCTGGCACTAGTTCCCATACTTCTTTTTCGGCCACATCGATTGCGTCTGCAATCTCCTCATCAGAGAAGCTACATTCATCACCACACACCTGGTGGATGAATTTCTTGTGGACTTCAAAGACAGGGAGAATGAAAGGTTTGATCAATGTGCCACCTATATCGAATGAGATTGCTGAGTAACCCTTCAATGGTCTATGAGGCATAGTCATCGCAACCAGATATTGCGATTAAAGATTTGCTCACCGAAAAGAAGTGGAGCCGGCTTTGGGATTTGCACCCAAGTAGAATGGATCTGCAATCCATCGCGTAACTGCTCCGCCAAACCGGCTTGCCATGCAGTTCCACCCCTGACTGGATTTTAAGGATATCGGCAAGAAGTCGTGCAGTTTGTAAGGATACTGCAGAAATACTATACCCACATCAAGTTTTAGGGTTGCTGCATATAGTATTAAAGAAATCTGCAAATTTTGCCTAGAGTTCCTCAGTGTAATCATCATAGACGTCACTGGAACCTCAATGAACACCACAGATGTGGAAACACCTCTTAATCTATATACATCTGTTATTATCGGAACCACGGGAATTCTCATAGTCATTTTTGTCATTATTCTCAAACGTCGGTAGAAGGATGTGGATAATCTTCACTCGGAGTAAATGAGTGGAACTGCTAAATAGTAGTAAAGCAGGGATTATAGCTATCAATTTTCAGAGGTTATGTAAAATGAAGTATGGTATATACCCATATTGTTTCCTTTATGGAAATGGAAGCAAGGGAATAGATTTTCATGTAGACCTTGCATTGGCAGCAGAAGATGCAGGGTGGGATGGATTCTTCATATGGGACCACATCTGGGCATGCTGGGAAGGTACTATGGGAGTTGTAGATCCATGGATTGTAATGGCTGCTGTTGCTGCTAAAACTGAAGAGATTATGATAGGTCCTATGGTCACACCAATTCCCCGTAGGAGACCATCAAAACTTGCAAGAGAAACTGCTTCACTTGATCACCTCTCAAACGGTCGATTAATCATGGGTGTAGGTCTTGGAGGTTCCTCACAGGAGTTCGATCACTTTGGCGAAACCTCTGATCCAAAAGTTCGAGCAAAGATGTTAGACGAAGGGCTCGAAGTCCTTACAGGTCTCTGGAGTGGTGAACCATTCTCTTTTGAGGGAGAGTACTATCAGCAGAAGGAAGTGACATTTCTCCCAAAACCGATCCAGAAGAAGATACCAATCTGGGTTGCAGGCTATTGGCCAAAGAAAGCACCTTTCAAAAGAGCAGCACGATATGATGGAGTATTTCCTCTTGCGGACGGGGAAGATGGGCTGACCATTGAGGGAATGAAAGAGTCACTCTCAATCATAGAGAAGGAACGAGGTAATCTCCTGAACTATGATATTGTGGTTTCAGGTAATACTTCAGGCAATGACAGGAAAGCAGACTCTGAGAAGCTTCAACCATGCGCTGATGCAGGAATGACTTGGTGGCTAGAGTATCTCATAGATTGGGGAAAGACTCCTAAAGATATGATGAAACGAGTCAAGCAGGGACCACCTGAACTCTAGCGATTGTGCAGGGTTCTTGCACAACCCTTATTAATAGATAATCGAGGAAATCTACCATAGAGCTCTATCCTACCATAGAGCTCTAACCATCGCTCTATCTTTCCTCTTACTGCAGGTGATAGATGTCTACAGGCTTTCCTGTGAAACTTACGATATGTCTCATTCATTTCTATATTTTCACATCCTGCAGTATCCTTAAAACTTTGCCCGAATCTCGGCAAAAATGGCACATAATATTATAGCTCCAGAAAAAAAGTGATGGGGAAATATCCCCTCACTTACTATTTTGCCTGTGATGCGTCTTGGAAAAACCCTAGTAGAGTAAGCACTATGTGTCGCACACACACAGCCTCACATTCTACGCCTACATTATTCCAACACAGAACGCTAATGGATTCACTTCATCTTCTGTACGTAGTATACGTAGAAGTACAACAGAAGCAAAAATGCCCATATACCTGTGTAGGCCCAGCCCATGACTGGCAGAGTCATAATGAGCATGCTCCATACGGATCCCACAAGACCAAGGAAATTCAATATCACGTTCATATAGACGAATATCTCAACGCGTTCCCAATCTGATTCCCTAAAGGCAAGCAGAGCACCAATCGCAATAGCCATAAAGAATGGTCCTACAACTCGAGCTAGATATAGCTCTTCGAGCCAGCCTGTGAGATCGAAGTACATCTCTGGAATCACAAGCATAGAGAATCCAAAGAAGATACCTATCAGGAAATTAATCAAGAACGTATACTTTGTTGTTGTCTTTATCTCCATCCTAACACCAACTCATCTCCTCTTTCAAGAAGATGCACAGAAGCAATCTCATACGGGGCTTAAATCAATACCGACTCGAACCGTTATGAGATTCAATTGAGTCTTTCTTGAAAATGCTTTCTCATTCTTGTTCTACGAGGAAGAATCGCAAGCTACTCCGCCAAACCGGCTCAGCTAAAGTGAAGCACAGCGCTTTGGATTTTAATGATATCGGCAAAGCTTGTCTGCATTGGGCATTCAGTCTTCTCCATAGCACTAGGTGCAAGAGATGGAGAAATCAGTTCTATATCAGAACCATTTGTTATCCGTGGGAGCATCCTCGTTCTTCACAGATTCTGGATCTTTAGCACGACGATCACTTTCCTTATTCCATTTGTTTTCGATATCAAAGAGGTGCTTGATATCCTCGTATCTGGATTTTAGTAGTCTTTCTAATATCACGTGAATGAGTATGAGAACAGTTATGATAAGACGTTCCGTAGAAAGCGAACCCAGAGATTCCACTTCTTCCGCTTTGGGGTCAATTCAAGACTTCGCTCAGCTTTTGTAAGGCAGTCCTCAATCAGAGCATTATGAAGAGGTCGATAGATAAACCACCAAGACAAGATAGACTTCCCAGTAGTCTTCATCCGTATATAGTGACTCAAAAGCGTAAGAGATTCAGTCTGCTCCTCCAAGATGAAACCGTGAACCCCATGAAATCCACTTGGTTTCTCGAACTGAAACTCAATCCCTTTTCCAGGAACGATTTCTTTAACGCTATACCTAATTGGTCCATGTCCTCCACGAGACCCAACGCGTACCCCATCCTTGAATCGCATGGGATGCCATTTCTCACTTGGCCAAAAAGCATCGTTATCAGTTGCTAGGGTTTCAAGCAGCCTTGAAACTACAGACATCGATTTTGGTAATGTTCGAAAGTGGGTATTTGTAACCTTCAACAGTAATCAACCGTCCAACAATCAAAGCAGCCGTTTCTGATGGATACTGCCAGAATGTTAAATAGCTGATGCTTCAAATCGACGCTCTAATCACGGAAAAATGAAACATGGTAGTATCTTTTGCTTAAACCAGAATCGAAAAATGTCTGTTTCCTTGAGCTTCATTGAGATAGTAATATGAAATCTGCAGTGCCATCGGAAATAGAAACTGATCGTCTTATCCTTCGTTCTTATCGTGAAGGCGATGAAACATGGTATTTTGAAATGAGTAAGAGAAATCATGTTCATCTAGAGAAATATGAACCGGATAATCCAGTAATGGAAATTCGTAGCAAAGACGATGCCAAGAAGATGGTATTCGACCTCGTCAACGCTTGGAAAACCTGCACTCATTTCTTCATGGGGGTTTTTCTAAAAGGATCTGATCAGTTTGTAGCTCAGCTCTACATTGGTCCTGCTAATTGGGACTTGCCTGAGTTTGGAATCGGTTACTTCGCAGATGTGGAACATGAGGGCAATGGATACGTGACAGAGGCTGTGAATGCAGTAGTCGAGTTGCTTTTTGAAAGGCTTAAGGTCTGCAGGATTCGGATTGAAACTGATGATACTAATGTTAGAAGTAGAGGCGTTGCAGAAAGATGTGGTTTTGTAAGGGAGGGCCATATTCGAGAGAATAAGAAAAACCCTGATGGAACCTATTCTGGTACTTTGCATTATGGACTGTTGAAGAGCGAATTTCATGCCCCTTGAAATAGATAGTCAGAAGGGTCGCAGGATAGCCCACCGCCATTATATATATCAGAGGCTTCAGTTACGCACCGGAGTTAGATGAGAGGAAGGTTCTGATGACATCTACACCTGTGTTTGAAGTAAAGGAGGCAGGTTTATGTCCCGACATAAAAGTCCTAGGATATTCTTGAACCAGGAGTTCGGAGATGACAGATGACTGCCTACGAGTATGTCAAGATTTTATCAGTAGACATTGGACCCAGACCAGCTGGTTCGGAAAATAATAAACAGACGGCAGAATTTCTACGGAATGAGCTTGAGAACATCGGAGTTGATGAAGTAAGCACACAAGAGTTTACGCTACGGCCTGATTTCTGGAATGGAACTGCATTACTAGCAGTTACTTTCACTATAGCAATTCTGCTTATGTTGGTATTTTACCCACCCTTCGCACTGATTCTATCTGTAGCTCTTCCAGTCCTGACAGTATTAGAGGTAGATAGCGGTAAGGAAATCACAATGAGATTACTTCCTTCTAGAACAGGCCGAAATATCATTGGGAAGGAGAAGCCTTCTGGAAAATCAACTAAACGTGTCATTCTTTGTGCTCACCATGATTCAAAGACACAAGCGATACCAATCAGAGTAAGAGGTCCCATTCTTCTTCTAGTCCTCTTATCCATGTTCTACCTTTTCGTCATTTCATTGATGCGAGTGCTCAGTGTTACAATCCTTCCTCAAGTAATTGACTTCACTTACTTGATTAGCAGTGGAATGTTGCTGGTTGTGCCATTCGTTTTCATCTATGCTATTCTCAACTTCATCACAAGATTCGTTGCTCAGAGTCCTGGAGCTGATGATAATGCCTCTTCTGTAGGCGTCGCACTTGAGGTGGCGAAGAAGCTGAAAGAGGAGCCTCTCTCAGAAATCGAGGTTTGGTTTCTCTTCACGGATGGGGAAGAGATTGCAATGAAGGGAGCGATTGAATTCGTTAGAACTCATCATGAAATCCTCGCCGAATCAATAATCATCAATATCGAAGGGTGTGGTGTGGATGCCCCACTTGCGTACTCAACGAAAGAGATGTCATTGAGAACAGCAGAAACGTCTGAAAAAGTCATTGACCTTTTCCAAAGGGCGGCCGACGCAACAGGAGAAGAGGCTTTTCCGATCAGCCGAGCTATAAGAACGGATGGCTATCAATTCGCGAAGCATGGATATGATGTAGCCACTGTCTGGAGATTCAGCGACGAGATTCGGGAGGCTGCTCATACATCAAAGGATAACATGAATCGGATAAATCCTGCAACATTAGATCGCACTGTACATTTCGTTGACGCATGTCTGAGAGAATTCGATGGAAAATGACCTATGACCAGTGTGTAATGTATCACAACAGAAAAAACACCACATTCTTCTGGGCATAAACAGAATAGGAACCTCGCACATATCCTGCTGATACTTGAGGTATTGTGGTGAGCCAATTCAAGTTGGAATTTTCAGCGGTAAAAGGAGAACAAGCTGCAATAGGAATCAATACTGGAACTGTGAATGTAGACCTTACATCACGTGAAGTTCTGGCAATAGATCTCTCCCCACTTGAACTGTGCGTACAGCTGCAGCAAATAATATTGAGCCACAACAAGCTTGAACGTATCAATCTCAGTCCCCTTAGACACTGTGAAAAACTAACTGTGCTTCAGTTGAATCATAATCTTCTTGAGAGTCTAGACCTTGATGTTCTGAAGAATCTCAAAGAACTAAGACATCTAAACCTGAGTCATAACAAACTGACCACCATCGACTTAGCTCCAATGATTAGTTCCATTGAGCTCATTATCTTAGAATTGGATTTCAATATGTTACGAAATATCGACCTCAAGCCATTGCAGGATTCTAGAGGACTAGTAGCACTAGGACTAAATGACAACCAACTTGCAGCCATCGATCTTTCGCCCATTTCTCAGTTGGGCAAATTACAACATTTGAAACTCCAATCTAACAAGCTATCTGTAATCAATCTAGCCCATTTGAGTGGATGTATCAACTTGAAAATCTTGGACATCTCTCATAATCCAATAAAGACACTAGATTTGAAACCAATTGCGGCGTGTGCTAATCTGCAGAGAGTTGGATTGAGTGGTTGTCGATTGAAAGACATAGACCTGGGTCCACTCTCAGAGATTTCATCGCTTGTATCCCTTTGGCTGGGAGATAACAGACTAAAACAGGTTGATTTGACACCGCTAGCAGGAAAACTTGAACTTCAGAGTATTGATCTCTCTGGAAATAAGATTAGAGATGTGGATATTACACCACTCAAAACTTGTGTGGGACTACAAAGACTCAGGCTAACCGATAATCCTCTGAGTGCAATTGAGTTGCGCCCTCTATCTGGTTGCTCAGAATTAGATGACTTGAACCTAGAGGGGACATCTATAGAACAGCTTGATATCTCCGCGTTATTCGCATGTAAGAATCTCACAAAACTGGAGATTGATAGTTCAGTAGATTTGCTAGCTGATCCAATGTTCAAATTCCAAGAAAGGCCTCCCTGGTTATCAGAGCTTCTAGCTTCGAGATTAATTTGGCAAGACTATGAAGGAAGGTCTTCAGAAACCAGTTGGCCACAGACTTTCAATGAAATCCGAAGTGCTCTGGATTGGATTGAAGAGAGAGATTGGTATGCAGCACAGAGAGGGATTCTCGAAGGTTTTGGCATACGTGAACTGGGAGGGCTTGATAGTAATCCGAAGCGGATACTAATAATGGCAAGGGATGCGTCTGATTACAAACAAGCACAAGATTCCGTTATTGAGGGTGTTGTAGATCTACTTGAGAAACAGTTTGAGCAGGAAGGATCTACTCTCTTTCTGGACATCGAGGAACTCTCCCAATCTAGAGCATCAAGATTGATACCAAAGATTCACGAGCTTCGGGAGAGAGAAATTAGCGAGACCTTCATTCCTGTTGTGCAAGGGATGGCAGACCTCAGATATCTCTGGTGCACAAACCATGGGTTCTCCATTCTTTCCACAATGAATGTCAAGGAAACAAGGATGAACCTTCGAATGCTCAGGAGAATTCAAGCTGCAATGGAGCGAATTGATGTCACACTAAGACTGGAAAAGAATTCCGAAAAAATGGACCCACCAGTAATTTGGAGTAGTACGTCTGATAGTTTGAAGGAGTATGTCTTCAGATCATTTGTGGGAACTGAGAGATGGAGATGATGAACTAATGGGAAAAGAGCAAGAGAAATTTGCAAAGGATTTTGGCGAACGACTAAAAGCTGCATCTAAACGAAAAGTGAAGATTGTTGTAAAGGATCAGTACAAGGACGCAATGGATATTCTCTCCGACTGCGAGGTGACAGACCTGATTCCAGGAATTATTGGCCCACCAGGTGTAGGCAAGACATTGCTTCTTCGAGCGTATGCAGAGAAGAGTGAGCGAGAGTTCGCGTGGGTCACTGGGGATGAGGGCATTCGTCCGTCACATCTTGTAGGTTCGTTCAATCCTGCAATCGTACTAAGCAAGGGATTCACGCTTGATTCGTTTGAGCCAGGTCCATTGCTGAAGTCAATGGTGCATGGTGGTGTGTTCGGATTGAACGAGGCCAACAGATTGCCCGAGTATGTACAGAATACGCTGCTTGAACCATTTGAAGAAAGAAGTGTCAATGTCCAACGACTTGGTAGAATCGAGGCGCACGATGGGTTCTTCCCTGTGTTAACAATGAATCCCGAGGAGATGGCGGGAGCTCACAGGCTCAGTGAGGCTCTGCGAGACCGGATCCGTGTTTGGATTCGAATAGGCTATCCTAAGAAGGAAATCGAAATTGAGATTGTAAAGGTCAACTGTCCTGAGTACAAGCTATCAGACCATGCAATTGAGTCCGTGTACAGTCTGGTTTCGCTAACAAGAGAGAGTACGGACATTGAAGTTCCAGCCTCCATACGTGCAGGAATAGCGATTGCACGTCTTAGTCAAAGACTTGCGGAGCGAGAGGAAGAGGGAGAGGTTTCACACGGAGTGCTCTCAAAAGCAGCGAGCCTAGTTCTATCTGGAGCTCTGAAGTTTCGACCAGGTGTTGATCCTGAAAAAGCTGTAGCAACCCTCATTCGAAGAGCCCTTGGAGCAGGTAGGAGATAATGTCAGATTCAGCGGATACAGGGCCAGCCCTCACAGGAGTGCTCGAGTTCACGTACGAATTCGTAAAGAGAATGCGTAATAGAGCAGACCTCATGTCACCGCCCAGTATTCGTCAGACACATGCTATCCCAAAGCTTCTTTCTGCTAGATATTTCAGGAATGGCAAAATATCTCACTTAGATCTGGTTGAGGTTGCAGTTTTTACAACAAACCCGGAGGACCAAGGTATTGGAAGAGAAGTCGCTGAGGACATCATTCTTGGAGCTTCAAGTAGAAAGAAGAAACCTGAAACTCCTGTTCAGTACACTCCACCAAGACCTGTAGATGCCGACCCACTTGAAGCGATGATTGCTAAGATAAAACGTGAAAGAGATTCATCAAGAAAGCTGCAGGATGAAGAAATTGAAGCAGGTTCAGAATATCTTGATAATCTACTCACAAGAAAAGATGCGCCAGAAATCGAAACTGCACTTCAGTATCTGACTGAGGGCGATATCATTCTGAAGGGTTTGAAGAATGATGATGAATTGAGAGAAGCAGCTGGCCGACAACTCCTTAGTAAGCTAGGCAGTTTGACGTCTGAAGATATATCACGTGCAGAAACTCTGGGTGTCATTGATAGATTGGCAGCTGCTCCAAATGCAGCAGAGCAACTGGTAGCACGTGCATTTCGTGGAGAGAACGACCTTGTGGGTCGATTTGAGAATCTAGCAAAACAGGATTCAGCAACGGCAGCAAGAGCTTTGCGTCACCTAGAAGAACTCGGTATACCCACTTCCGAAGAAAACGAGAAGATGGACAAGACCCTACAACAAGGTCTGAAGAATCTCAGTGAAGTAGCAGACTATGCAAATGAACTCAAGCGGCTCCCCGAAGATGTCACAAAACACATACAAGATGCTGCACAGAGGTTTCCTCTAATTGATGCCCTAGAGTTCTCCAAACGCATACTGGAAGATACCGGTCAGGATTTTGCAGAGCCAATTATGGAAGCATACGATAGTCATTACGAGAAAGGAGCCTCGGAAAATGTTGATATGACACAGCTATCCGAGGCGTATCGAAACGGAGTCCATTGGAAGAATCTGCTGGAGAAAGAAACCGAGAAAATCCTTCATGGAGCTGATGCACGAACAGCAGCTGCAGATTACTTAGAGAATCATCTTCAAGAGATGGCAGATCTAAAGGATAATCTCACTGAACAAGAAATGCGAGAAGACTGGAGTCCAGCTATGCAAAAACTTGCAGATGCTGCCGCTGAATTAGTCAAGACCCAGAGCAGACTTCGAAAAACTGTTCGAACCTCCGCCAAGCATGACATAACGCTTTCCTCTGATGTTGTTAGAAAGACTGCTGAATCCCTTGGTATGACAGAGGAGGAGATACAGGAAATCGCATCACCTTCGTATGAGATTGTTGAGAATCTTATCAAGACAGGAAACTCAGGCTACGAGCGGCTTCATCATCTTCTTACGTCCCTTGATTTGGAGCCAGATCAGCTCACGGAGCTTGCTAATCTGGCAGCAGAAGTGGAGAACAAAGATGCCCTGTCTGCAATCGCATCAATCAATCTACAGGCGGCACTGGGACGATGGCAAGGAAAGATGATGAAAGACCGAACATTCCAATACAGAGGAAAGGTTTCGGAGGAGAGAGCAGAGCAAGCGCTTGAGGGTCTCATTATTGGACCGGCTACAGATGTAATCAAAGCATGGTACCATCATCGTCATAAACTCCCAAAGGAAATCAATCAAAAACTTAGAGCGATTGCAAAGCGACTCCTGATTGAGATGGGCTCGCAATATGCAAAACAGACTATGGGTTCGTCTATGCTCGGGGGACTTCAGGAATCGACTACTGTGCGACCATTCAGAGTGGGTGATGACTTTGATATGATTCACCTTGAGGAAACAATGGATTATCTGCTATCCCAAGGACACACCAAGTTCAATATTCTCAACAATGATGATTTCCTGGTGACCCAACCATATCAAGGGCATAGAGCATTCTTTTGGGCTCTCGATAAATCCAAATCCATGGACGCACCCGAGAAGCTTGGGATGCTAGCCCTATCAGTAATGGCGGGTCTCTTTGGCATCAAGAAAGATGACTTTGGTGTGGTGTTGTTCGATCATGAAACCCATGTGGTCAAAGGGATTTCGGAGAAGCATATCTCTGTAGAAGACGTCGCTGAGAAACTGATGGATGTGGAAGCAGGAGGCGGTACTGGAGGGGCACAGTCTATGCGTATCGCCCTCAAGAATCTTGATGAGTCGCGAGCAAGAGAGAAGTTCTTCTTCCTCAATAGCGATGCCTACCTGAATGATCAAAGTGAGTGCGAGGCCTTGGCGGAACAGATGAAACAGAGAGGAATCAAAGTAATTCTCATTGTACCAGAATCACACTATGATAGGGATGCAACCAGAGCACTTGCAAGTGCGAGTCGAGGAGTAGTTGTGGATATCGAATCGATTGAAGAATTACCAAGGAAACTACTAGCGTATACCAACTATTAGCATAGAAATCTATACGCGGAGGATATCCGCAGTTTTTTACTAGGAATGTTAGATGGGTGGCGCAGGTTGGCAAAGCAGGCTTACTAAGTATCAGTCTGCTAATGCGTCATCCTTTAATACAAGCTCACACCTTTGATTTCCGGGTATTTGTTTTGGTGTACTGCAACAAGTGCGGGGCAACAAACGAGGACAACGCCGAGTTCTGTGCAGAATGCGGAGCTACCCTTTACCCTGATGTATTAAAAGGAGAGACAAGAGGAATGTCAGAAGAAAAGGATGAGTGTTTTGGTCTTCCGCATGGCGGAGCAATCGGGGGTCTTTTCATTGGCACGCTTATAGTAATATCCGGATTAAGTTGGTATCTAGGCTGGGATCTATCAACGATTTGGGAAACAGCGATTGGTCCGTTCGTCGTGATTTTCATTGGAATCTTGATAATACTAGGTGCGCTTTATAGTATTAAGCAAGGTCGCTGAGCAATTAAGAATGAATGTCCAGACGGAGTATTCGAACTTAGTGCTATGTCCATTGTTTAGATTGTAAAGCATCGCACATCTCTTCACAGGTCCTGCAAATTCGCTCGTGTTCGCTCTTAGACATCGAAATCCTAGTCAGTATCCAGAAGATAATGATAACGAGAAGATAGATTCCCAAAGCAGCATTGCCAGTGAGTTGATCAACTGCAATAAAGAGAAGGAAAGATGCGACAACGAAAATAACGTTCATGGCGAATCTTACAAGTCCTATCTTCACACGCAGAGCTCTATAGAGAAGATGTTGGACTAGGCCAATTGCCACGCCAATGAAGCCAAGCCAGAACACTGCGGTTGCATTGGCCAAGGGAATCTTGATGTAGAAGTACAAGATGCTGCCTGCGATTGCTATCCCTGCGCCAGCAGTCAATCCGGTGCACCCAGCACATAGTGTTTTTCCTTGCAGGTGAATGACATGCGCTGCGAATGGGTCACACGAGCGGTGATGCCCCTCCAATTTCGGCCCTTTCTGTGGGATTCCATTCATTGGTAATTCAGTTGTTTTCTTCAATCCTGGCCCCCAGATGGATCGGGTGGAATAACTCGAAGGTCGTACTCCTGCGATTGCACCAAGAACGCAAATCGAGATGAACATGCTACCCAACAACTCTGATTGACGTGTCGGAAAAGGAGAACTGCTCGCAGGATTAAGGACAATCAATGCCATCATGCCTAATGCTAGAAGAGAAACAGAAAGAAACCAAGCTGAGAGCGTTCTCGAAGACACGATTCTTGACACTACTAGAACATTCCCCTTAAAGCCTGAAGGACTCCTTGACGAGCCATATACCTGTATGTTCGCCTTTTGATAACATTGCTTGAGAAGACTCCTGTCATTCGTCGCTTCATGGATCCGTAGAACCCTCGATAGCAGCGATAGAGCTCCTCTTGTACTTCATGACGTGTCAAATGCTCTGTAGGCATAATTGCATGTGCCATGTCATAGTGAGCCCAATTTGTATCTTCAATCCATCCGTTTTGCTGGGCCTCATCGTAAAGCTTGGTCCCTGGAAAGGGTGTTAAAGTCATGTATATCACGATGTCAGGATTAATGTCATTAACAAAAGCTCTGAGTCCCTGAAGGGTTTCATGTGAATCGCTGCGCTCACCGATGATCAAAGTAGCTTGAGCGAATATGTCATTCTGTTTGAGAAGGCGAATCGCCTCCTTCGATGACGAGGGATCAATCCTCTTGTTGAAAGACTTTAGGACTTCAGGCGAATGACTCTCTACTCCTGCTAGAATCCACATCATGCCTGCTTTGCGTAATATTGGCAAAAGGTCCTGGTGCTTTACTATGTCGTCGCACCTTGCTTGCATGAACCACATTATATCATCTGCAAAACCTCTACTTGCGATTTCATCACACAACTCTCTTGTTTGAGGACCCAAGCCAAAGTTATCATCAGTGAGCCAGAAGAATCTCGTGCCATATCGCTCATAGCAATAGGCAAACTCTTCAGCAATTCGACTCGGCGACTTGGATCTCCACTTTCTTCTCCAGAAGCTACATTGGGAGCAAAAACTGCAATCGTGCGGACAACCTCTTGATGCCTCGATAAGTGCAAAGGGCGTATCTGAACCAGCCATCATAGCAAAATGATAACCTTTCATGTGTTTCTTGACAAAATCATACCCAGGAAATGGGAGATCATCAAGGTTCGAAAACAAGGGACGTTCAGGTGTCGTATTAATTTCATCTCCACTCCTGAAGCTTATTCCCTTGACATCAGGAAGTCGTTTCTTCCCTTGAAGTGCATCAATAACGTCAGCGAGGGTTTGTTCCCCCTCACCCATGACTATAATGTCGATTTCAGGATACGCTCCAAGTGATTCCCTAGGCAATGCTGTGCAATGTTGCCCTCCCATGATTGTCGTTGTGTCAGGATTCATCTTCTTTGCCAATTCAACAGTCCTCAATCCTGCGTAGAAGTTGCATGTGGCAAGAGCACTTGGAGCAACAACATCAGGCTTGAAAGACTCAATACGCTTCTCCAAACCCCGCCACCCGATTCTTTCTGCTTGACAATCAACAACCTCAATTTCTACGTCTTGGTTGTGTGTTTTCAGATAAGCAGCCAGATTGAGTATGCCAAGTGGAGGAGGAAGGTATTCTCCCATGACAAACCAGAATTTCTTTGGTGGCTCCACAAACATGATTCTCAAAACAATCCACTCTCAACTAGTAGGTGTGTTATAGCTCAATCAAGATATAACAACTTCTTAAGAAACGTTATCGTTGAGCAAAGTGATTCCTTAGATTTGAGGAGTCAAAGGATGTTTCGCCGAGATTGCACCAACAGCGCATCTTACCGTGGCCGCAGATAGTACTAAAGAGATCTGCAAGCAGTGCAATACTTGTACCGGTTCTGAGCTCCTCGCATCATCTAGATGCGCATCCCACAACTTAATCAAAGCGCAGGCTTTATTAACTATTGTTTATTGTAGCTGCTTGTGAGGATTCCCTATGGTAACTACACTCAAGGCAACAACAAGAGTACTGGATTTGGCAAAGGAGTTTCCATTCCTATATGATACTCTGATTCAAATTTCGCCGAAGCTCAAGATGCTGCAAAACCCCATTCTGAAAAGGACCATTGGAAAACGCGCAACTCTAACTGATGTTTCAAAGATCTCCAAAGTCCCTTTGAACCGATTATTCGTACTGCTGTCCGAATCAATTTCAAAAAACACCGATGAAACCGTTGCTATTGACAAAGAAGACGAGGGAAAGGGCGAATGGCAAGAAGAACTTGAAAGAAGACAAAGCAGTTTGAAAGACATCGTTCTGGGACTGCATGGCGGCAAAGAAATGGAAGATTTGCGGTCACAGTTCAAGGAGATTCTTGTAGACGTCAGTGCAACCGAGATTGCCGATATGGAACAGGCGCTCATCACTTCGGGTGAACTCACAGCACAACAAGTAACAGCTCTGTGTGATTTGCACGTAGAAGTCTTCAAGGAATCACTGGACGTTCAGCAAACACCTGAAACTACACCAGGGCATCCCATTCACACCTACACGAAAGAGAATGAAGAAGCACAGAGGTTAGTTGATCACCTAAGGAAGAGTCCTGAAGATGGAGATACTATCGAGAAGCTGAAGAAAATAATTGTGCATTATACAAGAATGCAGAATCAACTCTTTCCAATGCTTGAGAAAGCAGGCATAACGGGTCCATCTACTGTGATGTGGGCAAAGCAAGATGATATTCGCAAAATGATTGGTGAGCTAAATGAATCGAACCTCAACGAGTTGCTTGCTGCCATTGAAGACATGATCTACAAAGAGGCGAACATTCTCTACCCAATGTCTCTTGAAAACCTATCAGAACATGATTGGGCAAGAGTCCGAGCTGGAGAAGAAGAAATTGGGTACGCTTGGATAACACCCGAGAAAGAATGGAAGCCAGTTACCCCAGCTGCGATTCATCAAGCTGACCAAGAGTCGGAATTGCCTGAGATTGAATTGAACAGAGGAAGCCTGACATCAAGAGAGATAGACCTGCTTCTTCGGCATCTTCCAGCTGATATTTCATTTGTTAGTGTTGATGAAAAGGTGAAATACTATTCCGCAACAGACCACCGGATTTTCCCGAGGAGTCCAGGAGTCATTGGAAGAAGTGTAATCAACTGTCATCCTCAGAAGAGCTTTGACAAGGTACAGAGAATCATGACTGCCTTTAAGGAAGGCAAGAAAGACAAGGCAGTGTTTTGGATTCAGATGAATGACCGTTTTCTACTCATAAGCTATTTCGCAGTAAGAGAGGCTAATGGAGAATTTGTCGGAACTTTGGAAGTGTCACAAGATGTGACCGAAATCCGAAGCCTTGAAGGCGAACACCGGCTTCTCGAGTGGGAATAGATTGGAAAGATATCCAAATCAAAACTAATGACCTTTCTTCTTTGGCTCCATTATCCCAGCTTTGGGACTTGTTATTGCGAATGAGCAAGCCATGCGAACCGAATAGAAACGTAACGAGGAGATGTAATCTGCACTCTAGAGAGATGCCGTAGATGGACGCCAAAAAGGTCATCATTGTTCCACACACCCATTGGGACCGAGAATGGTATCTGCCATTTCAGAGATTCAGGCACATGTTGGTCTGAATCATGAATCATAAAAGGCGGAATGACCTACACAGAAATGGTGCAGAAATGCCCGATCATAGTCATGAGCATCTCACTGGGGAAATGCCGGGAAATCATACCTATCAGATGATCTTGCTCGCCTTGTTTCTCATAGTCTGGATTCTGGACTCATTTGTCCTGGGTCTTACAACCTTCCTACAGGCAGTGGTCCCCATCTGGGTGCATGTCACCTTTGCCATTCTCATCTTTTCTGCAGCCGTCTACTTCATGGTTGCATCTCACAAAGACCTTTTCGACACTCAGGAAGCTGGTCTGGCCACATCAGGAATATACGCACGAGTTCGTCATCCGATGTACCTTGGAACATTCCTGTTCTATCTTGCACTGGCCATAGCAACGCTGTCGCTTGCCTCACTCATCGTCTGGTTAGTCGCCTTCGGTGTCTACGATGTAATAGCAAACTATGAGGAGAAATTACTCGAAGAGAGATTCGGAGAAGCGTTCCTGGAGTATAAGAAGAGGACCCGAAAGTGGCTGCCACTGTAGCAAACAATTTTGCACAGCTAGTTCCTATCTATCTCCACGATATTCCTGATCTTCACGCAACGACGAGTTGCAACTATGACGTCAAGGTTTGCAAAATGACAGAGAGAAGCTTATTGAGGGGGAATCCAGCTCAGCGGAGTGAATGGACATGGACGCCAAGAAGATCATCATTGTCCCGCATACGCACTGGGACCGAGAATGGTATCTGCCATTTCAGAGATTCAGATACATGCTGGTCGAGCTAATCGACGAGCTCCTTGACACGCTGAAACAACAGGATTTCATGTTCATGTTAGATGGCCAGACGGTTGTCTTAGAGGACTACTTCGAGATCCGCCCTGAGCGAAAGGAGGAGCTACTGCAATGGATCCGGCAAGGGAAGATTGCCGTGGGACCGTGGTACATTCTGCCTGATGAGTGGTTAGTTGGCGGTGAGAGCCTGATTCGCAACCTAGAGTACAGCTATGGCCTAGGAACGAAGCTCGACATCCCCATGATGCAGGTTGCATATTTGCCAGACCAATTCGGGCATTCGAGCGTTATTCCCCAGCTAATAGGTGACCTCACCAACTTGAAGGCAGCCGTTATCTGGAGAGGAGTGCCGCCAGACATCATGACAGTGCCATTCACCTGGAAATCACATCCAACTTCCTCAGCATCGATACTCGGTGTCTATTTGCCCGGCGGCTATGGTAATGTCGCTAGATTCCCAGGGAGCTATGACGGATTTGTTGACAAGATCAACGAGAGCGTTACTGAGTTGGAGCCATTCTCGCCCCTCCCACTGTACCTGATGATGAATGGGTCTGACCATCTCCACCCCCAGCCGTTCATCCAGGAGCACGCAGAGAAAATGAAACAAGAAGGGCAAGACGTCACTCTTGGTTTTCTTAACCACTATGTCGAGGCGCTGGAGAAGGCAGTAACTGAATCGAATTACAATCCCCCAGTGTATGCAGGTGAGTTTCGGTCTCCTGCCAGAGCTCCTCTACTACAGGACACCTACTCAACCCGCATGTGGATTAAGCTCTGGAATCAAAAGGTTGAGGATATACTCTTACTGAAAGCGGAGCCCGTCAGTGCGTATCTCTGGCATTACCTAGGACACTCGTATCCAACCAGCTTTCTCGAAACCGCGTGGAAATGGCTACTCCGGAATCACCCCCACGACTCCATCTGCGGTTGCTCAGCTGACCAGACCCATGCTGAGATGAAGGTGCGTTTCTCATGGTCCGAGTCGATTGCAGAAAGCATTGTCATTGGAGCAGTCAAGACCATTGAGGAAACATCAAACCCATCTGACAAATCATGCATCCTTGCTTTCACTTCTGGAACCAGCTTGGAAACCCCAGTTCGTATTGAGTTTTCTCAACCCAGAGAGAGGAGTGTCAAGGGGCTGCAAGCGCCCGATGGGACAATCTACAGCGTCCAACCAGTCAGGGTTCAGGAGGATGTCTTTCTGGAAACAACAGTGGGTATGACTACTGCAAAGATGGGGATTGCAATGCTACCCGGCAGGAAACTCATCAACTTCTACATCAATGACTTCGAGCACTATGATGGCGACGAGCCAGGTCTCCTTGAGCTAAGGCTTATCGCAGACAGACAGCCTGTGGGCGACTTTGACATGGAGGATTTCAAGAAGCAAGCTCACGAGCTGATAAAGAGCAAGCGGTACAAAAGGATACACCTCGTCGCAGTGCGTCCAAGTCAAAGTGTCTATGCGGCCGTCATTCCTCTCCAACCATGGGCATTCACACAGCTAAACCCAGTTGATGAAACCCCCAAATCCGTATCCAGTGATACCTTTGATGCAAGCAAGAACCATGTAAGCAACAGATTCTATTCAATCACTTTCAACAAGGATGGAACATTCAATGCTGTTAACGCAATGACTGGCCAGAGATACGAAAGACTTCATGCCTTCGAGGACTTTGGTGATCGAGGTGATGTGTACACCTTTGGCAGAGTGGAACCGGAGAAGGTCAAGGTAAAGAATGTCAAACGATTCATTATGAGCAATGGGCCAGTCATGGCCGAGATTCGCCAGACAATGGCCCTTGAACTGTTTGAAACCCTAGATGACTCCAGAGAGAAGCGCGTTGGCAAGGTAGAGATACCAATCGAGTCAACTTTCAGATTCTATCGTGATACGCCTCGAATCGAAGTCACAACTAAACTGACAAACACTGCCAAGGACCATAGGCTCAGAATCTGCTTTGACCTCCCATTCAGTTCGGAGCTAACACGGACCGCAACCCATCTAGGATGCGTGACACGAAAGGCAGATGCGGAGAGAATCCCGGATGCCTCGGAGCTTGAGAGGACCAAATCCACGTATCCTGAGATGCCTTCTGGCATCCAACCTCAGAAGCGATTCATCAGAGTCGAAAATGAGGAAAGCGGTGATGCTATCACAGTCTTCAACAAAGGAATGCCAGAGGTTGAGTTAGTAGATAGGAAAAGGATCGCAATCACACTTGTCCGTTCCGTAGGCTGGCTCTCGCGTTCCGACTACCCTGAAAGACCCATTCATGCAGGACCGCCTGAGGAAACCCAAGGGGCTCAAGAGATGGGCGCAGACTATGAATTTCCGTATGGATTTCTATTGCATTCGGCTGGCGATCCGTTGTACATGAGTGCGGAACACGCAGAAGCAGGCTCGCAGGATGTGATAGCAATCGCCTTAGACCAAGCAGAGCCAAACGTCAGCTTGCTTGAACCAATTATCGAGCTGAGCAATCCGAATGTGAGAATCTCCTCGCTACGAGTTCGCAATGGCTCTGTAATGGTTACGATGTTCAACTTGAAGAACAATGACGAAGCTACTGAGATGAAGGTGATTAGGCAAGTTACGAAGGTCACGGAAGTGAGAATCGATGGAGCGACACTCAAGGAACATTCTGTTCATGAGAGCAAGGTCACGCTAAGATTCAGCCCTCGAGAGATCAAGATGTGCATCCTGCAGCAAGCGGGTTTATCGTAGCCTATCGGATAGGGCTAATTGTAAGTGGAAAGAAATGAGTATGAATAAGACTATATTCTGATTCTCGTGCAGTGAGTGTAATGTTGGTGCTATGAATGGCAAATATCGAAAACTGGTCAATATCTTCCTTCGAAGAGAAATCTAAAGCGATGATGGCAGGCATGTCGGAGGTAGACCAGAAGAAAAGCGCTGGACAAGTTCTCCATCTTTGTCAATGCGATAAATGTTCAACATGTACAGATGCTGGGGAAACTCGTGCTGTTTTTTGTGTCATAGGAAAAAGCGAAGTGATCCATGAGCAAAAGGGTTGTCTGTGCTCGGAATGCGGATTAACTAAGACGATGAGCATGCGTTGGGAGTATTATTGTACTCAGGGTTCTGCAGTGGACCTTTCAGACCTGTAATTGCATTAGCAAGAGATAATGGTGCTTGCTCCCACTGAAAAAGTAAAGATATATTGGCAAATTCCAGAAGTTTCCATGCTATGAGCGATGTCGTTATCAGGTGCCAAGACCTTACAAAGTATTACGGGGAGTCCCGCGGCATCGAGAATCTAAACCTGGAAGTCCTCGAGGGAGAGGTTTTTGGCTTCTTGGGCCCCAACGGGGCGGGGAAGACCACCACAATCCGGACTCTTCTAGGGCTGATTCACAAAACTTCGGGAGAGGCGTCAGTGTTTGGACTCGACCCGGATCAAGACTCGCTGCGGATTCGCGAGCGCGTCGCCTACTTGCCTGGCGAACTAGGCGAGTTCAAGGATAAGACCGGCCGCCGGATTCTAAAGTACCTCTTCGGACTCTACGATACTGATATCAGCTGGGCGCGGGTCGAGGAGATGGCCACGGTCCTTAGGCTTGACCTCGACCGGAAGATGAACAACCTCTCCAGGGGAAACAAGCAAAAGATCGGGGTGATTCTCGCTCTGGCGCCGGATGTGGAGCTCCTCATCCTCGACGAGCCGACCGCGGGTCTCGACCCGCTAATCACCCAGGATGTTTATAGACTCATCAACGAGAAACAAGCGGAGTCCGGCTGCACGGTGTTTCTGAGCTCTCACATGCTCGGGGAGGTCGAGAAGGTCGCCCACCGCGTGGGAATCATCCGCAACGGGAGCATCGTTGAGGTCGCGACCTTGCAGAAGCTGAAGGGACTCGCTCTGAAACGAGTGGAGTTGCTGTTCGATTCCACTCCCGATGAGGCCCTTCTCCGTATCCAAATTCCAGCGGACATCGTGGCAGAGTTCTCCATCGACGACTCCCGCGCCCACTTTCTAGTGAACCGACACGACCTCCGTACACTCCTCGAGAGCTTGCGCGAGGTGCAGTTCACTGACCTCTCCATCACCAGCCCAGACTTGGAGGATATCTTCTTGAAGTACTACCACGGTGACTCCGCCTCCGTTCAGGAAGAGAAGAGAATCACGTCGGAGGTATCTTAGATGCTGAAGGTGCTTTCGGTCATTATTGAGCAATTCTACGAGAAGAAGTGGTCACTCCTCTTGTTCGGCGGTGCCGTAGGGCTGATGGGGCTCGGCATCGTTGCAATGTTGGAATATCTTGATATTAGTGCATATGCAGATATCTTTGAAAGTATGCCCGAGTTAGCAGACTTCTTTGGTGGGTTTGTCGCCTTTAGTACTCCCTATGGCTTCGTCGGCATTGAGTTCTTCGCATTCATGTGGATATTCGTGGGCATCTTCCTGGTTTACATGACCTCCAGCTCTGCGCTCCCGATAGAGGTCGAGAACAAGACCATAGACTTGATCCTCTCCAAACCAATCAGCCGGTCCTCCTACCTCGCGGGCAAGATTGGCTTCTTATACCTCTACACCGCTGGGCTCATAGGCATCGTGGTAGCATTCATCGGGGCGGGGATGGCAACCTCACCGACGTTCATTGATTTCGGACTCCACTGGGACCGACTGTTCGTGGTCTACGTAGTCGTAGTTCTGCATCTTGGCACAATGGTCATGACTGCTCTATTGTTCGCCACGATTTTCTTGGACACAAAGAAGACGATGGGAGCCACCATGATGATAACGTTCCTGATGTTCTTCATCGGGTCGTTCTGGCAATACTTCCCAGAAGCGCAGCAGGATATCAAGTATGCCTCAACCTGGTTTTACTACAACACCATGGACTTGTTCGGTCTGGGATTCTTTGATAACCTCCTGCGGGACATCCTAGTGTTGGGAGGAGTCAACGTCATTCTCATTGCAGCTAGCCTGCTTGTCTTCCGGCGCCGAGATATCCCTGTCTAGACGTATGGAAAGCTGAAGGATTATTAGAGGCAGATTCTCATACTATGATATGCCAATCTCAAATTTTGAGACTGTCCAAACAGAGGTAGCAAAGCTAATCCCATTCTATTCAAATTCATTATTCTTCAAAATGCACAATGTGTTCAAAAACAGAACAACATTCTCGCTCCTATTGTGGCTATATGAGAATGAGGGGGGATTCAATGTTGAAGATGTTATTGCTGGATTTAGTCTTAGTAGGTCGTCTGCATTTAGGTACTGTCGAATGCTGGCGGATGTAAAAGTGGTTGAGCGAACATGGGATGTTGCGGAGAAGGACGTTCGCGCTTATGCGAAAAATAGGTTCGTAATCAACGACTATGGAACGAAACTGATTGATGCGCTCTTCTCTCTGGAGAAAAGCACTCAATCAACCCACATGAATGATTCAGATTCTCGGATCAGATCTCAGAAAGATTGGAATCTCAGAAATCAGATCTCAAGAAAATTGGAATCTCAGATCTCAGGAAGATTGGAAGATTATCCTCATACTAGGAAATTTGAGGATTTCATTTTCACCTTGATGAGTAAAGAGTATGGCGATATCAAAGATAGAAATGTGAATGTTGTATGGGGGCGAACAGGGGCGAATGCAGTAATCATTTGGAGCCAAGACAAGTCGGATGTAATTAGATGCAATGCAGCTGTAAGAGATTGGCCTGAGCCGGCTCTTTTTGGATTATTATCGCATGAACTCTCACATATTGCACTAGGTGCTGATTTACACAGCGAACTTCAGGCAGATAAAGATGTGATTGAGCGAGGACTAGGACTTTACCTAGCGATAGAGAGGGCATTCACACGCAAATATGCTGATCATATTATTGGAGAAGGAAAGGACAAATATCTTGGATATGAGTCCATAAAGAAGCTACTGAAGTTTCACGAGGTTCAGCAACTTGATAGCTTAATGTCAGACCTTGGGATGACGGCAGATGTTGATAAGAAATGATCCTCGGGAATTACGCCCCGGTGGAGTTTCTTCATATTCTTATTAGTGTTCCACTAGTTGCTGGTGTACATGACAATGTACCTCCAACATATACGTCCTCAAGTCTTACCCAGAAGTAACCTGTTGTGACTTGACAGGTTAGATCCCCATAAACCGTTGAATTCGTTATGTCGATTCCGTTATTGCCTGGACAATTTATACCATGATGAAAGTAAATATCGTCAAAAGTCGCTTCGCTGGCAGTTAGATTGATATTTCCATGTCCTGCCAACGCCTCTATATCAAGGGTATAGGCGCTATTAATGGTAACATTAACGGTTGCTTCTGCATCTCCTTTATTTAATGCACAAATATCACCGGGGTTTTCTTTCAATATCTGAATGGTCACATACTTGCCATACGAAGTATTTGTTACTTGAAGATTCGTGTTTTTTCCTTTTGCTCCTTCGACAAGGACTGTGAGTTTCCAATTAATTCTGATCATGAAACCAGGGTCATCAACCACATTGAATGTTGCATTGTGAAAACAAACATCATAGTAAATTGAAATGTTTTCAGCACTTGAATAGGTGTCCTCATGGATAGTCACTGTTTCATCATAGTCGACCAATTCCGTTTGGGTGAGTAACACGTATAGTCCACCAATAACCACGGCAGTAACTAATAGCAGAACAAAGAGTATACCCATCGATCTTTTTCTCATTTTCTTCACTTTCCATTTGTTGATTATTTCGAAATTGGCCTTTGGTTTATCGTTTGAGATTCCTTTTGCTAAATTCAATACTCCGGTCCAATTTTATTAATCTTCTTTGGAGAGAGCTGAATCCTAGAATTCTGAGGAGTTAACGCATGAATCTCGTTATAGACCGGAATGGTGCTTCACAATCTACGCACTCATAAGATACAGTAATGGCGTCTTCCTTTCTATCTTCGCCTATAAGTTCTCCAAATCGGTTGAATGTCAAGCTTTTCGACTAGGGCCCCCATTTCCGCGTCGGATGGCCGCTCCTCAAAGCGGTTTGCAGCATCCAGTATCTTGGGCTGAAGCTGGATATCCCCAGCCGTGATTAGAAAAATGTCTGGATAACCCAGGACCCAATGCACCGTCTTATCAATAGCATCTTGAGTTTCCAATGGTTCATAGAAATACGTGTTGTAGGTCTTAGGGCGATTTTCCCATGGTCGTCGGGCAATAGATTTGATGGTCTGCACAGCGGTGTTGCGTTCGCGACACAGGGTGAGGAGTTCCTTGAAATCAGCAGCATACCGCGGATTCTGCATCAACGAATAATTGTAAGGCAACAGGACTGAATCGAAATTAAAACGTTCGAGGCTGCGTTTATGCACCGCAGGTGTTTTGATTCCGTGTCCTGTTACGCCTAAGAAGCGCACCAATCCTTTATCGCGTGCCTCGACGAAGGCGTCCAAAGCTCCTCCCGGCCCCATCGCTTTTTCCCATGCCACGGGGTTGGTCAAACCATGCATCTGCCAAAGGTCCACATAGTCAACGTGTAGGCGATCAAGGGAACGCTGCAGATTATCCCAGGCTCCCTGGTATGTGCGCTTGCGCGTTTTTGTAGCGATGAAGAAATCCTTGCGATGCGTCTCCATCCATGGGCCGATACGCTTCTCAGCATTCCCGTACATAGGTGCCGTGTCAATGTGATTAACGCCATATTGCAGTAAGAGGTCAAGCGTGTGGTCCGCCTCGACTTGTGTCGCTTTACTCAAAGCATACGAGCCAAAAATGATTCGCGTGCTTGCATGTCCAGTGCGACCGAAATGTTGTTTGGCTATCATTGGTTGCGGCCGCCACAGATATCATGTAAATTCCTTATCTAAGTTTGCACACGAATACTTGCCATAGTAATGATGACAGCCCATTCTTTCCTCAGGGATATCTCCATCTTCATTTCATTCACTCATCATTGTAATTACACGTGTGACACTCAAACGCCACTGGGGGGCGCTATAGCAAGGATTGGTAGCAGTTTCTAATCGGATTAGAACGGATTTATATCATAGAAGAGCCCACTATATAACATCAATATGATTAAACAACATATTGGTATTAACATCTGATATATGACTAAAGAAGGAGTTGAATTGAGAGAATGACCGAAATTCTAAAAATCACAAAGATTTCCCTTTTGGCGTACGGAATTGTTTGTTTGCTATATGGCGTTCTTGCTGTTTTCCTTTTTGATATGGTAGTAGCTATGACCGGGTTCAATGATCCGTTCCAATCCAGATTGTTTGGTGGCGTACTATTAGTAATTACAATTTACACGTTTCTAATAGTTTTCAAAAAGGATTGGGAGCATGTCAAATTGGCGTATCTGGTTCTGTATTCTTTGATTTTGAGTACAATAATCATGGAAGGTGCAGTGACTGTCATGCTATATTCATCACTCTCTGCTGAAGCAATTAACATGCATATCATGGACCTTATCATAATGCCCATACTTCTGATACTTGGCATTTACTCATACATGAAACAGGAAGGATAGCACAATAGTGGGCGAGGATGAGAGGAGGCACAAGCCCCTCTCACCCCATTTCTTTCTCCAAAAGGTAGAGGTAAGAAAGCTAATACTATCCTTGAATTTGCATTGATTTCTAAGTTCAGACGGAGGATTCCTTGACAGACTTTGGTCATCCTGAAGAGAAGATCCTTACTTATTCACGGATTGATTTCATTTAGAGATGGTCCAAAGTCATTACTACGTTTCCTTTCTTGTGCCCTTTGTCAACATAGGTATGAGCCTTGGCAATTTGTTCCAAGGGATAGCGTCTATCTATGACCGATTTCATCTTTCCCGCCTCAATGAGCTCCTTAAGGAAAATTAGATCTTCAGCGTTATCAGTTGCTGTCCCACCTACTACTTTCTTGCTGCTTCTCATTGCAGTCCAACGCGCTCGAACACTTCGTGACGGCGAGGCAACAGCATCAAGGTAGATTCCATTTTCCTTTAGCGATCTTATGCAATCTGAAAATGACCTTTTGCCTACCACGTCAAAAATAACATCATAGGTCTCACCGCTTTTGGTGAAATCTTCCTGAGTGTAATCAATGACCTTGTCGGCTCCCAGATCTTTCACCATTTCTAGATTTGTGGTACTACATACCCCGGTAACTTCTGCCCCGAAGTGCTTAGCCAGCTGTACAGCAAAAGTACCTACACTACCAGAAGCGCCATAGATTAGAACTGTTTGTCCGCTCTGGATATTTCCTTTTCTAAGAAAATACAATGCTGTAAGTCCTCCAAAAGGAACAGCGGCGGCTTCCTCATAGGTCATATTGGTTGGTTTTATTGCCACCCCTCCTTCTTCAGGCAGACATTTGTACTCGGCATAAGCACCCATTCCAAAACCAGCAGATGCAAAAACTTGGTCACCCTTCTTAAACAGCGTTACATCTTTGCCTACTGCTTCAACTTCCCCAGCTAGATCCATACCCAGTATAGGCTGCTTTGGTTTTCTAAAACCAAGACTCATTCGCGCGAAGAGCCAGTAAGAGCGAGGGACATCGAAACTTCGCATTCGTATATCCCCTGATGATACTGTTGTTGCAAATACTCTTACCAGTACTTCATTATCCTTAGGAGTTGGCTTTTCTACCTCTTTGAGCTGAAGAACATCTGGTGGCCCGTATTTTGAATAAACAATCGCTTTCATCACTATTCCCTCGAATTATGAAAATTAATATGCATGCCGGGCCATTAATCTTACGACTCCAATGAAATCTCTATTGGTCTTGTTTTCATATCATCACAAGAATACTGAGAAAATCGCTAAGGTCATCGCAAAAGTTCTTAATGCACAAATCAAAACACCACGGCAAATAGACCCTGAGGAGCTTCAGGAGTATAGTCTAGTAGGCTTTGGCTCAGGGATATACGGTGATAAACACCATAAATCTCTGCTTGACCTTGCCGATGAACTACCACAAGTCACCAACAGGAAAGCATTCATTTTCTCAACTAGTGCTATGCTTGGAGAAAAAAAAGTTGCTGAAGATCACTCGACGCTTAGGGAAAAACTGCAATCCAAAGGTTACATGATTGTTGATGAATTTGCTTGTAAAGGTTTTAACACTAATAGTTTCATGAAATATCTCGGGGGAATGAATAAGGGCAGACCAAATGCTGAAGACCTCAAACATGCAGAAGAGTTTGCTCAGAAACTGAAAACTATTATCTTGAATGATTGACACATTTGGGACACGCATTCGCTAAGGAGAAAACAGGTTGAACAAAACCAAAGGGATTAAGAGCTGGTTTTCTAAACTCGTAGAGGAAGACGTGGAAGATGACATCCCGTATGACGAGCGTGTCGCGTCCATCGCTATAGTTGTGTTTGGCGTCTTGATTGGATTGTACTTCGTTGCCCATCAGACATGGTCAACAGGTTTATTCACTGCAACATTCGGCACGTTGGAGATGCTTCTGCTTTATGGTTCTCTGATTTACTGGATTGTTACATCTGCCTTGATGCTATTTAGCTGCAAAAACCTTTCTCGCGACTTTGACATTCCTGGACTTTTTTTTGTCACTGTCAGCATTGCTTGGCTCTTTGTGGTCTTTCCCTTTGACTTTGCTTATGTTGCAGACGTGTTGCCGGATTTCCTCAGATTTTTAGTGCAGTGGATTTCCAACGACATCGCTCGAGTGTTGATGGTGCTGGGAATCATATTGCATCTGGTTTTGGCAGTTTTTTCAGCGATATTGCGCGTGTTCGTTCGCAAGGCGCGCGCGAAAAGATTGATTGCAGTTGCGAACAATGAAAGTACTCCTTATTAGAAACGCTGATGGCAATAACAGAATCCACAACATGCGTTGTGTTTGGAGGAATATCAACATGTCTGAAAGACCAACTGGAATCACAATCCTAGCGATTCTGCAGCTACTGAGTGCATTATCAGACCTATTTGCTGGTGTTTTGGTGCTTATGGACCTAATCCCATTGGGTATCCTCGCTATTTTTGGCGCCTGGGTTTCACTAATTGTTTTTAGTTTGGGAATAATTGGTTTGATCCTCTTCTATGGTCTATGGACACTCAAGTCCTGGGCCTGGTTAGGGTCTCTGATATTTAGCATTGTAGGAATCTTAGTCGGAATCATGGATCCCATCGCTGGCCTTACAACGCTGGTTGTCAGTATTATCATTGTGATATACTTGCTAACGCCCGGTACCAGAGATCACTTCAGGTGAGGTTCAAAGGGATTCAAGAGAGCAAGAGAGTTCTGAAAAAATCGATTGTAGTTGAGAATAAGGAGCCTATGTTAGAGGGCCAAAGTAGGCAGAGTAAAACAAATCTTTGGTCTATCCTTTTGGAACAAAAAAACGACTAGCTTATGTTGACAAAGGCCACAAGAAAGGAGATGTAGTCATAACGGTGGTTGACCAGTAACTAATGAGGTGGAATAATGACCGTAAACAAAATCAGGCAAACGGAGGGACTCACAGGAAATGGTATAGCTTTAGTTGTAACACAGCTCTTCCGTTTGCTCTTTGGTGGGTTTTTGATAGGAAAGGATCTTTACGAATTTCTTGATCCTGAAAGCGCATTGACAATCTTACTGATATATGTCCTCATAGGCATCTTCACAGCATTGTTCCTATTGGGTAAAAGACATGGAGTTACCGGCTTAATGGTGCTATCCGTTGTTCTCATCATAATGCAATCTATTTACATTGTCGTGTATTTAGCTCAAACAACAATAGACCCAAGCTTGCATGACCCATTTGCGAATTGGTGGGCCACTTTGTTAAACTACCTATTCCCCCTACTAACACTCGTATTTGCTATCAAAGTTAACAGAGAAACCTAATGGAGTCCCAAATTTAGACCACAATTAGATGAGTTCAATCTTGCATAAGTTGCTCAAAAAAAGCATAATGCTTATCATACAGTCTGAATGGGTGATGTGAGAAGGTTACAATGTGTAACCCGTAAAGAGAGAGATCACAATGACTTCAGAAAGAATGGCCGCAAAAATCGCGGGAGCATCATTTCTAATAAGTTACCTAGGTCTTATTCTAGGTGCACTCTTATTATCAACTATCCTAGATGCTCCAGATTATCTTGCTATTGTTTATCCAAATGCAACTCTAGTGGGCATAGGTGTGCTCATTGAGTCAGTTAATGGTATTGCCGTTATTGGTATTGCAGTTATGCTGTATCCAATCCTAAAACAGTATGATGAAAATCTAGCCCTGGGATTTCTTGTTTTCAGGACTGTTGAGGGGCTCTTTTCAATAATAGGTAGCCTCAAGGCAGCATCACTTATCGAAATTAGTCATGCATACATTCAAGCAGGCTCTCCAGCTGATTCCTATTTTGATGCATTAGGCGCCTTAGTTCTGGCAGAGCGACATTGGAACATGGAGATGCTTACGGTGTTCTTAATCTTAGGCGCTATGATATTCTATGTCTTATTGCTCCGATCAGAACTCGTTCCACGATTCATATCACTTTGGGGAATCATTGCAGTTCTTTTGATTACGGTCTTTAATGCGTTGATATATCTCGGCATTAATCTAGGAGTAGTTATGTTCCTCTTAGCTCTTCCAATGGTCGCGAATGAATTATTCATAGCGATATGGCTGATAGTTAAGGGAGTCAACACATCAGCGAACGCTTCCCAATCCACGTAGAAGCTATCGTTCTACGTGACAGGAGGGAGGAATTGGAAACAACCACTTCCTCCCTTTCCACTGACAAATATAAATGAGATAAGATATACCCTCAAAGGTTAGGAAGGATACGCAAATGAAAGCAATGGTAACCACAAAATACGGACCACCAGAAGTTCTTCAGCTCCGAGAGATAGAAAAGCCAACCCCCAAGGTCAATGACGTTTTAATCAAAATTCATGCGACAACGGTATCATTTGGGGATGTGAGAATGCGAAGTTTCGATGTCCCTCGCTCACAATGGCTCATCGCGCGATTGTTTTTAGGTTTTAGAAAACCAAAGAAAGATGTTCTAGGAATGGAGCTAGCTGGGGAAGTTGAAGCAGTAGGTGCAGATGTAACGAAATTCAAGGTTGGTGATCAAGTATTCGCATCTACCTTGTGGGCTGGTCTTGGAGGTTACGCTCAATACAAATGTATACCTGAAGACGGAATGCTAGCAATAATACCAGAGAAAATGTCTTACGAGGAAGCTGTCCCAGTTCTTGGAGGAGGAATTACGGCAGCTAAGATTCTCAAAAAAGGAAACATCCAGCCTGGACAAAAGGTTCTGATCTATGGAGCCTCTGGGAATGTGGGCACATACGCTGTTCAGATTGCCAAGCACCTTGGAGCAGAAGTCACCGGTGTATGCAGTACAAAGAATTTGAAATGGGTAAAAGAGCTAGGGGCGGATAAGGTAATAGACTACACTCAAGAGGACTTTACCCAAAACGGGGAAACCTATGACATTGTTTTTGACGCGGTAGATAAGATGGCGTCCTCACAAAGAAAAGTATCACTAAAGGATAAAGGAATCTATCTTAACGTTAACAAAGATTCTGGTAGTATGGGCAAAAGCCACGAATACATTGAATATCTTATCTTTCTCAAAGAGCTCATGGAGGCTGGAAAGATAAAATCAGTCATAGATAGAACCTATCCATTTGAACAAATTCCCGAGGCTCACACATATGTCGAAACGGGGCGCAAGAAAGGATGCGTCGTAATAACTGTGGATCATAATTAGATGAGACCAATCCGTGATTAAGTGATGGAATACTCATGAAAGCGATTGTATGCACAAAATACGGATCACCGGATGTTCTTGAATTAAAAGACGTAGGAAAATTTACACCCAAGGAAAATGAAGTTCTGGTAGAAGTTCATGCGACAGCAGTATCAGCAGGGGACTGTGAAATGCGAAGGATGGAAACCGTAATCCAGTACCGAATTTGGAATTGGTGAAATAGAAATGAAAAAATCTTATCGAGATAATATTACCGTAATGGGTTATTATGCTAAAAGCATGATAAGACATTGGAAGACCGTTATCAAGATAATATGGCAAAGATCTGATAGGTCCGAAATTACTGTTGATGATTTACTTGCTCGCATAGATTCTAATCAGCCGCCGTTAATACTTGACATTCGATCTGCTCAGGAATTTAGCGGAGCTTCTGGACATATTCCAAATGCTAGGTCAATCTCCATTACGAAATTAGCATCCAATTTAGAGGGGCTTCAGTCATTCAAGGACAAGGAAATAGTCACTTGTTGTCCGGGAGGGGGACTATCTTTGGTTGCTGTTGATATTTTGGTCAAAGCAGGTTTCACAGATGCTAAGAGCTTACGAGGGGGCATGGATTTGTGGTGTCAAAACGGGTATCCCACCACAACAGCTGAAGATATCATTTATCCTCATGAAGATATTGAACCTGGACCTTTGAAAGGCAGAGCCAAAATAATAGAAGGAAAGCAACCCTTGGATGAAGAATGCGAAGTACACCATACCCTAGATGTACGCAATTTCGTCTGTCCCATACCTATTTTGAAATCAAGAGAGGCGTTGAAAGCCTTGAAAATTAACCAAGTGCTAGAAATTCTAACTACTGATCCTGGGAGTAAGAGTGACATTCCAGCTTGGGCTCGTGCCACGGGTCAGGAACTCTTAGTTTCTGAGGAACGCGGTCCTAACGATTTCCGTTTTCTTGTTAAGCGAATGAAGTAACGCGTACAATGGGCACAAAAAGGGGAAATGTAGTAGTAACTTTGAACCACATTTAGATGAAACCGCAGATGTTGGATTCGAGCACGTCCAATTTCTGCCAGCAACTGAGTTCAGTTCGACATTTTGTGAAGTTGTACTCGACAATTCAGTAACTCTATTAAAGAGGAATCTGGAACATCCGCTTAGAGAGGAACAGCTTTGACGGACTACATGGACATCTTGAAGGAAGAAACTAAGAATGTTGAACGAGCGCTTCAAGAATACCTTGACAAGAGGATAAAGGAAGTTAGTCAGCTCGGTCCGTGGCACAAAAAGTACTATGAGAATGTCAAGGAGTACATGACGCGGGGAGGAAAGCGATTGCGTCCAATCCTCGTGGCTGTTGGGTACAAAGCCATTAGGGAAGATGTCGAGATTGAGAATCTGTATCGAGCGGCGTGTTCGATGGAGATGATGCACAATGGGTCGCTCCTGCAAGACGACCTAATCGACCACGATGAAACCCGTCGCGGTGGCAAGACCTTCCACGCAGTATACAGGGACCTCCACTTCGAGAGGAGTAACAACATGAATGAATCCAATGATGTCGGGATGACCATGGCGATTCTGGGAGGTGACTCGCTAATCAACATGGGTGCAGCAGCAATCACCTCTGCACAGCTCGACCCGGATGTGAATGCGACATGCCAGCATTATTACCAACACGCCTACCAGCATCTTGTTGACGGTGTATTGCTTGAGATGAATATGATAACAAATCCAGATGCCTCCACTGAAACTTATTTGCAGATGGTCAAAATGAAGACGGCCGTGCTCTTCGAGAGATCGCTCATGATGGGTGCTGTGATGGCGCGAGGAACGAAATCGCAACTAGCTGCCCTGGAGGAATTCGGATTAAAGGCTGGGCAAGCATTCCAAGTGCAAGATGACATCCTCGGTTCGTTTGGAGATGAAACAAAGACAGGAAAATCAACATCTGGAGACATTCGTGAGGGCAAGAAAACATACCTAGTCTTTGAAACATACGAAAGAGCTACCCCTGAACAGAGGAAGGAGCTAGATGATCTTCTTGGAAAAGGGGAAATGACTGAGGAGGAAGTGCAGAAGGTGAAGAACATCTTCAGTAAGTCTGGGGCTTTGGAAGCATGCAAGGAGCGAATGCAGGCCCTTCTCAAATCCGGTCAGGGAGCGTTGGATAAGGCTGAACCCCCACTAACTAAACGGTACAAGGAGTTTCTCATAGATATCTCCAACTTCCTTGCACAGCGGAATTACTGATATCGCTATCAAGTCCCGCTCCAGTTGATAAGAAAGACAATTAGGAAGGCCTATCCTGAGAACATCCGCAATGAATGGCAATCTACCATACCTGGATGAGAACGTGGACATCGAGGAAAGAATTTCAGACCTCCTCTCACGATTGACAACCAAAGAGAAGTTTATGCTCCTCGCCAGCCATAGCAGAAGGCGCATCTACACCACCAATCCAATCAAGCGTCTGCGCATCCCCTCGTTCAAAATGACTGACGGCCCACTTGGTGCCTCCTATCACTCCAGCGGCCTCAAGAAGAACACTAGATTCCCAGCCCCAATATCACTCGCAGCTACATGGAACAGGAAACTTGCGGGAGAGGTCGGAGCTGCAATGGGAGAGGAAGTCCGGGCAATAGGCAGGCACATGATACTTGCTCCAGCAATGAACATTCACCGAACACCCCTATGTGGAAGGACCTTTGAATACTTCAGCGAAGATCCGTACTTGACAAAGGAGATAGCGATTCCCGTGGTAAAAGGAATCCAAAGCCTGGGCATCGGGGGCTGCCTCAAACACTACGCCGCCAATAACCAAGAAACCGATCGAGGAAGCTGCAGTGCCGAAATCGATGAACGGACACTACATGAGATATACCTTCGAGCTTTCAGAGCAGTAGTCAAAGAAGCAGACCCTTGGGCGGTCATGGCCTCCTTCAACAAGGTCAACGGCGTATACGCTTGTGAAAACAAGAACCTGATTCGTGACTTGCTAATGGATAAATGGGGCTTCAAAGGCATTGTCATGACAGACTGGCTCTCAACAAGAAAAGGCCAGACTACTGAGGGATGTATCAAAGCGGGACTCTCTCTGGAGATGCCATGGCCAATTAAGTACAAGGTCAAGTTATTGAAGAAAGCCTACACCGATGGGATTCTCACCGATGAAACTCTGAACGACTTAGCTCGAAGGAACTTACGTGTGATGATGCTGACGGGGGCAATCGGGGATACGAAAGCACAACCCAAAGGGTCTCGAAACACCGCTCAACATCATGACCTTGCTCGTCGAGTAGCTGAAGAAGGAATGGTACTTCTGAAGAACGACGGAGGCGTCCTACCACTCGACATCGACGCAATAGACAAGATAGCGCTCCTCGGACCCAACTTGAAGAAGAAATTCGGCGGATTTCTCAAAGGAGGTTCATCAGGAGTTAAGCCGCCATTCGAGATAACGCCCCTAGCTGGTATGAAAGAAAAATGCAAAGGTAGAATCAAGATTGTTACTGATGCTTCGCAAGCGGACCTTGCCATAGTCTTTGCAGGTCTGGATAACGGGAAGGGCGGGGATTCAGAGTTTCAGGATCGGGCTTCACTGGATCTACCTGGAAACCAGATTGCATTGATCAATCGGACTGTAGCTACTAATCCAAACACGATTGTTGTTCTGATAGCAGGGAGCCCAATAGCAATGGACGATTGGCTAGAAGCCGTGCCAGTTGTCTTGGAAGCATGGTATTCGGGAATGGAGGGAGGTCGCGCGATTGCCAACGTTCTATTTGGGGACGTTAACCCATCTGGGAAACTCCCGTTGACATTCCCTAGAAAACTCGCTGACTCCCCTGCACATAGCAGTGGCTTGAGCAGGACTTACCCGGGTGACGAAGAGAAAAAGGTCTACTACGATGAGGGAATCTTCGTTGGTTACCGATGGTTCGACAAGGAAGAGATTGCCCCTCTATTTCCCTTCGGCTTCGGCATGTCGTACACTACATTCGAATACGGGAGCATACATCTGGATAAGAAGTCCATCACGCGTACAGATGACACATTCGTTGTCGATCTGGAAGTCGTAAACACTGGCGAGCGTTCTGGTGCTGAGGTCGTTCAAGTGTATTCTCGAGACATCCAATCTTCTGTTATGCGTCCTCAGAAGGAACTAGTCGGTTTTGGAAAGATTCGATTGAAGTCAGGCGAGAAGAAGACAGCTTCCATTGCTGTTAGAGCAGAGGATTTGGCATTCTATGACATCCATAGACATGAGTGGGTGGTTGAACCTGGTGACTTCGAAATCCTCGTGGGACGATCGGCTCAGGAGATTCTAGCCAAAGCAATGATTTCATGCACGTAGTATCCGGACTCACGCGGTTTGCGGGTCACTCTTTGGGCTTGTACCCTGAAATCCTTGCACTGGAACCGAGATTGATTTCAAACTTCTCAACCACTTCTACTCTCTCAAAGCCTGCATCGCGCATCAATTGCAGATACTTCTCCTCCGGAATAGCCCCACCAAGGCAGCCAGTGTAGGTGATGACCTCGTCGCGTATATCCTTAGGCAGCGGACCATGCAGGACAATATCCGATATCATCACGCGGCCGCCAGGTTTGAGTACTCTGAATGCTTCGCGAAACACCTTGGACTTGTCCGGGGCGAGGTTGATGACACAATTACTGATGATGATGTCAATCGAATCATCTTCGATAGGCAGGTTTTCGATGTCACCCTTCCGGAATTCTACATTCGTCACCCCAAGCTTAACGGCATTCTCCTCAGCTTTCTGAAGCATTTCCTGTGTCATGTCAACACCAATAACCCGACCGGTTTCGCCGACCCTCTTGGCGGCTTCAAACACATCTAAGCCTGCTCCACTCCCCAAGTCCAGAACAACCTCACCCTCTCGTAAGCTTGCCAAAGCGACAGGGTTGCCGCAGCCTGCATACGACTCAGTCGCTGACGCAGGAAGCCCGTCAACAGAATACCCAAATGACAGAACAAGTCGTTTCATATCACTTGGAGAGGGATTGCAGCAGCTGGATGTGGACTCCCTAGAGGGATTGTCTTCCTGGTCACAGCATTTCGTCCCGGTTCGCTGAGCAACTTTTGAGTAAGCCTTTTTCACTTCGTCCTTAATCTCATCGTCTGTCATATCGCTGATTCGTTTCGTATCGCTCAATTCCTTCACCGCATTCATTCGATAGTCAATATTGGATGACCAATATTGGGCATCAGACATATACATTTAAGTATATTGGATGTCCAATACTCAACATGTCAAGCGACGAGAAGTCAGGTAGGTGCTGTCCGCCAGACTGTTGTGACATGAGGGGATTTCTTACATTCCAGATACTTTGGGAGTTAGGTAAGGAGCGCTTAAATGGACAGCAAATTGCTGAAAAGATATCAAAGAGGCGCGGCTCCAAACCCACACCAGGTACGATATATCCGGCGCTAAAGGACTTGAAGGAACGGGGACTGATCGAGGGCGTCAAGGAAGGCAATCAGGTAATCTATCGCCTAACTGATGTTGGCCAACAAGGGCGCGATGAAGCCGCGAGATACTTCTACCAAGCTTTCGGCGACATCGCTGAAGAATGTAAGGTCATCATTGTGCGCATCGATGATTGTAAGAAGTGTTGAATGGCCACCTCCAAGAAGTTCTTATTTCTTCATCATCATCTCTAGAATAGGCGATTACTATGAGGATTAAGGCGGTGCTTCGGGATACAGAGATTCTTCAAATGGAAACGGGCTCAAAGGTTCGAATCCTTGCCGCCATCAACAAGAATGTCGACAGACTGGTAAGCCTAACAAGCCTGCTGAAGGTCATGGGTCTTGATTTCAACGAGAGAGGAAAGATGTTGGAGGTTCTCTCAGATACCAGGCTTCATGCATGGTTTGCGAATGATGCAAACCAACACCTCATCTTCACTTCACGGGCAGCGTTGCCCGAAGACATGGATATCTGCACATATCAGTGGCAGTAGCAAGCTGCTGGATTACATGATGCAGGCAAGAATTGCAGACGCCTTTTTATGCAGGCTGAGCCAGAGGCAGCAGGGTAGTACCGATGCTAAAGGTATACAATACGCTGTCCCGATCAAAGGAAGAATTCAGGCCGCAGGAAGAGAACACTGTAAGAATGTATGTCTGTGGTCCGACCGTCTATGATTACCCCCACATAGGCAACGCCAGGTCTTTCGCAGTGTTCGATACAATCCGGCGATATCTGGAGTACAAGGGATACCGTGTGTACTTTGTTACCAATTTCACTGATATCGACGACAAGATGATCAACCGTGCGAAAGAGGAAGGTATCACGGTTGCGGAACTAGCCAACAAGTTCATCGCAGAATACAAGATCATTGCAGACCAGCTAAACCTGAAGCCAGCGTCAATCAACCCCCGGGCCACTGAGCACATGGATGACATCGTAGAGATGGTAGAGCTCATTGTGAAAAACGGTAAGGGATACGTTGTCGACGGTGATGTCTACTTCGATGTAAGTGCTTGGAAAGACTACGGTGTCCTATCACGTGTATCGACTGATGATCTGACTGCAGGAGCCAGAGTTGAGATTGACGAGAAGAAGCAGGACCCGCGGGACTTCGCCTTATGGAAAGCTGAGAAGCCTGGTGAACCGTCTTGGGATAGCCCATGGGGCAAAGGACGGCCCGGATGGCATGCTGAATGCTCAGTGATGGGAAAGCACTACCTAGGACTGCCATTCGACATTCACGGAGGAGGCCAGGATCTGATATTCCCGCACCATGAGAACGAGATAGCTCAGTCCGCGGCGGCCTACGGCATCAAAACGCCTGTGAAGTATTGGCTTCACAACGGGTTCCTTACGTTGAATGCCGAAAAGATGTCCAAGTCGGAAGGCGGATTCTCCACAGCAAGAGAGGTCCTTGACAACTACGACAAACAAGCAGTGCGACTGTACCTGGTTTCCGGGCAATACCGTCAACCACTCGACTATGGTGACAAGGTCTTGAAACAGGCGATCCAATCGCTGGAACGAATCAAGAACGCGACTGATACTCTTCATGGCAGGATAACTATACTCGAGAGGAAGGGAAGTCGAGAATCCAAAGCGGATACCAAGCTCTTGAAGGCTGTCAAAAAGCTCAAAGAAGGGTTCGAAAAGGAGATGGATGATGACTTCAACACTCCTGGTGCTCTCGCCGAGGTTTTCACCTTCGTTCGTGAGATTAACACTCACACGAAAGACGTAGGTGGCGCGGCAGTCCTTCGAGAATCTCTTGCTGCATTGATAGAGCTCGTGGGAATTCTTGGTATTGATCTGACTTTAGAAGAAACTGCGGCATCAGCTGAGTCGGGGGACTTGCTCAAGAGTACTATTGAACTCCTTCTCGAACTCAGGGAGGACGCCAGGAAGGCTAAGGACTACACAGCCGCGGATAAGATTCGTGACCGGCTTGGAGAACTTGGCATCACTGTTTCAGACACGAAGGACGGTTCCACGTGGAAGATGAGTTAGCCAGACCAAATCTATGGCCGAACTATTACACCTTGCTAGCCAGCGATGGATGAAGACATGTGCCTAAAGATGCGGGTCATGTCAGACGGCCCCGCGAGGGCCCGCTGGTTCAGTGCAATGGTATCTATGACTTAAAGCACAGCAGTAGTTCCGGAGGATGTTCCCGACACGACATCCGACCTATATGCAAAAATCGATTCTTTATTAAAAAAATGACAAGATTTTTATAGAATTTCATATTTTGACTTTGACTATTGTAAAAAAAATAGCGTTACTATAGTCTGTAATACTTGAAAATAATGGAATGGAGGAAGAGTGAGATGAAAAGTAAAAAAACACTAGCTGTTTGGCTAGCAATAATGGTACTCGGATTTGCAGTCACTTCAGTATCGGGAACTGCCATATTGCATCCTGGCTATATTACCGGCACAATAGATGTGACTGGTTTAATGGGAGAAGAATATCTGGCAGGCGGAACTGTAGATGCATACTCTCTGACAGGTGATTTTGATGGTCATGATTATGATGTACCAGGCGGCAGTTACTTTGTGACCGTTGAAGGGGACTATGAGTATAAGGTATTCAGTAAAGCCCACATAAGAGCTGGTTACCCATCGTACTGGTATTGGAGCACTGTATCGATTGGCAGACAGGATACGTATGTGGCGGTTGGTGAAACTGTAGATAATTTCAATTTCACATTAGTTCCCGGACGTATCGCACCAATTGTGACAGTTACGAATGCCGAGATCCAAAGAATGGTATTCCGTGTGACAACGGATTTCGAGCTCCCAGAGTCGGAGTTCAATGCTGCATTTCATGATATACGTGCCAAAACTGGCTTCATCCTTAATGGTGATGAATCAACTTTTCCCATGAGACCATGGGTCAGCAATGACGCGAATAATAATGGAGACTACACTGACTCAGGTGATACGTATGTCAGGGTTGGTGGAGATGTCTGGATCAAAGGTACAATGTACCCCCTAACACCCCAGTATATAGACGTGATTGTGTCTGAAACAACAGTTGTTGAATGGAGCTTGGATTTCTCGAGTAGCTTACATGGACATGTTGTATTTGAGGCGTCCCCGCCCACAAGTTACTATCTTGTTGCAATTGCAACGATCGATGGCAATAGAATCCGTGTAACCCATAACGTCAATCCTGCTAGTCAGGGTCATGATTTCAACCTTCTTCCAGGAACTTGGAAGGTTGGGGGATGGGTATACTTTAGCCATGGATCCGATGGTTACAACATTTTGGCAATCCATGGAAAAAGTGTAACACTTGCGATTGATGAACGCAAAGAAATCAACTGGAATTACAATCCTGGTTATGTGAGCGGGAGTGTTAACCTCTATGGAGCACATGGAAACTTGGTTGGGACTAGGATTTACGGTTGGCCTCCCCCAGCAGGTCAAGCGATGGCATCTTCTCCAGGCAGTGATTATAGGTTAATTTTATATGAAGGAACTTGGCACATTGGTTATCCTTATCAAAATCTATACTTCACTTATGATGACCCTGAAATTAGGTCGGACATGTTCCTGATAAATTACGGTGCACCTCAAATAAGTGTCGAGCCTGGAACTGAAGTTAGTGGAGTCGACTTCTCTTATGGTACAGCTACAATCACCGTCAATTATAGGGTAGAATTACTCGGGGATTTGGAGGGACAACTTCGCTCACCTTACTTGGTCGCAAAATCAGACGAGGGCATTGGGGCGGATAGGATAGTTTCATCAGTCCAAGGGTGGGGGAGTGATGAACTTACAACTTTCGGTAAGTGTACCATAACGGTATTTCCGGGGACGCACATCATTGGAGCCTATGCCTATGTTGAGGGATCTTATACAAAGTTCGGGGAATTCACGGTTACCGTGGAAGCTGGTGACGTTATTACGCAGGATGTTGAGGCTCCGACAGTTGATGTAACCCAACCAGGTGGGTCTGAACATATCTGTGGTTCTACCGTCGTAGTGGCAGGTACAGCAACAGATGTTTCAGGTGTGGGATCCATAACGGTTAACGGCACAGTAGCAGATGTTGAATCTACCGGAAATCCAGATGATCCTAATGAGGTTTCCTTCAGCACTACTGTGGAAGGACTTGTGGTCAATAAATGGAATATCATAACCATTGTAGTTACAGATACTCTCGGCAACTCCATCACGGTGGACAGGCGGGTTTACAGAGACCCCTGTAACTTGCCCCCAGAGATCATATCAATTAGTGGACCTTTGGAACCTGTCGAATTAGAAACCGCTTATGAAATGACTGGAACGTTCACCGATCCAGACATTGATGACATACATTCCGCTATATGGGATTGGGGCGATGGTACAACTTCAGTGGGTACAGTAGATCAAACAGAACGCACAGTTACTGGTTCCCATGTATACGGAACATCTGGAGTGTACACAGTCACTCTCACTGTTACAGATTCCTTTGATGAAAGTGATACAATGACGTGGTCACAATTCTGCGTCATCTACGACCCCTCAGCTGGTTTTGTCACTGGTGGTGGTTGGATAGATTCACCTCCTGGAGCAGATCCTTCGGATCCTTCTCTCAGCGGCAAAGCAAGCTTTGGCTTCGTTTCCAAGTATAAGAAAGGTGCTGAAGTACCCACAGGAACCACTGAATTCCAGTTCAAAGCAGGTGATTTGAATTTCCACTCGGATGCTTATGATTGGTTGTTAATTGCAGGACCAAAGGCAATATTCAAGGGCACCGGAACAATCAACGGAATAGGTTCGTATAAATTCATGGTCACAGCATGGGACGGGGATCTCATCGGCGACCCCGATAGGTTCAGGATTAAGATCTGGACAGAGGACGTAGAAACTGGTGAGGAATTCATTATCTACGATAACGGTGATGGAGGAACGGAACTCGGCGGTGGAAGTATTAAGATACACAAGGGGGAGCCCCCATAGGCGTACTTGAGCATCAGCAATTCAAAGGCTGTGGACGCGCAGAGTGGCTATGAGTCGGTCTACGTCTTCCAGCCTTTGTGTTGCACTTCTTCTGTCATAATCGCGGAAGTGAGAAGAGTCAAGAAGGAGGAAAGCCTGGTCAAATCAATGGAAGTCTTCAGACGCATACTCCATATATGCTTCTCTTGGTGTCATCTCAAGGCAAGTAGACAATGGCTACTTCTACTTCTATGAGAGTTGACTTCTCTCAGCACCCAGTATCCATTGCTCGATTACAAACATAGAAATCAAAGTGCGCCCACTATGAAGAGCGTTCTACTGGGTTGAGGGATTGATTTGAAGAGTGACTCGAATTCCCTTAGCGTACCTGAAGGATTTGAACTGGGATTCGTTAAGAGCGATGATGAAGTTGATGAATTCATCAAATTCAATACTACTATTCATAACGAACTGATTGCGAGTTACTTGGAACGGCGATTAGAACAACTTCCTGACTTCAAACGCGAACTCAACTTTTACATTCGTAATCTAGATACAGGTGAAATAGTATCATCGCTTAGTGCTATTCCTAGTACCTGGGAGTATGATGGTGTTCCTCTTCGCAATTTGGAGTTAGACTGTGTTGGTACATCGGAACAATTTAGAAAGAGAGGGTTCATTCGTTTACTCTACTCCAAATTCCAGGGAGAATTGAATCGTGGCGAATATCATATATCTTCACTCCAGGGAATCCCTGAATTCTTTCGTCAGTTTGGCTATGATTTCATGTTTCCCTTACCTCAGTTTTCACATGTGGCATTAAGAGTTGATCAGATTCCCCGCATAATGGCAGATGATACACCTTCATTCATGACCCTCAATATCAGAGATGCAGACATTCCTGACTTAGATGAGATAATACGATTATTCGGTGAGCTTGGCGCTCGTTTACTTGTTCGAAGTGGCAGAAGTAGAGAGCTCTGGAAAATTCAGGAGCAGTTAAGGAAGTGGAGAGCATTTGATTTTCAGACCAAGATAGTTGAACGCGAGGGTGAGATAGACGGTTACTTCAGATATGTAACTCATGGTGAAGATTCCCCAATGTCTCTGGTTTGGAGTACATCATCGATTGATGTCATTGAGAGTAGCATCACCTCGTATGATGGTGTAATGCGTGTGCTACATTATCTCAAAGAAATTGCAATCAAAGATGGTATCCCTCTCATCTTTCTCCCAATCACATCAGCAGACAATTTGAGCCGAATCTGCATTGATTTGGGTGGCACAATAGATACTGCTTGGAAATACCAAATTCGCGTTCCCGATATGGAGCTTATACTTCGAGCTATCGTCCCTGCTCTTGAACGTCATCTTAAGGGAACAGTGTTTTCAAATCTTACACGTGAGCTGACAATCAATACTTATCATAACTGCTACTCGCTGGTCTTTGAAGATGGTAAATTGAATTCAGTTAGAGATCTAGGTGTCAAACCTTGGGGAGACCTCTCAATTCGTTACCACGATTTAGTCAGACTCATCTTTGGAGAGAGCGACTTGCTAGAGCTAAAACGAATGCATGCAGACATCATGTTCTCAGGCGATATCAAGGCATTTATTGATACACTCTTTCCGAAAGGCGAGAGTCACATACATTATTGCTATTGCTAGCCATTATCCAAAAAAGTATAGTCTAGATCTGCGTTTCTAGATGCATAGTTCAAATACATCAAGAGTTATTGACGAATCGTTAACCAGACCAAACCACGTCATCAAAATCATGAACTGGAGGACCAGATTCCAAGGTCCTCCAACTAAAACCTACTAATGCTTCTGGTTCTTCACCTTAATCAAGAGGCCAGGATCATCCAACACGTAGATCTTTGGCTGTGAAACTCCGCTCTCGTCAAGAAACTTCTGCACTAGTTCTCGTAGAACTTTCGGACACTCATCCGGACTATCCGGGTTCAATGCCTCCATCCTGTAAACCTCGCCCATTTTCTGGGGATCTAATTCTGTGATGATTTTGATATTCCGCTCAGCCACATCGAGTAGGATACGAAATAGATCAGGAGGTTTCTGGTTTCCTATCTTGAAAGTTTGCTCGCTACCATAGGTTTCGATAACGAACCTCAAAGCATCTTTCACATTCTTGTCCTTTGCTGCATCCATGGCATCTTCGTATGATTGATTCCCGATCCCGTCCTGACACGGAGCAAGCAAGATAATCCATCCCTTCCGATCATGACGTACTGCATTCCAAGCAGCGTGCACACCCTTGCCAGCCTGATAGAGGTTCAATCCGAGCTCACCCACTGACACAAACACAATATCACCAGGCTCATCAACATCAACCACTCTCAGCTTCTTCAAAGGCGCAGCCGCCGCCTTGTGGCACTCAATTAGGTCGCCTGCTTGCATGTACACCATTTCGCCGTGGTGGATAATCGTGTCAATGCAAAACATTGGAAGATCTGCTTTCACGATTGTGGCAATCTCGATCATGTCCTCGATGACTGGGTTCCCATCGCAGTTTCCAAGGCTGCAACCACGGTTGAAACCAAGCTCCAAGTCAAACATCCTTGGATGGTTCACACGAATGGTCTCCCGACCAGCGACGCCAGGACAAAAGAGCTTGACAGTTCCTGCTTGCCCTGCGAAATAGTGGTACTCCGAGTCACTCAATGGAATTACGAGGCTTGACTCTAGAACCCGCTCATCGATGAGGATAGGCGTTCCTCGAGTGCTCTTGCCGAGATGACGGTTTCCATCATCACAATTGTGGATTAGCAGGTTGTCATTCCACTCAGCAAGCAGTTCGTCATTCAGAATTCGTGCCCTAATCTTATCGGGGGTGGGGGGAGTGTGGGACCCACTCGCGATGAGGATTTGGATGTCTTCCTTCAGGACACCAAGACTCAGCAGCCGCCCAGTAACAAGAGGTAGAAGGGCTCTTGTGTGGATGTTCGGTCTTGTGTTATCATCGATAAGGAGGGTCATTTTCTTGCCTTCTTTGTAAAGACCCTTGACCAAATCATCGAAAGGCTTGGACCCTATCGGATTCGCCAGAACCTCATTGAACTTGGCCTTGAAATCCGTGAAGTCGGACTGATATTCAGCAATCTGAAGGACCGTTACGTCAGTTAGGTCAGTTGGAATGAACTCATCGACTGTAACAGTGCCATACTTGAGTGGAGTTTTGTGATAGGACATGCTATTTCCCTCTTCGCAGATGACTGGTCGCGATATGTAATGATTTCGGTTTGTGATTTATCAATCCAACTAGTCCATGGGCAGCGACTGTTCGCTTTATGCAGCCGCCTTGAAAACATTTATATCTTAGACAAGTCTAACTTTTGCATGAGTTAGACGAGTCTAACTTTTTCCAATGCTGTGCGGGCAAATCATAATGCAGAGAGGAATCACCAACATGGCCGCGGACGACAGAAAACCAGTGACAAACATCGAAGCCAAACCACTGACAACAGTAAGGGATGGGACAATGTGCAGACTAGTTGACGTAGTCGAGCGGGGACCGAGATTCCAACGACGCTTGGCAGGTCATGGAAGGCGAGGAGCAAGACACGGTGGTCGTCACAGAGGGCTGTTCAGGCACCACCACAGAGAGATGGTGAGACGCATTATGGATCTGGGTCTCACAAGGGGCTGTACGTTCCTAGTGGTTCATGGAGGAGGCAGAGGTCCTGTATTGGTTGAAGTGCGGGGAACGAGAATAGCTCTCGGTCATCGCCTCGCCGCCAGAATTCTTGTTAAGGAGGTCTAAAGGGACTATGAAGATTAGCGTCGCCCTAATTGGGAATCCAAACGTCGGCAAGAGCGTTGTATTCAACAACCTCACCGGTCTTAAGCAGCATACTGGCAACTGGCCCGGCAAGACAGTTGAAATGAAAGAGGGATATTTCACCTACAAGGACCAGAAGTTCGAAATCATTGACCTCCCCGGAGTCTACAGCCTTAGCGCCCGTTCGGAAGATGAGCAAGTAGCTCGAGACTACTTGGTAGACAACCGACCCGATGTGGTCGTGGACATCCTAAACGCCTCACAACTCGAGAGAAACCTCTATCTTGCACTCCTGCTTATTGAGCTTCAAGTGAATCTCGTTATTGTTTTGAACATGTATGATGTGGTCGAAAGTCGAGGGGATAAGATCGACATCGAAAAGCTTTCCGAGCGTTTGGGCGTGCCAATCGTTGTGACCACCGCAACAAAAAAGGAAGGCATGGATGAGCTGAAAGAAGCCATTCTCAGAGCTGCCCCCAATCATGTTGCTGCGAAGCTGGCTGGCGCCGCCGATGCTACGGGGGAGCAACACATGCCAGGCGAAGAACCCAAGAGAAACCACTTGCACTACCACCCGAAGCTCCATCATCACGGCCAATATGAACGCCTCCGGCCGCCCGTAATCAAGTACAGCAACAGAATCGAGAAGCGCCTGAAGCAGATAGTCATGATTCTTGACAACGAACCAGAGCTAATGGAACGTTTCCCGCCTCGCTGGCTTGCGCTTAGAATCCTCGAACGGGACCCCGATATCTTGTCACTCATTGAAAATCAAGAACTCAAGGAAACCCTTCTGGAGGTGACCTTATGAAAGTGTCCAGCGAAATCCTGGATGTCGAAGAAGGAATGGACCCTCAGATAATACTAGCTGACGAAAGGTACTCAATAATTGGCGAGATTCTGTGCGATGTCTATGAACCGGGTCACGCGAAATGGAGCTGGAGTGACTCGTTGGATAAGGTGTTCCTCAACCGGTACCTCGGATTACCTGTTTTTCTAGTGATAATCTGGTCCATGTTTAATTTCACATTTCAGGCATCAGCTGTCTTTATGGCAATTATCGAGGTGATCTTTGAATGGGTAGGCAGCTATACATCTCAGATTCCAATCCCATGGCTTGCATCCTTACTCACAGATGGGGTAATTGGGGGAGTTGGTTTCATACTTGTATTCGTTCCTCCGATAATGTTCATGTACTTTGCAATCTCCGTCCTCGAAGATAGCGGGTACCTCGCGAGAGCGGCATTCGTTATGGATCGCATCATGGTCAGAATGGGCCTACAGGGCAGGTCATTCATACCACTTCTGTTGGGATTTGGATGTACTGTGCCAGCTATCATGGCAGCAAGGACAGTGGACGGCGATTCAAATCGACTGACCACAATCCTAGTGAGCCCACTCATGTCATGTGCCGCAAGATTGCCAGTCTATGTATTGATTGCGGGAGTCTTCTTTCCGGACATTGCGGGGACCATTGTCTTCCTGCTGTACATATTGGGGATTGTTATGGCAGTCACTATGGCACTGATCTTCAAAAAAACCATTTTTAGAGAGGAATCAACACCATTGCTCATGGAACTCCCGATGTACCAAGTCCCAACATTTCACGGGTCCATCATCCATATGTGGGAGAGAGCATCGCTATTCCTGAAGAAAGCAGGAACGTATCTTCTGGCAGGGGCTATTATCCTGTGGTTCATATCGAACACCGGTCCAGGCGGATTTGGTGTGCCTGTTGAGGAGTCCTTTGTTAGCATACTTGGGCACCTCTTCGAGCCGATTTTTGCACCGCTAGGCTTCAACTGGCAGATTGTCGCCGCCCTGATCTTCGGCTTGCTGGCGAAGGAAGTAGTCGTCGAAGCAATTGGTGTCATCTACGCAGCTCAGGGAGAGGCTGCATTAGCTGGGGCGTTGGCTGCAAGCATCACCCCAGTTTCGGCACTCGCGCTCATGGTGTTTGTCTTGCTTTATACGCCCTGTATCGCAGTAATTGGCATAGTAAGAAAGGAAACAGGTTCCAACAAATGGACTGTGTTCTCAGTGGTATACCAGATAGTGCTGGCATACGCGGCGGCGCTTGTTGTAGTTGTTGTAGGAGGGTTGTTGGTTGGATAGGAGTGGAGGTTTCCATTCAAGTACTTCCTCGGAATTTAGAACTGCAGCCATAATCGCTGCGCTTGCTGGCGCAGGATACGGTATACTTGGAGTGTTGCAGATTCTCGTGGGAATCGGCATGATGAATCTGAACGCGCTCATTAGCGACCCAATAGGCGGAATCATGCTGGTTGTTGTTGCTCTTGTATACATCTCCGGAGTTCGTCCTCTACTCGGAGAGGATCGGGAGGGTTATGCCTACTTAGCTGTTGGATCGATTTTGGGGGGCATTCTTTTCGTTCTGCAGCTTATCATCCTGGGGACCAACGCTTTGGGATGGTGGCTACAACTTGAAGATTGGAGAGAGTGGATTCTCCTCGGCGATTTAACGCCCGCACTGTTACTCTTCATCCCAGTTCTCCCGATAGCGATATCGATGCACAGAGAAAAAAGGAGAGCGAGAAGGGGGGCATAGATTAGTGCTCAAGAAGATACTCCAGCTAATAGTGAATGACGGCATACTCTACAAGAGAGAGATGGCTGAACGTGTGGGAGTGCAGATGGAGACCCTAGATGACATGTTGAAGATTCTGCTTGAGAGAGGCTACCTCAGGCTCTCTGAGTGCGAAACCTCTGAGAAGGTCGTCTGTTCGAGTTGTCCGTCTGCAGGCAGCTGCAACACCGAGGTATCAGGACAAGCATACTACGTGACTGCAAAGGGCAAGAGGTATGTACAGCGTTAAGGAGGGAATACCAATTATTCACGGAAGAATCAAGTCGATTAAACGAAGCAGAGCCGACTCAAGGCTTACAAGAACTCTTGAGGAGTATATCAAGACAATTCACATTCTTGAGAAAGAGAAGGGTTCAGCCGCAGTTTCTGATATTGCCAACTCATTGGATGTGAAGGCGCCAAGTGTTACCTCTGCCCTCAAGCGACTTCATGATCTAGGAATGGTCAAGTACAAGCCCTACAGAAGTGTAACCCTGACTGTTCAAGGGCGAAAGATAGGCGAATACCTTGAGAGGGTTCACAATATACTGAAGAATTTCTTTCTGTTCATAGGCATTGAAGAGGAGATAGCAAGCATAGACGCTTGTGAGATTGAGCATATCGCTCATCCCGAAACAATCGATCGGGTTACTAAGTTCGTTGAGTTCATCCAGACAGCTCCCAAGAAACCGAAATGGCTGAAGCACTTTGAGGAGTTCGCTGCGACCGGCGACCGTCCGGAAGACTGCGATTGTTAAAACAGTTACTTGGAAAAATGCATTCTTGGGGCGAGTTCCTGATTTCGCAATCTTTAATAGCAAATGAAACCAACATTGGGAACGGGGAGAGGGAAACAATTAGAATTGGTGCTATCCGAGCATAAAACGAAAGATTTTTAAGTGCGATTGCGGGTTTATATATAAGTGTAACGGATTCGACGGGGCCTTAGCAGAATCTGACCGATTTCTTGCGTCATATCACCACCGAAATAGCATCCGCAACGGAAGCTATTGACCGGTACAGTGCTGGCTAGCGTTCTAAGATCCGAGGGAGAGGTAACAAGAAGATGGCATCAAATATGAACCGCACAGAGAAACGTGGGGAGCGCGCACGCAGTAAATCCGGCTTCACATGTTCAGAGTGCGGAGGGACTGAGGTCGTACAGGACCTTGAGAAAGGGGAGAGGATCTGCGCCGCGTGCGGTCTTGTGATCAGTGATCACAGAATAGACACAGGCCCAGAGTGGAGAGCTTTCACAGCTGATGAGAAGAATGCACGTTCGAGGACTGGAGCACCAACGAACTATGCTATCCATGATAAGGGTCTCTCAACCATGATTGATTGGCGAGACCATGACTCACAGGGCAAGCGATTCACAGCTAAGAAGAGATCTGAAATCTACAGGCTTCGTAAGTGGCAGATTCGGACACGGGTTCACAGCTCTGTGGATAGAAATCTAGCACAAGCCATGAGCGAGCTTGATAGACTGGCTTCACAACTTGGACTTACAAGGAGCATCAAAGAGCTTGCTGCGCTCTTGTACAGAAAGCTCATCATTCGAAGGCTCGCACGCAGTAGATCAATCGACGCCATGGTCGGAGCAGCAATCTATGCCGCATGCAGACTAAGAACCGCTCCAAGGTCGCTCGAAGAAATATCAAGGCACTCACGCGTGTCCAAGAAGAAGATTGGGCAACACTACAGGCTTCTTGTTGAAAAGCTTGGATTAAGAATGCCTGTTTCAGAGCCTGCTAACTATGTTCCAAGATTCATCACGCAATTAGGCCTTCCAGGCAAAGTTCAACGCAGGGTCTTGGAAATCCTTGAAGATGCAAAGAAGCAGAGAAGCCTCATTACTGGGAGAGACCCCAGAGGACTTGCAGCTGCCGCTATCTATATCGCATCTATCCTAGAAGACAGCAGAGTCACCCAGCGCGATATCGCAATGGCTGCGGGAGTCACTGAAGTGACTGTCAGGAATAGGTACAAAGAGCTGGTAAAAAGGCTCAACATTACAATGACTCCATAGAGCTGAGTAGGCTGCAGTACCGCTGCAGCCGACCGTCCTATTCTCTGCAATACGGGATCAAACACATCAGAAACCAAGCTCGTCTATTCTCTCGAAGAACGATTTGGTGAGAAATGCTCGGTACTTGAAGCCACCCCAACCAGACTCTTCCATGAAACGAGTTATTTCGCCCAGCATCTCCTCACGAGTAACGACTCTGATGTCAAAAATCTCGTGGGTGTCAATGGGTTTCATCTCACCGCCAGTTGCCTCAACTAAGAAAACCAACGACCTCCATGGTATGACTCCATCACTGCACACTACATCTAGGGTAAGGTCCAGGACGAATCTGATGAGCTGTATATCGAGACCGGTTTCCTCGTGCATCTCACGTACAGCCGCCTTCCGTAAGGACTCTCCAAGATTGGCACCTCCTGAGGGGGCTCTGAAGATTCCTGACCCGGCATAGCCTGGTTTCTGTATTCCAACATAGCCCCCATCATAGGGTATGAAACACGTTATGTCATGGTATCGATTCTTGGAAGCACTTCGCCTTACAAGCTCACATTCGAACTCAACGAAATTAGCCTTAAAATGGAGGCGTCTGGGTGCTCCATATTCGTTGATAATGGACTCGAGTTCGGCAGGATCTATGTCGTTCAGTTGACTCGCCACTAGGAACGCATTCTGATGCAGAGAAAAGGGTTGTGTACCTCGACATACTTTTACGTGTTCGCGCCATATATTCAATGCGTCCAAGCGAGGAAGTGGCATTTGTGGAAAAGAAAATGGGAGGCATATTGGTCCGAACGCACATCGGGAACATCACTGCGTTAAGTGTTGATGCAGTTGTCAACGCCGCCAACTCGGATCTATGGATGGGTTCTGGTGTTGCTGGTGCCATCAAGAGAAAAGGAGGAGACATCATAGAGCAAGAAGCGATGGCTCAAGGACCCATTAAGCCGGGCGAGGCAGTCATCACCAGTGCAGGAGCGCTCTCCGCAAAACATGTAGTTCATTGCGCAGGAATGTCACCAGGAAAACCCGCCACATATGACAGCGTCAAGTCATCTGTTCGAGAAGCGCTTAGACTGGCAACTGAGAATGAATTGACATCGATTGCATTTCCAGCAATCGGAGCAGGTGTCGGGGGACTCTCCAAAGAACAATCCGCGAAGGCTGTTGTTGAGGCGATCGAGGACCATTCAACCAGCGCCAGTTCCCTCAAGGAAGTGATTCTTGCATCGTTAGGTCCTGAAGTGAACGGCGCATTTGAGGGGGCACTAAAGATCACGGGGGCAGGGATGTGAAAGAGGAATGGATGATTGGCAACATCTCTGTATCCATTTCGCTTGGCCGCGCGGATGACACAGACCTTGGTTTAGTCGTCAAGGCAAAGAACATTCAGGTGGGCACGAACACAGGAAGTGCAAGCGGCCACCTTGGGAGCTTTGGGATAACAATCCAAGAGGCCACATCATCTGAGAATGTGGAGCACTGGCCGAGCGTTTCAATGACCGATTCGGGTCGACGGGCAATAATCTATGACGCGACTAGCAAAGCTCTACGGACAGCAGAGGGTCTTGAGGTCAAGGAAGTCGGATTCTTCACAATGGGACTAGAAGTCGGAAGAATTCCCACGTGGGAAACCGCCGAGGAGATTGTGAAGGCGGTTCATGCCCATGCCAAGAACGCGGAAAGCGTGGAGAGAATAGCCCTTGTGGCAAGCTCACCCACGCAGGTTTCGTCATTTCAATACGCGCTTGACAACATCAAGACAATCACCTATGAATGAGCCAAGGGCGAACTACCTTGGAGCACTGCTTGAGATTGTGGATGATGGGGGAATTCAGATCTTCAGTCTGCGTCGAGCCGCTTCTGCAGATGTGACCAGCGGATCCCATGTGTCGCAAATCGCAGGGGCGTAGCAATTCTCCATGTTAAATAGGTCAGCCGCAGTTATCTTGTGCTGAATTCCGAGCGTAATCACATTGATTCTCATCGCAGCGTCTTCGAGACCCACAATCTGGCCGCCCACGAGCTTCCCTGTGCCCTTCTCATAGAACGTCTTGACCTTGATATCTTTCCCACCAGCATAGTAATGGGGCTTGGTGCTCCCTTTAACAGAACCCTTGACGATTTCTACTTCGAAGATTTTAGCAGTGTATTCAATGAAGCCTGTGCTAGCAACTTCAAGCCCAAACAGTTTGGTGACCTTAGCTCCAACAATTCCAGGGAACTTCACGTCACCACCTGCAGCATTGATTCCTGCAACACGTGCCTGTCTCACTGCAACAGTTCCGAGACCACCGGGAACGGGTTTTCTCGTCATGAATCCAACATTCTCGGAACAGTCGCCGACGGCGTAGACGTCCTTCAAGTTCGTCATCATTCGCTCGTTGGTCTTGATGCCCCTTGTCGTGCCAATCTCCGCACCGATTGATGCTGCAAGATCGGTGACAGCTCTCACACCAGTCGATACAACGACTATGTCGGCAGGTATCTCCTTTATTTCCTGAGTTTCTCTATTTTGAACTAATACAGTGCGGGGCGTTTCATCACCAGTAATCTCTTGGGCGGCAGTATTGGTGAGTATCTCCAGACCGTGCTCTTTGCAGTGGTCCTCTACGATACTTGCCATATCGGGGTCAACCATCGCCAGAAGGATGTTGGGTAGGAATTCAACGACGGTCACGTTCACGCCTTTCTCATGGAATGCTTCCGCAGCCTCCATACCTACAAGGCCACCGCCAATGATGACGGCATTCTTTGTTTTGCCAACTTCTGCGGCAAGGGCTTTGGCGTCGTCCAGAGTTCTCAGGCCGTACACGCGCTTCTTGTCGAGACCCTTTATCGGAGGGTCAGCGTTGCGTGCACCAGTTGCGAAGATCAGAGCATCATATTCACAGCTCCCCAAACCCTCTGGGCCCTCGTAGAACAATGTCTTGGCTTTGTGGTCAATCTTTGTAACTGTTGTGCCAAACTTGGCGTCAATCCTGAGTCCGGACCAGCTGTCAACCGGCATGAGGATAAGATCGTCAAATGTCTTTACCTTTCCAGAAATCGTGTAAGGAAGGCCACATCGGGAATACTGAGAGTACGGTTCCTTGTTAATAATCGAGATTCCTACTTTTCGATTGAACTTCCTTGCCTGCATTGCGACAGTTGCGCCAGCGGCACCACATCCAATAATTGCGATTTGGTCAACCATTGCTTAACACTCCGAGATTAGTTGGAGCAGTAGTGAGCCCTGCTCGGCAAATGCCTGAACTTCAATCTTTGGGAATCTACATGTTGAATCAACTGGCCAAGGAGAACAGAGGAACTTATCGTCCCTCTGGACTACATACGTTCCTTGTCCAACTCTTCCGGAGTCAGCTGGTCAAACCCCTCTTCTTCGTTTGAGTCTGCCTTTGGCTCATCGAGTTCAACGGAATCTTTGTCCTCGACTGCCTTCTCAGAGGAGAGCTCTGCTTCGTCTGTTTCTACAGGCTCTTCCACAGACTCTTCTGAATCTTCAGCCTCATCGGGTTCGGCATCCAATTCTTCTTCAGCAGGCTCTTCCTCTTCCACAGGCTCTTCAGGAGATTCGATTTCATCAGACTCAGCAGATGGTTCCTCATCTACGAACTCATCTGGTTCGTCTGTAGCTACATCTTCCTCTGGGGGTGGCGTTTCAAGAGTAATTCCATTGGCATCAGTCCTGAATTTCTTAATCTGTGACTTGCGAGTGAAGTAAAGCGCAACTATCACTCCGAGAGAGAGCGTAGCTCCAATGATTGTCAAGGTGTCCTCGAAACTGCTAGTGCTACCTCCTAGAAGCTGATCCCAAGTTATTATAAGAAAAGCGAGACCTGCGATGTTCATAACGAAGCTCTTGAATGGAGTCGACACCTTGGTTATCTCACTCAGCTCTGAATCCACGAGAGCAGCTCCAAGAACACCCGCATTGTAGTTATTGGACTTTGTCTTCTTTGCAAGCTGCTTAATTGATACATTCTTCTTCTTGTTGAGCAAGCGAAGGGCAGGAGTCACCTTGGATGTTAGCAGGTCCGCATAGGCTCTTTGACCATCTTCCAAGTCAAAACCGCACTTCTTGCATTCGTTCGTCTTCTTGTTCCACTTTCGCTTACATTTTGGACATTTGTCCATAAGCCATGCACCGCCGGCAGTTTCACGGATTCGCTGGCGTACCATGTACTCGCTGACACTGCTCTCGGATGGTGCTTCTGCTCCATCCTTGCGCTCTTTTCTCTTGACACCTTTGGACATCCCTGATACGAGAGCGAACAATGCGGGTAATGCACCCAGCACGGCAAGGTTAGGCAGAGACCTCAGTTCAGAAGCCTTCTTCTGAATACTCCTAAGCTTGTGTGAAGTTCTCACGGCATCGAGTAGCATGTTGAAGTTCGATACAAGGGCAAAAGCTGTTGTTCCCGTCGCCACAACGCCAAGGATTCCTGTAGCCGATGTCAATATGGATGTAGGATCAGTGGGCGTCTTGAGATAGAAAAGTTTCCGAACTCTGCTCACCGTATCCTGTAGGGGCATCTCTGTGTATTCAAAAAGGAATTGCACTTCGATAACGGCGGTGAAGAGGCTGATAGGACCTAGAGTCAGATTGCTGAGGTCGAGAATCGACGTGACCGGATCGATGTCCGCGTCATGCGGGGCAATAATCCAGGGTAATCCAGTCGCTTCATTGACCACATCAACAGAAAACAGCGGATAACCTTGGTAGTGGAACACCAGTGATGCTGTCACATTCAGGTCTTTGTCATTGGTTACGTTTGTGTCGAAGTAAATCTCTATTGGGGTTTTGAGATCAATGCCGATAGCACTTGCCGAATCCTTCGCGTCAGCCAAGGGCGCACCATTAATCCTAACTAGGATGTGAAGCTTGGTATCTCCAATCCAAGTGTCGTCATATCCCTGAGCCCTTACTCTCGTGGTGGAAACCATGAAGAGCAAAATTAATGCCAATGCCATTCCTAGTAAGAGAACCCTTGTACGTGAACGTGTCATTGCCTAATCATCACCTTGCAATTAGCAGCAAGATTTGCAATCGCATCAGAAAAGGGTTTTGTGTGTCACGCAGCTGGGTTTGGTTTCCGAATTACACGGACCATCTCAGCAACCTTGATGGCATTCGCCTTGAAGCCTTCGCTTTTCTTCAAGACCCCCTTGGCGCCCGCGGACTGAGCTTCTGTTAGGAGTTCAGCATCCACATAGGCTGAGAGGATGTGTATGTTACGCAAGCCCATTTCAGCTAGGACCTTTGTGCACTCAATACCGTCCATAGCAGGCATGCGCAAGTCCATCAGAGTCAAGTCCGGAGGAGTCCCCAATTCCAGTAGCTCTTTGACCTTCTCAACTGCGTCCCTCCCATTAAGAGAGGGGATTATCTCGAAATCCTCAATGAATTTTCTCAAATATAGTTCCATGACACCGGCAAGTGATGGCTCATCGTCTACTAGGAGGATTCTAATGGTCATCGTCTGGCTCACTTTGGGATTTTATCAAAGGAGGATTATGATGTGTTTCATTAGACCAAGGGTACCTTAAGTATAGCGGCATTTAGCGTGTCCCATGCGAATACGGACCAAAGTGCATCCAGCGGAATGCTAGTGTCGCGCTGCCTGCTGCCTCCTGTGAGACGCTATCAGACCAAGAACCTCTGCTTCGATTTGCTCAGTCGTGTAATGCTTGCGCTTTGCTGCTCCAGTGGGGCAGACCACCTGACACTTACCACAACCTGTGCATAGAAGCGAGTTGACCTCTGCAAGCTGTGGCCCTTCATCTCGATCCTTCATTGTGATAGCATCGAACGGACATACCTTCTCACAGAGCCCGCACCCAATACAGATGTCCTCATCGATCATCGCCTTGTCCATCTGCACTCTTACTATGCCCTTGAGCACATGTGATGCTGCTGCGCTTGCTGCAGCCTTTGCATCCGAAACGCAAGACGGGATATCCTTCGGACTTTGACACGTGCCTGCAATGTACACTCCGCGAGCCTTTGTGTTCACTGGCTCGAGTTTCGGATGTAGCTCCTTCATGAAGCCACCTTCGCTTCTGTCAACTCCCAGTATGTGTGCAAGTTCTGCAGTTCCCTCCGACGGATCAACCGCCATTGTGAGCACAACGAGATCAAAGTTCAACCGAAGGAGCTGGCCCGATCCTTGGTCGAAGATTGAGAAGCTAATTGTACCGTCCTTTTCCTCAGTGAAATCGCTGGGGAAGCCTCGCACAAAACGAATACCGTGCTCTCTTACTCTCCTGTAAAATTGCTCGTACTCCTTTCCTCCTGCACGGAGCTCATGATAGATTATCCATTGCTCCATCGAGTCGCCATATTCACGGTTGGTCATCTCTGCGTGCCTAAGTGTGTACATGCATCCAAAGTTGCAGCACCATGGTCTGCAACCCTCGTCACGAGACCCTGCGCAGTTAATGTAAGCAATGCGCTTTGGCGTTTCAGTATAGTCGGGAGGGATCATTATCTTCCCGGCCGTCGGACCGACAAGGCTCAACAGCCGACCGTACTGACCAGCTGTAATTACCCTTTGGAACTTCCCGCCACCGTATTCTGGCAGCTCTTCCATACTTATCTCTTGGAACCCTGTGGCAGCAACTATCGCGCCAACAGTCAGTTCAAACACCTCTTCCTTCATGTAATGGTCGATGGCATCCTTTTGACAAGCCTCGACGCATAGCTTGCACTCGCAACAGATTGCACAACCAAGACAACGCTCAGATTCCTTGACTGCAATTTTCTCAGTGAAACCAAGCTCCACTTCGTCAAAATTGGTTGCTCTCTTCTTTGCAGACAATTTCTTCATCCTGGCTCGTGAACCACCAGGGAGTGCATCAGGAGCAACATCTGGCGGGGGCGCTTGAGGCAGGACAAATGGCCTGCCTTCACGAAGGTCAAGACTGCGGAGGTACCTATGAATTGACTCCGCCGCTTCATTCCCCGCACCAACCGCCTCCACGGCGAGAGCTGGACCAGTCACAAGGTCCCCACCCGCAAACACGTCATCCATGCTTGTCTGCATTGTGAGAGGATCCACATCGACAGTACCCCAACGTGTCAATTCGAGCCCGGAGTGTATACCGTCAGGCCCCACCTTCTGGCCAATGGCGACGATCATGTCGTCAACCTCAATATCAAACTCTGAACCGGGGATTGGAATGGGACGCCTTCTTCCTGAATCGTCGGGTTCTCCCAGCTTCATCTTGATGCACTTCAAGCCGAATACTGCACCATTGGACACTAAGACCTCAACGGGGTTAGTAAGCAGTTTGAGTTTCACGCCCTCTTTCACTGCATCATCTATCTCGCTCTGGATGGCCGGCATCTCTGTCCTTGACCTTCGATAGACAATTGTCACTGTGTCCGCTCCAAGGCGCAAAGCGACCCTTGCCGAGTCAACCGCAGAGTTGCCACCTCCTATGATGGCGACATGCTTTCCAAGCTGGACCTTCTTACCACTATTAACGCGATAAAGGAAGTCGAGTGCGTGATGAACGCCTTTCGCGTTTTCACCAGTCAGTCTCAGTTGTGAACTTACAGGCGCACCAGTTCCGAGGAACACAGCTTTGTAACCCTGCTTCTTCAACTGTTCAATGGAATCAACCCGAGTTCCGGTAACAATCTTGACTCCGTGCTGTTCTACGAAAGCAATTTCTGATCGGAGGATATCCCGAGGTAGACGATGTTCAGGAATGCCCCATCTGAGCAAGCCACCCGCCTCCTTCTTTTCTTCGAAGACCGTCACTGGATATCCAAGTCTGGCAAGGTATAGAGCACATGCAATCCCTGCGGGTCCACCACCGACTACCGCTACTTGCTCCTCCTTGTCTATTGCTGGTTCAACAGACTCAACAGGTCCGGTTTCAAGCTCATAATCGTGGAGGAATCGGTGAACGTTTCTGATGCTCACGCTCTTGTCGTGTGTTCCTCTCTCGCACTGGTCTTCACAGAAAGCTGGACATACACGTCCCAACGAGCCGGGGAACGGTATTGCTTCTCTCACGAGACTGAGAGCCTTATCGTACGTGCCTTCACGTGTAAGCGTGATAAATGCTTGACAACTCACATGTGCAGGACAGGATATCTTGCACGCGGCGTGCCCCAGCTTTTCGATTGCGAAGGCACCGGGGACTGCTTGGGGATACGGCTTGTACGTTGCTTTTCGCAATGACATGCCAAGGTCATGATCATTGGGGGTAAGTACTGGACAGACCTCCACGCAATCTCCACAGGCATTGCATTTCTCAAGGTCTATGTAACGAGGACGCGTTCGCAGTTTGACTTTGAAGTTGCCATAGTCCCGCTCCACGTCGATGATTTCAGTGCATGTGTGTATGTCGATATTCTTGCTCCTGTCAACAGCGCTCAGTTTTGGTGAAAGGATGCACATGGAACAATCGAGGGTGGGGAATGTCTTCTCCAACTTGGGCATATAGCCGCCGATAGCAACATTGCGCTCGATTAGATGAACTTTGATGTCCTTGTCAGCGAGATCCAATGCTGTTTGAATTCCGGAAACGCCAGCACCAACAACAAGCACGCTCGTTTCAACTGGATACTCCTCGAATCCTATGTCCTCTAGCAGCTTGGCTCTCTCGATTGCTCCTGAAATCAGGTCATAAGCTATTTCGTAGGCTTTCTCGGGTTCGTCATCATGAACCCATGTGTTGTGCTCTCTGAGGTTCGCCTGTGCTAGTCTAAACCTATTGAGACCCTTCTCTTCCAAGATGTCCCTGAATAGTTCCTCGTGAAGCTTCGGCGTGCACGATGCTACTACAACGCCTGTAAGGTTCTGTTCCTCGATGGTTTCTGCAATTCGGACCTGCCCCTCTTTTGAGCACGTGAACATGTTCCAGGCCGATAACGCAACGCCTGGATAGTCCTCGAACTCTTTGGCAAGTTTATCGACATCAATAACTCCACCAATGTTTGTCCCGCAGCTACAAACAAATACACCAATGCGATCTTCAGTCTTTTTCTTCTTAGGCATTCTACCGCACCTCCAGCTTTCCCCGAATCGGGCTGGGCCCCAGATTCTGTATTTTCTCAGTGAATTCCTTCACGATATCAGCGAATTTAATGCCCATGGCCGCGGATGCGGAGTCAATATGAATCCTGCCGCCCATGCCAATCTCTTCAAGAACATCCATCCAGAACTTTACGAAGTCGTACTGCATGAAATTGCCAGCCTTTGGGCTATCTCCTCCATAGTGACACTCTGAGAGGAGACAACCTGTCAACAAGACTCCATCGACTCCGTTCTCCAATGCGGTCATGATGTGCATGGGTTCGACCGCGCCAAGACAGGGTATTCTAATAGTTCTGATGTTCGTGGGATAGTGCAAGTGCATAAGACCCGCTAAGTCGGCCGCCGCATGCGAGCACTCCCAACACACAAAGCAAAGTATGAATGGCTCCCAGTCCTTACTCACGGTGATTGACGGAGGCGGTTTCACCTCGCCGATTATCTCTGGTAGCTTGTACGTCTTCTCCAACGTAAGACAGTCCTCAAGACAAGCCTCAATGCACTTGTCGCAGGCAATGCACCGATCTGCAGCCCATGCAATAGAACCATAGCCAGGAAGTCCATCAGGAACCGAGATGGCCACTACATTGCCTTCTTCCCTAAGTCCTTGTAGGAGGGTTACGAGAGATTCTCGGTTCTTGGACCTGAAGCCGTCGTGTGGAATTGTAGCCTTCAAGTAGTCAGGAAGATTCATCGTTGGGTCCATGTCCAACGCGGCAGGCTCGCAGGCTAGGATGCACTTCTTGCAGGCGCTACACGTCTGTGCGCCGTACTCGATGGTTCCAAAGCCTTCAACCTTCTCCGGCACTTCGACGTCATTTTCAGGGGTTTTTACGGCGATGTTCCGGAGCTTCTGGATGAGCTGGTCACGTTTATCCACGGTGTGCCACCTCCTCCTGCATCTTGTTAGGTAACGCCGCAATCATATACGTGGCCTTTACTCGTTCAGGGTCCTGTCCTATGCTTCGCAACATGTCCTGTGTGAATTTTACAACAAGCTCAGCCATATGATCTCCCGTCTGATGATGACAGCCGCCAGGTGGACAATGCGCAACCACAATGCGTTCAGCGCCAACCGCCAACCCTTTCAGAATCTCTATTGGGGAAACCATTCCCGCGCACGGGAATTGAATCACATAGGTTCCGGTAGGATAGCCCTTTCCGGTGAAACCAGCAAGGTCTATCGATGCATTCGCGCACTCACTGCATGCGTATACGAATGTGAAGGGTTTCTCACCCTCCATCTTTTTGTGATTCTCTGCAAGAGCTTCGAGCCTGGCAAACCACGATTCCTTGCTGTGAGATTGGAACTCAATCGCCCGCGTTGGACAAACCGAAACGCAGATGCCACAAAACTCGCAATGCTGAGAAATGTGAGTTACCTTGCCATCCACAAGTCTCAGTGCGTCATTCGGACATGCCTCAATGCACGCCTCACACACATCACATTGCTCCTCGTCAATGATTGGAATCCAGCCTTTGCGTCGAGTGGTGGTTCGAATATCCTTGAATACTTCGAGGGCCGCATTCCCGGCGGATGCTATCGCATCATCAATACTCATTGGCATCTTGCCATTGCCAGCAATGTAGATTCCTCTCTTGGAGGTCTGGACGGGCTTGTTCTTCGAGTACCGTGTCGTGATGAATCCATCTTCATCCAGACTCAACCCCGCTATTCTAGCGAGCTCAGCTGTATCGCCTCTCGGCCGAGTCATTGTTTGAAGTACTAGTAGATCAACAACAAACTCTCTAATCTGCGACTCCAGCGTATTCTCCAGCCGGCAGACCATTCCGTCCTTGGTATCTTTGGCCTTCTCCAAGGTGCCTCTGACAAAGATGACACCAGATTCTCGAGCGGCGCGGTAAATGTTCTCATCGTCGGTTCTTATGTTTGAATGTGCCACAATGACAGTGTTGCCCTTCTTCGCAGCCTCAGTGACAACTCGAAGAAGATAACCGCCCTCAACAGCACTGAGATGATGAGTTGGGTCAACTGCTACCAATACTGTCCTAACGTCCTTCGGTCCTTGCTTTTCAACGAGGGTTGCAAGATTCCCGAGGAGGATCGTTCGATCGGACTTGCCATAGAGTAACTTCTTTGCCATGGGCGGCGGCTTTTGCTCGACATTGGTCGCAATAACAATCGAGCCACAGTCAATGGTCGATACTTTTCCATCAAGACACGCGAGGGACACGCCATACTTCCCAGCCCGACCCTCGAGTCCGGTTATGGTACAGCATATCGTCGTCGCGGATGCAGTGGCAGATACCAACTCCTTGACCATTTTCGTGAGTGTATTTTTGTCAGCCATGAATTGGCCAGCCTCAACATAGGCCGTATCATCCCACGGACAAGGCTCAAGAATTGTCACATCAATGCCCAAGTGTAGAAGGTCTGCAGCTACCTTCAGGCCACACATGCCCCCACCGACAATTAGGACCTCCTTCTCCATATGGTTCTCCACAACCGTTGGGGAATCCATGTGGTCAACTCTGATTGCTGCATCACACAATAGCACTACAGCCTTGTTTGAAGCGCCCTTCAAGTCGTTAGAGTGAACCCATGCCACGTGTTCTCTCAAAGGCACAAAGGAAACAGACTCAGTCTTCAGTTTCTCAGACATGGGCATGCCAATAATTTGTGATGTGCAGGCTCCAATAACTACGCTGTCCTCATTGGAAACTTCTGATTCCAAAAAGGCAAGTCCTTCCTTCAGGCACAGCGCGTCGTGAATCTGAACACTGTCGAAGACGCCCTTCAGCTCCTTCTCAATGCGCAGAAAGTCTAGCTTCTTATCGAGTGTCTTGTTGCAGGTACACAGAAACAGCTTCTTCATCTAACGACCACCCTCCAAGTCTGCATACACTCTCAGTGCAATGGCATTCGCCTCAGCAATACTGGTCGGTATATCCTCAGGACCTGTGGCCGTGCCACACGCATAGACACGTCCTTCTTTGACCACTCTTAACGCAAACCCGTATTCACCCAGGAAATCGGCCAAAACCTCACTCTGACTGGCAAGTGGAGATAATGGGGATGCCAGAACCACTATGTCAGATTCAATCTCCATCCGTTGCTGGGTCTGTGTATCTTCAACGATTGTAGTAGGCTTGCCGTTCCTGACAACAACCCGGTCAGGCTTTCCTCTGAGGAATTTTACGCCCTTCTCTCTTGCCAAGTCCAGATAGTGGTTGCTTGCTTTCTGAACGCGCAGATCCATGTAGCATATTGTCACATCGATCTCCTTGTCCCTCAGCATGTTTGCGTGCTTCAGGCTGTAAGTACAACAAGCTTGGGAGCAGTACTCAGTGGCTTCCAAATCCCGGCTGCCAGCGCATAATATCATCGTTACCTTAGCTGCAGCATCTCCGGATGATGTGATTACTTGACCATCCGTATCACCAGTTGGGTCAATCAGCCTTGCTAGTTCTCTTTGGGTGATTATGTCGTCAGATTCACTGTAAGCATAGCCGGGCAAATTGAGAGGTATCTTCTCCTCAACGCCCGTCGCTAGAATCAGAGCATCAGCTTTGATTGTACGGGTCTTAGCTTTCTCTGCAAGGTCAATCGCATCGACTCCACAGACTTCAACACACTTGCCACACTGGGTGCAGTGGTCCATGTCAATAAGCGGAACGAGTGGAACACCTTGAGATATCGGTCGATAGATTGCTTTTCTAGTACCGCCCCGAATTGCGTATTCATCCGGGATTTCAACGTCGCATACATTGATGCACTCGAGGCATACAACACATCGGTCAAGAAGAACGTAGCGCGGATGCGATTTAATGGAAAGAGAGAACTTTCCATCTACTTCAGTTATCGACCTTATCTCCGTCTGAGTGTATAATTTTAGATTCTTCTTCGACGTCAGTAGACTTCTGTACTGACACCGTCGATGATGCCCGTCGAACAGCTCTTCACACGCATCTAGACAAAGAGCACAGTCGCCTGTGGGGAAGACACGCCCCAAGTGTGTTGCGAGGCCGCCGATAATAGACTCCTTTTCGATTAGATGAACGGTAACACCCAAGTCAGTGAGCTGCTGAGTGACTTGAATACCAGCTAAACCAGCTCCGATAACAACAACAGTCTTTGTCATCTATGCGGCACCTCCGATTTTTTCAAGCAGTGGCCCCACTTTGACACGATGATACCGTCTTGCATTAGATATGACCATGTCCTTCATGCCCATCGATATGGCCAGTAACTCGCCCAGATACAGCACAGGGATGCTATACTCCGGATCGAATTTTGCGGTTGCCTTTTTCTGCTGCGTTTCCAACTGAGTGTAGCAAGTCGGGCAAACTACTATGATAGCATCCGCGCCTGATGCTCGGATTTTCTCGATTCTGTCCGCAGTGAGTGTGAAGGCTTTGTCTGCATCTGAAGGCATAATCGGTGCCCCACAGCAAGCCATCTTGTCTTCGAAGTCCGCCACCTCGGCACCTGTGACTTCTATTAAATCATCCATCCACTTTGGTTGCTCAGCATCGTCCATGTGAGTTGCTTCTAGCGGCCTCACAAGATGGCATCCATAGTGGGGTGCGAACTTTAATCCTGTGAGTGGATGAGTAATCTCCTTCTTTATTCGTTCCAGCCCAACGTCCCCATGAAGAACATGAAGGATATTCTTGACAATTAAGCGTCCAGTCACCTTCAGCCCGACCGTTTTGAGCCGCTCATTGATTCTGCCCTTCAGATTTTCGTCTTCCTGAATCATGTGGTTAGCAACAGCCAAAGTATGGAAACAACCACTACAGAGAGAAAGAGTTTCCAATCCAGTAGTTTCGCTAACAGCGACATTTCTAGCGGCGAGCGTTATCCAAGCCTCGAAATCGACTCCTGTGAACGTCGTGGGTTCTGGACAACAGGCATGTCCCGGGTTCGCCTCCAACTCTATGTCGAGCTTCTTCAGCACTGCTCGTGCGGCCAACTCGAAATGCGGAAGCCTAAACGGGACCATGCATCCGGGGAAGTAAGTGTAAGTCTTCATCTTACTCATTGCTCCCACCTCCATATACTGACTCCACATTCTCCAACTTCTTTGCAAGCCCAATTTCCTTAAGCACACTTGCGATTTGGTCAACTGGAGGCTGGCCAAGGTCGGGGAGACCCATCTTGTCTCTGGTCTTGAGCATAGATTCGTTCACCATAATGATGCGTCCACCAGCGAGTATTGCCCTTGCCCTGTCGAGAGCTGCCTGAGGTATGTTGCCTCCCACAAGGCCCCTGACTTTCGCCAGAATAAGCAGATGCGGTATCTTGACATGCTCGGGACATCTAACCTCGCATTGCTCGCAGGTCAAGCAAGTCCAGACTAGCTGTTCCTCAGCCAAGGACTCATCAGCAAGCAGGATCTTTTGAAGGAACAGTCGAGGATTGAATGAGTTGTCAATCGCTGCGACTGGGCAAGCGCTGGTGCATCGTCCACACTGATAGCACCTAAGCAGCGTTTCTCCTTCAGGCTGCTCTAGAACCCAGTTACGGAAAGCTAAATCGGAAGTGGACCTACGTACGACCATTACAATTTTCCACCACTTGCTGCTCGCCAAGTATTTGCATGCAAAAATAAAAGGTGTATTTTAGCTCACCGCTTGGTACAAAAACTGACTAAGCGGCTCCAAGGACTTACACACCGTAACTAACGACATTGGAAAACGATGGTTCAGAGAACGGAGGTGCTCTTTAGGGTCAGATCGGATAGAGTGATGAAGGTGCACCGGACTTGTCAGAGGTTGAAATCATGGAAGCCGCCCATAGAAGGACTCTCATTGCAAACCTCACCCCTAGATCGCGAGTAGAACTGGTACAATTCAAGGTGCTTGAGATGGGGGATCAGAAAGAGGTCATCGTGAAGAAGACGGGCAGGATGCACCGAGTTGTAGAGTCACAGGTCGCAGATGAATCTGCAAGGATCCTGTTGACCATCTGGGATAATGACATTGAATCGATTGAAACAGGCAAGAGCTACGTCATCAGAAATGGGTATGTCAATGAATTCAGCTATAGAATGAGGTTGACGAGGGGTCGATTCGGCGAGATATTGGCTTCCAAATCTCCTGTTGAAACTGTGAACGACAGTCACGATATGAGCAGGCCATTTGCAGGAAAGAAACCCAAGAAGAAACGAGAGAGGTCAGATAAGGGGAGGACATTCCGAGGAACTCAGAGACGGGAATCTCGCGGCTATTGCTCATGGAAGAGCTTTTGAGGTGGTTCTTGATTCAATAGGACCAAGAGGAGCGAACTTCTTTGAACATCGATGTCGAGGGACATTCAATTCCATATCCGTGGGTTGTGCTTCGAGGCCGACTGAGATTGAGTGGCGTGAATCCTTGGGATGTTGAGAGAATCGTTGCGAACGCAGCTCATGCCCTCAGAAAACGCAACACCGTTAAAGAGGAGGACTTAGTTCAAGCCTGCAGAAGCAAGATACCCCCCAAAGATCTCGCTGTGCAGCACAGCTTCGATGTCCTCACCGAGTATGAACGGTTGAGGAGAGAAAAAATAGGTCCACCACCTGTAGTCCTTGTCTTGGAAGGAGCCTCAGGAACTGGAAAGTCAATGTTAGCCCTCAATATGATTTTCAATATGGCGGCCACCCGTATCATCAGCACAGATACGCTAAGGCAAATCCTCAGGGATTTCAGGCCAAAGGAAACTAACCCTGAACTCCATTGTCACACATACCAAGCGCACGCTCATAGGCAGACCGGTCCCGAGAATCTGAACCCAGTCGTGAGAGGTTATCTGGCCCAATGTGAGCTGATTTGCCCTCACGTGCAGAGGATGGTGCAACGTGTAGTCGCTGAAGGTGCTGATACTATTGTTGAGGGAGTACATATTCTTCCGGGGGACCTTCACGATATTTGCCCAAGCGTTCTAGAGGTGCTAGTCAACCTTGCGCCCAAAGTTCACAAAGAGATGTTTATCACGAAGCACCTGACAGGCAAACTGAGGACTGTGTCTGATAATGAGAGTGACAGGTTCAAAGAGTTTCGTGCCGCACGATTGATTCAAGATTACATGGTGCAGTGTGTTTTCAAATCTGAAACGGAAATCGTAGGGTTCACCGACTACAGGCAAGCCGAGGACGCTATCTGTCAACTTGTTGTCGCCAAGATAGAGAGCATAATTGAAGACTTCAAGGCATAAAGGGGGGTGCTTACCTATTGGCATGGAAGATGGACTCCCTGCAGAAGCTGTTCAACCCAAAGTCCGTGGCCGTGATTGGAGCTTCAGACAAACCAAACAAGCTTGGCGCGCTGACGCTACGTGCGTTACGTTCCTTTGAAGGAAACCTCTACCCTGTCAATCCAAGGTTGTCACAACTCGACGACTTGAAATGCTATCCCAGCGTTGTAAACATCGAATCCAATATTGACTTGGCGATAATTGCTGTCGGAGCTCCAACAGTCCCAACAGCTTTGAGTGAATGCGCGGAAGCGGGGGTGGGTTCTGCAATAATCTTCTCTGCAGGTTTCAAGGAGCTGGGAACGCTTGGTGAGCAATTGCAGAGCCACATCAAGGAGATTGCTGACAGCGCTCAGATTGCGGTGATTGGACCAAACTGCCTGGGTGCGGGTAACCTGAATGTCAAACTCAATGCGACATTCTTCCCACAAAATTTCATTCCGCTCCGAGGAGGAAATGTTTCGTTTGTAAGCCAGAGTGGGGGGGTGGCGGGTCTCATGATCTATGCCGCGTCCGATTCTAACCTCGGCGTTGCTAAGTTCGCCAGTATAGGTAATCGCGTCAATATTGACTTCCATGACATGCTGAAATTCTTGAATCAGGACTCCGACACTGAAGTGGTTTGTCTGTTCATAGAGGGCACAGAACACGGACGGATGATGTACGAGGAGATGTCCAAGGTCGCGACAAAGAAGCCAATCATTGTATACAAAGTCGGAAAGACCCCTGTATCTAGAAGCGCAGCCTTGAGCCACACAGGCAGCCTAGCAGGTCAACCTGAGCTCTATAGTGCCGCCGTTAAACAGGCGGGTGGAATCGAGGTTAAAAACGTCACCGAGATGATTGACACTGCCAAGGTGATTTCACTGCATGGCTCCCGTCCCAAAGGGAACAGGGTTGCCATTGTCACTCATACCCTAGGCCCTGCCTTGATCGCAACACAAGTTCTTGAGGAGCAGGGAATCCAACTCCCTCCGCCTTCGGACAATACTATCAAGCGTGTGCAGGAATTGTTGGCAATGCCAATTGAGATACCGGTTTCAAACCCGATTGACTTACTGGCACAGGGATGGTCACAACCACGAATTTTCGGCGAGGCGTTCCGTCTGGTCATGAACGAAGAACAATATGATGCGGCCATGATTGTCTTCTCGCCCAACTACCTTGATGACATCGGTGGAGGCATGCCGATAGACATCATAGTTGAAACCAGGAAACAGACACACAAGCTCGTGATCGCGATTCTCAATGCGCCTGAATGTAAACCACCACCAGGAAAGGAGCTCCTAGAGAATGCGGGAATTCCGGTATTCTCAGTCCCTGAGCGCGCCGCCCAAGCTTTGGCCAGCGCGTTGTCGCGCTGACGCTAGAATGGCTGCTACTTGGAACAGAAGTGGTATTCACAGGAAGAATCGAAACAGTAAGACGAGTTGAGCCCAAGTCATTGCCATGGATAGCAGGAATCCTGCAACTACTTGTGCCAAAGTGTGTGCTTTCAATTCTACTCTCGACCAACCAATAGGTATGATGAGCAGGAGCAGCGGACTGTACAGCCAACCCAAGAAGTAGATTAGGCACGTGAATGGTCCTGCCACACCGATAGCGTGCACGCTAATCTTCCAGTGAAGGCTGATGAGAAAAGTAACAAGCGTGTTCATTGTGTAGCAGAACATCAATGCGCTCACAATTGCAGGCGCATTCAGGGCGAGCATGATGATTGTGCCCAATGCGTACATAAGGATGTTCAATATGAATGGAACCGTGCGTTGGCTCCGGTCTGTAACATCCAAGTCTCCGACTTTGCCCATCTTGTACATGAAATAGATTACCAGCATGGGGAAAGCAGAACCAAAGAAAAATGCCACTAGTAATAGCAGGGGCAAAGAAGGAGGGTTCGTGGTAATTATGAGAGCAATGAATGCAGGGAAAGCCAGAATCATCGGTGAGCCAAGCCCAGATATGACTTTGGCAAGAAGCATTCTGTCATAGCGGCGTGGCGTGGAGTCCTGCATGATAGGACTGCAGCTTCTGTGAATTGTATTTAATGATTGCTGACATTCGCTCTTAGGAAATCTATTTGTGGGAAGTAATGCTAGACTGCGTGCATCATTGAGATTGCCTTGAGCGCGACGTGTAGAGCGGGAGAAGCCGTGAAGAAACCAACCCCAATGCAGCGGCAGTACCTTCAGTTGAAGAAACAGTATCCAGACTGCATCATGATGTTCAGACTTGGTGACTTCTATGAGATGTTCAATGAGGACGCTAAGACTGCGAGCCCTGTGCTGGACATCATACTCACTGCACGAGGGGAAGGAGTTGACAAATGGCCGATGTGTGGGGTGCCACACCATGCAGTTGACGGCTATATCGCGAAGCTATTATTGGCGGGCTACACCGTTGCTATTGCTGATCAGGTGGAAGATGCATCACAAGCAAAGGGGCTTGTCAAGAGAGATGTGGTCCGCGTTGTCACACCTGGAACAGTGCTCGAATCCTCGATGCTCGAAGATTCAGCAAATAATTACCTCGTTGCACTGATTGAACATGGGGATAGAATAGGCATGGCAGCGGTTGATGTTTCAACCGGGGAGTTCATGGCTACTGAGTTCGAGGGGAACTACACAAGTGAGAGGACAATGAACGAACTGGGGCGGCTTAGCCCCACTGAGATCCTTCTGCCGGATTCTACCTCGAAGAACGAGAGCGTTAGGATCAAGCTCGAGGAACCTGGAAGGCATCTTACCTTCAGAAACGACGTAGACTTCTCTGCAAGGTCTGCTGAACGACGATTGACAGAGCAGTTTCGAGTTTCCACTTTAGATGGTTATGGCATGGGCAATAAGAAGGTAGCATTGGGTGCCGCCGGGGCAGTGATGGCATATCTTCAGGACGTGCATAAGACCAATACAGTAACTATCACTGGCATGAGAGCATACACCGTGGACGCCCACATGGTGGTGGATAGCACGACCCAGAGGAACCTCGAACTTGTGCGGAATGCGCGTGACGGGAGCACGAGGGGCACACTCCTCTCAGTGCTCTCCAAAACATTAACGCCGATGGGGAAAAGAAGACTCAAGCAATGGATGCTTCAGCCACTAAGAGAACGTGCCGCGATAGAGAGAAGATTGGATGCAGTGGAGGAGCTAGCACGTGCTGCCCTGAACCGCAGAAGATTGGCGGATAGCTTAAGGAACCTGGGAGACCTCGAGAGAATCACAAGCAGGATTGTATTTGGGGTTGCTGGGGCCAGAGACCTCGTTTCCTTGCGGACTGCGTTGGGGAGAATTCCACAGATAAAGGATGCATTGAGCGCCTGCGGAGCTGAGATGCTTGTAGCTGCTGGAAAGGCCATCGACCTTCTGACAGAACTGCGAGAAACCCTTGACAATGCAATCGTGGACGAACCGCCTGTGTCAGTGAAAGAGGGAAGAATGATTCGGGAGGGCTACAGCAAGGAACTTGACAAGCTCACTAGTTCTATCTCCGAGGACAAGAATTGGATTGCTTCCCTTCAGGTTAGAGAACGACGCCGGACAGGCATCAAGACACTCAAGGTTGGGTTCAACAAAGTCTTTGGTTATTACATAGAGGTTACGAAACCAAACATTAGCAAGATTCCTGAGGAGTACACGAGAAAGCAGACTCTGACCAATGCGGAGCGCTTCATAACTCCAAACCTGAAAGAAAAAGAAACCACAGTTCTTGCGGGAGAGGAGAAGACAAACCGGCTTGAGTACGAGATTTATGAGGAATTGCGAGAGAAGGTGCAAGACGCCCTAGATACACTCCGAAGAAACTCAGTAGCCGTGGCAACAGCAGATGTTCTGGTATCCTTAGCGGATGTAGCGGTTACAAGAGGATACACAAGACCTGTGGTCACCGATGGAACGTTGATCAAGATAGTTGACGGCAGACATCCAGTGTTGGAGGTCATCCTCGGACGAAATGAGTTTGTACCAAACAACCTCGAGATTGGAGATGGTGGCACAACTCTGCTCATTGTAACGGGTCCGAACATGGCAGGAAAGAGCACCTACATGCGACAGGCAGCACAGATCGTACTGATGGCCCAGATGGGCTCCTTCGTCCCTGCTAAGGAAGCTGAGGTAGGACTGGTTGACAGAATATTCACCAGGGTCGGCGCTTTCGATGACTTAACAGCCAGACAGAGCACTTTCATGGTGGAGATGATTGAAACCGCGAATATCCTCAATAGTGCTACAGATCGAAGCCTTGTCATTCTGGACGAGATAGGTAGAGGAACGTCGACTTTCGATGGCATGGCGCTGGCTTGGGCCGTAGCCGAACAGATTGTTCTGATGAGAACCCGAACATTGTTCGCTACGCACTTCCATCACCTTACATCAATGGCAAGCATGTATCATGGCGTCAAGAACGTCCACACCTTAGCCAAGGAATCCGGAAACACGATTGTCTTTCTGCATAAGGTTGTTCCAGGAGGAACTGACAAGTCCTACGGTGTGCACGTCGCCTCCCTTGCAGGAGTGCCCGACGCAGTTGTCAAGAGGGCTAAACAGCTCTTGATTAGGCTCGAGAAGGAGAATATCGTTGACCTCGGGGATGTACCTGATGAACCCGTAGAAACCCTGCAGACGTCTCTTGAAGCCCTTACAATCGATGACCCTATTGTTGATCAGATAAAGCATATGGAACTAGAGAGAACCACACCCCTCGATGCACTCAACGAGCTAAAAGAGATGCAGGACAAGATCAAGCGAAGAGAGAAATGACTGTCAAGGAGCTCGTCGAAGGATAAATATGCGACAACAGGCGAACAGCATCACCAGTGGGTGAGAGAACCATGAAACCAATAATTGCTCCTTCAATTCTAGCAGCGAACTTCGCACACTTAGAAGATGACGTCAAGGCCGCTGAGAAAGGTGGAGCCGACTATTTTCATCTTGATATCATGGATTCACACTTCGTTCCAAACATCTCCTTCGGACCTTGGATCGCGAAGACCATGAAGGGTATTACGGATATTCCACTCGATGCGCACCTTATGATAACAAAACCCAAAGAGTACATCCCCAAGTTCGTGGATGCAGGTGTTGAACTCATCTACCCTCATGTTGAGGCGTCATACGATGTGTACCGGACTGTTCAGTTGGTAACCGACCTTGGAGCAAGAGCAGGAATCACGCTCAATCCCGGAACACCAATCGCAGAAGTTGAACCATTGATAGACCTTGTTGACTCTGTGCTCCTAATGAGCGTGTGTCCTGGTTTCGGTGGGCAGGAGTTCATCTCCTCAACTATAAAGAAAATTTCATCCCTAAGGAAGATGCTTGAGGAGCTAAAGCCAAGTGTCCGGATCGCAGTAGACGGAGGGGTCAATCGCAAGAACATCAAAGAGCTGTACGAAGCTGGCGCTGACTTCTTCATTGTGGGGTCAGCGGTGTTTCGAGCCGATGACATTGAGGGAGAGGTCCGGACCCTGAAAGCCGCTCTCAAGTAATTCACTGCTTCATCTTTTCTACTTAGGCAAGATAGGCAACATAATATAAGACCAGTCTGCTTCTCGATGCCAACACTGAGGTGTGAGTTGAACTCGATGAAGTTTTTCATTGATACCGCCAACGTAGAAGCAATTCGCAAAGCGCATGAGAGAGGAATGGTCGATGGTGTTACAACCAACCCATCTCTTGTCGCCAAAGAAGGGCGCAATTTCCGTAAGATAGTGGACGAGATAGCATCCTTTGTGAAAGGACCAATCAGCCTTGAGGTAGTCAGCGAAGACGCCAAAGGAATGGTCAAGGAAGCGCGAGAACTCAATGGCTGGATTGACAATGCTGCAATCAAGATACCAATGACTTGGGAAGGGCTCAAGGCAGTTAAGATTTGCGCTGATGAAGGCATCCAGACGAACGTGACATTGTGTTTCAGTCCAAACCAAGCACTTCTTGCAGCTAAGGCTGGAGCCTCATTCGTTTCACCATTCATTGGGCGCCTTGACGATATTGGTCATGTAGGAATGCAAGTAGTTGTAGATATCGCTCAGATATATGCGATCTATGATTATGATACTGAGATCATAGTTGCCAGTATCAGACATCCTGTACATGTCTATGAGGCTGCACTAGTGGGCGCAGACATTGCGACAATCCCACCAGCAGTTCTTGATAAGATGGTCAATCATCCCATGACAGATGTTGGTATTGAGCGATTCCTGGCAGACTGGGAAAAGGTCAAGGATAAATGAAAACTGCCCAATTCGATGTATCTACTATGACAAATGACATATGCAAATTACTAGTACTCATATGATTGGACGTGCTGTTCGATGAAACTTGAAGCGGATTTGGTCGTATTCAATGGAAACATCATCACAATGGACCCACAGAAACCATTGGCGACTGCGATTGCTGTCAAGAGCTACAAGATTCTGGCTGTTGGTAACGATGAAAATGCCATGGATTTGATCCCCTCCGCCAAGAGAGTGATTGACCTAGACGGGAAGACCGTGGTTCCGGGATTCGTAGACGCCCACACACATCTCTCAGTTTCAGGTATCAAATCGTTGCACGTTCAACTCGACAAGGTGCACTCTATCAAGGGAGTCCAGAAGGAACTGAAAAAGGCCCTCAGCAGGTACTCCAAGGACCAATGGGTTCTTGGATTTTCATGGGATGAGAGCAACTGGAAAGTCAAACGATACGTCACTGGGAAGGATCTGGATAAGGTGAGCACTGAGCACAAGATAGGTGTGTTCAGAGTTGATGGTCATCTTGTCTCCGTGAATAGCCGGGGCTTTCAGGAACTCAATGTCGATTCCAGTCAAACGGGTGTCGAGAAAGATAAGAATGGAACTCCCACGGGTGTTCTGAAGGACATCGAAGAGCTCTATGATTGCTTCCAACCCTCACCTCAAGAGATACATCAAGGCATCACCGCTGGCAACAAGATTGCTAACGAACTTGGAATTACGGCAGCAGTAGACAACATATGGGCAGGGCATGCTCGACACATCAGGGAAGCCGAACGACTCAATGCACTCACTGTACGAATGGTCATCAATGTACCTTCTGAGCAAATTGATCATATGATAGGCCTTGGTCTGACTTCCGGAATGGGAAGCCCCATGGTCAGAATCGGCGGCGTAAAATCATTCATCGACGGTTCAATTGGCGCTAGCACAGCTGCGATATCAGAGCCCTACGCCAACAGCAAATACAACAAAGGAATGTTGTTGATGTCCCAACACGAGTTCTCCAATCTAGCAAGAAAGGCTGTTCAAAATGACATTCAAACAGTCACTCATGCAATTGGCGATGATGCTATCGAGCTCGTTCTTTCTGCTTTCGAAACCCTTGGAAACGTGGCGATAATACGTAGACAGAGGCACAGGATCGAGCATGCTGAGATGATTACTCTAGATCAAATTAGAAGAGCTGCGGCCCTTGGTCTCATACTCTCGATGCAGCCCAATTTCGTTGGCGAGTGGCAGATGAAAGGCGGGTTGTACTACGAGAGGCTTGGCAAAGAACGCACAGAAAGAATGAACCTATTCAGAACAGCTTTGGATAACGGTGCAAGAATTTGTTTTGGATCCGACGGCATGCCGTACGGACCGCTCTATGGAATCTGGTGTGCAGTCAATCATCCGAGTCCTAAGGGCAAAATTACTGTCGAAGAGGCGATTAGATGCTACACCATGGAGAGTGCCTATGCTTCCTTCATGGAGAACAACGTTGGCAGCATCACAGAGGGCAAGAGAGCAGACTTCGTCGTACTCTCAGACAACATATTAGAGGCGCCTCTTGATTCCATTCGTGATATCAAGATTGAGTGGACAATCGTGGGCGGTCAAGTCGAGTACTCAGCCATAGCATCCTGAGGTGATTCGATGGGCAGAATCCAGATTCTAGCTGATGATCTCGTTTCCCTCATCTCAGCTGGCGAGGTTATCGAGAATCCCGCATCCATTGTTAAGGAACTTATAGAGAACGCACTAGATGCCAACGCTACAAACATCGATATCCGGGTTTCCGAGGGAGGCATGGAGTCGATTATCATCTCTGACAACGGCTCAGGAATCCTCAAGGAGGATTGTCCGATTTGCACGCTAAGGCACTCCACCAGTAAGATCAGTCGACGAGAGGACATTAACGCAATCCTGACCTACGGATTCAGAGGAGAGGCTCTAGCAAGCATTGCGGCCGTGGCTGACCTTGCCATCACAACGCGTCATGAGGATGAGAAAACCGGGACCCGACTCGTGTCGAGAGCTGGCGAAATCCCGGCACAAACGGATGCCTCCAGGCCACAGGGCACAACTGTAGAAGTTACTGGCTTATTCGAGAAAGTTCCAGCTCGAAGAAAATATCTCTCCACTCCAAAGGTTGAGAGTCAACGAATTCTTGAAACCACAATGAAGCACGCAATCATCAGAAACGATGTGGGTTTCCGACTCACCAAGGACAACAAGGTCATCATAGATTGCCCTCCGGGCCAGATTGCAGAAACCCGGGTGCTTTCGCTGTGGGGACCAGATATTGCTGAAAGCTTAGTTGATGTTGCACTGACTCATCAGGGAGTTACGGTTTCGGGGTTCATAGCTAGGCCGCCGATGTCCAGAGGAAATCGCACTCGTGAGTACTTCTCTGTTCGTAAAAGGCCAATCGAGGACAGCAAACTCGGCAACGCAGTGGAAACAGCCTACTCAACCTTGCTGATGAAGGGGCGATTCCCAATCTGTGCAATCGACATAGGTGTGGACATCGCCCGCGTGGATGCAAATGTCCATCCAACGAAGAGGGAAGTCCGGATACAGGATATCGACAGTGTAACAGAAGTCGTCAGGGATGCTGTGAAGAATGCGCTTGCTGATGTGAAGTTACCTGACGTCACACAGTCGCTTGAGGAATTTGTAGAGGTTGCGTCAGCTATTGGAGAGGGTCTCGAGTCCTCACGTACGATGCTACCCGCAGAGGAACATGCAGCGACCCCTCGTCGATCGGGCTTGCTCGAGCAACTTGCACTAGAAGAATCTAAGGGATTGGGTGACGAGAGGATTGACCTTGAGACTCTTGGCGGTACATTCCGGATCCTGGGGCAAGTCAATAAGCTCTACATAGTTCTCACCACAGATGACGGGCTGATTCTCGTTGACCAACACGCTGCGCATGAGCGCATAATCTACGAGAAGCTTAGAGAGGAGGTTAACTCAAATCGAGTAGTGGTACAAGAGCTGCTACAACCCATTGTGCTGCGCCTTGGACCCAAGGATGCTGAAGCCATCCTCGGGCTGAAGGAAAGGCTTGGCGAGCTTGGATATACAATAAGCCACTTCGGAGGAAACGAGGTTCTAGTTTCCACATTGCCAGAGGTTCTTGGAAGACGAGCATCAGAGAATGAGCTTATCGCCCTCGTGGACCGCATCATGGAGGTTGGCATCAAGAGCGCAAAGGAGCAATTCATGGATGAGCTGGTCAAGCTTACTGCATGTCACTCCGCCATCCGTGCAGGACAATATCTCAGCGCTGATGAGATCAGAGCATTGCTCACCGAGCTCAACAGAACCAAGAGCAGGTACAACTGCTGCCATGGCCGGCCATCGATAATCAGGATAGGCAAGGATGAACTTGATAAGAGATTCGGCAGAACAGGGCCGGAAGCAATAGCGAGATACAACGCCCGACTTCGAGGTCAAACCCGAGAATGAAACTAGGTTGCCCTGAACGACTCATTAAGTAAGACGCACGGTTTTGGATGAATTATGTCGACCAGGGAGAGGACCAATGGACAAGCGAAACTGGTGTTTGCCTCGATAGTATTCCCCGACAGATCATCAGAAACAAATGCGTTGCTTCTTGCAGAGAGCATCCGTGCTTTTGCGGGGTCTCTTTCGCATGCCCCAGTCTGGTTCTACGTGCCACAGAATGGAAAGCAACTCTCTACAATCGCCACGAACAAACTATCCGTCCTGGATGTTACTCTGGTCCCGTTTGATGTCGATGAAGAGGTCCTTCGATTTCCGTTCACGGGACATTCAATAGCTGCCGCCCGCGCTGAGTCCATGGCTTTAGACCAGGCTAACTTCATTGCATGGTTGAATCCCAACACCATTGTGCTTCAAGAACCAAGAGACTTCCTTCTGCAGGATAACAAGACCTTTGGATTCAAGCCGGTTCATCACACTCTTCTGGGTTCACGCTACGACGAACCGCTCGATTCGTTCTGGACACTGGTTTACAGCTATTGCAAAATTCCTGAAGGTCGCGTTGTTCCCATGATGACCCACGTGGAAGGAGAAAAGATTCGTCCATACTTCAACTCGGGCCTGCTGGTCACCCGCCCAGAGAGGAATTTGCTCAGGGCTTGGCGTGATGCTTTCCTCGAAGCATACCAGGAGCCTGCATTTCGGGAATTCTATCAGCAAGATGAGCGCTACGCCATCTTCATCCACCAAGCAGTGTTGTCAGGGGTCATTCTGTCAATACTTACGACTGAAGAGATGCAAGAACTACCTCAAACGTACAACTATCCCCTCCACCTCCATACAGAAGATATCACGGGGAACCGTCCGTCAGGCTTGGAAGATCTTGTAACAGTCCGCCATGAGGGGTTCTACAAAGACCCTGATTGGCGCAAGAAGATGCCCGCTGGAGAACCTATCAAGCAGTGGATTACAGAACGACTACTCAGATAACTCAAAGTATAGAGAAAACCCTCTTAGACGGTCAATGTAAATCTGCTCGGCGACGAAAGCAAAGACCTAGCAAAAAAAAGAAGGAGGGGAACAGGGTCCCCTTCTAGTCCTTCTCATACTTGAAACTAATCTTCACTCTGACTCGATAGGCAGTTACCTTGCCATTCTCGATTGTTACATCGAGCTGGTCAACCTCTGCAATCCGCAAATCACGGATGGACTTAGCCGCCTTCGCGACGACGCTGCCTATGGCGTCTTCCCAACTCTTTTTGCTTACTCCAACGAGCTCAATTCTCTTGTAGACACTTCCATCTTCTGTCATCTTTCAATCTCCACATGTAATGATGGTAGACTATGCGAGCTACTCAGTGAAAAGCGTGTTGGAGCGCCGAATTCTATTCTCGCAAGCTCTTTCAAGACGTTATCATCAGATTTGCGTGAGTGATTCCTTTTGTCAAAGAAGAAGACACGAATCTACTGGGCTAATGCGCTATTCTCTGAGGCGGATAGGGAGTTCAATGAAAAGTGTGCAGTTATTCTCCGTGATGCTGGGTATTCTGTGTTTCTTCCACAAGAAACCCCCATGACATTTGAAACCGCTCCCACAAATGAAGAAATCTTCAGGGTGGACACTGAAGAGATAGTCAAAGCTGATATCCTCGTTGCATGTATAGATCAGTTTCCTATCGATAGTGGAGTTGCTTGTGAGATAGGTGTAGCCTATGCTTCTGGAAAGTTGATAATCGGTTTCTACACTGACATTCGAGGGCATCGAGAAGGGCCCGGAAGAATGTACAAGAATCAATATGTCATGGGTGCAATCGAAGCTGGAGGGCAGATAGTTTCTGGCATAGATGAATTGCTACAAATCCTTGATAAGAAATGACATGACATAACTCTTGGTCACTTCCCATTCAAGTGATACTCTACACAAACAAGCGCTTGTGATTAAACCTCATTGAAACCAGATGTTCAGTCTTCTCTCCATCCTTCAGTTCGCCAAGCTCTGGTTAGTTACATAGCTTGATAGCTGTGGCAATAGTTGCTTTGCATATCTTTGTTAGGAAATCAAAATCCAGCTTGTCAATAGTATCAGCACGGGTATGGTAGTAGGGATAACGGAAGTTTGCTGTGTCAGTAATCAACAAGGCAGGAATATTCTCTCTCCAGAAAGGAGCATGATCAGATCTTAGGATATTAGGCATTGCGTGAGCGGCCTGTTCATAGCCAAAATCCGTCTTTAGACATGCATACGGAAGTGCAATAGAACCATCTTGACACTGCTCACAGAATGATGCTGCAAGACTCTTTGAATTTCCATCAGCAATTACAGCTAGAAAATCACCGACAGTCAGGTCTTCTTGAGTTCCGGAGATTTCATACATTCGGGGGTCTACTTCGTCAGGAAACTTCTGAGAGTTCGGTTCCTCTGAAGCATAACCCATGGTTTCAAGACACAAGACCCCAATGATTTCCTTCTTTTCAAGGATAGCGTGTTCGACCCAGGCACTACTTCCCATTATTGCGGTACGTCCAGGCCAATTTGTATGAGTCCAGCCTTTGAGGAGCCTTTCCTCCTCTCTAAGAAGTGCGAGCTCGTTTTCCTGCAAATCATCCATCAACTCAGAGATTGCCGTCGACGCAGCTGTTTCCCAGTCAGTTCCAGAGTATACTAGCTTGACGACAGTTGCTCGCCACCGTTTCATTATCGCGGTTGTGTGCCAAGATAGATACCGTCCTTGCTCATCTACTACACCATGAGACCGAGCGATTCTTGTCAATTGTTCACTTGTTGCGGGATTTCCCTCCTCCAGATTGAAACTCACAAACCTAACGTTTCCCTTGAGACCAGCTTTCACTAGAATACGTGCTGCTTCAAGCATCACAGCAATAGCACTACCATTGTCGTTTGCACCGGGAGCATGGCGTACTGTATCATAATGTGAAACAATGAGGAGTTCTGGACCCTCTCCCTCACCAATGAACCCCTCCACATTTCTAAATGTGTGATCAAAACCATCAACCTTGAACCCATGAACCTCTGTGGCTAATCCATAGGATTTGAGCTCAGACAAGATGTAATCAGCACACGCCTCCAGCTTCTCAAGGCTATGCAGGGGATGTTTCTCACTCTCAGTATTTAGAACGTGCTGGAAGATGTTCTCCGTTTCTACTTCATTCCAAAGAGATTCCACATTACCACCTTGATTGGTTTGAGATTATCTCAAATAAGAATTTTCGCGAAATAGCCCTGAAGGTCATTATGGGTCGTGCGATATTCGGCCCTGGATATCTGCCAAACAGGCAAGAGGAGCAGCTGTAATCCTAAACTGTTTCAAGGGAGGTCTGAAGCGAGCTAAGAAGTGGCCATTTGCAAGTCCTCTCTGACAAGGTCCACAAGTGACTGCATTTTGTTAATAGTCTGTGTTTTCACACCCAGCTTATAGAGAGATGTAATGGAGAACTGCTCTCCTGCAAGTCCTTTGGCCCCGCAGTATCCAAGATACAGTATAGCCTTGAGATAGCCGACTATATGCGCTTCCTCCTCTTCTCGAGTATGAAGTACTACTGTGGAGGGGTCTCTCAACAGTCGTGATGAAATTTGTCCTATAGAGTAGATGTTGTTGAAGCTCTTCACGATTCTCTTTAGACTGGGTTTTTCTTTCTTGATGAACTCAAGATAGGTGGTCATACCAACATCAGAGTTGTTCTGGTAGATATCGAGGATACCCTCAATCTCAGGAATAGTCTTCTTGATGAATTCTTTCGAAAAACTCTGGATTTCAGATTCTGGAATCTTCATTGACTCATCATCAACGGATTCAGCCAGAGACAAAGGAACTCCTAGTCTTGAGAGGTCACGCAATCCAGTGACAAACATGAGCCCTCTTTGTCCCACATCGCAACCTTGATCATAGTCATCGGCAAACGCGCAAGTGACATTCCAGCCTGAATGCGCAAAGAATTGAGGGACATCCTCTTTGTTTAGTCCCCACCTAAAATGCATCATGAATGGACCGAACTGTGCGAGTGTGAGTCCGGGAACGCAGACATCTGCGAATATCTGGCTTCCTTCTCCACAACTCTTTGCAGCAGCCTTGAGGACCGATATGACCATTTCTTGATCGATATAGTAAACGAGACCCTCTAGCAGCCAAAAGGTAGGAATATCATGCGCAAACCCCTCTTTTTCCAGTTGCGAGATCCAAGCTGGGTTTGACAAATCTGCAGAGATTCGCACGAGGTCACACAGAGGTTGGTCATCCTGAAGAATGCTAGCCTTGTAGCTGTTCACAATATCAAAATCAATCTCAAAGAGTGTATGTTCGTTTCTTTGGAGCGATTCAAGATGGTAAGCTCTCGCATCCAATCCTGCACCCAGCAGAACAATCTGGAATTTCTCATGCTTGTTACACCAAGGTGCTAGCAGATGGTTGTCGATGTAGTAAGTTCGAACAACTGCATAGTCCCCTGTTCCGCGCGTTCGTTTGTGTTCTTCAAAATACGCAGTCATGTCACCTGTAAGACGTTCTGCATAGGGGTCAACGATGAGCGGGTTTTCGCACTTGGTTTCCATAGCACGATAGTAAGCAATGATTCGAGCTGTGAATGGTACAGTGTTCTTCTTGTCATCAATCTCATGTTCGTCCATTCTTACCAGACCTCGTATCAGCTCATTCCTTGCCCGACATATTGGATAACACCATTAAACCGTGACTGGGATGGCGTTCGATTAAAGGGTACTCATTTCTCCACTAATTCAAAGGGTCTAATGAACATACATGATGAGATTTGAAGAATAGGAATCAAGGGTCATGATTTCTTGAAAGAAAAGTGCTAGGAGGCCAATGGCCTCCTTTGCAGTTTATTTCCTAGCTCGCATAACTATTATGACAAGAACGATTATCACGACAAATGATCCCATTGCGGTGATAAAGAGAATTACTGTCATAATATCGTCAGGTTCAGTTGTTGTAGTCGTTGTTGTAGTCGTTGTTGTAGTCGTTGTTGTAGTCGTTGTTGTAGTCGTTGTTGTTGTGGTAGTTGTGGATGTTTCTAGGACTCTTACAACCACTGTATCCACCGCGAAATTCCCAGATTGGTCCCAGATCACTATCGTAAACAAGTAGGTACCTTGAGTAAGACCATCCAGATTGACAACTAGAGAATCTCCTGATGTCCATTGACCACTCCCAATAACTGTTCCATTCCTAGTTATTGAATAGGTTAGCGGATTGTTGTCTGATGGAATCCAATCGACAACATATCCAGTTTCACCGACTTGGAACGAAATATCTGCAGGGTTGTTCAAAGAGGGGGGAGTGACGTCATTGATTGTCACCCACATGGTGTCAGAAGCACTAAAGCCAGTAGTGTCATTGACCACGATTGTGAAGTTATACAGTCCATATGCAGTTACAGAAATCGCGTACTCGTATGAATAGGGATTCGTCCAAGTGCCACTGTCGACCATTGAACCATTCCTATATAGTACATATCGCGCAGGATTACCATCAGTGAAATTCCATATGATGGAAAATCCAGTTTCTCCTTCATTGAATGAGATATCATCAGGAAGGAGATTGTATTCTGGTGCTGTAGTATCAATCACGGTGATAAAGACTGTATCTGGTGCGAAATTCCCACTGTCATCGGTTAGGACAAGTGTATAGTTATAGGTACCAAGAGAAAGACCATCAACACTGACCGAAATCAGTTCACTACTAGAATTCCATAGCCCAGATTGATAGATAGATCCATTCTTGAAGACCTCATAGTGGGAAGGATAATTCTCAGTTCCCTGCCATAAGATCGTGTGTCCGGTGGAACCTTCTGAGTAGGTTAAGTCAGTTGGATGTGTAAGAATAGGCGATGTTCCATCAACGACTTCAACATACACAGTATCAGTGCTAGAGTTCCCTAAGCCGTTCTCAAAGAGTATGGTATAGTTGTAGATGCCCAATGTAAGTCCATCAACATTGACAGATAGAATCTCTGAACTTGAGTTCCACAAACCTGCGTAGAGTAGTTCTTCTTCGAAATAAATAGAATATGATGAAGGATTGAGAACACTCGCACTCCAATTGATGTAGTTACCTACGTCCCCTTCATTGTATATCAGGTCTTCAGGTGCGTCAATAACTGGAGCGCTTGTGTCAAGTATCCTTGTCATACCGAAATCAATGGCATTGCGAACGAGAAGATCACCAGTCAAGACTCGATAATAGAAGAACGTGCACATTGGACGAAAGTCACCATAAGGAGAAGCTCCTGAGGTTACTATTACGCCATTCCCGCCAAGTCCTGCATTGATTTCCATCGCAGCAGCAGCAAAGCCACCGATTTGCGCGTCAGTATGAGCCAACGGTGGAACTAGATCCCTATCTGCGATCGTAGCACCTTGACCATAGTATAGGAGGGGGTAGACATTTTCGATTGATGTGTCTTCAAGAGAAACGACCCCATTGGTAGAATCTGCCAATGTACTTCCATACAAACATGTAGGTCCATGCATAATCACATGTGAAACGCCCTCAACGATTTCCGATACGAATGGGTTCGAACTGGTTGTATTTGCGACAACCCTATACGCAGCTCCACAGTTTTCTTCTGCATCATCAATTGAAGTTGGTTCACCGTAAACATGAGAGCCAACACCGCTCAGTATGGCAGTCATATTATCGTTAACATATCGCCCATCATAATCAGAATCATAACCAATCCATAGGAACCGTGGAGCATCATTGAACCAGTTAGCAATATCATCAATTTCCAAGGCGCTAAAACCATTGTCTGTGCCATATATCGAGCTGATTATCAGACCATCAGCATCACTCAGTATTGATGAGTTTATTCCACCAAAGGCACACACAATCTCATATCCAAGAGCAGTAAGGTTGTTCATAAGATACTGATCGATATCAGCTACAAATGCACTATACTGACCGTGTGAATAGTCAAATATGATCTTTCCAGATCCAGGTGTTGTTACATTGACCAAGACAGTGTCGACAGCAGAATAGCCATCAGTGTCATGAACTTCCAGAGTGTAGTTGTATTGACCCACATCTAATCCATCGATATCTATCACTATGTTCCCGGAAACCCAAACTCCTGCTTCAATCTCTATGGAGTCCCTGTAAATGCTGTATGTATCTGGATTGGAATCAGAAACAGGCCACGAGATTTGATTTCCTGTAGACCCAAATCCATACGTGATATCACTCTGGGGAGTAATTGACGGGCTTTCTATTTGCGATGCCGGTATAGCACGGAAGTAACTCGGATTCCTCGTCATCTCGATGAATTCGCCCGCAACGTATTCGGAAACATTGAATGGTCCAGATGTCACCATCTCTTCAGCGGGAGGATTGGGATTCCAAGTATTCCAACCATCGATCCCTATAACTTCGAAGATATGTTTCGGAATGATTGGTTTGTAGCCAATAGTATGCAAGTGCCAGTAGGACTCACTATTGAATTCAGCGATTACTGTGTATGGGGTTGGTGCGTATGCTGCGGTCATCTCAGCGAGATCAACACCGTATGGGTTACCAGGTGCGTCACGGTAGTAGTTGAATGAGTATGCAACATCCTCTGCAGTTAATGCAGTACCATCAGTCCAAGTAGCATTCTCCACAATATCGAACGTGAATCTTGTATGGCCAGCAGGCACAGCAGGGTTATCAGCATGGGTTTCGACAATACAGGATTCCGCTAACCAAAGAACATCATCTCCATCTGGACCTAACCTAATCAAGGAATCCCACATTTCCATATTTACCAATTCGGAGTAATGCGAGCTTGAAACCATGAAATTGAAAGAATCTACATCCAACGCCAAATTTGTTCTGAAAGTGCCTCCAGCAGGAGATTGACGCACATTATAGAAGGTCCACCAATTTGGCACGCCTTTACTTGGCTGATTTATATGACCCTCAAAACGATCGGTTCTGTAAGCAGACAAAAGAATATTCTCATAACAGACAACAATGGGGCTCTCATGGACGAGGATACGTTGCATTTCAATTGCAGCGTCATAGACATCTTCGTATTCAGTTGCATGGAGAAGTTGATCCCTCCAAACGTCATAACTTGCATTTCGGAAATTCGGAAAGTTATGATACGGTTCATCCGCATACTCGGACCAATATTCATAGGCAAGCCAATCAACATCGAAATTGCCGAAAGTAGTTCCAAGAAAGGCGATATCATAGTCCCCATGGAAATACAATCTATTGAGATATTCGTAGAAATCTGTCGGAACGGATGTCGCGTTAATACCTAAAGCGGTGAGGGCCTCAGCAGCCTTCTGCCCTATCTCGATTGCAATACTTGATGACTGCGCCACCTCGATTTTGACATTAAAGTCACTCCCATTAGGAGCTTCAAGGTAATTGTCTTCGTCAATATCAGAAAAGCCAGCATCAGCTAGAAGTTGTTGACCTATAACTACATTCGCTTCATAATAGGTGTAAGGAAGCTGTCCCTCAATTGAAAATGGATTGACTTGTGGAACAACACTGTCCTGTGGTACAGATAAGCCCTCCCAGACGTCATCTGAGATAGCTTCTTTATCCAAGGCAAATGAAAATGCTCGTCTAAATGCTGTGATATTCAAAGGATATTTATCACAATTGATTGTGAGATAACCATAACCATTCCGCGAAACGTTTGCTACCTCTATATCCTCTGCTTCTGCAAGAGCTTGAAGAAAGCTGGGATCAATCATCTCTCCAATCAGATCAATTTCATCATTGAGAAGTGCAAGAACCTGTTCATCATCTGAGGTTATTATGGAAAAAACAAGAGCTTCAACATGTACTCCTGCAGGCGTTGCTGATACAAACCCAAATGATGAAGCAATGCCAAAAAGTAGAACAAAGGTTATTGTAAATGAATACACCTGTTTCAATCAACACCCTCCAAGTGTTTGGGAATATCCACGATGAGTAACTAATAAGTTACTCGACTGAATTTCTAGCTTGTCAATGCATCATCCATTCAAAGTCGTATTAGTGTATTTTCATCAATATGTTTGAAGTTAGGTTGTGTTTATTACAATGGAATGTAATGGTGCCTACTCAAATACTAGTTCTGTAGATGTCAACGCTATGTCTAAGAAAGGGAAAAGTAAGAAAAAAAGTTAAAGACCAACTGCCTTGATTCTTTTGGTCGTAATGCTCGCTGCTACAAACGTTGCAACATTGGCGTACTTCACGGTGTTAGACAATTCCGTATCATTTGAAGATGTGCCATTAAGCATTGCCGATGTAACTGGCGAGAGCAATGAGAATCTCATTAGGAAAACAGTGCCGGTTATTGGTTACTTAGTCTTCGCAACTGGAAATCATCTACTAGTAGCTAACCCGCTTTCATATTTCAACAACTCACTTGATAGTCGCAATCAAATCATGCTAACTGGACCGGTTCCAGAAACAATGGAAGACCACCTAGAATTCCAAATATGAACAGAATTGAGTAGAAATGAATCCCCTTGAACATAATCATCCTGTTTCTAAACTATACTGTATGTAATCTTAATTCCCTTTAACGAACATGAGATGCTTCTATAGCATTTCAAGTTCTAACGATCAGTTGATGACTGAGCTAGAACCATCGCTCTGCCCAGTACTGTAAGGCGGGCTTCAAGTCGTCCATGCCTTCCACGTTCAGCTTCTACAAGACCGAGTTCAACCAGTCCTCGTGACTCATCATCACCCCAGATGTGGTAGCTTAGTAGAGGTCTTCCATAGCCTGAGATGTCACTCAGCTGACCTAGACTTTGAATTGCTCCACCCGCATCATGGATTGCCTTGATTACAGCCATCTTCGCCTTCGAGATTATGTCGCTGTATTTGACCTTCATAACTGGAAGCATTACTGGAGTTTCGTTTTTCAGATGAAAGGCCTTGAGTCCATTGAAGAATGCTGCAGTGACGGCTGCACAGGTTAAGACCTTCTCTCCACCAGCAACATTCAGCACCACATCATCGAATTTCCCATTGTGTTCATTCAAGATATCTGCAACCGTTTCAAGAACGCCTTCTACTATCTTACCATCAACAACATGGACATCCACATCTATTTTGAGAGTCTTCTCCAAGTTTAGTGCGAAGGCATTCACAGAATCCCTGTGTTCATGTAAGCAAATAAGATCCAATCTGTGCGTTGGAACATTTTTCATCCCCACAAGGACCGTTTCCGTATCTTCACCAACTGTAGCGATATGTAGAGTCTTCATTTTCTTCCAACTTCCTCACAGATGACCCATCACTATCTCCAATCCCTTGATAGTTTCAAGGTCATCCTGAAATGTTCGAGGAAATCGTTATTAACTATTGTTATGTGTGTAATGATAGATACAATATCTTTGGAGATACTAATTTGAAGAAATCTATGCTAACCTTCGTTGTGTTGATCGTTGCAGCACTTACGATACCTATGGTATCAGCAGCTGCAACACCAACTTCGAACGACATTGAGAGCGACGGATTCGTCCACGGGATAACGATACTCGTTGACGGAGAGAACTACTACATGGCTGGTGCTCCAGATGGAGCTGGTGGAGCAACTGATATCCCTGGCCACTACTGGGTCCAAGCGGGACCAAATCAGTTGGTTGGGAAACATTACAACACCGGTCCATTTGGCGCAGCTAGTTGGTGGTCATCAGACGCAGGTGATGGAGAACTCCTCTGGATTGTTCATGCCATCATAGACACGTGGAGCCCTGAGAAAGCAGAATCATATGCTAGTCTAGGTTACGTGCATCGTCATGAGATGGTGAGCGTTGATGATGGTAGTGAACACCCAACAAAGGTGGTCTGGTTGAGACACACAGCAAGGACTTCCTTCACATTTGACGGAGGCCCACACCCAGAGTTCGGTTCACGCGATGTCACACCAGGCGTCGACTATAATTTCCTCCCTAACGGGATGATGCCCTATATGCCGTAGTAGCACTGCAAATTGCTAGCTCTACTCAGCCATACGCTGAGTAGGGCATTCTATTTTTTTAATACTTGAATCTAATACAGATTCTGTCAGGCGATCTAGTGAGAAAAAGAAAACGCTCACGTTGCTTCTCGGGCATTGAGATTCTGAGTCTCGAGATTCGAGGTTGTGTTTTCAGGAGTATTAGACGGAGTAATAGGGGTCTACCTCCCGAGCTGTATGGTTGAAGGCATGACAGCCACCTGCCTCTATTCTTTTATGAGATATATCACCGAGCAATATCCAGTCATCTAGGGTGTTGTGCTGTTTGACCCACTGGTAAGTCTACATCCACCCAATAGTATGGCCTAATTGCCTAGCCTTTCTTTGCTTCTTCTTCGCGCTTCAACCGCTCTTTTTCCAGATCCCGAAGCCGTTTATCTCTTGCATCCTGAGCCTTCTTGACTCGCTTATCCATGTCACGAATCCGTTTCTCGGCATTTGACAATTCCTTGTTCCTGCGGTTTTCTGCGTTCTTGTACTCCTTGTTAGCATCATTGTACTCTTTCTTCGCAAGACTCAACTCACGTTCTATCCTTTCAGCACGGGTTCGTTTGGTTTCAGCAACGGTGCGGTAACGTTCGACTCCTTCGTCAAGACGAGAGCACAACTTGTCCAACTCGGACTGTAGCTGCGCACGTTCAACATTGTAGGCCTTAATGTTGGATTCTAGATTCCTGATCTTCTCGTCTCGAAGGTGGTCCTCAACAGCCGCGGAAACCATCGAAGGGGGAGCTACGGGAGCGGGTTCTTGTCCACGCATCTCCTCAGGTGGGGGGGCTGTTGGCTCGTCACGTGGTATTTCAGCTTCAGCCGTAGGTTCCTCGGGAATCATCGGTTCAGCCATCTCCTCTGGGGGTTCTTCTTCTAGAACCTCAACATCAGTTTCTGGCTGCGATGCAGCCTCTTCGCCCGTTGTACGAGTTTCAGCTGCTTTGACCCTCTCAAGTATCTGTTTTACTACTTCCGTTCCCTCTTCGTAATCAACCTGCACTGGCTCTGGACTCACGACCTCTTCTGGTTCCTCGACTTCCTCAAGGGTAGGTCCAGTGACTACTCTTCCTGATTTGGGGATAGACGCAGATGGTTTCGAGTCCTCTGCCGCTTTCAGGAGAGAGGCTCCGCATCGAGTGCAGTGCTTCCGTAGTACATCATTTGCTCTTCCACACTTTGCACATGTTCTCAAGTTGTAATGGCTCCTTTATGCTTGAGCCATGTCTTGACTAAAGAATCATTGTTGGATATACATTCGGCTTAATCTTAGTACCTTACTCTGGACTTCCATATACATTATTGCTGATGGACTTATGAACCTTGCAACTCCAACATCCGTCGATTCGGGTCCGATTTCAATATTTCTTGGAATTATGATTCCTAGTTCGATCTTCATGGTTCTGCTTGTGGTATTTGTATTCTGGAAGAAACGGCAGGTTTAGAGAACAACTCGTCAGTTTCTGCGCGTAGTCCTGCAAATATCATGTATCCAGTGTGTCCAACCATCCATGTTGTTGGCCTAGTTTTTCTTCACTAACCATGATTTCGCGTTGAAGAATTTCGAGGGGCTTGATCATATGTCGCCTCACTAAATACTGATTTTGAAGCGTTTTTCTAATTTGCCTATGAAGGCGAAGACTTTTACTAGTAATGTGAGAATATTCTAGCAACTAGGTCATTCGCTCAGACGTGACTTAGAGAGAGGAGTCGCTCCTAGACGGAAGAGAGAACAATGATGAGCACAACCTGGTTCATTGCCAAGGAATACCTGAAGCGAATGGAGGTCAGCTTTGAGGAGCATGGTCGAAAGACCTTCAGCCTCCATCCGTATACGCTCACTGAAACAAAGGAGATAGAGGTATTCCCAGGTAAGAATTGGATAACTCTTACCACCAGGCTAATGGATCTCTCGAGCATTTCCAAGAAGGAAAGAAACCACGTCTACGAGAAACTACTGAAGGCTAATGCGTCGCTTGTTGAAGTGAATTTCGGAATCGATAAGAAGAACTGTCTGATGACAAGAAGCGTAATCCCTGTGATTGGCATCTCTTATGATGCATTCAGCTCAACGTATGCTGCTCACATAGCCGGAATCAAGTTCTGGAGAACAAAACTAGCACCAGCACTCGACATCGAGTAGATTCATCAATCTAATAAGAAAGAAAAAAGGGCGAAGAGGGGAATCTGCCCCTCTTCTATATCCTATCGTCGCCGTCTTCTTGCCAGAACAACAACAAGAATCACAAGGACTGCAAATCCTCCAAGGAGGACTATCATATCGAGTCCACCATCTGGACCCACAATGCCTTGTCCAACGATGTAGGAGCCTAATGGTGACTCAAAGTCACCGTAGTCAGTGTGCACGACCATCTTGTAGAAGACCTGCACACCATCGTCGTATGGTGGGATGTTGCCAACCCATCTGGTGTCAGTTTCCTGCCACATCGGGGTCGATTGGTCAAGGTTCCCTCCATCTGTGCCGTAGAGTAGGTCAGCGCTGTTCACCTGCACGTCAGCGTAGATATCAACCCCCACTTGCACAGTGTCAGTGGCGTGTGGGATCGTTGGACCGATGCTGAAAGCGCCAAACTCGACTTTTCCAGGAACACTCTCCGTGCCGTGCGCAGAGATGTAACTAACGAAGACCGGGTCTTGATATACGCTGTAACCGTCCCATTCTGGGAAGCCTATGGTCACGTAGAACATGGTGGAGCTGAAGCTCCAAGCAGTAGCGGACTGGCCACTATCAGACTCAAAGGCCGCACGGAATGTACCTACTGGCGTAGTGTAGCTCAAGACGTCGTACGGAGCAGATGTGTTCTTGCTCCAGTCATAGGTGACACCACCCATGATCATCTCAGCAAATTGGACTCCAGCAGTTTCAAACGCAAAGGTATCAGCGCTTACTGTTTCCTCACCAGACATGAAATTGCCGTTCGCCTTGAAAGCGAAGTCCTGCACGTTTACATCAGCGAAGTAGTTCAACGCAAGTGACTTGTTCTCGAGATTGCTGCGACCGCCAATCATATCGACATCCCAGTTGCCGACGTAGTTGTCCACCTTAACTTCTGCGTAGTTATTCAACGTTTCACCAGATTCATCGATGTATCCTTGGAAGTGCACAAGGAATGAGAGCTCATCGATTCGCACCTTAGTCGGGCGCTCATCGAATGTCCTCATGTCCGAGCCAGTATTGACACCATCGTACCAACCCCAGTATCCCCATTCGGTGAATGGGAAGGCAGTTCCGTTGACACCAAGGAACGTCACGCCCCAGGTCACTTCATCAGTGATATCAACACTCATCCATCCAGATGAGTTGGAATCACCAAAGGCCATGCCTGGAGTGACAAAGGACACGCTGTCCACAGAGTCCGGCATCAAATAGTGAGAAAGTTCGCTGCCTGATGGATCGAAAAGGTCAACACCCATCGTACCATCGTCATTGAGGTCTTCCCAGATCATAAGGCCGCTGAACTCATAGTGCATGCCAATGTTAAGCCAGTGCTCTACTTCATCCTGCAGTACGGTAGTTCCATAGTTCTGACCAACACCGAAGCTAAGCCAAGTCCAGGTCTGCTCGTTTGAGGTTATCCAGTCCCAACCGTTCGCCTCAGCATCTGCGAGTATGTCCTCCCAGGTGACGTCTCGAGCCATCCAAGCGATGTCCCAGTAACCTGGTCGAGGTTCTTCATCCTCCGTCAGAAGAATGTCCCTCACAGCATCCATTTGACCAGTAGTCAAAGCGCTCATGTTGCCGGCAAAGTACCAATCGAAGGACTGACTCCACTCGTAGGTCCATGTGAATGAATCAACACCCATCCAAGAGTGGATATTCATTTCATCGCCCCACGCTGTTGCGTTGGGATCCCAGTTGATGTTGGTCCATAGGGCTTCCCAGGTGTGTGTCCAGCTGTCAATCGATGAATACTCCTCTTGTACGAAGTATTGGTCATCAGTGGTGTCGAGGTTGCCATCTAGGTCGAGTGCCCCGTTGTCCGGGTTGGTCGCCCAATTCTGCATGCCCCACATGCCCCACTCGGGGACTCCGATGACAAGATCGTAGAAGTTCCTGTGCACCGAGCTCTCGATAGGTGTAGGCCCGTAGATCAGGGCGTGACCCCACCTCAAACGATATCTGTGGATGCTCTCATAGGACGGGGTTGCCAACACAGGAGTGCCAAGGTAGTCAAAGACATAGAGCTCCCTGCCACCACCTTGCATGTTCAAGAACAGGTCGCCGCTGTATGTAGCGTTGTGTATCTTGAACGCCCAAATCGAAGGGCCCCACGAATGGATGGCATAAGTCCCACTCATGAAGTCGTAGACATCATGGCTTCCATTGAAGTAGGTGTATACTAGATGGGAGGCCATCTTTGGAAGAGGATCTGGGCTTAGTACCTCAATCTCTGTACCGTTGATGGCAACGTACGAGTACCATGACTCGTTGCCCAGCTCGTGCCAGTATGGCCACTCCTGCATAGAGTAGAAGATCTCACCTTCGAGATCATACTTGAATAGGAGCATGACATTCGTGTAGTTGGCAATCCAGGTAGTGCCGTTGAACAGATCGACTACGTAGTAGCCATTATCCCAGTCCATGCGTGGCCAACCCCACATATCGTCAGTGTTGTACTGAACGGGTTCCACATTGGTGAATGCAAGACTGTTGTCGAATGTGCCGACGTCAGCCTGATAGCCGACGGGTGTCGAGTCCTCCAACCAGATATCGGTGCCATTTGCCACAGTGTGGAACATGAGTGTGTGGTTGATGGAGTACGTTGTGCCTTCAATGTCAACATAGCAGTCATCCACTGTGGTGTTGTACACTGGATAGGTTACGCCGTCGTAGACAAGTGACTTGGTAGTTGGTACCTTTCCGCCATCACTCTGAATCCTGTTCAGCTCGTCGTGCCACTCAGCGTTTGCACCTGGGTATGGCATCTCCAGCTCGGCACCATTCTCATGATACCAGCTGCGATGCGTGTTATGCGTGACAAGCATCACATCATGACCGTCATATTCAGCTGTGTAGTAATGCTCAAACCAACCCACTGCCTGCCAAAATCCGTCGATGAAGGCCTCATTGTGCCCATACATCTCGTTGTAGATTACTTGGTAGAGATTGCCGTCCAAGCTAGTCATGTAGTAGGTGTTATCCAGGCTCTCCCACCAAAAGTTACTGATCAGCATTATGTTGTCAGTAGGGCCGTATCGGACGAACCAACCCTCATCATGATATGAGATCTCGACCTTGTCGTGGAACTCGAAGTCAAGAAGGTTCCATCTCTGATACTCTATTCCACCTTGATGCACGGACCCATTCAGGTCAACCCAGTAGTCGTGGTGAGTTCCATAGGATTGGTAGCCCCAATCCCACTCCATGGCTGTGAGGAATGAATCGCCTGTGGTGGTTGTTACATTGTAGATGTATACCGTATCGGTGTATGTGACCAAGATCTTCGTATCATTCAGCAACTCATAGTAGTAGTAGTCATTGCCAGTCCCAGGATCCCAGTGATCATAGAAGAACATCTCAGTCCAGGTAGTACTCGACCATGGATCGTAGTTCTCTCGGACCTTGATGGGCAGTTCCTCGTCACCAAGAACAATATAGGGACTCTCAAATCCAATCATGTAATCGGAGCTGAGTGAACCGTTGGTGAACTGGTATACGAGCTGATTCTTGACAAATGGTTCCATGTAGACCTTGTCGCCAAGGTAGTCAAAGCTATAGACCCACTCGCGCTCCCAGCTCAGGACCTCATGCTCGCCGTACTCGCTGGAGTAGTCCTGATACCAAGTGTTGTTCATGAAAGCGAATTCCCACCAATAGTTGGTGTCAGGCACGCTCTCGGTCATGTTGACAAGGAACGTGACATAAAGGTCCCCTTCATCTACCAATGACGTGAAGCCACTGATAGTGCAGAAGTCTGCAGGAATCACAGTTTCAGCACTTCTGTGTGGAATGTACTTCTCTTGCCATTCACCAGTGAGATGGTTGTAATACCACCAAGCCCAGTGCCAACCTTCGACCTCGACCCATTGCCAATCCGTGTAATTGCCATATGCCCAATCCCACATGCCAGTGGTTTCGTTGTAGGCATAGAACCAGCCAGTGCTGTTGGTAAGGATCCAGTCCTCATAAACACCGTGGGTGTAGTTATTCTTCTCAGTCCTGTTGAATGCTCTAAATGTTGGAATGCCGTCCATATCAATAGAAACTTCGTAGGTGAGCTCAGACCAGCCCCACTCATCCTCAGTCCAGTAACCACTGTACGCGTTAAGAGCGAGCTGCGAGGCATCTATATCGTCAGCCACTGAACCGCCACCTTGAAGCCTGCCGCTAATCATGAAGTCGTCGCCCTTGTCAATCTGGAACATCCAGCCAGTGGGTTCTGTTCCATCAGCCCTGAGTAGCTTGGCAATGGTCACAGGGGTTTCGATAGCAATCTGTTTCGCCATCTCGTACTCGCTCTGAGTCTGCTTTGGATACTCACCATGAGTAGCCGGCCAGTATTGATAGTTATCAGGCCCCATTACCTCGTCTTGAAACATGAAATTCTGATACATGTTGCTAACAGGCATTTCGTCTGTGAAGTGACCAATGAATTCGACCACAAACTCAGGACCGATTGTTGCTGCAGAACATTGTGAAGTGTTGAGCTCGTAAAAGATGGGCATATCTTCGGGGATTGGTTCGAGGACAGTTATCTCCTCATTCCAAGTACCAGGGATATACTCCTCATACGGGTAGCCCCAGTATGTGTAACCATAGTAAGTTTCGAAGTGAGTTCCGTTGTACTCAAAGATGAACTCCTTCTCAATCCACCAAGTTTCGTTCACAATCTCGTAGACCCATTCCTCGATTTCGTCGTCCCAGTAGTCCCAGAGTCGAGTCACATTGATCTCTTCGCTCGTGCCAATGTTGACCCATTCACGTCGTTGATACTCGCCGTAGACTTGTTCGAGGGTCGTAACCTCGATTGTGTCATTCCAGACGTATGTTTCAAGAACCTCATCGAACTGCCACCCTCCGTTGCTGGTGACAAGTTCGTCATGCCAGCCAGTTTCGTTGACCCACACGTCAATCCCACTTGGGATATGGAACCTCAGACGTACAAATTCAGGCTCATCTCCACTGATGTTGAATCGCATGATGAAATCCATGCCTCTGCTCACGGAATAGAGCGGGTCGCCCTCCAGGTCAATCTTCTGAAGGGTGTAGCCCCCTCCGAACGAGTGTGCCCATGCAAGGTCGGCATGCATTCCGACGGCTATGCCCTTGAAATCCCAGCCGGAACCATAATTGTATGAACCTATCCAGTTCCCGTTGGTGTCCTCCACGGACATATCAATCTGGTAGAGACCCTGAGGTGCATCGCCAGTGAATGATACTGCGAAGTCGATATAGTAGTTGCTAGCGTCACTTGTGTTTGAGCACTGTTCAGGAGTTATGTTCAAGAAGCTGGGTTGTGGCGGACCAAACTCCTCTGTGGAGTTGTATTGCCAGCTTCCAGCCATCCACCGGTCGAAGGCGTAGGGGTTAGCGTCAAAGTCCATGTTGAAATTTGCAGTGAAGTTCCAGTCCGCGGTCGTGTACCAACCATGAACGCTGACACGTCCTAGATCTGCGTCTTCAGTGAACACATTCTTGGGTACAGTCACCACGAAGTGTATGACCTCACCGATTTCTGCGTAGCTATCTCCAGTCAGCAGAGAGCCGTCTTCGTGGAAGACCTCGAACGTAGGACTCGGCCCGAATAGCCAGTTTCTGTGATCCCATGACCACTCATCGCTAGTGCTGTTGCTGTTTTGGTCCCACCAGACGTGAGTACCTGCTTCAGGCTCATATTGCGGATCTGGATCCTGTGCATAAGTGAACTCAAGAACAGAGTCACTCACTGGATGAATGGGCAATGTAGCATTGCTGCTTGCATAGACCATTGAGAATAGAAAAACCGCAATAGCAACTAGAGAAATAAGCGTGCGTTTTGTTTGATTCCGTTGCATTTGTTCTGTCCCCTTCCGCACCGTGGATTGAACAAGGTCGGAGTCATGCCTCGCGATTAGCAAACTCCATTATACCAACTCGTATCCGCGGCGCGTGTTGATAGGATATATTAAGAGTAATTCATATTTATGAATATAAGATATTTGTGGATATATGAAATGCGAGCCTGCGGAGAATTATACTAGAGGGGGTGCATCCGTTTCTCGCGGAGTCGATAGAAGGCTTTCAAAAAAGGAGAGGAGATCGAGCACTTGGCCCGTTTTCATCAACTACATGCGCCGCTTTCTCTGGAACACCATGACCAGTATCACAATCATGGCCAAACCTATGCCTGCCAGTATCATGGCGGTCGAAGATAGGTTCTGTAGCCTTAACCAAATCCGTACTCCGCCTTTATCCACCGACCATCATTACAACAAGTGGAGTGACAAAGGATTCGATTAGCGCCGCAATCAGCAAGAAGAACACAATCAGAGCATAAGTTCTCCAGATACGTTCGTCCTCCCGACCCTATGCAACTCTACCGCAACTACAAAGGCATTATCGGCCTCTCTCACGGAGGGATCTTCCAGCAGTTTAACAATACAAGGCTTCGTATCGGCAGGCAGCCTCAGCTTTCCTCTAGTCCTCTCAAAGTCCTCTAGTCTCTTGATTTCCTCCACCCTTATCATCTCCCTGGTTGGCCCGGGGCCAGGGAGTAACCCCGAGCCTAATAGCTATTCTCTACCCGGGGAGGAAAGACCAGGAGATCCAGAACCCCCCCGGATAGAACGAACTAGGAAAATCCCAGTTCTCTTAAATCCTCTAGGCAAGGTCATTATAGACCTTATCAACCTTCTCCATAAGACCCTTAAAACGCTCCCATATCTCGTCGAACAGATAAAACCTTACTCCCCTCTTGGTAGGCCCGGTATAGCTGTCCGTCTTGACCCAAAGCCTAAGATCCAGCCTCTCATCATCCACTACTGAAACAACAAGCTCCTGAGAGTCTGAGAGCTTAACCCTTCCGATTTCTTCTTGCTTCTTAGCGACTTTCATTCTCTACCTTCTCCACAATACCGTTCAACACTAAATACTGGACGCTGGCCCGGTGCTTCAGTACCTGGGTAAATAACCGGCTCAATTTATCATAGACCTTGATCCCTATTCCCGGGCTTTTCATTACCCCTCGGATAAGACCCTTTAGCTCCTGGTATTTGAGATTGTATTTTTCGTTTGCTTCCCGTTTCTCTCCGACTCGCTTCGCTCTATTCTGGCCTAGGTTGAGGTCAAACAATTCGTTGAGAGTCCTGTTCAGGTCCTCCGAGAATCTCTCCTTTTTTTCTTTCTGGATATGGATAATTGTATCCCAGTCCTTGACCTTTTCTCCCTCTTTGCTACCTTCTTGCACGAAGGGGGAATACTTCATCGTTGACTCCCTTCGGGGAGGTTTTCCTTTGCCTAGCGGTTAAGGGCCTCCCCCTTTTTATTTTTATTTCTCTCCCTGGCCTGTCTTTCTCTTTTCCAGCCAGTTATTTAAGTCTTTCTCATCAATCCGATATGCTCCCTCTAGTCTAACAGCAGACAAGACTCCACTCCGAATATAACGCCGGATAACTGCCTCGTGGAGTCCCAGGATACCAGCGACCTCTTTGACTGATAACAGCTTTCCCATTATTAAGACCTCCTCTCTCATTTCTCTATCTCATTATAACATCGTATTATTATTTGTCAAGACCTAATACGATATGTTCCGATAAGAGACATTATGTTAACCAAACTACCTACCCTAAATTGAGCTATTCCCTGTCTATACCATATTACAGCCGATAATGAGAGGATAGCCAAGATCCTTATAGATACCCAGGATAAGAGCCTAACTTTAATCATTAAAACCCTTATTATAACTGTCTTTCAACCCTCTATTTCTACTCAAATTCTTGGTTCCGATAATAACTGATTATGTAACCCAGAATCATAAACTCCCTAATCTTATAATTATCTCTTATCTCCTCTCTAGTAACTATCTTCAGAGAATAAGGCCATTTAAGGCTCATTTAAGGCTTCGGGGAGTCCCCCTTGAGTTATCCCCTACCTCCAGGTCAAATAAAAGAGGACTCGGCTGTTTCCTCCGGCCAAACCCTAATTTTAACAAAGACTTAGACCTCAAATTTACCCCCCTGAGATCTCAACTTTTCTCAACATAGAAAGTTAACTTTTGTTAACTCAAATATCAGCATTTGTCAGCATACGACAGCCTCAAACGCAGAGCCAAATCCCACGAGAGCAAGTTCCTTTTTTCCGGAAAATATCTGTTATTATCCGTTAAAATCTTAGCTTTTCTTAGCATTTATTGAGTCGAAACCAGGTCATTTCTAGTCATTTCTTAGGCTCAAACGAGCAACAAACTAACTCCTCTCTTTCCTCTTTCGAGTAGGTGCAGCCTAGCTCATTGACGATAGACGCATTATCCCTGTCTAATTGCTCCTCTGTGAAAAAAGTCCTATGCTTCTCACCGTATAGCTCATCTTTGCATTGAGCGACTATCTCTATAACCTGGTGATCCCACATCAAATCTTTAGGTTCAGGAAGCCTCTCAAAGTGCTGACAATCCCTGCACCTGGAGAAATGAAGAAGCGACTCAATCGCCTTGAGGTTCTTTCTCACCACCGACCTTTTACAGTAAGGGCAAACAATGTAATAGCCTATCTCCCTCAAGACCCTCTCCCTTTCAGCCCTGCCTTCCCTATACTGGACAAGATTATCCAAGGAGTGCTGCCTCTTGATCGGATCTTTCGATATGTAACTATCCCTACTACGATACCGCTTTGACATTGTTTTTCACCCCCTTTTACTCAATTATTGAAAAATAGACTACTCAATCCTCGACTCCCAACAGAGAAAGAGGCGTTTTAGGCCCTTATTATCCCCCTTTTTCACGAACAAAAATGTCTCAAATCCTTTCCTTAATTGAATCTCTAGCATTAAAACCAAGTTATTCCTGATCATTTATCAGCCTCTTAACCTCTTTTTCCAGTCTGCCGACCCTCTCCCGGAGACCTCTTATCTGATTAACGAGGCTACCCCTTCCGGCCAGACCTTCTTTCCTCAACCGCTTATAGACAGCTACTTTTGAGAGGTCAAGTTTTTCTCCGATAGCTCGATAAGTTAACCCCTGCTCCCTTAATTTGATAATTTCCGGGAGTCTATCCGGCTCGGGGATCCTCTCCATTATCTCAACCACTCCGGCCCTCTTTAACTCCTTTGCTCGTTTAAGAGAAGTCTCAAAGACAGCACCCTGGCACATATCCCCTATA
>DXJO01000027.1 GCA_019057475.1 Candidatus Thorarchaeota archaeon | reverse complement strand
TGAAGGATCCAGCGGAATACGTCCAGCTGCTGGCAGTGAATGTCTGTCCAGCAATAACTATCTGCGTAACATTGTCCTGGCTCACTGTGAGTGTGGAGTTGTCAAGGTCGACCAAAGTAACGGTCACATCAGTCTTCCAACTCCAGGGTGTTGCCGCTGGCGGAGATACCGAAACGATGAGAATGTGCGACCTTATCGTTATAATCACTGTACCTGCGCCATCATTGTAATGCTGAGGTGAACCTGAAGTCGTGACAAGAACATCGTACGAGTTGGAGGAAACTGACCAGTCGCTGGTGTCCACAAAGAACCAATATACCATTCGAGTATGTCCAGTCGGACGATGCGAAAGTCTGTCCAGCGACGACTATCTGTGTTACATTATCAGGACCTACTGCGAGTGTGGAGTTGTCAAGGTCGGTCAACCTGACACTTACGTTGGTCTTCCAAGTCCAAGGTGTTTCAGTAAGTGGGTCCACTGATACTCCCATATCATGTGCCCTGATGGTCATCTCAAACTCTGTGGTCCCATCATCAAAGAACTTGGATAGACCTGTGCCTGATGTGGTCACTGTGACTGTCACGGAGTGAGAACCGATGTCCCAAGCACTTGTGTCAAGATAGAGTGCAACTTTGGCATATCCACTTGAATCGCTGTATGTCCAATTCGATGAGGTGAAGACCTGAATGCCAAACGCGGATTCCACTTGAATCAATGAGATGTTGTTTTCCGAGAGTACTATTGATGAGTTGTCGGTGTTCACGGTTGAAACACTGATCCACGTCTTCCAGCTCCAAGGAGTTGCCGAAGGCGGAGATACTGACACCCGTGTTTGATGGGCCTTTACGGTAATTGTCAACTCCAAGGACTTGCTCTGATGACCGGTCGCTGAGGCCTCAACTAGTACTGTGTATTCACTTGGCACAACATCCCTTGTATTCAGTGTGACCTGCCAAATGTTCAGAGATGTGTTGAAGACGGGTCCTACTTGAGTGCCAACGACAGACTGTGCTGGCCAATCTGATATGATTGAAGCACCTGGTTCAGTGTCATCGATAGGGCGGTTGGCCACAAAATCGAAGAGGTCGAGGTTGTAGCTGAAGGAGGTAGAATGGGTTGCATTGACCTGCGCCCTAGTAATGCCATCTACAGAGATGAAGTCCGCCGGTCTGGAGGTCTTCCATGAGAGAGTGGTGTCGACTATTGGTTTGTATGAATCGATAATCATCACCCAGGAGCTACTACTGAAGTTGTACGCATAGACAGTTCCCGAGTCAACTGCGGCGCTGAATTTGCCTTCAATCTTATAGGATAACGAAGTGAGGTCGGCGACCAGGAAATCGTAGGAAGTGACATTGGTTTCAACAGTAAGAGAGACTTCATTGCCCACACTGGTCACTGTAGCGTAGACATTGTTGGAAGTGTACGTGTCCGTTACATCTGGACTCCCGGGACTGCCTGGGTCGGCACCTAGGGCTGTTGGATTCATTGCTATGGTATCTTCGTATGCCAAGTAGATAATCTTCGAGTTGCCCCATGGGATCTCGTAGTCCGTGGTCGGGGTCCGCAGATTTCTGGGTGAGAAAAGCGTGGTTCTCTCTTGTATCTCGATTGTAATGCCAGTTACTAGTGCAAAATCATTGTACTCCTTGGATGCGTTCACTTCGACTGGATAGGCCCCTATTGTGGCCATTGAGGTGTCAACATATCCGGCGTACCATCCGTTACCAGCGTACCCCATGGTGCCAGAACCATATGTCCAATTGAAGTAGAGCAAGGCTGCAGGTATGCCGAGTCCCGTTTCAGAATCAACATACTTGACTCTTACGGAAACTGTATCACCTCGAAATACTGAATAGAGGGCGGCTTCTATCTCCAGCTCAGTTCTATGATAGATGAATAGCTGGTTCCTAGTTTCTCCCACCGACGTCCCATTGCTCCATGACGCGATGGCTGTAATTGGGCCAGCAAGCCATGTGGGTTGAACTGTGATGTTTGATGTGCCTGTTCCATTCTGGTAGGTGTGTAGACCGAAACCGTCCAGAGCGCCTCCAGACTCGGTGTAGACAAGCTGCGTTTCTGCATCGTAGAGCGTCAGCAATCCAGAACCCGGAGAGGCCGGAGGGGTTCCTATTCCGTCGCTGAAAGTGACATTGATCCGCAGAGCTGAGTTCGGATAGAAGTTGGCAGTTTCAGTCCAGAATCCGCCCGGCATACCCCATGACGAGAGGGCCTTGCCATAGTTGGGGGCGGTCGACGATAAGGTCCAGGTGCCGTAGTGGGGCGTTCCGCTGACTCCAGTACCGTAGACATCACACACGAGTATTGATTCGGCCCCGTAGTATGTGGCATTGTAGTAGGTTGTGCCAGACAGCTGGAGATCGTTGTATGCATCATGCACCAAGTTGAGAGTCCAATCATGAGGAATTGACACATTGAAGTAGTGGAATGTAAATGGGTAGGCCATCTCCCGCGCGGTAAACGCGGAATCCCAAGTTGCATCAGTGCCGTTCGCGACAGTGTATGTATTGGTATCAAGATTGTTGTTTCGCATCAAATGCATATAGAGGTCCAGAGTAAACTCCGTTCCTGTTTCATTGGCTAGAAACTCTAACTCTACATGATTTGTCCAGTTGCCTGAGAGGGTGGCGTAGCCTTTTCCACCTGCTCCCGTTGTGAACTGCACCGTGTTTGAGGGGTTATCTGTGTCGCGTGTTGTCAGGTCAACTACCTCGATGAGTCTTGAGGTCTGAAGGGTCAATGTGACGTTGTCGCAAGTGAGAGTGCCTTGGGTCTGGAATTGAGTTCCCGCCCAGCCTTGTATGCCTAGTGCCACCTCCAGGTTTCCTGGAAACGTGAGTTCAGAGAGTGGCAGCTCAACGGAGTAGGTCGTCCAATCAAGATTATCGCCAAATCTTGCTCCTCCGGATGGCAGTTCATACATGGAGCCATTGACATAGAGATACGGTTGTGCATTCTGTCCGTTGGTTCCGGTGGTGGTGTCAATCTTGTACGTGACATTCAGCGTTGCAGAAACAGCTCCACCCTCGATGACTTGTACTGTTTGGTTCCATGAACCCCAATAATCGTATTGCACTTTTCCACCAGAGGCGCGAACAATCGTAATCCAGTCATTGATGGCGTCATAATTCTCCGTTACGACGCTAGGGATGTCATACTCATCTTGTAACCATCCAGTAATGCTTGAGAAATCTCCATTCTGTATCCAATCTCTGAGGTGGTACATCTCCGAGCTTATCGCTGTAATCTGAGTTGTGTACCATCCCTCTGGAATATCGAATCTTTGGGAGTAGAAGGTGCTGGACTCGTTTGCTCTTGCGCTGCGTCCGACGAAGGTCCCATTGGCGTATTCGATCACAGGCAACAGGAATCCAGTACCGGTTGTCGATAGTGGGAGATCGGAGGTGACATACATGGTTTCAGGGTTTGATGGCCCAGGGCTCAGCATGTCATCTATTACGTGCGGCATCGCTCCTTCGGTACTCGAATTGAGCGGTGTTATCCCAACTTGTGAAAGAAGTCCCGATGCAAGTAGCATTGTCATCAGGAATACAAGACCCACAGACCTTCTATTGATTCTCATCTATACACACCTTTTGGAAGGCAATCGCACCATCCAGTTTGGAGACCCCGCACTCGTCGCAGTGTCATTCACTCGTCGTTTTCAGATGGAGCGTTTCCGAATACCACTGACTGGATAAACATGTAATGGCTTATTATGGAATGATTTAAGCTAATCTTGGTCATATCTGGTCGTTTTACCGGGGAACGTGCCGATTTTGTGAGCTGTTTGGTGAGGCTTCAACGGAACAACGCAAACGAGTTGAAGAAAAAAGCGATAGCCGTCATTCGATAACGTGCGACTAGAAATCCCGAACTCATATATCACATAATGACTGAGGATTCACATCAATGAGTTGGCTGAATGATACCCTTTCCGTTATTTGCCGATAACGGAGCTTTCCTACTTGGGTGGGACGCCGTAATAGGTCATCATGTCAACCTTGGCGCCAGCCAGCTTTAGGTACATCCAGAGCTGCATCTTGTGCATTGCGATGTGACGGATGAACTCAGACATGTAGTAGGCCCAGTTTTTCTCAGACCGGGTTTCGTAGAATGGCTTGAGCTTATTCTCAAGTAGGTCTTTGTCAGACATGTCACGGAATCTGGCGTTTACAGCCGCGATGCCATCGTCGAAAACGGAAAGCATCCCGTCAAGGTCATCTCGCGAGAGCTCTTTCTCTTGGGCCTGCGCTTGCTCTGCGGTTTCTATCTCTCGAGAATACATCCTGTGGTCAAGGGATGGAATCTGTGCGAGGTGGTTCGCAAGCTCTTTCAGAGGCTTCATTCCCTGCCCCGGAGTGTAGTCCATATCTACCGACTTGGCTGCAGCAAGGACCACTTTGGCCTGCTTTGCTTCGTGGTTGAAGCTGTCCAAAAGCACATCTACAATCTTCGTCATTTTGGAATTTCTCTCCATTTATGGTATTCATGAACCTCCTAGAAAAGGATGCTATCCCCGCACATTCGATATTCCCCGTTCAATCGCACTGCATGGGTGCAATGTCAGAAGGCACCTACACAAAACGAGACCTCTACTCCTTCTTGATGGCTTTGATGATGACTGTAACGGGGATTACTGTGCTTGCTCGAATGAACTCCTCAGGCGTGTAGTCCGAATTACGATACGGCATAGCATCTGAGGGTAGCTTTTCTATTTCCTCCAATGCATAACCCCTTGGCTCGGTAAGACTTTCGATACAGAATCCAGCTGAGATGAGTCCATTGATGATCTGATTTAGTTGCCATTCGGAAGATTCGAATGTTGCTATCTTATCTCCCTTGTACTTGTTCCAGTCCCACTTTTGTTTGGTTTCATCGAAGTAGTTGACAATCTTTGCGAAATCATCCTCTTGAAGAGCTTCTCCAAGAACTATCCAGGTTGGATGGTTCATGCAGGTTACGATTCGCCCATTTGGTCTGAGTACTCTTGAACACTCATTGAATACTCTGTTAATGTCAGAAGCGTAATTCATAGCATGTGAGGATACGACCAAATCAAATGAAGAATCAGCGACGGCTGACATATCCTCCATATCGCTCTTGAGGAATGTAGCTTGGGTTCCTTGACTCTCTGCAAGTTGTCTGGCAAACCTAAGCTGGTTCTCAGATTGGTCAATCCCGGTGACTGACTTTGCGCCTCGTTTTGCCAAAACAATCGCGTTTTGTCCGCCTCCACAACCAATCTCTAGTATGTCAAGACCTTGGACATCTCCTATGATGCCTAGCTCGTTATCTCCCGGTCCAAATGAGTTATAGTGGTAGTTCTCAACGGAGATGATGTATGCTGATTTGTAGTAGGACGCAAGCTTGTCCCATGATTCTTCGTTGCGCTTATTCGACATCCTATATCTCTCCACTGTCTGAGTGCTCGTACCTCTCGGTATTCAATTCATAAAGCTGACCATGTTAGTGTTGGTCCGTAAGATGAATGACGTGTCGCACCGTGACTCGCGCACTCTCATACTCGCCTGCGCTCCTTGACCCTCTCAAAGTCGTCTTTTTAAAAGCACTGGACAGTGACTATATCATAAGTTGAACAATTGGAGACGCCGAGTAGTGGCCCCTCGTCTTTTTCTCTTTCCTCTTCTTTCTCTTTTTCATCTTAATAACTGGGAGCGGCCAAAAATCTGCTGATCAGGGGGGATCCTGCGCTACATCAACCAGCTGAATTTCCTTGAGTGTGCCGGGAATCAATCTATTCAACGGCACCTTGAGGTCCACAATGTTTTTGAGGTGGAATGGTTCGAACAAGCCCCATCCGTGGTTGAGCATTGAACTCCCTCAGGGAATGCCTCGGAGAAATCGAATTTCGAAGGGATCTCTCATGACTGTAGCCATCGTTGGTGTTGGACATACTAGTTTTCAAAGTACTACGCCGGACATTTCCTTCAAAGAACAGATGTTTGAAGCTGCTGTCAAAGCTTACGAAGATGCTGGTGTGAATCCTCGAAAGGACATTGCTAGCTTCCTTACGGCTGCCGAAGACTATTATGAGGGGTACTCGATTTTCGACGAGTTCGTGCCCGATCAGCTAGGCGCAGTTCTTCGGTCGGTCTGTACTATAGGTGGAGATGGGTTGCTGGCGCTTATCAACGGCGTGATGCAGATTGAAACAGGTCTCTTTGATGTAGTTGCGATTGAGGCGCACAGCAAGGCCTCTGATATTCTTACGTTTCCAGGCATAGTCACCCATGGTCTTGATCCAATTTACAATCGCGCCTTCAACGTACATCCTTACTTCGTAGCAGGCCTTGAGATGCGCAGGTACCTTCATGAAACCGGGACAACGCGTGAGCAGTGCGCAGCTGTAGTCGTGAAGAACAAGCAAAACGCTTTGAGCAATCCGTCAGCCGCTTATGCTGCAAAAATGACAATGGATGACGTGATGAATTCCGAGTTCGTGTCTGATCCGCTGACCCGCAGGGACATCAGCCCTCTCGCAGACGGTGTAATCGTCATGGTTCTCGCTTCAGAGGAAAAGGCTAAGGATTTGTCAGACGATCCCGTGTGGCTCAAGGGAGTTGGCTGGTGCTCAGATACACCCTGGATTGAGTCCCGTACTTGGAGTACCGCAGAATATGCTCGTCTTGCGGCCGAACGTGCCTATAAGATGGCTGGCATAAAGAACCCGCAAAAGCAAATCGCTTTCGCCGAGGTCGATGATTGGTTCTCGTACAAAGAACTGCAGCATATCGAAGCTTTAGGACTATGTGAGAACGGAGAAGCCGGCAAGCTGTTAGAACAAGGCAACTTCAGCAGAAACGGCAAGTTGCCCGTGAATGTTTCTGGAGGACGTATTGGTGCTGGTAACCTACTTGAGGCATCAGCACTCCAGTCTGTTCTGGAGTGCGTTCTGCAACTACAGGGACGGGCTGGAACACGACAACTGAAGGATGCTGAAACGGCTGTGGCCCAGAGTTGGCGGGGTGTGCCTACAGCTACGGGATGTGTGGCTGTTTTGAGCAGCGAACTATAGACCAGGAGTAGAATAGCGATGAATGTGAAAAGGCGAGTCGCCGTAGTTGGTGCGGGAATTACTCTGTTCAGAAGACGGTTGAAAGAAACTGGCAAGGAGCTATCCTACCTTGCAGCCAATGCGGCCCTAGAATCCGCAGGAATGACCATGGATGACATAGACTGTGTGGTGATGGGAACTGCTCCCGACGCATTTGACGGGATCCATATGAAAGCCGACAACCTCTTGGATGGTGCGGGTGCTACAAGAAAACCGTACTCCAGAGTGTATGTGGGCGGAGGAACTGGAGTCTTTTCTCCCATTGGAGGCTGGTGGCATGTGGCCTCTGGTCTATTCGATACATGTCTAGTCGTAGCTGAGGAGAAGATGAGCCCCTGCATACCTCATCCGCAGACTGCCTTCCGCACGATTTGGGACCCAATCATTACTCGTCCCCTTAACCCTAACCTCGTCTGGATATTCGCCCTTGAAATGAACCGCTACATGAAAACCTACAATATCCCCAAAGAACACATCGCCATGGTCGCAGTAAAGAACAAAGGCAATGCTCTCGACCACCCTAGCGCCCAGTTGGCGGCAAAAATCACAGTGGAGGATGTTCTCAACTCGGAAACCATGGTCTGGCCTGTCCAACGCCTTGACATAAGCCCACCAAGCGACGGCGCAGCCGCGCTCGTTCTTACCTCTGAGGATGTTGCACGCAAATTCACTGACGCTCCGGTCTGGATTGACGGCGTTGGCTGGTCTTTGGATTCGGCCTATTGGACCAACAGGGACCTCTGTTTCCCTCAGTATGTAGCAGAAGCGGCCAAGATGGCCTACAAGATGGCAAAAATCACAGATCCGCCCAAAGAGGTGGACTTTGCGGAACCTTACGATCCGTTTACGTACAAAGAACTGCACCACATGGAAGGGCTATTGCTTGCAAAGAAGGGTGAAGCGCCCCAACTAACTGCTGACGGGGTCACACAAAGGGATGGTGATCTTCCCATATGCCCCTCAGGTGGGCTGCTAGGTGTAGGAAACCCTATAGCCGCTGCTGGGCTCATGAAGTGCTGTGAGATGTTTTGGCAGCTGCGTAATGAGGCTGGGAAGCGCCAAGTATCAGGGGCGGAAACTGGCGTCGCCCAAGCATGGGGAGATCTCATGCAGGTGGGTACTGTTACCGTGTTTCGCCGCTAATGTGTATCATGCAAATGAAAAGAAGGAGAGATAAGTCGGATGAGTGAGAAGGTCAAGGATTTACGGGGAACACGCCTTTCAGCTGCTGACCTTGAGTCGAAAGATACAATTACTTTCCGTGGGCGGCCCAACGCAAAGTATGCATGGAGTGCAGGCATTGCCTACACGAAGTATCTTGAGGAGTTGAAGAACGGCCGCATTGTCGGGCGACGGTGCCGTCAATGTGATCGAGTACTCGTTCCACCGCGCATGTTCTGCGAGCAATGCTTCCGTGCCACTGATGAATGGGTCTACATCAAAGGCACTGGCAAAATCAATACTTACTCCATTTCCTACCTGGATGCAGACGCAAACCGGATTAAGACGCCTATCTTAGTTGCTGTTGTTGATTTGGATGGAGCAAGTCCTGGAATTGGTATTCTCCACAAGCTGGGGAATGTCGATATCGAGAAGATTCATGTGGGGATGCCTGTTCAAGCTGTGTGGAAGCCTGCCAACGAGCGGAAAGGTTCGGTTACCGACATCCTCTACTTCGAACCAATAAAGGAGAAGTAACACAATGGCGTACGACAAGATCCGAGATCCGAGGAGAATAATGCACGTTGAAGGCGATATGGAGGTAGACTACATCTATACAGCCGGTATCGCTGGCGAGCGCTTCTTCGTCGCCCTACGAGACAAAGAGAAGCTTGTGGCAACCCATTGCGATAAGTGCAACCACACATTCATGCCTCCTAGAATGTACTGCGATCGATGCTTTGCTGAGCTATCCAATTGGATTGAACTACCACCGACCGGTGCTATTGCGAGCTACACAATTACTCATGAGGATAACAACGGCGAACGACTGCCGGAACCTATCGTCCTTGCATTTATCGAGATTGAGAAAACCGATGGAGCCCTTATCCATCAGATAGGCGAAGTGAAACCCGGCGCGCTGAAGATCGGTATGCGTGTTCAAGCTGTCTTCAAGAAAAAATCTGAACGAACTGGTGCGCTCACCGACATCCGCTATTTCAAACCCGCTTGAACCTAGGCTTATGGCTGGAAGCCCTCCGGAATGAATCCCGAGAAGGAGCGCATGAAAGAGATGTGCGCGCCTGTCTATGAATGGGTCAAGAGTATGAAATAAATCTGATTAGTTGAAAGAGCTGGTGGTCGAAGGACTTCCAGCTCGATTCACTTGTTTTTGAAGATTCCAAAGCTTCACTTCAAAATCCTAGGTTCTTTCCATTCTTCCCGGAGAATACTATAAACCGTTACATTCCACCATTTTCCTATCGAGTACACCAGTTTCCGAAGAACTCCTTCTCTTTCGAATCCAGTCTTCTCTAGTATTCTTTTCGAGGCAACGTTTTCGTCAGCGATGACTGCCTGAATCCGCTCAGTTTTCTGGAGAAGGAACAGATAATCTAGAATTATCGTGACTGCTTCAGTACAGTACCCTTTCCCTCGGTGTTCTGGTGCTAGCATATAGCCAATTTCCGTTGATGTTGCATATCCCCCAAATCGTGAGAGAAAAAAGGTAATCCAGCCCGCTTTCGTGCCATCCTTGGTTTCAATGATGAGGGTTTCGCTATCCGGAGAGCGCTCCTTGAATCCTTTTTCGTAGTCACTGTGTGCCCTCTGGCGGGGGATGAAAAATTCCCCTACAAAGGCGCGATCATTCATCCATTCAGCGTAAGTCGAAATATCTTCGGTATCGATAACCCTGAGGTTTACCTTCTTTCCTTCGAGCATACGAACACGTCCTTGATTAGAGCTCGGTTCAATATGCTCTAAATCATTATCTAAGTCCATCTGAAAGCCAGTTTCAGATAAAGCGGACCGTCGAGATGCTGTCACTATCCCTTGGTTTGAACCAGCTGACCGCTGGAATCTGGGCCCGATGAATTCCGAGGGGCAGCCACTCAACGGAACTATATGTTAGAAAATACAGATTCTGGGATGAAATAAATATAGGACCTGACTGAGCCATTCAGGAGGAAAAGGGTCCTTGATGAAACTAAGAATGAGATACATTGTCCTAGTCCTCAGCATTATCATAATGCTGTTGGGAACTGGGCTTGCTGGAGTCACTCAGGCAGGGTTTGGCACTGTCAGCGTGACCGAAGTCGACTTCAAAGCAGCTGACGACTCCAATATCCATGCCACTCTTCAGGTGCCAGTCTATGCGACAGATACGGACCCTCTTCCAGGAGTGGTCGTGATTCATGGCGTGATTCAATGCAAGGAGTGGCTGATGGCGTTTGGTATCGAACTGGCCCGACGGGGCTTCGTCACACTCACAATTGACGCGAATGGTCATGGTAACAGTGATGCTGGCTCAGGAAGTGGGGCGGCTGCCCTAGAATATCTTGCTAATTTGGACTATGTTAACAGCTCATCAATTGGGCTTATAGGACATAGTATGGGTGGCGGTATATCCTGGGCCGCCATCGAGGAATCATCAGTGATTGTCGATGCTCTCGTACTTGTGGGGGCCTGGGTCTCAAGCAGTGCGAGCTATATACCCAATCTGCTTGTTGCTACAGGGTCATTCGATTCTCTCTCCTCGTACCCGCGCAATCTGACCTTACTGGAGGCATCCTTTGGTTTCACGGATATCGAAGCAGGAGTCACGTATGGCGACTTTGAGGATGGTACAGCTCGTAGGGCTATTTTTCCAAGGACTAACCATCTGTTCGAAACAGTTGACGCTGTGATTGTATCAGAGAGCGTAGAGTGGATGAAAAATAGTCTCAAGGGCGGCGAGGAGGATTCGCATTGGATCCCCAGCACAGACCTTGTTTTCCAAATCTGGCTTGTCGGTGGCTTCATCTCTATACTTGGAGTAACTCTCTCGATATTCCCTCTTCTTGCTATTCTTGCGGGACTACCGATCTTTCAGGATATTAGGAAACGGCCCTCGACTGAATCTGCGGCCAGCAATAAAACATTCTTGGGAATGGGAGCAGTCTATGCGCTGATTGGGTTGGGAACATTCTTCCCGTTGCTGGGGGTTGGTATGTTTCTTGATTTTATGATTTCATTTCCTCAGAGGTATGGACTTGAGATTATCTCTTGGGTCTTGGGTGGTAGTATAATCGCCTACGTAGTTCTTTATCTGATTCTACATTTACGTCCGGGATTGGCTCTTGAAAGTAGTGACGAAACAGAAACTAGTCCAGTGCTTGTTAATAGACTGATGAAGACATTCCTCCTAGCATTTATCGCAATGCTCTGGATATATGGTTGGACTTTGCTCGTTGACGTCGGACTCGCGCTTGATTTCCGCTGTTTCCTGCCAGGGTTCAATGACCTGACCGGGCCACGAGCATTAACTGTCCCCATTTATTTTGTGGTACTCTTTGTCTACTTCATTGTTGAGAGCAAGTGGCTGATTGGAGTGATGCGAATCAAAACCCGAGATGCTTGGAGTCGTGCACAAACTGATTGGACACTGAAAGCAATTCTCATCAAGTGTGGTCCGTACTTCATACTGCTCATAGTGCAATATGGCTTTGGCCTGATCACAGGACTGCCTCTTCTGCCAGGTATGATTGGCTTCTCATTCCTGTTCTTCTATGCTTTCGCACCTTGGTTTGTCATAACTACAGTCTTCATCGTATGGGGTCATCATCTGACCGGTCATCACTATCTGGGGCCAATGGTCAATGCCCTTCTATTTAGTTGGATAATAGCAGCAATGTTCCCAATGACAATATGAATAATCGAAGAGAGCTTCACCTGATGAACCCTACGAGGGGCGCATGAAAGAGATGTGCGCTCCTGTCTATGAATGGGTCAAATCAATGAAATGACCTGAATAGTTGAAAGAGCTGGTGGTCAAACGATTTCCAGCTCGATTCTCTTATTTTTCTTTGAACGCGAGAAGGATAATCATCAAGAGATGAGATAATTGAATTCTATCTTCGTGCATGTGAAAATCCAAGAAAGTTCTATTTCCAATCTAGAACTTCTTGATGAGATAGTACTCCTTGACTTCATCTCGATACCCATCTGAAACTCCATGTGTGTTGTATCCATGTTTCTTCAAGAAATCAAGATTCTGAAATGAAAAGCACGCTATCTGACCTGCAATGCACCCTTTCTCTTTGGCAAGTTCTTCTGCATGCATTAAGAGATCCTTTCCATAGCCTTGACCACGATATCCCTCATCAACCCAGAGTTCGGCTATATGCATGGTCCCAAGGATTGTATAACCACACAGTCCTCCAATCACTTGCCCATCATCGTTCTTTATGACCAACTTGTATCCAATTTGGGGATGTTTCTTAAGCAAATCACTAACGTGCTGGTCAAAATTCTTTCCGAGCCCCTTGCGGACAATACTCTGTGATTCCTTAGTTGAATCTTCAGAGATTGCAAATCGAGTGGAGTCTCCCTTCTGGGTTGGTACATCATCAATCGTATCTAGTCGTTTCATAAGGATAAGTTCTGTAATGCCATCGATGTATCCTTCATAGGTAGCTATGAGCTTGTATCCAACTGCCTGATAGAAATCAGGTGCTTGCCACGAAAACGTATACGTGTGTGATGTTATGCATCCGTTTTTCTTCGATAATCTCTCTGCTTCCAGAACGAGGTCTCTTCCATAACCAAGACCTCGATATTTATCATCTACCCAGAGAACCTCAAGATACTGTGACCAGAAAAGGGTACTAGTCAGAACCCCTCCAACGATATTACCCTCGTGGTCTTTGAGAACTAGATTAATCCAGTCCTTAGGACTATTGAACTCTCCATTAGTCTGTTCCAAATTATGGGCTTCCAATCCCTTCTGGAATTCTTTCACCTCGTCATCAGTTGGATTGGCAATGACACTAAATCGCCTGGAATCCGAGCGCATATTCATCCGAAGACCTCCCAGTTGGGATAGGAGAGTTAGCGAGGCTGTTTTACTTAATATCTTATGAACTACGCCATTATCGCCAAATGTACTCTTCCTTTGGACTATCCCAAAGACTCCAATTTTCCTTACTCCACTTTCTTTCTAATGATACTGCTCCTACAGATTCCTTGCCACAATGGGCCTAGGAAGCAACTCTCTCTTGTGTTGAGACCTTGCCATCATCTCTAAGACACGGTCCACCTTGTCTGAATCAACACCATACGACTTGATCTCATCGGGATTATACCCTCTCTCGACATGTAGGAAAAGAATCGTGTCTATCTCATCATACGTGACGCCAATCTCTCCTTCATCGGTCTGTCCTGCCCAAAGGCCAGCGGTCGGAACCTTGGTGACTATATGCTCTGGAACATTCACGTGCCTGGCCAGTTCACGCACATTGACCTTGTACAAATCTGCTATAGGTAGAATATCCGCCCCCCCGTCCCCATACTTGGTGAAGTAACCGACCATCAACTCGCTCTTATTTCCCGTTCCCAAAACAAGCAGATTGTTCTGATTCGCCTTGGCATACCAGACCACCATCCGAACTCTTGCCATCAAGTTGCCGAGAGCGACCCTTTCAAGTTTCAGCGGATCAAAGGCTTTGATGACGTTCTTCAGCTCGAATATCTCGTAATTGATTCCCAGTGACTCTGCAATTTCCTTGGCATCGCTGACGTGCTGGTCTTTTTTGGCATCAACAGGCATCAGAATGCAATGTACGCGGGATGGTTCAATCGCTTGAGCGGCCAGAGTGGCAACGAGCGCTGAATCTATTCCTCCACTAAGGCCGAGGGTTACACCGTCTACACCCGCTTTCTGAACATAGTCCCTGATGAACGAAACGATCTTTTCCCGCACCTTTTCGTAATCGCCGAATCTAAGACCTTCTGGAAACTCCATTTCTCATTCCCAGCTACAATTCTGATGGCAGAAGTTTAGTGTGCGTGTCCGATAAGCCTTGCCATAAGCAAGTTCTCGGACGTGTGGGTGTCGGATTCCTAGGCTCCAAGTAGTACGCGCTCTATCATGAAGAAGGAGAGAACGGCGCATCCGAGATAGAGAATCATCACAAGGACCGCTGCAATGGCTATCATCCACAGGGGGCGCTCTCGGACAATATCAAAGGTAATGTAGGTAGAGAGTCCAAGAACTATCTCGGGGACGATGATGTAGACTGCTACATGGCCAATCATCGCTACACCTACAGCGGACCACGATGGAAGCATCCACATGGTTGCCTCGGCGGAACCGAAAATCGCAAGAGTTAATGCGCCAACAATGACAAGAACCCATTTGTCAGCCCATCGCCTCTGAACGAACTGACCAACGTATATGATGGTGAACAGGGGAATCGCCCAGAGTCCCGCCAAATAGGCTGGAACAGTTCCAATCATGAGAAATCCATCATCTGGGAATGCGAGAACACCAAGCTCTGCAGAGAGGTACCAGTCTGGCCAGATTTGGAGAATGCTTAGCGCGAGTGCGAAAAGCCAGATTCTGATCCATTCCGTGTGACCGCGCTGTGACGCTACAAGTGGTATCATTACATTATACGCGATAACCACGACTAGCATGCGTGCACTGATCCCTGTCGTGGCTGGGAAGAGAAGAACTGCTGCAGCCACAACCGCAAAGAGAAGGTGCACATAGACGAAGTCGCGTATAGACGGGTCTTTCAGTCCTTTCATCAATTCTCCACCACGTTGCCGCTTTGAGATAGCCACTCTCTCATAAAGTATTGCTCAGGGGGATTTATTTCAAACAGACTTGATGCCATTATCTTAACCAAGAATCGCCTGTGCTCTTGAAACCAGTTGCATTGGAAAAATGAGGTGGTGGCTTGAACCAGTAGGACAACTGGTAGGAGGGGGGAGTTATGAGGGCATGTATAGAAAATAGGTGCCCCGCTGGCCCAAACCACCAAGGTATAATGTAACTTGCTCCCTAATAAGCCCTACCGTCAGAGTCATTGAGAAACCTATACCCCCGATTGAGTTGCATTCCGTTATACCTTGAAATGCATCGATTTTCTTGCCATAACGGAACCCTCTTGAGGGGGGTCTTGAGCATCGTTTTTCGAGGAACCAATAATGTCTGATGAGCATCACTACGAGTTGACCAGCAAGTGGGTCCGAGATAAGATTGTATCAATATCGCCAAAGGGCAAATCTGAACTCGAAGTGGCTACTCCTCTTGACTTTTGGCCAGAGTCTCCACCTGGTACGCTCTCTCCTGAGGACCTCTTTCTAGCATCTGCTGTGTCTTGTTATGGTGGATCGCTCACAGGTGTTGCGAAGCGATTCCACGCGGATTTCACCGGCTTCGAGATTGAGGCATCGGGGAACCTCAAACAAGGCGAGTTCGGTTGGGAGTTTGAGAAGATCTCACTATCAGTTCGGATCACTGTGCCGACCGAGAAAGACAAGAAAAAAATGAAGAAGGCAGCCGAGAGAGCGCACAGGTATTGCGTAGTATCCAATTCCATGAAATGCCCGGTTCATCTCTCATATGATATCGCGGTAGTCTAGTATCCCCATAACAAGACAACAAGCACTTTTGGTTAAAAGACGTAATTTATATTCACATACGTTAAGTTAATCCTGAGGATACCCAATGTCAGCTGAACACAGTTACCATCTGGACGCCAAGATAATCAAACCGATGTTTGTCGGTATCACACTGGACGGTATGAAAGAGTTCGAAATCACCTCTGCTCCGGACTGGTGGCCTGATGCACCTCCAGGCAAGTTCTCTCCTCAGACACTATTGCTATCAGCGTCGGCTTCCTGCGTTATTTTATCCCTTTTCAAGGCTGCACAGGCGTTCCACGCGGAGTTCAAGGACGTCAAGGTCAGTGCAGATGGGCCAATGGTCGAAGATGGACCGATATGGCGATTCGACAGGATCGATCTGAAGATGACGATAGTGATTGCGGACGAGTCTCAACGAAGCAAGGTTACGAAAGCGGCTGAAATGGCCCACAGGTCGTGTCCTATCGCAAACTCCCTGAACTGTCCCACAAACCTTGACCTTAAGATTGTGATCGGCTAGTGCCAACTTCGAAACAGCAGCCTAGTTCGACCAGGTTGTTACGCTTCTAAGGGCAGCAATGAGAGTCAAGTCGAGTCCTGTAAGGAAATTGGGGTCGACTTCCTTCATATCAAACGGACCCATCCCCCGTTCTGGCAGGTCAGAGATGCAATTCAGTGAAGCGGCCGGCACGTCCTCCATGCTGGCTATGCCCAAGATGGCGCTGGATTCCATATCGACTGCCATTGCTCCTTTCTCAATCCAGTTCACAAGCAGCTCCTTGGTCTGCTTGAGCAAGACGTCGGTAGTCCAAATTTTGCCCCGATGCGTCGTAAGTTTCAGACGTTTAGCAATCCTCAATACGTGTTCTGTGAGACCTGGGTGTGCAGCCACGGTAGATTCGGAGCCAAAATACGTGAGACCGCATCCGTCACCCACTATCGCCTGAGTTGCTAGGAACGCCTCTCCAATCTTCTGAGACTTGCCTAGCCCTCCACACAGCTCCCCTCTGACCGCTGCAATCGGCTGAGTTCTAACTACAGCCTCCATCACCATTGCCGCAGATGGAGTTCCCATGCCGGTATTAACAACGCCAACATCAACCTCCTCGTACTGACCGATTGTGACATTCCCAGTGATTCTCACCTTGCTCAGTCTGGAAGCTGCTCTGTCAAGAACAAACGGTGTTGCTACCAAGAGTAAGCGTTTTGGCACATCATCTGGCTTGGCACCAAGGAATACCCTGATGATTCTCTCATCTCGAGTCATTCGCTTTATCACTTGCATGGCGACCTTTGCCTTGACGCGGTCTTTCAATCTGGGTGTCATGATGATTCGCCACTAGGTGATTCACAAAGGTTGAACATCATTCCTAGTCAAGCTGCGGGAGTGATATCTCTACGTTGTGCTGGTGGCCGCAATTGCATTCCAGTAGATGTGTCCAGCGTTTGGGGACGGGAACGTTGAACTCGGCGATATGGTCCGAAAGGCTATCCCTAATCCCGGCAATCAGCTTGACATAGGTCTCTGCTAGCCGTTTCATCTCTTCGGGGAAATCCAGGTCGGAGAGGAAAAATTGGAACGCATTCTTGCACTTCGGACAGGCTGATAGAATTACATGTGTCTTGTCGCCACAGTTCGAGCACTCAATGTCCAGAGGTTTAACATTCGGTGCTAGGGGCACATCTGGTTTGAGTTCGTTGGGGTGCCCACACACGCAACAGTAGAAGAGGAAGGGAAACTTCAGCATAGCCACACCTTGTTGAATCTCTGCTGACCATGAATGTTCAGAGTGCTAAAAGTATACCGTGTGCCTCGTTCAGAATGTTATATCAGGAGCTGTGCGGATTCCCTGCTCATGATTGGTCCCCCGAACCAAGAGATGGAGGATGCATTGGAACTGCTTCAAGCAAGTGATTCTGAGGGATCATTGTTCTTCAAGCGTCCAGGCAAAGCGTGGCCGCTCTTTGGCTCCCTTCTTGCCTTGGTACTATTTCCACTGTGGGTGCTGCACACGGGCTTGGATGGCGTCATGCTGCCTCTCTTGGGTGTGCTTTACATACTTGTCGTGTTGGCTTCAATGAGAGCCTACTTTGTTGACATCAGATTTCTGGATAGCGAGGACCAAATTCACTTCCATTATAGGCGACCAGCTGCCGTGTGGCCCTTATTGGTTGATGCGCTACTTGGAGCTTCCATTGTCTGCGCGGCTCTCTGGTTCATCCTCCTGAATGCATTTCCTAGCAATCCTGAGGTAGCTTTGACCATTCCTTTCCTCGCATTATTAATCAACGTACTCCTTGTGCCTGTAGTCCCTCTCATGGCGTCGGACTCCTCAATTAACGTATTCAAGACATCCGTTCACGTGGTTCTCTCCAAGGATGGCAGTGCGATAGCAAAACCAACCCTGAATGCGCATCCTCTGGAGATGCGGTGGACGCAAAAGTCTGAGGACGAAGAGTTCCTCCTTTCAGTTGCCGAGAGAATCCTTATTCTATGGGGGCAAGCTAACAATCAAGATCTCTAATCGATTCTTCTCAATTCCTCAGGGTACCTGAATGTGTTTTCCACGTACCAATCAAGGTAGCGGTTGAATGCAATTCTAGCCGGTTCATCCTTTTCAAAGTCCCTTAGGTATTTGGCGGGAACTCCAGCGTAGATTTTGTATGGTTCAGTCTTGGTCTTCGGATGCAGCATTGCAGAGTTGGCTATCAGAACCCCCTCAGCCACTTTGCTTCCCACCATCAATACGGCGCTTATACCGATTCCAGCATAGTTTCCTATGCTCTCTGAATGGACGGTAGCATTGTGTCCTATGTTCACGCGTTTGCCAACTCTGGTCACGTACACATCATCTGAGTGTATAATCACTCCGTCCTGCACATTTGATTCGTCATCAATCTCTATGCGGCCCCTATCTCCCCTTATGGAAGCATGAGGAGCTACGAAGACTCTCTCTCCAATTCTAACATTACCTATGACACTTGCCTGAGGATGGATGTAAGCGCTATCTGCTATCTCAGGCACGAAATTTCCAAGTGCGTAAACAGTCATTTTTCTTTACTCCTTTCGAAGAAGGCCCACGTAGAGATATTGTGGCCCAAACGTTCTATCTAGGGTCCAACCTGCTTGTTGTGCCAGCCTATTCATATCTTCAGGGCTCGCCAGCAAGAGTTCCCACCAATCTTCTATCTCATCTTTGTATTTCAGTCTGATTCTGACCAACCCCACTGGGCGCTGTCTTTCCCTGTTCCATTCATGATACTTCAAGTGTGCAGGGTCATCAGTGGCTTCGGGATCTCTAGACGATGCTAAAATGATGGCATCCGGGGCTGTAATTCGATGGAGGTCTTTCAACATCTTGATGATTCTCGATTCCTCCCCTAGGATTCCGAAATTGCCGCCAAATAGCAATACGTGTGGAACGTGTTGGGTTTGAACTTCAAATTCTCAGCCGACATTACATGAGTATCAACTAGTCCCTGATTTTTGCAGACCTCAACAGCACCCGGTGATATGTCGACACCAACCGTGGCGTAACCCTGTTCCCTTAGGTAGAGCATCACTCTTCCTGCTCCACAACCAATATCCAGGACACTCCCCTTAGCGTGCACAATCGCTTGACGCTCTCCCTCTGGCCACTCAGGAAATGGGTCAAGATAGCTCCGCCCTAGGTCGTCCCGCACATTGCCATCGTCGCGCTCAATGGAGTATTTGGCATCCTCACCTGCAAGCGCGTCTTTCATGATTCTCCCGATTATATCTGCCATGGAACACGATGACGCAGCCTCACGGAAAAATGGTTCGGTGGAGTTCGAATCATCCTTTCATGGCATTCCCAAGGATTATATCAAAGGACTGTCAGTGCTTCATGTTCGTGTTGAGGAGAGAAATACCATCGTGAACGACGCGAAATCTTCTGTGGATACCGATTCTCGCTCCTTGCTACGAGTTTCAGTCTACGGCGGCAAGAAGAAAGAGGTCTTTGAATCGATAGAGCGCCATCTTGGGGTGAGCGAGGAAGCTGAACTCTATCACACTTGGGTCAATGTATCCGCCATGAAGCGACTTGCATTCCTCTTCGAGGGCGGAGTGGAGAGTGCAGGAGGCATAATTGAGATTGTATGCATGTTCGTTGTTCTTCTCCTGCTCCTTGCATTGTTCGCTTTTTGGCAGCTCGTGATAGCCATCATTGTGCTTGTAGTCATGGCATTGTTCAGCGGAGGGGCCGCTCTGAAGTATCTTAGGGGCACATTCCTCTCTGTTCCACTTGACGGCGTAGACCTCGACGCAGTGGAGCAACTCACAAAGGAACAGGTGACTGCAGGACGGTTCGTGAATGTGACCGTTGACAACGCTGAGAAGATCATCAGTCCAATCGCCTCATCATCTTCGAAAGCCACGCGGCTCTTCAAAACGGGGATTCACATCGCACTGATAACTGCAACACTGTTTCTCGTGCTTGAGGTTGCCTTTCGTTTCCTAACGGACCAGTGGGCATTTGATGCAATGATCCTTCTGATCTTTGGCTGGGCGTTTTTCTTTGGCATAGCACTAATGGATGGTGGTGTAGTACTACGCTACCAGCTTAGCAAGAAGCTAAGCAACCCAACCTGAACAGCAGTCAGATGACAGCAAAAACAATGGACCAGAACTCTCTTTCAGAAACCCCTGTACGGAGTTCCTTAAGTTTGCCCTTAATCTGATCGAACGAATCCGTCGACTGCCTCTTCTTATGCTCTAAATGCGTAGTCTTCACGCGTCTTGTGATTTCCGCGGCCTGTTCTGGTGTAGCCTTCACTCCACCCATCCTCAAGAGGTATTCTACGAAGTGTCTACCTACGAATTTGCCTAAATGGAACTCTCTCCGTCGGCCAACACGGATTGGATTAATCGGCTCATACGTCATTGAGTGAGTCAATTGTCCGTGCGAGTGGATTCCGCTGGAGTGCCTGAACGCGTTATCGCCCGAGATTGCCTTGTGCAGGGGTAAGGGAACTACAAAATGTCGCTCAACAAGCTCGCATAGATTATAGAGATTCTCCGTATTGATTCCTGTGTCTACGCCGTGCAGCTCCTCAAGAGCCATCACGACTTCTTCAAATGCCGCATTTCCCGCTCTTTCGCCATACCCATTTACACACACATGAGGGTAGGTTGCGCCCTCCTCGATAGCGACCAGCGTGTTTGCATTTGCAAGGCCAAAGTCATCATGGCAGTGAATAGCTATCGGAACCTTGTACTTACTCTTAGTCCACAATCGTGATTTAATCTCGCGCATGATGTGTCTCATAACCTCAGGACGAACAAAGCCGACTGTATCTGCCACGCATATCTTGTCAGCTCCTGCATCTATCGCCGCCTTGTATACCTGACACAGGAAATCCATATCGCTTCGTGTTGAATCCTCTGCAATGTAATCGACTATCATCCCGTGATCCTTTCCGTACTCGATGCACTCGATCAGTCTTTCCAGCATCTCATCTCGGGTCATTCGCAGCTGGTACTTGAGCCTGAAGTCTGACGTAGCGATGAAAATCGGGACTTCCTGAACTTCTGCCTGGATGCATGCATCGACATCAGAGATTCTTGCACGAGCTGGCGCAGCGACAATCGCATTGCTCAAGCCCTCTTTGGCTATGGCTGCTACGGCTTTCCTCTCCGCGTCGCTGACCGCAGGGAATCCTACAGCGACAATTGCTGTCCCTATCTCATCGAGCATCTTTGCAATCTCGATTTTCTCGTCCATCGTGAGGGCAACACCCGGCGTCTGTTCACCGTCTCTGAGAGTTTCATCCCAAATGTAAACTTTCGATGGTAGACTCTTCGTCTTGGTGCTGCTCACCTTGTTGTAATTAACAGCCAGTCCTGCCTTCTCTAGGGATTCCATACAGGTCAACCTCCACGACCCATACCGCATAGTATGAATCGCTGCCTTCTATGCGAATCGGTAGCGGCCCACGATAGGTATCTCTTGCATCGCTATATCAAGAGCTGTAATCTGCTTGTCAAAATCTTCCTTGGACGTGGCACCTTTGTCGAGAGCTGCCTTGGCCTTTCCTTTCTTGTACTCGACCTTCACTCTCTCAACGTGTGATAGTCGAAGCGAAGACTCCATAATCGGCTTTGTACCAGTCTTCTCGCCAATTCCTTCAAGCATAGGCTTCCAGCAGATTTCCTCAACGTGGAACGAATACTCGAGTCCTCGATCCAATACCCGTTCCCACAGAGGGCTGGTCTTCACGATAATCTCCTTGCCATTTTGTTCCACTTCAAGACCCATCGTTGCCATGAGTGCGGTCGCTATTTTAGCTGCGGCCTCGGGACCCTTGCTCCCCTCTCTCTCTGCTGCCTCAAGTCCCATTTGTTTGAAGCCGCCTGCATATCCTTCGTACATTGAGAGTGCGCCAACATTCTCTCTTAGGCCAAACCATAGCCCGTCCAAGAAAGCCACGAATCCGTTTCTCAATGCCTTAAGTTCACTCATATGATGTCACCTCTTCACTCTGAACGGTTTGCCCCACTTGTTACTGAACGCTACCTCTTCGGGCGGCTGACGGGGTGGACCAAGTGTGCGTGCAAACTTTGGATATCCTAAAGTCAGACACAGAATTGGCACCCAGTGAGGATAGGGAATTCCAAGCTTCTCCGATACTGCGCCAACATCATCGAAATGATCCAGCTGTACTGAAGACACGCAGCTTCCAAGCCCCAGACTGGCGGCTGCCAAAGCCATATTCTGCATCATCATCGAGCCTGCAATGACTGCATGTCTCGGTGACGACCATCCATACACGCCTCCTGTGCCTCTCAATGTTGGTTGGGAGTTTCCAACGTGCGTTTGATCAACGGCAAGCACGAGCAAAACAGGAGCGCCATTGGTTTCAGGTTCTCCCTTGATATATTCAAAGCGTTTGCCAGTTACGAGTATGTCAATAGTTCGCTCCAAGCTTGGTTTAGCTTGGATGTAGCTCAGACGACGTTCAATTTCTTCGCGGGGAGTTGCTCGGCCAAATAGCTCGATTGTCCTTTCAACTGCAATCTGACCGATGAATTTCTGCAACTTCCTATCACGAACAACGATGACTCGCCATGGCTGTTGATTTTCTGCACTCGGTGCATAGCCACCGGCTTCGATAATCTCATGAACTAGTTCATCAGACACGTCCTTGGACGTTTCATAGTCCCTGATTGCGCGTCTCTCTTTGATCGTCTTGATGGTTATATTTTCCTTCAAGATGGGTGTCTCCAAATCATTTTCCGAATTCAGTCATTACATGGACTAGACTATTGGCGCATCTTTGCCGTCGTATTTGACATGGAAGCCTGTGTCTAAATTCACAGACTCCTTCAACATAGTATTGCCAGCAACAAGGCGCTGAATCTCGTTGGTTCCCTCATATATCTGCAGCAGCTTTGCATCTCGCATGAGCTTCTCAACAGGGTATTCCACAAGGTAGCCATATCCGCCCATTATCTGGATGGCGTCTATTGCGTTCTGCATGGCGGAATCAGCAGCGAAAAACTTGGCAAACGCAGAGTCCTTCGAAACCGGCAGGTTGTTGTCAGCTAGCCAAGCTGCGTATCTAGTTAGATGACGTGATGCAGCCGCTTTCGCACCCATATCTGCGAGCTTGAAGCTGATTCCTTGGAACCTGCCAACGGGCTTCCCGAATTGATGTCGAATGCTTGCGAATCTAGCCGCCTCGTCAACGGCTCTTTGAGCAACCCCTGTAGCAATGGCTGCAATGCCAGCTCTCGTCTTATCCAGCGTCGTCATCGCGATCTTGAAGCCTTCGCCTTCTTTGCCCACAAGACATTCTTTGGGCACCCTGACGTCTTCAAAAATGACTTCGCTCTGAACCGAGTTCTTCTGACCCACCTTGTTCTCAATGAAGCCGATTTTCACACCCTTGGTTTTCGGGACCATGAAAACGGAAAGCCCTTTGTGTTTAAGTTCTGGTTGGGTTGAGGCGAACACTGTGAAGAGAGATGCCTGTGGCGCACTCGTAGCGAAGCATTTCATTCCATTGATGATGTACTCGTCGCCATCCCTCTCTGCGCGGGTTGCAATTGCTGCAACATCTGAACCCGCTTTTCTTTCAGTCAGACAGAATGAGCCAAATTTGGCATCTTTGCCTGTGATTAGTGGTTCAACGTATTCCTTAAGCTGTTCGATGGTTGCGCCTATGACTAATGGTGCAAACGCGAGGTTGTTGCACATAATCGAAGTTGCCATCCCGGCACACCCGTAACCTGTAGCTTCCGATACGAGAGTTTCAGCAAGAAGTGAAACGCCAGGACCACCCGCTTCAGGCGGTATGTGCAGGTTCATCAATCCAGCCTCATACGCCTTCTGGACAACCTCCTTGGGAAACTCGTCGCGCGTTTCAAGGATATGGGCCCGCGGAGTGATATGCTCACGTGTGAATTTTTCTGCCCTTTCCCAGAGCTTCTGTTCCTTGTCAGACAGTCTGAAGTCCATAGATTGTCAACTCAGGGCGAGCCACTATCTATGTCCCTTAAAATCCTTCGGAGCCACAACCGGAAGCAGTATATGGGCTTTCCTCTTCGAGCGCCCAACCAAGAATGAGGAGAGAGTGCCAAATTGCCGCTCAAGAACACAAACGTTGTGAGCGCCTATCAGACCAAATTCGGAAGGCTTGATGGCATCACGCTACGAGAAATTTTTGCTGAGGCTGTTGATGGAGCCACCAATAATGCAGGGATTCCCAAGAAGGATATCCAAGCAGTTTTCGTTGGTACGTTTATTCCGGAGATGCTGGTCCATCAGGGTCATACTGCACCGCTGCTAGTAGACTATGCCGGACTGAGAGGAGTGCCAGCTACACGACACGAAGCAGCTTGTGCATCCGGAGCAACTGCTCTGAGATCTGCAGTGATGGCTATCGAATCTGGGATATACGACACAGTTCTGGTTGCTTCGGCTGAGAAGATGACCTCTGTGACAACCAACAAGGCCACTGAGGCGCTGGCCGCAGCAGCAGATGACGAGTTTGAATCCAGTATGGGATTGACATTTCCGGGTGTCTTCGGAATCGCGGCTGTTGCTCATATGGCCAAGTACGGGACAACCGAAGAAGACATGGCCCGTGCTGCAGTGAAGGCGCACAAGAACGCGTCCACGAACCCGTTGGCGCAGTTTCAGAAAGAAATTACGCTGGAGAAGGCGATGACTCCCAGATACATTGCCTGGCCTTTGAAGCTTTTCGATTGCTCGCCAATTTCGGATGGAGGCGCCGCTCTTGTTCTCACATCAAACGAGAAGGCTAAGCAGTACACAGACCTCCCGGTTAAGATCATAGGGACCGGGCAGGCATCCGCTTCCATGAATCTTTGCGACCGGAATGACTTGACTGCCTTTGAGGCATCAATAGCAGCGAGTAGGGAGGCATACAAGATGGCTAAACTGGGTCCGAAGGACATGGACGTTGCGGTGGTCCACGACTGTTTCACGATAGCAGAGATAATCGCGTCTGAGGATATCGGGCTCTTCAAGCCTGGTGAGGGTGCAAAGGCTCTGAGAGATGGCGTGACAGCCCTAGATGGTGATATGCCAGTCAATCCTATGGGTGGTCTAAAAGCTGTGGGGCACCCAGTGGGGGCTACTGGAGTTAAGCAAGCCGTCGTAATCTACAGAGAGCTGATTGGCGACGCAGGTGCTAACCAGGTCGCCAACCATGACACTGGCATAATGCATAATTTCGGAGGAACCGGAGCAACAGCAGTGGTCACAATTTTCAGGAGGTCGGACGTATGAGTGAGAAACCGACGATTGAGGTCTACAAGAAGAACATCGAAGATGAGAACTTCCAAGCATACAAGTGTGTTAGCTGTGGACGTATCATCGCTCCTCCCTCTGGTACCTGCTATGGTTGCGGAGGAACCAAGATGGAGTGGGCCAAAGTCAGTGGCAAGGGGAATCTGGTGGCCTTCACAGTTATTCACATTGCTCCGGATGAATTCCAGGAGGAAACTCCCTACTACGTTGCCATCGTGGAGCTTGAGGAGGGCACACGCGTCAGCGCTAGGTTACTAGGGGTTGATCCCGAGAAACCTGAGAAAGTCAAACTTGATATCCCATTGAAGCTGGATTATGAGAAAGGCAAGTCCGGGCACACTTACTTGGCGTTCAGACCTGCGTAGACTCGCGCGACTTCCTTAAGGCGAGCTTGGACCAGTCAAGTCGAACCACAAGGTATACCGTTAGGATCAATAGGACGATACCGAGGACTTCGCTTGTTCTCGATAAGATGGTTGCTGGCCCTCCGACTCCGAGCAGCGCTAGCACCCAATCAAGGCTGAGTCTTCCTGCCCATGCAACACCCATTAAGAATATAATTTCACCAACTAGACTCGGAATGAGTACTTTCCACCAGGGATACTTGGCTGCACCCAATGATACAACTGCTGGGTCAAGTGGCAGTGGAGTTACTGCCAGGAACCAGATTGCTAGAGGTGTGGCAGTTGGATGCTCATCGATGAACTCCCTGAATTCCTTAGCCTCGCCTTCCTTGAGCAATCTAGCTCCCGTGTGACCTAGAACGTAGCTGACCATATCACCTAGAGTAGCGCCAACTCCAGATAGAAGCCCAATCAGCCAGGGATTGAAAAGGAATGGCCCAGTGGGTGAGCTTCTGAGCCCTCCAAGAACAAATGGAACTATTACGAATGGCACCTCGACTATGACACTTGCGCTGCCCAAGAACGAGATGATGGCAGTTCCAGCATAGCCCATGACAACCGCGCTTTCAATCATCCACTCGCAAAGAGCAGTTATCGGACTCGTTATGTCGGGATAGGCAAGCGAAACAACCCAATAGACTGCCACCAGTATAATTGAGATAATGAACATCTTATCTACGGTTCTCATGGCGAAAGTCTGCTCCAAGTGATTTGCTTGAGCATACAATATGAATATTCTTACAGACATGATAAGGCAGCGTGGTCACGGCGTTACTAGTTTGATGAGTTCGCGACCAACCTCTTACTCCAGTCCACTCTCACAATCATATACAGAGCTAAGACTATGAGAAGGAAACCAATTGCCTCCAGAGATATTGAACTTAGGCTGCTGGGGTCTCCACCAAGAAACACTGATTCTACCCAAACAAGACCCAGTCTTCCTGCCCACGCTATTGCTGTCAGGAATACTGCTTTCCCAATAAGAAGCGGAACAAACACTCTCCACCATGAATACCGGGCAACACCGAGTGGAACGATTAACAGATCATCTGGGATAGGGGTCGCGGCTAGGAACCAAACTATAAGAGGTGTCATGCTCGGGCGTTGCTGCACATATTCTCTGAAACCGTTGACTTTGTCCTCTTCTTTCAGGAGTCTTCTTCCATAGTACCCTGCGAAATATCCGGTCATCTCCCCGATTGCAGCTCCAACCCCGGACACTAGTCCAATGAACCACGGATCATACCCCATGTTCGCTCCTAAAACAAAAGGAACGACGACATATGGAAAAGGCACCAGTATTGTCGCGTTGCCCAGAAAGGATACAGCAAATGCTCCAGAATACCCAAAAGCTGAGGCTGCATCCATGAACCAGTAGTAGAAACTAGTACTTACTGCCACGGTGTTAGGAATTAGGATTACAATGAGGCCGTAGACAAGGGTTCCCGCAACAGCTAGAATGAACAGTTTGTCTGAGACTCTCATGGAATGCTGACTCACGATGCACCTTGGCTTATGGGCGCTATTAAGATACTGCTAATCAAACAAGGCATCTACGGCGCTGAGCATGTTTCTTGTTTCAGTAGCCGTCAAATCCTTGAGAACTCCCGCTTTCGCAATCTTGATTGTCACCAGTGCATCATCACCGCGGGGCTCTATCTCCCATGACATGTCGAACCCGGGAGTTTCTGTGGACACCTGGTTCATCATCTCAAGCCAAGCTTTCTTCACATCGTCGACTTTTGTGTGCAAGAATTCCATAAGAGGGATCGTGACCTCTACGCACAGTACTTTTTCGGACACCACGTAGTAGTTCTCGATTTTCCACGCCAAGGTCTGCACTCTCATCATTCCGGAATCATGCCGTAGATAAATGTTATTTGCGCACCATTGTCAATCCGACTTGCCTTTTTTCTTCTTCTCCTTTGCGAGGAGATCGATAACCTCAGCAATGAACTTGTCCGCTTCGCTCATCTCCTCCTTGGGCGCCTTCTTCTTTTCAGCAGGTTTGGCCTTGGTCTCTTTGACTTTTGTTATTGGTGTCGGCGTCATAATGGGTGATGGTTTATCTACATCCTTTGGTGCCACCACTACAACGGGGGGTTGTTTCCGAGGCTCATGCTTCTCTGTTCCCTCTCGTGGCTTAGATGGTTCATGCTCCGGAAGGATATCGTCTATATCTTGTGCATCAATCTTCTTCTTGGCAGGCTTGAGCTTGGGCGGTTTGACCTTCGGTGGTGATTTTGGCTTGGATTTTAATGCGGGCGCTGTTACAGTTTCGTCCTCTCCATTGGCAAGACCAAGCCCCTGTCGTTGCAGAACGGTCTGAATGCCAATCGGTTCTATGAGCCCCTTGTCCTCCATGGCTAGTATTTTGTCCAGTGCCTTCGCCTCTGAGGCTCCCATCAACGCTGCTACTGGCTTTATGAGGGCACGGAGATAGAACTCTCTTCTATTGTCTCTTCGTGTTCCAATCAGGTCCAGTATCTTGCCATCCAGCTTGCTGACTTTGCGCTTCTTTCCGAATCTGTGTGGCAAGAGACAGGTGTAATTGAACGATCCAGTCAGGTTTGAAACCACCCATTCGGGGTCGAAGCAGTCAATGAGTCCATCCCAGTCCTCAAGATAGGTTTCATGGTGTTTTTCGAACACTTCGATGAAAAACTGAAGTCTCTCTCTGAGGAGCTTTGTCATCTCGCCTTCTAGGATTAGGATGCCTATCACGTACTTCCCGCTGTAGCTATTGAGTCGGAGGCCATGATACTGAATCTCTTCAAGCGTGCCTCTGACTCCATCACCCTTGATCTCCCCGTAGACACTTGTGATAGCGGCGATGAATCCGCTGATCAAATCGGGCTGTATGCGTTCATCAACAAATGGATGGTAGAATACACATGTTCCCCGGTCAAGATAGACTGCCATGAAATGGCGAAGTGTTTCGAGGTCTGCAAAGTCCTGAAGCTGCCTCTCTAGTGAATCCATGGCTGCCCTCTTCTTGGGCTTAATCCGCTTGTTATAGAATGCAGCCACAGTTGCTAGAAGGATGAAGCCAATGACTATGTACATACCCGGAGGTGTTAGAATGAACGCCATTATCGCACCAAGAATGCTTGGCGATACAGGGACAGAGCGCAACGCTTCCGTGCTCCAGATTGAGGTTGTGCCATCAAATCTGGCTACAATTTCAAGATGGTCCACAGGACTGGTTTCGCCCGTTGGAATCAAATAGGCGAAGCTTGCTATTCCATCATCATTGGTCGGGAACGCATAGATCTCTTCGTATACCAATACAGTTCCGTTGCCGAAGACAATAGAAACCTCAAAGTATATGGTGACACCTCGAACAGGGTCTTCAGTAACGTTCTCCCTGAGAGTAGCCTCAATCTGGGCGGACTGCCCTTCGCTTGCACCGAGGACGCTGAGTGTTAGGTATACAACGGTTTTCTCACTGACGGCAAGTTGTGCAGTTGTATGGTTGGATGCACAACCTACAGCAGATGCGGCAAACGATATTTGGTATGTGCCGGGGGGCCATGTGATATGCAAATTGAAGCTATAGATTCCCTCTCCTACGTATTCCATCTGGAATACGGTCCCTTCAATGGTTGCATTTACGCTCGCCCAGTGAATGAACTGTCCATGGTCGACGTCAGTATAGTTGACTGCCAAAACTACTGTTTCGTTTTCATACTGCCCAAATGATGAAGATGCGGTGAAGCGTGTGTTCACCGGTCTTATGTTGATTACTCGAACGAACTGTGATGTTGTGAAGTTGACATGGCCAAGAGTAACATTTAGTACATGGTCGGTAAGAGCGAGAGAGAAGGAACTGATAGTGACTTCGAATCTGCCGATATCAATATCCTGGACGGCTAAGTCGTTTGGCCAAATGAAAATGATTGTGGATGCGTCAGCAATCCTCGTTCCAGTGTGGTCGTCTATGTAATCGAATCTGATAACAGCTGAGTCATTGAGGAACATGACAGATGGGACTACACCCAAGCTCACTTCGATATGTGCTGGCACAGGTTCCACATCTATTGAGAATGGCTCATTCCTAGTTTCGTAACCATAAATGTCAGCGAGGAAACTTCCACTATGCATTCCGATTCCAAGCTGAATGGCGTACAATGTCAACGTGTAGTTGCTACTCGGTTGAATTGAGAGTGTGTACACTTGGCCATCAATCGTGACATTCAGTGTAGCTCCAGTCAGCACAATTGAGTCAATGTCCTCATAACGGACATTGAAAACGAGCCATCCGTCATTGTATAAGATCGTGCCCTGTGCTCCACTGTATTCAAAGACTCTCGTTCCACTTGTATAGAGCGAGGTCGGAGTTTCTACTATATCAAGTTGGATATCCACTGTTCTGTTCATGAATCCATAGCTGAATGTGAATATCCGAATTGGGTATGTGCCCATCCCATCACTACCATTAAGACGCAGCCTGTAAACTCCGTTGACTACATGGATGAGGGTGTAGTTGACTCCACTATAGGTGGCGTTTACAATTGTGCTTTCCATTGGATGGCCCAGTGAGTCGAGCAGTGTGACGTTTAGGTCTGTCTGATGAGTGTAGTATATCTCTGTGATCAACCAGTTTGGTGTAGCCGTACACGGGTCGACTCGCACCAGCATCATCCTGCTCATTGTGCCAGTGTCGTAACCTGTTTTATTGGCTGTGACATTGGCATCCCAGTTGCCGAGATCAATCACACTGGCATCAAGCAAAAGATGCCACTGGTCGTCTGCTCCCAGTGTGAAGTCGAAGATCCTTGTGTCATTGAGTGTAAGTGTAACGGTTGCCCCCAGAACTGGTTGGTAATCGTGGGTATAGATTACAGTCAGATTCACCTGCTCAACATAAGTGACGTTGAGATCCAAGGGCTCCCAATAGACAATGTAGGAGTTGGCGGCTAGAGTGATGTTGATATTTGACGTGATGTTAAGTCTTGGCTCATAGCCATACAGCCAAGCGCTAATGGTTGCTTCCCAGATGCCTGGACCAATATCCCCGCCAGGTATCGAACCTTCCCAAGCTCCTGCTGACCAGTTTAAGTCGTACGAATGGCCGTTGATGGTAACGTTTACTATCGCAGTGGATGGAACTGCGCTGCCGCCATAAGTATAGACTACAGTCAGATTTAATCTGTCTATGTACTCGATAGTGACATTGGCTGGATTCCATACCACACTCAGTCCATCAGTCGTGACATTGTTGACTGTAAGGGAGTACGAGCTATTGATCTGATACTCGTAACCATATGCCCACGCCTGAACCACAACACTGTGTGTGCCGAGGTCGAGAAACACCCCGGTTAGGTTTGCAGTCCAGAAATTGCCTGATAAGTTCAGGTACAATGGAGAGTTTCCGTCAATGGTGATATTGGCAATAACCGTGCCAGTTGGCACAGCCAGCCCGTCGGCATCACAGGTGTAGTTGACTGTCAGATCAATCTGTCCGAGATAATCTATCGTAGTGGAGCTCCAATCGAGAGTCATGGTTGTTGGAGCCGATCTTACAGTCAGGGAGAGGGCGTCGCTAAACTGTGCCTCATGACCCGTTTTCCATGCACTGACATTCAATGTGAACGTGTCAAGACCCGTCGTGAAATCGGAACCGTTGAACTGGATCCAATAGATCTCTGAGGCTAGGTCATAGTGAAGCTGCCACGTGCCCATCCCCACAATTGTCACATTCACGTTGGCATCTGTGACGTTTGCAGCATTGACTAGCTGATACTGAACTGTCAAATTGGTCTGCTCTACATAGGTTATGTTGTCTTGATATGGCTCTGACCAAACACATGTGAGTGGAAGGGTTTCATGGATCAGAGTCGCCCATATCACTGCAGTCTGGTTCTCGATGGCGCAGCCTTCTGCGTAGATTGTTACGTTGTATGTACCAGGAGCCTTTGCGATCGTGAAGATGGTTGCGTTCCACCAGCCATTGCCCTGGTCATTCATACTGGTGTTTATCCCGCCATCAAACGAGTATTCAACCACCGCAAAGGCCCCGGTAAGGGGCTGTGGAGTGAATGTGTCATTGTAATAGACGCTTATACCAAAGCTGTCGTCCGTGTAGGCATCGATACTGTACTCCGCAGCAACTAGAGTTGTGGGGTAGAACACTACAATCTCTTTTGCAAGGTATCCTGCTTCGGTCCCGTTGGTCCAGTATACTTCAATCGTAAATGTTCCATTATCATTATGGAATTCGATGTCCCAGAGGTAGTGCGTCTTGCCAGCCACAACGCTCTCATTTGATGGCGTGTGGACCGATGCGCCTTCATGGTATACCGTCAGATTGGTAAATCCAGTATTGGCGAGAATGGCACCGTCAGAGATTGTTGAGTTGATGTCCAGGTCAACTTGGATGTTGACCGCTTCCTGGATTTCTAAGGCATCAGAGCTGTCGTATGTATCAACAGACTTGACATAGTTTGGCGCGAAAAATTGGAGAGTCCAAGTCCCGTTCGTCATGTTGGCACATCGGACTACTGTTCCGAGGGCTGTGTAGTTATCATGATTCGTGCTGGTAGTGCCATTGTACAGCCCTGTGGGATTCCAGTCAGTCATTCTCGTGAAGTTGACATACCTAGCATCAATCCCAGTTATTGAGGGATAGGCTGTGGTGAGGGTCTGATTCCAAAGAACATTGCCGCCAGGTGTGGAGATGTTCCAGTCGGTCTGAGCGGTTGCAGACCTCTTGTACCACAATGTGAGATTGTGATAGATGTACACTGATTGGTTGGAATCGAAGTTGACTAATGTGATGTTCTTGTTGGAGGAGGAGAACGACCAAACTGAAGGATCAGTAGCGGATGTCGAGTTTGCTCGAAGAGCGATATCTTGAGGATTCGCAAAGACAAGAGCGGAGTTGGTTCCTGGATCCCAAGGAGTATACGTGTAGTTCAACAGCGCTTCATTTTCTCTACCTGTGAGCCAACCAACAAGAAAGATTGCCGTGTCGAAATCACCTGCAGAATCCTCCGATGACCAAAACACTTCCGGATAGACATTCAAGTACTCTACCAGGTTTGTTCCGTCAATCATAGCCCAATAGACAGTATCCTGCGATAGGTTTGCGTTGCTACCACTCAGTGTGAGCCATACGTAGGGTATGGATGCAGTAACATTGACGTGAGATGTAAGATTTGTCGAACTACTGGAATAGTCTGACCTTATGGTATGGAATGCGTAACCATAGTAGTCAGGGTCGTAATTGATGGCACGGTATCGAATCGAGTAGTTCAGCAGGCTCCCGTTATGTGGCTGTCCGTAGAAACTCTGCGCAAGTTCTTCAGTGTAAACGTCACCTGCCAGATTTTCTTCAATCTTGAAGTTCTCAGTCGCCTGTGGATTAACACCCACAACCTCCCGTTCTGGTGCAGCAGTCAGATTATTCAGCATCATTGTGGCATTATATAGGGTCCAGCCTGGTAACAAATACTCAGTCAAGTCTAGTGTTTCATTGTGTTTTGCAGTCGCCGCGTAGGTGTTAAGAATGGAGAGTTGCATGTCGGAGAACGTTCGCGACATGAACAGAGTAGAATCTGCATCTTCACCTGTGCCACCGACATCGGCCAGCTCAAGACTGGTTCTGCCTGGTTCGTCTGGCGATTGCCGATGCCAACTCGATGTATCGGCTTCACGCCCTGTCAGTGGGATTATCAGCACTAGCACGATGATGACAGATGATACCAAGACCCTTTTCACGACATTCCCTCGGCGCATTCTCATGGTCAGCAAAATGGCCTTCACGACGAGCACCACAGTGAGTTAGCTGAGCCTACTGCGTTTTCTTCATGAGACCGCGGTTCGTTTATGGCTCGCGCCGTTCCAGTTTGCAACTCCTTGAGAGCTTATGCGTGTATATACCTATGTTGGCTCTTGTCGTTCGAAAATTCGATTCGAGCAGCCTTAATTCCGGATTACGAGAATCGCGTTGTGGAGCGAGTACAATGGCATTCACGTTTCCACTTGTCACCTGAATATGAGGGTCCACAGGAGGATCATGTGTAGTATGATGGTCCTGTATCGGTGGTCGTCTGTGGCTTAGCCCCCGGCTGCCCAGTGATTTCATTGAGGACGGTAATGACCATGTTCACCGCACTGTGCAATTTGCGCATTGTACGCCACAGATGGTCCTCGCTGAATGCATCGTCATAGATTCTGTCTGAAACAACAAAACCCGGCCCCGGCGGCTTTGGACCTCTCTGTTGGCCTGGTCGAGGCTGCACGAATCCCATTGTTACATCGGCTGAGAAACTGTACTTCATCGCGGTTATCTGGAATGTCTTCATCTTCTCAGCTGTAAGGAGCTTCATGTGTTGCGGAGAAATCATTACTTGGGACTCAATCTGAATGTACTTCTGGTCATTTGGCCTCACCACTGTGAAGAAGAATCGCATGAACTTCACTTTGAACAGAAACTCTGCTCGCGGATTCTTGATAGTTTCGACCTTAATGCCTTCGGCTGAGAACCAGTCCTTCACTATTTGTTTGGCTATGTCAGATGGAGTCTTACTCATCATGTTGCTCTCCGGACTAGCTATCCCATTGGTGGGACTCACTTAATGCTTGTGCTAGAAGCGGTTACAGCTTGAACCACTTGACATTCTCGTACCCTGTTTGGGACCTATCTGCGTAGCAAGTAATTTGGCTCCTGGCTGACTCCACTGCGCTTGTGTCGCAAGTTGTTGTAAGGACCTGTGCCTCGGATGTCATCCTACTTAGTCGCAGTCCCCAGGGATCAACGATTTGACTGTGGCCAAAGTAAGTCTTTCCGTCAAACGCAGGTCCAACCCTATTGGTTGCGGCGACGTAGAGCTGGTTCTCGATTGCGCGTGCCAGTACTAGCGTATCCCAATGAGCGCTCCTTGGATCTGGGAATGCAGCAGGGATTAGAACGAGATGCGCACCCTCCAGTGCGAGCCTCCTTGTCACCTCCGGGAACCGAATGTCGTAGCAAATCTGAACGCCCACGTTCAGCCCGTCAATGTCGAACATCACGATTTCGTCACCACCCTTGAACACATCCTTCTCTTCTTGGAATGAATGGATCTTTCTGTAGGTTCCGATAATCTTGCCACCATCAGTCGCCATGGCTAGTGTGTTGTAGTACTTTGAGTCATTCTCCTCGATGCCTGTTGCAATCACAAATGCGCCTTGTTCCTCAGCCAGCTCTGCAAGAAACTCGCTTGTGGGGCCAGGGACGCCGGGCCCATGTTCATTGTAGTCTTCATGTCTGAATCCGATTGCAAAGAGTTCAGGCAACAGAATGAACTCAGGGCCTTCAGGTGTGCTGGGCCCCTTCAGAAGATGCCTGACGAACGCGAAGTTCTTCGGGCGGTCACCTTCAAAGCAGGGCATCTGGACAAGTGTGACAGTGAATCTCAATGTAATCCCTCAAGCTTTCCCATAGCAAGTCCATTGAGTCTAGAACGTAAGAGTTAATATCTCCGCCGAAGCCATCGCGAAGCAGGACCCTCCATGGAAGTGTACCCTGTTGGTGAATGAGGTCAATATCGATCCTAAATCCAGGGCTGACATGCCCACGACTTCTTACTCTAAACCAGTAATTGGTGCCACCGGCAAGACTGGCAGTTGGCGGACATTCACGCCACAGATTGACTATGATGAATGCAGCCGATGCAGAACGTGTTGGCTACATTGTCCCGAAGCCGTCATTTCACTGGATGAGGACGGCACTCCGCACATTGATCTTGATTATTGCAAAGGCTGTGCATGTTGTGCTGAAGTGTGCCCGAAGAAATGCATCGCTATGATTCGAGAGGGCTTTGATGAGGAGGAATCAGTATGAAGACGCAACTCATGAGTGCCAACTACGCAGCGGCTCGTGCCGTGATGTCTGCGCGCGTCGAGGTCGTAGCAGCGTACCCGATCACGCCCGCAACAACCGTGCCAGAGCAGATCGCTCTGCTGCATGAAACAGGTCAATGGCCAGGACAGTTCATCCTCGTCGAGTCAGAGCACTCAGCCATGTTCGCATGCATAGGCGCTAGTTCCACGGGCGCGAGAACCTTCACTGCAACATCATCAAACGGGCTGCTACTAATGGATGAAGCTTTGCACTGGGCCACAGCTGCAAGGCTTCCTATTGTCCTAGCAAACATCAACCGGTCCGTATCGCCTAGCTGGAACATCCACGTCACACATGATGATTCCATGTCCAAGGCTACAACAGGCTGGATACAGTTCTACGTCTCAAGTGTGGATGAGTTCTATCACACGATTATCCAGGCTTTCAAACTGGCCGAGGATGAGAGGGTCTTGATGCCTGTCATGGTCAATGCAGATGGCTTTGTACTCAGTCACACTCTGTCCACTTACGATTATCTCGAGCCGGAGGAAGTTGACAAGTTCCTGCCTCCTTACAAGGCACCGCATTGGGTAATGGACCCAAAGAACCCTGTTTCACATGGCAACATCGTGTTTCCAGAGCACTACATGGAATTCAGGTACGCCATGCATGAAGGGACTCACAATGCATTGAAGGTGTATGAAGAGGTCGAACGCGAATACAAGAAACTCTTTGGGAAGTACTTCGGTGGTCCCATTGACTGCTACAAGTGTGATGATGCAGAGGTTGTGTTTACTTCTCAGGGTTCAGTCGCAGCAGAAGCCAAGGATGCGATTGACGAACTTCGTGAGGAGGGTTACAAAGTGGGTAACGCTCGAATGAGAATGATTCGCCCATTCCCGGTTGACAGAATCAGAGAGCTTGGCAGCCGTGTGAAGGGATTCGCCTCCCTTGACCGTTCTGTTTCATACGGTTATGGTGGTCCTGTGGCAAACGACATTCGGGCTACGATGTACAACACCAAACATCGGCCAATCATCAAGAGCTACATCGGTGGGCTTGGCGGTCGCGACATGACAGTGTCTGACATCAAAGAAGTAATTCTTGATACAGTAAAAGCTGTGGAGCTCGGAGAAACGGGTCCTGAAGAAACCTGGCATGACCTGAGGTGATTAAAATGGTAGCAACGAAAGATATGCCTCTCAAGGAATACGTTCTGAAGGGAAACGCGGCATGCGCAGGCTGTCAGGATATGGTAGCACTACGCCATGCGCACAAGGCGCTCGAAGGGAACGTCATTCAGGTTGTACCTGCTTGTTGCACAAGTGTTGTGCAAGGTCTTTGGCCTAAAAGTGGGCTCGCGATACCCGTTCTCAATACTGCCTTTCCTGCAGCAGCAGCAACGGCTTCGGGAGTGCGAGCGGCTCTTGCGGCGAAAGGCAAGGACGACACTATAGTTATGGTCTGGGCTGGCGATGGCGGCACATTCGATATCGGAATACAGGCCCTTAGCGGCGCATTTGAGCGTAGAACAGACTTCCTATACGTTTGTTACAACAATCAAGTGTATAGCAACACCGGTACACAGCGCTCAGGTGGCACACCTCTTCATGCGAAGACCACGACCACGTGGCTCGGGAAGAAGGAGCCAGAGAAACTGCTGGACTTCATTGTCGCAATGCATGAGCCTGTCTACCAAGCAACCGCTAACACTGCTTATCCCCGTGATCTCTACGACAAGTTCCTGAAGGCCAAAGAGATTCGCGGTCCGAAGTTCATTCACATATTCCTGCCTTGTCCACAAGCTTGGAATTACCCGGTTGAGAAAGGCGTGGAGCTCGGCAAGCTCGCTGTGGAAACAGGCTACTGGATTCAGTGGGAACGTATTGGAACTGAGTTCACTTTGGGTCGCCAGAGCAAACGCTTCCAAGACCCAGAGAAGAGAAAGCCGATTGAGGAGTTCCTAAAGATGCAGGGTCGGTTTTCACATCTGTTCAGGCCTGAGCGCCAGGATGCGAAAATTCAAGAGCTGCAAGATTACATTCAATATCGCTGGGATCTATTGATGAAGACGCTTGCTTAGTGCCAACTACGAGGAGCGCCTCTTCTTCACCAGAACTCCACCTAGCACTACCAGTACAGTTGTTGTTCCCAATAGTGCTACAGGTGTGACTAAATCAAGGTCGGATACATGCGGGTCGCTGCCCATCTGATATTCCTGCAGGTTCGTTCGAAAGTCGCCATCTGGGTCTAAGTTTGCATCATCCACCAATGGGTTGAGATCATGGTCCGTTTCCCAGCCATCGGGCATGAGATCTGAGTCAGAGTCGCTGCTGCTGGGCGATGTACCATTCCCGTACTCAAAGAGGTTGATAAGGCCGTCGTGGTCGAGATCTTCAGATGCATCATCCACAAGAGGGTCGAGACCGTTATGGTACTCCCACCCGTCTCTCATGCCGTCTCCGTCTGAGTCTGCGTTCCACCTGTCAGTTCCGATGAGCATCTCCTGCGCATTGCTGAGTCCGTCACCATCATTATCCAGCTCCCATTGAATCTGATCAAACCAGTATCCTACGGTATCGACCACTCCATCGCCATTTATGTCAGTAATGTAGCCGACATTGAATTCGCAGAAGGCGCTCTGGTTACCTGTGTTCTCCATCACCAATGTGTAGAGCCCATTCTGAGTGGCGTGAGCAACGAAGAGCTCATCATCATCAATATCATTAATCACATCCGTCACGCCGGTTTCCATCAGAGATCCGTTAGGTGCATATAACGAAGCGGCGATATCGCTACCATCACCAAACCATTCAACCCCAACATCAGTTTCAATGCTGAGCACAAAATAGTAGCTTCTTGTGTCACCTAGTTCAAGTGTGCAATTGTATTGGATATCGGTTGGCTGACCGTACGCGTTCGCCATGGTCAATGCCATGCTTGCCCCAATGGCGCCGACAGTGTCCCTTGCCAGTGTGTAATTGTACATGGGGTTGTCCCATGTATCTGTGGGCTGATGGTAAGCATCATCTAATGCCCAACCTGATTCGAATGCGAACATGGCTCGGTCATAACCCTCCCGGATGAATGAGTAATGGTCAGACTGCATCCAGAACGGAAAGTGGGAAGACGAGAGTGGCTTGATGAGGTTGAGTCCAAGATTGTTGCTCATCATCCTCGCAAGCTCCGCCCAGTATCTGCCATTATGGTATGTAGTGCTCGCTTCAGAATTGTAAACCATCAGCACTCGCTCATCCACGGGCACCGTTGGATTCTCCACCAGGAGCATATCCACGTTGTAGTACATCAAAATGTCGAGCCCGTCGTTCGCGAAGATTTGAGCAACCTCGCCGCTCCCTATCAGTCCGTTTTCTTCTGAGTTCCATGTGCAGAAGTAAATGTCAAAAGGAAATTCGTATTCAGACAAGACGCGTGCCAGCTCAAGTGTGGCAGCCACACCTGTACCATCATCATTAGCCCCTGGAGCCCCGAAAACGCTGTCGTAATGACCTCCTATCATCAGGCAGGGTGCATCACTCTGTATCCAGCCTGGTAAGCGTCCAACGACCGAGTTGTGTTCTCCCATGAGTTCAACGGTTATTCTGCCGCCTGAGAGTTGAACCAGTTGTTGTGAGATCCAGTCTCTTGCGCGGATATTCGCATCGCTGTAGACGATTGGCGGCCCCTCATTCACCCACCGAGAGCCATTCTCTGTCAGCTCTATAATGAAGTCAAGGTACGACTGCTCGGATACTGCGTTGTAGATATCCTCTGCAACATCAACCACATAGATTTGGTCATTTGATGGTACCAGCTTATTCGCACTGCCTGCATCGTTGATAGGCATCATCGGCGACTGAAGTGGAATGGCCATCAGAAGCACGAGCATCAGAGATGTCAGCAGCAGAGGTTTCATGGTCTTGCCACTTGCACAAACCCTCATGAAGGTTAGCATCTGAGCCATCGAAAAACCTAGACCTAAACAGTAATACACGCCTTCGTATCTCCCATAGGAGCACAGTTTGATGCGCTAGAACTGCGCTAGATGGGGACTTTCATGCCGATTAGTGATTATCCATCAGTGCTCGAAATCAAAGATCCGCTTCATGGGTACATAGAGCTCTCGAGTGTTGAGAAATCCATACTGGACCTCCGGCTCAGTCAGAGGTTGCGCAATATCCGCGGGCCCGCAGGCATTCACTTGGTCTTCCCGGGTGCAGACACGTCAGTGATGGGTCGTCTGCTCGGAGTTATGCATGTCACCAAAGTTTTCTTTGACTCCTTGGACGGCGACTTGGATGAAGTCCAGAGAGCAAGACTGATCGCAATGCTTCTCACTCTGTCAACAGGACCTTGGAATAATGTCATGACAGAGTACTTGACAGTTCGGGGAACCAATAAACAGAAGCTTGCCAGTTTGATTGCTACGAAATCACCGGTCAAGGATATCATCAAGGGCAGTGTGACTTCCGTCAGTGAGATAAAGAACATGCTAGAGCGTGGAGTTCCGCTGAAGAGCTTCCGGCTTGATCTCATGAAGTGTCCCATCAATCCCGTATTAATCGACAATCTTGAGCGTGACGCATACTTCGCCGGCGTTGAGTACGCTCAGCTAGAGTACCGGAGATTATTCGCCGCAACACGGATAGCAAAGAACAAGATTGCATTGAACAGGAGTTCCATGCATACCTTCGAGGCGTACCTCTCGGCAGGCGTCAATATGTACGATGCCGTCTATTACCATCGAACAGTGCGCGCCGCAGAATTGATGCTTCTGCGTATACTCGACGAGGCTGGGTCCCAGCTCTTCCTTTCTCCTGACGATGACATTGAACAATTCCTGCTCTATGATGACCTCTCATTCCTTGATGTACTACTCTCAGTGACTGAAGACGACACAGATGAGATGCAGACTGCAAGCAGGCTCTACAAGGACTTCCGAAAGCGGTATCTCATCAAGTTGGCTAGCGAAAGAGCGATATCCGATGTCGCTTTCATGAAGAAGATATCCACTCCCGATGGCCTCTTTCAAGCAGAGAGTGAGATTGCTGAGGCGGCGGATATCGATCCAAAAAATGTCTATGTTGACTATCCTGACAGGCCCTCAGTGACTTACTACCCGGGGAAATACCCCCTTGATGAGTTGGTGTTCTTTGAACGTGGGTCCAAGGGCTATGAGTTCTGGCCAGTTGATGAGGTCAGTCTAATTGCTCGCAGTTTTAATCGTGACCTCCGACCTGTGAGAGTCTACACAACGCGGGGGTACCGTTCCAAGGTCAAGAAGGCTGGAGATAAGCTCCTTGAGAGTGTTGATGTCCCGGGAAGCGTTACATAGTCCAAACGCCTTTTCCGCTGAAGGCATATCATCAATTGTCTTAAGAGCAATCCTGTTACACTCATTCCTGCTGAGCTTTGCCATGGTGAGTTGACATGTTCACTTGCAGAAAATGTAGCCAACAGCTGTACATTCAAGCTGCCGAGATTAAGGACAAAATCCTGAAGATGGATGTTCAGTGTGTGAATGGTCATAAAAGTGTCAGACGATTGGCCGAGCACCAAGCTCAAGAAATGGCTCCAGACCTTTTCAAGAAATTGTTCTTGTGCACCGACTGCGGGTCTTCAATGACACAGCTATCCACCATCCCTCATCATTCTCAGATTGAGAGCACTTTTCTCTGTCCCATTCATGGCCCAGTGGAACGCGAGTTTCCAGCTCAGTTTCAGTCAACAGTCGAGATTCTAGGTGCGGATGTGGATAGTCCTGGCTCCATTCTGGACTCCTTCAAGTGTCTCTCGTGTGGTCAGGTCTATGCAGTGAGTGGCATTAAGAACCGAAGGGGTTTCCTTGAGATGCTCGTGCGGTGTTCAAATGGACACAAGACAACAAGATACGTTCCTGATAATGCTGAAGAAGGATTACTCAAACAACTGCTACAACGAGTTGTTCATTGCGATAGGTGTGGTCTCCCAAGCACCATTACTAGAATTGAGATGAATCGAGAAACTGTCAAAATTCACATATCATGCCCGCTCCACGGGTCTGATAGGAAGGAAATTCCTGCCGACCTAGTTAAGCTCATGAAACAAGCTGCGAGCGAGATACCTGAGGACGCCGTTGTTAGAGCGATGCTTGTTTCCAGTAATTGCCAATTCCCTCTCTCGATACGAGCCATTGAAGGTGACGAGTCTGGATACAAGTTCAGATGCATTTGTCCAAGTGATGGTCATACAACAACTAGAAACATCCCGCTGACTTGGAGTGATCCCGTGAAGGATCGGGTTGCTGCAGCCCTGATGTCATGCAACGAGTGTGGCCTTCTTACTCACGGGCATGATGTGAAACGACGTAAGAAGAAAGTAGAGTTCAGGGTAGTCTGTCCAATTCATGGTGTGATGCAAAGAGATGTTCCTTCAGATGTGTTTGATCACATCAAGGAACGCGAGCCAATGATTGATAGGCTGCCCTCAATTGTCCGAAGTCTTAGCTGTGAGAAATGCAACATGCCGCTCTTTCTCAGGGACGTTGAAGACAAGAGGGGTTTAATCGAGTTCGATGTTGAATGTAGGAATGGACATAGAGCAAAGCGATTCTTTGTTCCAGGTCTGCCGCAGGAAACACTGGTGAACCTCTACAAACATTTCTACCAGTGTCCTGAGTGTTATGATTCTCTGGATCTGGTGTACGCTGAACCACGAGGGCGAGAGTCGCGAGTAGTGCAGCTATGTCCTGTGCATGGCAAGTACGTCCTAGAGATACCCCATGATCATGCAGAAGCCATGAAAATCGCCTACGATGAGATACAGGCGGACAAGCTCAAGCCGCCTGTTGAGGCTGAGGAGTATGAAGAGCCGCATATTCTTGAACCTCTAGTTGAGATGGTTGAGGCTCAGCAAGCAGATGTGCAAGTGCTGCGTGGGTGCAATATCGTGGGTGGTAAATTCGATTACAAGGTTAAGGTGAAGAACAATAGTGGCTATGTCATTACGAATGTAACGGTGAACATAGTCGCTTATCCAAAGGACAGCATGGAACTTGCTGGAGAGGCAGTGAAAACGATATCGCGTATTGAAGTGGGTGGCTTCAGGAGCCCTCAATTCACGTTCTACCCCACCAAGGACTGTGTTCAAGGCAAAGTTGTATCTACGGTGTCATTCATCGATTTCCGCGACCAGCTTCATACCGTACAGGTCGAACCGTACCTTATTCGATCTGTATGTGACCTGTTGAAGCCATCAAAGAAAACATCAGAGGAATTCGACCTTATCCTGAAGAGCTTGACAATCACCCAGCAGGAACAAACTCTCGATTGGAACCCCCGAGTCCTGTTCACCAAAGCAGAGAAGATACTCCCGGCCAAGAACTTTCATATCATCGACAGTGAAGAAACAATTGTTGGAGGCCAGTTCATAGGTACTATTCGCGGGTTTGCGAAGGGGAAGTACACAGGCAAGAAGGTCGCAGTTATCTTCCTCATTACTGGTCCTGAGAATGGTCGGCATTCGGTTGTGAAGGTCGAAGCGTTAGGTGAGGATATCGCCATGCTGCCAACAACAATCGATGAGCTTGCCGATACGATGGACTCCTGGATTTGCTTGCGATGTGGCGCTCCACTGGAAACAGAGCAGGTAGAGGAACTTGGCACACGCAAACCGATTAGATGCAGGTACTGCTCCCATTCATTGACTATAGCGCTGTATCTTCAGTAGTTGGTTGTTCGTTTTCCTCTTGGGGAAACGCATTTTAGGGACCTGAGCGCTAGTCCCCAGTTGGCCGCGGCACGTTTGTAGCGGAGGGAATCCTATGTTCACGTGCAAGAAATGCAATGAACCCTTTCATGTCAAATACGCCGATATCCGTGGATCGAATCTACGGATGCGCGTGCAATGTCTCAATGGTCACAGAGAAGATAGGAAAATCCCTCTTCAACAAGCCAAAGGCATGCTGGAGGATTTGTACCAGGGCCTATGCATCTGTCTGGACTGCGGCAGTACAATGGGACTTCTCAGTACTGACTTGGGAAAGCGCCAGGTCAAGTTCATCTTTGTATGTCCAGAACACGGACCTCAGGAACGGCCCATCCCAATCGGGCATCATTCAGCGGTGTCAGCCCTCATTGACATTGAGAAGACCGGGAAGTCTGTCGAAGCCGCCTTCACTTGTCCCCGATGTAGTGAGGAGTTCATGGTTCATGAAATTGAAGACAAGAAGGGTGTTCTCGAAATCAAGTCGAAATGTCCCAATGGGCACAAGGAGATGAGATACCTTCCTCGTAACTCCGATGTAAGCATCCTCAAAGGTGTCATGCAGAGAGTGCTTCTGTGCGATGAATGCGGCCTCCGCTGTTCATTGGAAAAAGCGGAAGTCAAAGGCAAGTACACACATGTGGAAATGTCCTGTCCCGTTCACGGAAAGGGCAAGAAGAAGATACCTGCTGAGAATGCTGAGTTTCTAAGAGAGGTTTCTGGTGAGGCTGAGAAGGATGCCATCGTGAAGGATGCTCTCACATGCAGAGATTGCGGACGCCCCCTGTCTATACGCAACATTGACACAGACAAGAAGGGGTACAAGATGAAGTGCAGATGCTCAAAGGGTCACTCTTGTGAAATCGTGCAACCAATCGAGCGAACAACCCAGTCCATAGATGCAATAGTCAATGCAGTGCTCAAATGCGACAAATGCGACCTTCTGGCACACATTCTGGAGAAAAGCGTCAAGGGAGAAAATGTCACGCTAGAGCTTGTCTGTCCCATCCATGGAACAATGCGAAAGTGGCTCAAGGTTGGCGTTTACAAGCAAATCGAGGAACGAGAGCCAGCCATCGATAGAAAAAAGTTTCTAGAGGAGAGCTTCCGATGCGGCAAATGCAGTGCTCCTTTCACAATCCGCAACATCAAGATTGAGAATGGACTATTCGAACTCCAAGTGAAGTGCCAGAACGGGCATGAAAGTGCTCGCGTCTATGTGCAATGCATGAACCATGAATTATTGGTGAAACTATACGGGCGCCTTTACGAGTGTCCAAAGTGCCACGATAAGCTCAGCCTCGTTGAGATTAAACCCCACGAACGAGAAGGTGAGTCTTTGGCAGTATTGACGTGCAGTGAACATGGCGACACTGAGATGCGGATTCCAACAGCCAATGAGGCTGCAGTTCGTGATGCGTACTTGGCGACTGCTGACATGGCCCATCTTGATCGTCTCATAGATGAAAAGCTTCAGGCGAAGCGCGAGTTCAGTGTAACCTTGGACGCAGAAGCTGATGCCGAAAAGGTCTTTGGCATAGTCAAGAAGGTAATTGAGCAACACGACGTCTGGTTTGTGGGCGAGCGCGGTTTTCTTGAGGTGCTGAAAGAAGCCCTATACTACGGCAAGGCCACTGTCGAGGGAGCAGAGGTAATCATCATCGGGTCAGTATCAAAAGACAACCAACAGACTAGAATCTCTGTTGCCTCAGAAGATGAAGCCAAGTTCTCAAGTCTACTGGATGATATGCGTGAGAACCTGAGAGACCTACTGTTGAGGAGCAAGGCCGTGGCCGAGCCGGTGCAGCCCAGAAGGATTGAATGCTCTCACTGCCGTGGGGCACTGGCAAAGCGAGGTCTGCCCGGCGAAACCACAGTCTGTCCCCATTGTGCAAGTCCTCTTCACTGGGACTAATTTCAATTAACACGCTCTAAGGCTAGCGTGAGGAACCCGAAGACCATTCAATCTCGGTCATCTCCTTTGCGTGAAGGTGCGTGAGAATCCGATCTATCAGAGAATCCACAAGATCTTCAATCGTCTTTGGCTTGTGCCAAAACGCTGGACTTGCAGGTATCACTGTGGCTCCAGCCTCCACAACCTGAGCCATATTTCTGATGTGGATCAGATTAAGGGGGGTTTCTCGGGGCAACAAAACGAGCGGCCTTTTCTCCTTGAGGCTGCAGTCTGCTGCTCTGACGACAAGGGTTTCTGCGTATCCCTGCGCAACACCTGCAAGTGTCTTCATAGAACAGGGCACTATCGCCATTGCATCAAGATGATAGCTTCCACTTGCCGGTCCCGCAGAGAGGTCATCGTTATCAAAGACGTAGTCTACTTCTTTTGCCAATTCCTTGGGAGTCAATTCCATCTCATGTTTGAGAGTTTCGGCCCCCCACTTACTCACAATCAAGCATACCTCATGTCCCAAACTCTTCAAGGCTCTAATCAGTCGGACTCCGTAAATAGTTCCGCTGGCTCCAGTTATGCAGATCAAGATGCGTTTCTTTGCCATCGCTGTAACCTACCTGTGGGAACTATTACTATGAACGAGCTCTCATATGTCCTTTCTGGAATGTCATCATTCACAGCAGGAATGCAAGCAGGAGCGATCCCAAGAACCCTGCTAGTGCTACACTTATCCCGGTTCTCTTGGCGATATTGTATGCCTCTACTATGTTTTGTGTCAATGTATCGAATCCCTTCTCGCCGTACGTCCGAAGCGCCTTGACCTCTCCAAAACCAAGACCAACACTGACAGGGAGCATATTCTCCATAGCTTTCGTTATGGCAACAGCTATGCCGCTGAGAACCTCTTCACGTTTCTGGGCGCCAACGGGAGAATACCCTCTATTGGACATCGCAATTGCGTTGACCACGTGTGTATCCGTTGTGACCGCTTCGACATCGTCAATGCCCAAACCCTTGATCATGCTGATAATCTCCTCTCGCATGCCGGGTTCCATGTTATTTCCATCGATTGACAACAGGGCCATCTCTCGATCATCGAATTTCATCACAAGAGCAGTTATCCCCCCAGGTCCCATACCTTCCTCTTTTGATACATCTGGAGGCACTAGTTGATGAATCCCGACCGATACTTTCGAGCTGGGGTTGTTGATAGTTGTGAACGCCGCACTAGACACTGCGGCGACATACTCTCCAGCTTCTTTTGACCCAAGCATTACTGAAACGGCGTTATCATCAATACAGTTGTGTGCGTCAACAATCGCAACGCCTCCGATTTTCGGGAGCCTCTTGCGAACCATCTTCGCTGTGTCCATACCTACGCCAAGAGCAATGTCATCCGTGAAATCTGGAGCACTTGTCGTGATTGTCAGAAGGTCGTTTCCCGCGAAGAGCGTCCAAACCTTGAATCTGCCTTCATCTGTCCAGTGAGGTCCGGAAATGGTGTCGTGAACCTCGGTTGTCTCAATGAGTCTATCAATCTCTTCCATTATTCTGCCATAGTCTTCCTTCGTTGTTAGATTCTGATGATGAGTGCAACTTCCATGGAGAACAAATCCCTGCACCCCGTGAGTTTCTCTTACGTGCTTGATTACTGCGGATGGCAGACCGCTACTGCCGATGTTTCTGAAAGGTCCTGGATGCACATAGAGTACAACACCCACTGCAAGAAGATTGCCAGCGTTTCTGAAGACAATCACTTCGAGGGGCATGTCTTGTTCAAATGAAATTTCGTCCATGATTTTCTCGAAGGGAGTTGGGTTGTCCATGAGGAGGTCGTGGCCAAATGCCCTGAGGAGTGCTGGGCCGTTAATTCCAAGGTCCCTTTCGAAGGGCTTGCTCACCGACCTGTATATGTAGTGAACCACGGCAGAGCAAAGAACGAAGATGCCTACTATGAATATTGGCCAAGCGGACGGGTACGTTGGAAGTCCCGTGACTATAGGTGCAATAGATATGACTGTAATCATCCAAACAATTAGCGGCATCAGTGCCCCGACAAAGTTACGCAGAGGATGGTGGTCACTCATCGCTGTTAGCAAGAATGCGAATAGCATGTATGACATGCCCAGTCCCAATAACCACATGCGTCCTTCATAGAAATCTGCCGCAAGAACGAAATCTGCAACACCTCCAAAGAACGCAATGATGAGCCATAGTAACACGCCGTATTGAGCTATGCCTATGGTTCTTCGGTTATCAAGTGGCGATTCAGGTCCTCCAACCATAGCATAGAGCAGTTTAGTGCCCAACAAAGCGGGCAGACCAATGAGGAGCAGATATCCAAGGAGGATTTGCATTGAGTTTGGATCTAGAAAGAATGCAGTCCTCATGGTCGCGAGCAGAATTGAGAAAAACAACGCATACACCACGAGCCTACCGACAACCCCTCTGTAGGTCGGCAGCTTCCAGACCTTTGTGTAGAGTCGAACCGTTTCCTTGACTTTAGCTTGCTCACCCAATTCGCAGTTCACCACCGCGCCGGCCATTCCCCTACTGCCTTTCTTATCAACATTCCCAAATCAGGTGGTCGCTTCCTTGCAGCGTTGAAACCATTACATTTATATCGCATACGATAATAACTCGGTATATCGTCTACGATATTGCATACGATATTAACCATTGAAGGTGACAAGAACGAACAAGCACTCTGGGTGCGTCGACCCTGCAGAATTCCGTCCTCCTCAGTCAATTCCTAGAGGAATGCTGCGGCATTTCATGCTGCTGTTGCTCAAGACTAATGAGATGACAGGATCGGAGATCAAGCAAGAGTTCGAACGCCGAACAAGAGGTGCTTGGAGTCCCGGCCCGGGATCTGTGTATCCCAATCTAGCGGAGCTGGAAGCGTGCGGTCTAGTCGAGAAGGTTGAGGGTCATGGACGAAGAACCCCTTACCGTCTGACTAAGGCTGGCAGAAAGCATGTTAAGATGCTCATGAAGCGCATGCCCCCTGAGCTGAAGATGCGAATGATTTCGATGTTATGGTTCTCGTTCATGAGTCCTACCAATCGGGCGCGGCACCTAGTCCATAATATGACGTTTGGTGCGGATTCATTGCTGGAAATAAAGGCCTTTCTTTCAAAGAAGGAGAAAAAGCCACTCCTGGCTGAGATCGAAGAGGTCCGTGACAAACTAACGAAGATAACGAAGATGTTGGAGAAGAGTGACTAAACCAATGACCAGCAAATCGACAACTAAACACAAGAGTGCTACGCGTTACATGATGGGGGGTCTACTCAAGCATCCCGGGTCTATAGCTGTGGCAACTCTCTTCACGGTGATATCGACATTACTTCTAGTTCTGCCGGCTATGATTATTGGGCTTGCGATTGATGAACTTACAGTTGCAGGGTACACCGCACAGTTTACCTTCTATGTATGGCTCATTGTAGGACTTACTACAGTCTATATGGTCCTCTACTTCGGCGTGGGCTATGTATGGGCTATCGTTACTCTCAGATGGGAACGAGATGCAAGACAGGATTTCTTTGAATCTCTTCAGGAGTTCAGCATGACTTTCCATGATGAGGTTGATAGCAAGCGACTACTCTCAGTAGCAATGCAAGATATCACGTGGGTCCGCATGTCCCTGAATCCGGCTATGCGCAACATCATTGGCGGACTAACTTCCTTGGTAATCACGGCTATCTTCCTTTCCAATATCGATTTGACCCCGGGATTACTTGGTCTTGTGACCGTTTCTGGAATCGCCATTCCCATGTTCACGATAATCATATTGATTGGAATGCCACTCTATCTTGTTTATGCTTACAAATATGCTAATGCGGTTGAGCCTGTGCGCAGAAAACGATCTGAGGACATGGAACGACTCACCTCAATCTCACAAGGTGTGTTTCAAGGGATAGAGGTTGTGAGAGCATTTGGCGCAGAAACCCGAGAAGAGGAGAAATTCCAGCACGCAAGCAAGGAATATGAGAAACTCCAAGCCCAAGAGGGACGTCTAGCGGCCTTTTACATACCCGCTCTGATACTTGTTGGTGTGACTGCCGTCGCATTCTTCTACGGTGGGTTTGCAGTCCTATCAGGTGTTTTGACTATTGGCAATTTTATGCAGGTGCTCACACTTCTAGTATCCCTAGAGTTTCTCAATTTTCATTTCCCGCGCATGCTGCTGATGCTTCGAGGCGGCCACGTAAATTCACAGAGAATTGTCGACATCTTGAACTGGGAAGATCCGATGGTTGAACCAGAGGAAGAAGCCCTGGACGTCGATTGGGCAGGGGAGATCGTGTTCGACAATGTTAGTTTCAAGTATAATTCAAACAATAGTCACAATGAACATTATGCGCTCAGGGACTTCAGCATACGAATTCCTGGTGGGTCCAGAGTTGCTCTTGTTGGTGGGCCCGGTGGGGGCAAGAGCACAATCCTAAAACTATTGCTGAGATTGTACGATCCCACTGAAGGCGAGGTTTGCGTGGGCGGAGTGAGCCTTCGAGATGTGAGAACCACCACAGTTCGGGATATGGTTGGCTCCGTTGAGCAAGACATCTTTCTGTTTAGGATGAGCGTTCGAAACAACATTTCATTCGGGCGGAAAAATGCAACCAAAGATGAGGTCGTTGAGGCAGCCACGAGGGCTCAAGCTGATGAGTTCATAATCGAGCTTCCTGAAGGATATGATTCTATGGTGGAAGAGCGCGGCATGACGCTAAGTGGTGGCCAGCGGCAACGTCTGGCAATAGCTCGTGCGATAATCCAAGATCCAAAGATTCTGTTGCTCGATGACTCGGTGAGTGCAGTCGACGCTCAGACTGAGTTCTTGATGAGGAAAGCATTGGATGAGGTCATGGTAGGAAGAACTAGCATTACTGTAACACAACGGCTTCGTACGCTAATGGAATCAGATATGGTAATCATCGTTGACAAGGGTCGTCTTGTGGCTGCTGGGTGTCACGATGATTTACTCGAAACTTGCGAGCACTATAGGCATATCTTTGAGCGCTTGCCGGGTGCTAGGAACCTTCTCAAGGGCTTGCCGGTACAAGGGGGTGTTCCGTAATGGGAATGCATCCAAGGGGTGGGCCTAGGCGCCTATCAGGCAAACGTGAGAAGCGTAGTCGCCCTGTTCGACTCCTTCTAGGGCGCATGTTTGGCTATCTTGGACCATTCAAGCGTGTTATGGCCGTGGGAGCTGTATTTGCCATTATTGGAACATTGGTAGCAGTATTCGAACCCCTTGTCCTCACAATGGGGATTGATGTTGTGTTCAGCGCTGGAGGGACATTCGATGCGTTACTCCTCTTGGTTGTTCTATATATTGTACTCAAGATTACCTCTTGGACCCTGAGAAGCATCAACACTTGGATTCTTGCCGGCGCACAGGCTGGCTTTGTACAGAGAGTTCAATCAGATGTTTATAGCCATCTTGTCAACGCGGACTTATCGTATCATAAGTCAGAGCAGAGTGGGAATGTGACATCTAGAGTAACTACCGATACAGTTTCGTTGACAACTGGTGTCCAAGTGATGATTGATTTCGCAAGTCAAATATTGATGCTCGTATCTTCACTCTATCTTCTATGGTCTGCATCCGCGCAGCTGGCCTTGACATCGTTGGTCGTTGTGCCTGGTGTTGCATTCATCATGATTCTTTTTGGGACTGTCGGCCAGAGGATTATGCTCGCCTCGCAGAGAGCTTATGGCAAGGTTTCAGGTCAAATAGCTGAGGATCTTAGTGGAGTTCACATCGCGAAATCCTTCAATCGTGAGGACGAACTAGCAGCGGATATGTCTGAGCTTAATCAGAAGGCCTACCATCATGGTATGAAATTTATGGCACTGATGAGCCTAATGCAGCCTCTTGTCAGATCCATTGGCCAATTCGCAGTGGCAGCTGTCCTCTTTGTGGGCGGAAGTCTCGCTGTCGGCACCCTTCCAGCGTTGACAATTGGTGAGGTCTTTCTAGGTATTATTCTCATTGGACGCTTCATGTGGCCGCTCCTTGGCCTAGTTATGGGTGGCACCCAAATCCAAGCCTCACTCGCCGCAATGGACCGAATCTCGGATGTCATCGATGCTAAGCGTGCCATAGCTGATTTGTCAAATGCCGAAGTTCTTGCGGATGAAAGCGACGGTATCACCTTTGAGAATATCACTTTCTCTTACGTGCCTGATACCCCCGTGCTCAAGGCCGTTGATTTCACGATTAATCCGGGTGAGATGGTAGCCGTAGTAGGGCACACCGGAGCCGGAAAGACAACTCTAGCTGCATTGATCAACAGGTTTTACGATCCTCAAGAGGGACGGATTCTCATTGGGAGCCACGACCTTCGCAAGGTGACTCTGGAATCTCTCCACAATGCAGTATCGTTGATACCACAAGAACCGTACCTCTTTGATGGTTCCATTATGGAGAACATCAGATATGGTCGACCTGAAGCAACCGACGAAGAAATCCATGACCTTTGCAGGATCATTGGTGCGAACGAATTCATTGAGGTCTTGGCCAACGGCTACGACACACTTGTTCTGGAGAATGGGAAGAACCTCAGTGCTGGTCAGAGACAGATGATTACAATAGCTCGAACGATGTTGGCCAATCCACGCATATTGATTCTTGACGAAGCCACATCTCGGCTTGATGCCTATTCCGAGGCGTTGGTTCAAGATGCACAGGCGTTGCTTTTCGCAGACCGCACAACAGTAGTCATTGCGCACCGGCTCACGACTATTGCAGATGCATCTCGCATTCTTGTCTTTGATCACGGAGAACTCATAGAGGAGGGTTCGCACGAGGAGTTGCTTGCTCGCGGAGGTGTCTTCAAAGCTTTGTACGACACATACTATGCACACCAGGGCGTTGAGGAACTGACGGAAGAAGTAGCAGAAGTAGCTCGTGAAGAGGTTTCTCGCACAACCAAGGAAGCAGATTCAAAGGAAATGCAGATGTTCAAGCATATGCTCAAGACTGGTGATCCAACTCCCGAGCTTATGAAGAAGATGATCGAACGGATTCCTCCTGAAACCCTTAGGAAGATGATGTCTGATAGCCCTGATATCTCTCCTGAGATGAGGGAAAAGCTCAGGAAGCGGATGCAGCGACAACATCATGACTAAGATGAATCCAAATGGCCGACAAGCAATTGCCGGCACCATGGACGGAATAATAAGGGTTTTTGATTTCGAGGTTGGTAGCCCCCAGATTGCAGGCGGTGAAGTACCTGACGTAAATGTTCCACTCTTACACAGGCTTCGATCTAGGTTCTAGCGAAAAGAAAGGCAGGTTCCAATTCACTTTTCTTTGTGACATAATCGGGGGATGAATCGACCAGTTCTTTCCATGTATTGACTGTATTCCTCACCGAATCCATCTAGAAGCATCTGTTCCTCTTGACGAGCGAGAAATGGGAATAGCATTACTAATAGTACTGAGAAGGCTATGAGCAGCAGATTTGCAGATATTATTGCTACTCCTATTGAAAATGTAATTAGTACAGTATACATTGGATGCCGTACTCTGCTATAGGGGCCACTTGTTACTATCATGTGATTATCCTTCATGACAAGGTCTGCAGAGTAGTGCTTTCCCAACGTTATATGAATCCAAGCAAGCAATGGAATAGTCATTATTGCGACTACACAACCTGCCCATCTAACCAAGGCTGGGACGGGAAACTGAGCCCATACAATATACTCGGGGATTAGAATATACACAATTGCAGAGATCAAATAGCCAAGAACGCATACTGCTATACCTGTCTTAGCTAATTTTCCGTATTCTGTAGGTTCATTTCTAGCTACAATTTGCGTTGATTCTTTCCTAGCTTTGTAGAATCTGAAATAGCCTCTAACAACAAAGAAGAAACCATAGGTTACAACGAATACAACTCTGAATAGCAGCTCTTCTTCCATGTCATTCATCCCTTTTCTGAAGCACCTATTTAATCCATTATTAGTCAATGAAAGCGAAACCGCTAAGTTACAATTTCAGCCTTACCGTCTTGCAGTCCTCTTGCCACGGAGATAGATGCCCCCAACAGTATGTACGACTCCACGACAAGGACTTGGAACAGCGATTCGAGAGGAGTGAAACCGAACCAGCACCAAAGAATGCTTCTGGCAAGATAGAGCAGCATTGCGATGAATGCGAATCCAAGAGGTGCTGCAAATTCTCCTTGTCGAAAGACCCACAATAACATTCCAAGAGCCAGTACGATGGATCCAATTCCCGCTGCCACTACAATGTTGACGAGGGATTCAACTGTCAAAGCTCCGGGAACAGCTATTGCCATGATTGCACCAGCAACAGCAAAGAAACCAAATGGAATACAAATTATTGCTGCTATCGTTTTATAATTCCTGTAGTTCAAGACCTCGGTGGTGGCTCTTAGGTAACTCGCTACGCCAAGAGCTACAAGTAGCAGTCCAGGAAGCTGCATTAGAATGATGGCCAAGTAGCCAGTTTCGCTACTGCCAATCACACCGGTTGCAATTTCGGCTATCGCGAATACAACCAATGCAAGAGCCAACATCAGGTTCATCATATGGAACCTATCTTCCCGCATGAAGCCCTCTTGTCCGAAGTACGCAACACCGATAATCCCGGATATTAATGCGGCAGACGGCGGGAGGAAAATGGCCATCAGAAGCAAGCTATCGTCAAGGCCTAAGAACCATAAAACTACCCAAATCATTGCAATTAGAATGCCGCCAAGGAGGAATGGCAATGCCCGGCGCGTTTTCGATATGGTCACTCGAGTGGTCCTCTCCACGCTCTTCGTGTAGAATGATTCAATCTCTCTTTAGCTTGTAAATCTTGTTGGTGTTGGTGAAATGTTTCGTTAAACACGTAACAATTCCCATTCTATGTCCAAATAGCGCCGAGGGAACTGCTTCCCCATCTCTTCCCGAGTTCTATCTAGGATAGTATTAGCAGGCTTAGCGCCCAAATAGGAACGGATGTTTCTCACAATTGAGTGAAGGAATGTCCTGAACCCGTCATTGAGTATTTCAGGAGTGATTCTTCGCTTGCCGGCAGCTGACATGAGAGAGCTCTTGATTTCCACATCTAGACTTTCATCAAAGTCCACAAAGGCAAGCCACGGATAGATCTGTGCTTGAATATCTCTTGAATCAAAGAACATTTGATGAGTAACTCTTCGACCCAGAATTCTTGCACATCTGTCCAACAATTCTTGAAGCGCTGACGAGAACAAAACCACAATGGCTTGAGCTGGAGAAACAAGCTCAACCTCGTGCTTCTCTGCTAGTACTGCTATGTCACTTAGAAATCGTTTGAGGTCGGCAGTCTTGACTCTCTCAGCGGCAATTGTAAGCGGTGTTTCACCATCTAGTTGAGAGAGGACTCTGGTTACTTCCGGGGGGACCTCTTTGGCTAACCCCCTTGGACCAGTCAGTGCGGTTGCATCGTAGATGTCATCCTCCTTTATGGATGCCCTGACTATGATTGCCTTCTCCCATAGTGCCTCAGCTGTAAGATTCAGTGCAATTTCCACCGGCATCTCCAAGAAATCTGCGGCGTCCTTAACGGTGCATATTTGTGGCACCAATCTAAGAAATGACACCACGTCTGGGTTCTTTGTGTAGAACTCCCAGTGTGGTTTCACTATGATTTGGCTGTCAGACTCTATCTGTTCGCGGATGAACTCTTCAATGACATGTCGCTCGAATCTGGTGTAGACTGCCAGATCTAGGTCTACCCATCGCAAAAGGCTAAACTGGTTCTCAAATTTGGCTATGACACTCTTGAGCTTCTCCCTTAGGCGCTGTGACTCTTTGTCAGCAGACACCGCTCCAACTGTCCATTCTCCAAATTCAACGATAAGAGTGTAATCTGCTCCTTCGAACGCTCTTGCTTGAGGTTTGGAAGACCGAGTGACTTCGTCAAAGAAGGTAGTCATGGCGACGACAAATGAGGATAGAAGTTGAGGGTCGAAGACCTCTTCCTGGAAATCCTTGTGATACATGCAAATCCCTGTATCGCGTTTGATGATGTAGAGGCTGTTGATTTCCATGGATGTTGTTCCTCTTACTCGTTTTGCAGTGATACTGATCTCTCGCGAACCTCCAGCTCCTCCTCTTCTCTTTTCAATAGCAGAAATAGCTATGTGGTATCTTTGCCACGCTGGCAAGTTATCCGTGAACCGTTTCTTTACTAGCTGCGAGCATAGGACTATAAGCACACAAACTCACAAGCGGTTCTATGTCCAAAACAGAAGGCATCACACTCAGATGCCCCTCATGTGGTGAAGGCGACCTGAAGATGAGGTCGATACTCTACAGCATACCCTTCTTCAACGAACTAGCCATGTTCATCATGGAGTGCCCCAAATGCAACTTCCACCATAGTGACGTTTTTTCAGCTGAGCAGAGAGCACCCAGCAGATGGACCCTCAAAGTAAACGATTCCGCGCTCCTCTACGCGCGAGTCGTGAGATCCGGATCAGGTACTATTCGACTACCGGAGTTTGGCATTAATGTCGAGCCCGGTCCCACCGCAGAGTCATTCATCACCAACGTCGAAGGTCTGCTTCAACGTACTCGAAATGTTGTCATAACAGCAATCAGCTTCGCTGATAGCAAGGAGCAGAAGGAGAAAGGACAAGAAGTTCTCGATATGATGGATAGAGCCATTGCAGGGAACTTTGATTTCACATTAATTATGGAAGATCCTGCTGGAGTCAGTGGCATTATTCCGGAAGACATGAGTCTGGTGGAGTATAAGGAGCTTACAACTGAAGAAGCCTCCACGCTCAAGGGCGCACCCTTCTGGCTGGATGTTGTGCGCGAGGAGTATCAAGAGCATAAGGGTTAAAACGCCCTTGGCACGGAAAGACCTGCAACTGTGGGCCGGTAGATTAGCCCGGCAGATCGTCTGGTTTGCAATCCTTCTGGATCTCTCAGGAGATCAAAACTCCAGAAGGTCGTGGGTTCAAATCCCACCCGGTCCACCACTATTTCTCCACTTGGCGTTGCCTTCGGCGAAGATTCTAGAGATATCTGGAGATTACCATCTTCAGTGCCTGCCAAAGTATTACCAAGAGAATCGGCAAGCTTTTCTTTCTCATACTCGTACTTATAGGCCTTTAAGGCGTGCTGCTACCCGGTAGAATACAGGAGTGACCACTGGTGGAAGGGAATCTCGAACTTACAGTCTTGCTCGAGGGGCATGAGTTCACAGTCTGGTCGGTGGTTTTGACCCAGGACGGGCGTCATGTGGTTTCAGGTGGTCAAGACGCTACAGTCCGGCTCTGGGACATTCAGACAGGCAAGCTTGTGCATACGTTCATTGGTCACGAGGGCCCTGTCTACGGACTGGTTGCGACTTCTGATGGACGCCGCGTTTTCTCGGTGTCAGATAGGGATTCCGCAGTGAGGGTCTGGGACGTCGAAGCTGGCACTGCACTGAATACACTCACACCAAACTCACTGCATACCATTGCAATCGCCATCACCCCAGATGACTGCTACGTTATCACGGGTGGGGACGACGGCAAGGATCGTGTGTGGGATATTGGTCATTCAGTTATAGCCCGCATCCGGGAACAAGGCGCAGGAGTTTATTCAATTGCTGTTAGTCCAGATGGGGCCTATCTTGTGTCTGGCTCAAAGAGGGCACTCGGGAGGAATCCCACAGGCATTCTATGGCTACGAGACCTCGATACGGGATCTCTACTCCATACACTTCATGGGCACAAAGGGAATGTAACTCGACTCGTATTCACACCTGAATCACGTTTCATGATTTCAGGTGGTCAGGATGGAGATGTTCATATCTGGGATGTAGATTCTGGAACGCTACTGAACACCTTGTCAGGTCACACCTCCGCAATCCTGCTACTATGGGTGTCCCACGATGGACGATACCTTGTGACAGGCGCCAATGACGGCACAATCAGAGTATGGCAAATGCACGGAGGTGTTCTGTTGAGGACACTTGACCACACGGAGAACGTGCACTCCCTAGCGATGAGTAGCGACGGTCGTCAACTTGTTGCGGGTACTCTTGAGGGTGAGATCTACGTGTGGGACTTTCCGCTGGGCAGTCCGTGGATTGACAAGATCGCGCCCCGTACTGAGGAAGAAAAAGCAGAGCTTGCAGCCTTCAGGATGATGCAGCTCCGAAAGATAATCGGAAGGTATGAAACCCTACCCATGAATCGCCTAGCCACGTTGCTCCGCTTCAGTAGTGTTGAGGAACTGGAGGACTGGCTACTTGAGCTGTCAGACGAGTTTCCGCATGTTCGGATTGATGGCGCAAACATCGTAATCCGCAAGTGAATTCTCGTTGCAATCCTATCAGACGGGGTTATTAAGCAAAGCAGACACCAGAGTATATGATAGCCGATAAGTGGCAAATTATCAATGGTCATGTCTACAAGCTGGTCGAGAATCCGAAGGGAGTCAGGGCCGCTTTAAACCTCGTTAGGCTAATGCGGCGAGATAACCACGTGCTTGTAAGGCTTGTTGGAGATGGGTCTTGGGCTGTTTACTCTCGACCAAGGATTGAGCACATCTCTTGTTTTGGATCTTGTTTCAGTACGCTCGTCGGATAAAACCCGGCAAGTGCTTGACAACTGTGAGGCATGACAATGTTGTCAGCTCTCTGCGATAACTAGTTAGGGCCGTAGAATAGGTAGGGGTTTCGAACGCAGAAGGAAAATAGAAAGTAGGTATTCGCGTGGTTAGGAGGGGGGAGAGTATGTAACCCTTCTGCATCCGGACCCTTAGTTAAACAATTTTCATAGTATATTAAGGGTTGCAAATAGCTGCTGCAAAGTTAGACGTATCTGGACAATTTTATTGTGGGCTTTATATAGACCAATACGACATTGGTCTCTGAGGAATATGACACACCTGTGAAGGGTCCTCACGGAGTAGTCCAGTGCCGTTTCCTGGACGTACTAGACTTCGGTGTCCAACTTTGTACAACCTACAATGAACGGTTGAGATAGGTGCACGCAAAGAAACGTAACTTACGACATCAATCTCGTTAACGGCGTATCAACTAACAGCGCGAGGCGGTATCCCGAAGGACACTAGTAGCCCCATTCCTGCCCGAGTCTCTGCCTGTACCAGCGTTGACCGCGTTTGGTCAGCGTGTACTTGCCACCTATGTCCTGGATCAAGCCCATGTTTTCCATGTTCTCAATTACACCGAAGAGCTTGTCATCAGAGGCACCGGTAACCTCCCTCAACATCGGGAATGTCATCTTTCCATTTCTCTTCAAGTGCTGGGCAACTTCGTATTTGCCGACCGCTCTGGTTTCCTTTCGAATCATTATATGGCCGCAGTTGGTGCAGAGAAGATCACCCTTGGAATCATCCCTGGCGACTTCCTTGCTTCCGCATATTGGGCAGGTTGTCTTTGCAAACCTTAGACCGCGTCGATGTGACATATTTACGACCGAGTGGGGGAACTCCCATGCGTTGATAAAACTAGCGACGTGACACGACGATTGTGTCACTCAGTTTCGGATCCGGTACCCACAAGACGTACCACTGGCCGCAACTACGGTGCAGGTTTCAATTCCCTACGACTCCTCAGTCCCAGGTTGCGGCAATCCCATGAGTTCCGCATGCATTGAGTTGGCCGCGATTCGACCAGCACCCATAGCCAAGATTACTGTTGCTGCTCCTGTTACTATATCGCCGCCTGCCCAGACCATGGGCACATTGGTGCGGTTGTTCTTGTCTACCTCGATGTATCCCCATCGGTTGAGTTCTAGGTCTTTTATGGTCTTCGTTAAGACTGGATTGGCTCCCGAACCAATGGCCATTATCACTTGGTCACACTCTATCTTGAAGAAAGCACCCTCTATCGGTATTGGCCGCCTGCGACCACTGTCGTCGGGTTCTCCAAGTTCCATCCGAATGCACTCCATACCAGTAACTCTGCCATTCTCTCCGAAGAGCTTGACCGGGTTTGAGAGCAGCTTGAATTCAATACCCTCTTCTTCAGCGTGGTGAACCTCCTCACTTCTTGCAGGTAGTTGTTCTCTAGCACGACGATAAACTATGGTGACGTCGGCACCTAGGCGCTTCGCTGTTCGTGCAGAGTCCATTGCTACATTTCCTCCACCAACGACGCAGACACGCCTGCCTGGCGGAAGTGGTGAATCGTACTCAGGGAATAAATACCCCTTCATTAGGTTCGATCTAGTGAGATACTCGTTGGCTGAGAAGACACCATTCATGTCTTCGCCATCGATTCGCATGAATCTTGGAAGGCCCGCGCCAACGCCGATGTAAACGGCATCGTACCCAAGTTCATCAAACAATTCCTCAATGGTCATAGTCAATCCTACAACAACGTTCATCACGAACTTGACACCTAGGCTCTCCATGTAGCCAACTTCAGCCTTCACTATCTCTTTCGGAAGCCTGAATTCCGGAATGCCGTATATGAGGACGCCACCAGGTTCATGCAGTGCTTCATAGACTGTAACCTCGTGCCCCTTGAGAATGAGGTCTCCTGCAACGGTAAGTCCTGATGGTCCTGATCCAATGACTGCAACCCTCTTGCCAGTGGATGAATCTTTCTTTGGAATCTTGACCAGGTTATTGTTTCTCTCATAATCTGCAACAAATCGTTCGAGAGCACCAATAGAAACTCCTCCGAAGCGCTTCCACAATGTGCAAGCCTCCTCACACTGAATCTCTTGTGGACAGACACGACCGCAGACTGCAGGAAGAACATTGGTTTCCTTGATTTCTCTGGCTGCTTCTGCAAATTTACCTTCAGCTACAAGTTCGATGAACTCAGGAATGTGAACGCCGACGGGACACCCGGCAACGCATGGCATATTCCTGCAACTTATGCATCTCTGAGCTTCCAGCATGGCCTGCTCAGGTGTCAATCCGAATGGAACTTCTTCGAAATTGGCTGCACGTGCAGCAGGGTTCTGCTCTGGCATCTTCGCTCTGGGGATTGCCATCCTCTCTTTTGCTGTTAGAGTCTTGCCGCCCATCAAACCGCCTCCTTGCCGCAGTTCTTGCATCCATCGTCTTTGATTGCTCCGTCATCTCTGCTTTGGTGGAACTGATACGCCAAGTTCTCTTCACCAACGTAAGCACCCGCTCTGGCGAATACATTGTCCCAGTCGACTAGATGTCCATCGAAGTCAGGCCCGTCAACGCAGGAAAACTTGGTTTCGCCTCCTACGAGGACTCTGCAACATCCACACATTCCAGTGCCATCGACCATGAGCGAATTGAGGCTGACAATTGTGGGGATCCCTGCCTGCTCTGTCGCTCTTGAGGAGGTCATCATCATGTACGTGCACCCAACGAAGTGTGCATGGTCGATCTTCTCGCCCCTCTCCTCCAAGATCTTTATGGACTCCCAGACATGGCCTCGCACGCCACGAGAGCCATCCGCAGTGGCGATGATGACTTCGTCTGCCACCTCTCCAATCTTGTCCTCGTTGTAGATAAGGTAGGATGTGCGAGCTTCCAGAAGAGCAATGACTTTATTCCCCTTTTCCTTGAAAGCCCTAGCCAGTGGGTAGATTCCTCCAAGGCCGTAGCATCCACCCCCGAGTAGAACAGTTCCAAACTTCTCAATCTCTGTGGGTTTGCCTAGAGGCCCCACGAGTGTATAGACGGCTTCACCTGGCTTCAAGCGAGTGAGTTTCATGGTCGAAACGCCAGCTTCCAAGTAGAATATCGTGATTGTTCCTTCTGAAGCGTCCCAATCGGAGAGTGTGAAGGGAATTCTCTCACCCTCTGCATCTGGAATCAGAATCACAAATTGCCCAGGCTTTGCACGACGAGCGATAACTGGCGCTTCAAGTACAAGGCGTCTTACATTCGGAACTACATGTTCGTTGATCACTATTGTGCCCTTCATTAGGCCGCCTCCTTCACCTGAGTGTTTGCGCCTTCTTGTTCTGATAACCTCTTAACGAAATCATCCATCGATTCGGTAGACAATGGACGTTCTCTCTCTGGTAGGGCGTCAATGAATGTCTTCAGGTCCCGTATTCTCTCGGCAAGGATTGCGCCCCTGTACACGGGGTTCCAATCAGCTGCTTTCCGGATCGACTCAATTTCGACTATGGCCCCAGAATCTAATTCCTTAGTAAACTCCCTTAGCTCCTTCGCAACCTTCTTCGGGCTCTTGTATTTGAAGCCCTCCGATCCAAGCCTCCTGCCAAGCTCAGTTAGTATTAGCCAATCCTGTTTCGACTTTCCAATAGGCTGAGTAACCTGTTTCAGCTTAAGCTGTTTCATCTCCATGTTGACAACTGTTCCAGAGTCCTCCACAAAGCCTGCTGCAGGAAGAATCACGGATGCACGATTGACCCATTCTGAGGGGAATGGAGACTGGTAGATCACGTGCTTAACTTTCTTGAAACCTTTTGCGAGCAGTGAACCATCAATCACATAGAGGACATCAAGTTCACCTTTGGATGCCGCCATACGCATCTGTTCCAGACTTAGACCAGCCTTGATTTCCTTCCCCCAGAGGGCTTCGAATTTGCTCCTAACACTTGATGCGCCCACTGATGTGAGTCCTGGAAGCAGATCCGGCTGCAGCCCAGCTATCATCGCTCCCACTTCATTGCCTTGATCGAATGCGGGATAGATTCGACCCTTGTCACCAGCCAACCTCAAGAGGGCTGTCATGGCTTCTCCCGGATTGTTCGCTAGAAGAATATCAGAGCCGAAGATTATGGCTCCCTCACCTTTTGAAACGACTGATTTGATATGCTCAGCGTGCTGCTTCTTGACTCCCTTAAGCTTCTCCTCACCTACAGCTAGTTGTGAGAGTATTGTTGAGAAAGCCTTGGCCTTGAGTGGGATGTGTTCTGTTGCCCATCTCTTCAGGTTCACGCCGGCCTCTCCAATGAGTATCAGCGGTGCACCTCTTGCAACTGCTTGATAACACGACTTGGCGACAACTTGGTGAGTCTTTACAAAGTCGCCTCCCACTGCAATAATCCAATCTGCCTTCTCAAGGTCTCGGAGTGACCCAACCTTTGCGAAGCTGTCAGTATCCGCAAGTGTTCTGACAACAAGCGAGGCAAAACCTGAGCCTCTGAAATCAACGTTCGAGGTTCCTATTGCACTGCGAGCTAGCTTTTGAAGAAGATACGCGGCCTCTGTAGTGAGGTGAGGGGCTCCTACAAAACCAATTCTTCCTGGAGTGGTTTCATTGAGAATTTCCGCTATGCGCTCATATGCTTCATCCCATGAAACGGGGATGCTGACTCCATCCCTTCTAACAGTGGGAATCTTGAGTCTGTCGGGGGCATTCATCAAGGATGGAATACAGAACCTGCCCAGAACGCATGCATGACCCCGGTTTGGCTCGGAGTTCTCAGAACCTGGATGAGATGCCATTATCCTGTCCCACTTCACATCGAACTCTATTTGACATCCAGTGCCACAAAGCATGCAGGTTGTTACTACTGTTTCATCAGGTGTTCCATGCCATTTCATCATTCGAGGTGATAGTGCACCCGTTGGGCAAACGTCGATGCATGCTCCGCAGAACCAGCAACCACTGTCCAAGTGCGAGTTGCCGAAGGCGGTATCCACTCTTGTTTCATGACCACGCTTGGCAAAGCTGATAGCTCCTGTGCCTCTTATCTCATCACAGACTCTGACACACCTTGCGCACAGAATGCAGATGTTGTAGTCTCTGTCAAAGAATGGATCATCTTTCTCAACAGGCATTTCCTTATACCTTGGCACGAAACCTAAATCATCAAGTCCTACATATTCGACTACATCTCGTAGCTCACAGGAAGCCTTGCTTGGGCAAGTACTACACCCTGTGATCAAGCCTGATTTGAAGGGCTGACTGCGATACTCATTGCAAGTATTCCACTCGGCACAAACGACGCATGCGGATGGGTGCTCTATGAGCAACAGCTGAAGGATATTGCGCTTCAGCTTCATTAAATCATCATTGGTTGTGTCTACTATCATGTTATCTTTCGCAGGAGTTGTGCATGCTGTGACAAAGCCCTTCATCCCCTCAACCTCAACAAGGCACATTCGGCACCCGCCATGGGGAGGAAGGTCCGGATGGTCGCATAACGTGGGGATATAGATTCCTTCTTCACGAGCAATATCCAATATGGTACGGCCATCTTCCTTGAACTGAATCTGCTTTCCGTCTATTGTCAGACTCGGCATTAGTGCCCACCTCCATGGTATGCGGGTATCTTGTCAATAGCGCTCGCCTTGGGTGGACACACCTCGAAACAAGCTCCACATTTGATGCATAGTTCATCTGAGATGATATGCACCTCATTCTTCTTTCCAGTGATTGCATTCGCAGGGCAGATTCGTAGACACGCTCCGCAACCTATGCACTTCTCAGACACTATTACATACTTTATGAGCGCCTTGCAGACTTCCGCCGGACAAATCTTGTCACGGATATGCGCTTCATACTCATCGCGGAAGTATCGGACCGTGGTGAGTACTGGATTGGGTGCAGTCTGGCCGAGTCCGCAGAGGGAGCCCTCCTTTACCGTAATTGCTATCTCCTGAAGCTTCTCTATGTCGCCCTCTTCTCCGTTTCCCGACCTGATCTTGTCAAGTATCCTAAGCATCTCTAGCGTACCCATTCTACATGGAGTGCATTTGCCGCAGGACTCTGCTTGTGTGAACGAAAGGAAGTACCGGGCCACATCTACCATGCAAGTGGTTTCGTCCATTACGATCATCCCGCCGGAACCCATGATCGTTCCTGCTTGTGTCAGGGAGTCATAATCAACCGGGAGGTCTAGCTTGTCGGCGGGAAGACATCCACCAGAGGGCCCTCCTGTCTGCACAGCTTTGAACTTGGCATCTCCTTGGATTCCACCTCCTACGTTGAATATGATATGACGCAAAGTTGTGCCCATCGGCACCTCAACAAGCCCCGTGTTCTTCACTTTGCCAGTTAGCGAGAATATGGCTGTGCCTTTGCTCTTCTCAGTACCAATTGATGAGAACCATTCAGCCCCCCTTCGCAAGATGACAGGGATCGTTGCAAGTGTCTTCACATTGTTGATACAGGTGGGTTTGCCCCAGAGTCCTGAGTCAGTTGGGAATGGTGGTCTTGGACGCGGCGTTCCGCGGTTTCCCTCGATTGAGGTCATTAGCGCAGTTTCTTCACCGCACACAAATGCGCCTGCACCTTCTTTGACAGATAAATCGAAGCTAAAGCCGCTGTCGAGTATGTCCTTACCTAGGAATCCTCTTTTCCGCGAGTCGATGATCGCCTTCTTGATGCTATCCACAGCTTGCGGGTATTCGTGACGGACGTACACGAATCCTTCGTCAGCTCCAATGCTGTACGCTGCAACAATCAGTCCTTCTAGCACCGCGTGAGGGTCGGCAACAAGTATCGCTCCATCCATGAAAGCGCCCGGATCACCCTCGTCTGCGTTGCAGACAACGTACTTCTTATCGCTCTTACTCCCACGCCCAAATTTCCATTTCAACCCTGTTGGGAAGCCTGCACCACCTCGCCCCCGTAGACCTGATTTGAGTATCTGATCAATGACCTGCTCTGGTTTCATCTCAAGAAGTGCTTTCTTGAGACCGTCGTAGCCGCCCTTCTCGATATATTCGTCAATGCTACTTGGGTCTATCTCGCCGCAGTTGCGTAGCACTACTTTCTTCTGTCCTTTGTAGAACGGAATATCCTCGTACTTGGAAATTATCTTTCCAGTTGCGGGTTCTGTATAGAAGAGCTTTTCCACTGGCTTTCCGCCAATAATGTGTGATTCCACAATCTCCTTGATGTCCTTCTCGTTAACTTGACAGTAGAACAATCCCTCAGGTTCCACTGTAACAACTGGGCCCTGTTCGCAGAAACCATGGCATCCGATTGTCTTGATACGCACCTTGTTCTCTAAGCCCTTGTCGGCAACTTCCTTATTCAGGGCTTCTAGGAGTTGATGCGCCCTTGCGGACTCACAACCAGTTCCTCGGCATACTCGTATCTCAAGGATACTCTGCTCAGACTCATTGCCGGGACTCATTGTGAACCCCCCTCTGACTTCTTTGCCTTTCTGTCCTCTCGGTCAACGCTGTCCAGTAGTCGCTTCAACGATCGCTGTGTCGTACGACCGTGTACTACATCGTCAAGAACTACAGCAGGTGCAAGCGCACAACAGCCAACACACGCAACTCTCTCCAGACTGTACCTCTTATCAGGAGTTGTGTCTCCGGGTTTGATACCCAGCTTTTCGCTCGTGGCAGCTAGCAGGCGGTCGCCACCCTGAACGTGACAAGCCGTACCAAGACAGATTCTTAGGTGGTGCTTGCCAGGTAGGGTGAATCTGAAGTTATTGTAGAAACTTGCTACGCCGTAGATTTCTTGCTCGCTGAGGTGAAGTTTGTCAGCCAACCAAATGATAGCCTCGCGCGGTATATACCCAAGGCGTTCTTGGATTTCCTGAAGAGAGGGAATGACCTGTTCAGCTAAGTCCGCACGAGAAAGGTCCTGCATGTTTTTGGCCTCGGCGGAAGGGAAGTTAAAAGTCGTTTGGAATGACAACTCCCGCAAGAAGGCTAGCAGCCGGCCTAAACACGTATCTCACAGAAGATGCTGGATTCATCAACTTCAGCTATTGTGGCAGTGACGCCAATTCTTGACACCAATTCGGAGAAGTCCTCACGACGGAGGGTCGTGGCTTGAAAACCGTCATTGCAGACAATGCACCCATTTCCTGTTCTTGCCAAGTCTATCTCTCCGATTAAGCCCTCTGAGGCTTGAAGGTGAAACCACTCGAGTCGGTGGTCCCAGAAGCTGTCGGAATAGCTGGAGAACAGGCACGTTCCTCCGTCTCGAGTGACACGTAGACTTTCGATGAGGAGATCCTCCTGATTGATCTTAAACGCAGATATCCCATTCTGGATGCAGATCACAACATCGAAACACCCGTCAATAAACCCAAGATTGACAGCGTTCATCTGTGCAAGGTCCAGATTGGAATGACCCCGGAGATCCTTCTTCGCCTGATCAAGGCTCGCCTTCGATGTATCAATCCCTGCAACCTTTCGGGTCTTTCCTAGCAATCCTCCAAGGACTCGACCATAGCCACAGCCTAGTTCCAGCACGGCATCTGAAGGCTTGATTTTCGCTAGAACATGTTCTATCTCTGCTCTCAAGTATTGAGCAACTCTTGGAGGAGCAATCTCGTAGCATCTCCGGAGCCTTTCTGCTGAAAGGGAATCTGAGTAGTACTTACTCAATAGAATCATAGTGCCAATAATGATGCTATGTCATGAATGTTATCCCTCTTGCCTTGAAGCGGGTATGATTGAAATAGCAGGATTCCCTTCAGTCGCAGCGTCGTGATTCCTTATGCAGGATACACCAATCGACACAACTGAGATGCATATTCTTGAGCTGAACACGCAGTATCTGGGCGTGAGCCTTGGCATGTTGATGCAGGGCGCCGGGCGAGAAGTGGCTCGAACAATCATCCAGAAAGAGAAGGTGAAGAGGAAGCACATTGCTATTCTTTGCGGCCCGGGGGGAAATGGAGGCGATGGCATGGTAGCGGCTCGACATCTCCAAGAGGCTGGGGCACATGTTGCGGTTGCTTACATTAGTGCAGAACAGACGATTTCGAGCACTGATACTCTGTTCAACTGGGAAATCCTGAAGAATCTGCACGATATTGAGAGGATCGTCCTCAAGGCAGAATCCGCGATAAAGCATTGGAACTCCCTCCAGGAGTCGGACATCGCTATTGATGCAATCCTTGGTTTTGGAGTCAAGAGCAAACTGAGAGAGCCAATCCTTGCTGCAGTGAAGGCATTCAATAAATCGAGCGCAATCAAGTACGCCATTGATGTTCCAACAGGCATTGATGCTGATACCGGCGAAATTCATGGTGATGCTGTCAAAGCCAACTACACCATTACCTTGCACGCACCGAAGCCAGGTCTTCTCAAAGCCAAAGATTACGTGGGCAAACTCTACATCGTGCCGATTGGAATCCCTCCTGAAGCGGAATGCATCTGTGGTCCAGGTGACGTGTGGCTGTTCAATCGACCTCGCGCTGCAGACGCTCACAAGGGTGATTTTGGTAGAATACTGGTCGTAGGTGGAAGCGACATCTATTCAGGGGCTCCTGCCTTGGCGGGACTTGCAGCATTGCGAACTGGTGCGGATCTTGTAAGCGTCTTGGCTCCTGAATCGGTGGTCACGGCAATCCGTTCCTATAGTCCCAATCTGATGGTTAACAGCATGGGTACAAGGATTCTCATGCGCGAGTCGGCCACAGCTGTGCTTGATGCAGCAGAAGATGCAGATGTCCTCGCGCTGGGCCCGGGTCTTGGCCTTGACAAGGAAACCGGGGCCGCCGTAATCTCCATCGTGGCGGAGCTGGCAGCCATAGGGAAACCCATGGTGATTGACGCTGACGGAATCAAGAGTTTATCCTCATCGGGCGTGAAATTTGACCCGGCGAGAAACATCTTAACACCTCATTGGGGCGAGTTGGAGATTCTCTTGGATGAGAATCTAGGCGATTCCACCAGTCTGGAGAACCGAATTCAACATTCCATCAAAGCTGCATTAGAATTCAACGCTGTGATTCTGCTCAAGGGTCCGGTTGACGTAGTGGTCCATCCCGATGGTCGATACAAATTGAATCGTACCGGTGTTCCGGCCATGACCGTAGGCGGTACGGGGGATGTATTAACTGGCATTGTGGCAGCTCTATTGGCTCATGGGCATTCTGCCTTTCATGCAGCTTCAGCGGCGGCTTACATCTCTGGTTCGGCCGGCGAGAGGGCGTATAGCGAGCTTGGAAATCATATCACTGCAACAGACTGCATAGCTAACATCCCTTGTGCCATGGATGAATACGACTAGGTGATCAATGGCATCGCGTTCAGGTACTCTCGCGCTAACGCAATATTCTGTTTGTTCACGGGTACCCACACAACTCCAACATCCGGTTGACCGTATAGCATGACTGAACCCTCGGGAGCCAAGATGACTGCTGGGAAACCCATCAAATCCTCTTCCCCTTCTACGAAAATCAACGACTTGGCACCATCATGAATTGCGGTATTCATCACTGACCAAGCTTCGGGAAAAATCGTGGCTGCAGGATTGTAGATGCGATACTCGATCTCAGCCGAGATGCTGCCCTCAAATACGCCGCGCTTCGTTATACCATCCACGACACAGACGTCTGGTGAGTGACCTTCCGCGATGAGAGATGCACTGGTCACGTCACCTACCGCAATCACCAATTCAGGCTCCTCTTCGTGAATCCGAGCAATAACCCTCTGTTCAGGAATGCCCTCCTTCGTATTGTACACTTTCCCTTTTGGTGCCTGCAATCCTGCGCGATGCTGGTCAGGAAGGCGTCTGGGAGGTTCTGAGGTCCTCCTTAGCGGACGGCCCTGACGATCTATTTCTCCGAGCCTTATCCTTGCGGAGGACATCTTATCCCCATCCTGGGCGCGGACCGGCTTTAGAGGCTCCATTATATCCTGAACGGCAAGCTGTTCCCTACGCATGTCGAGACCCTTAGCTTCTATCTCCACGCAGCAAGGACCCTCAAATAGCATAAACGTGGTTGGCCCCTCTATCGAAATCAAATCCTCATACGTCGAGATGACTTCAACATGTATTGTGTCCTCTAGCTGAATCGACCTCAGATAGGCGCGAAGATTCTCTACACGGAGCCTCTCGGGTTGAATCAGCTTATCCAGTTCCAGTCCTTTCTCGACGAGTTCCCCACATGTCACTGCGGCCACTGGTTCTGGCATATCTGACAGCCTGTCGATTAGCACATGGTGTCCCACATGAAGCCTATCGAACAAGTTGAGAGCCCAAGTACCGGCCATGCGACTCACGTTTCGACACCTTTGCTTGAACTTTAATATGTGTGCATCCTATCTTTGCGTAATCAAATAAGTGCAGGGCATATACCATGAGGATACTTGCAGTTGCAGATGTTCATAGTCCGCGGTTTCTTGATGACTTCATGACGAGCCTAGATAGGCAATCTGCACCTGACCTATTCCTAATGGCCGGGGACATGATAGACAGAGGAGCCGCCAAGGAGTTTCCTCGGATTCTCGATGTGATAGAGAACAAAATTGGATGTGGCTTTCCGATTATATCGTGTTTTGGAAACGAAGAATACTCCGAGATTCGAAGAGACTTGATTTCACGGCTACGTGACAGGATCACTTTCCTTGATGAGAAGTCAATGACGCTCGAAGTTGATGGAACTATTTTGGGCATCGTGGGCACGCAAGGGTCTCTCGATAAACCCACGGATTGGCAGAGAAGAAACATGCCCAATGTGAAGCGAGTTTTTGAGCGGAGAGCCGAACGCGCGGAAGCGCTTCTCAGGAAGACCTTACCAAGCGTTGACCACACAATTTTGCTTATGCACTATAGTCCCTGCACTGAAACATGCGTAGGTGAAGACGATCGATCCTTTGCCTGGCTGGGAAGCAGGAAGTTCTACACACTCATCTCAAATTTGCAACCTGACCTTGTGATTCACGGTCATGTGCATAACTCAACGACACATAAGGCCTCCATTGGAACGACCGTTGTGCGAAATGTCGCCCTTCCAGCAGTCGGTTCCATTACTCAACTACAGCTATAGATGCAGCCGCTCACTCGTGGCCAGTAACTTTCATCGTTGGCTCAAACTTGTAACCGTAGATGATTATCCCGCTTTCTCCGTATTCGGTGATTTTTCTGAAGCAAGATCGGACCCGCATGTCGATGTGAACGTCTTCGATGTCGCAATTCACAATCTGAGCTGTGAGCCTAGCTCCCTCATCCAATTCCACCTGCGCAACGATATATGGGATCTGTCTCTTGAACGTGTCAGGTGCTTGTCTTACAATCGCGAAAGTGTGTATTTTGCCAAGCCCCTTGAATGTATATTTCTCAAGTTGTCCCTTTCTGCGGCACTGGGGACACACCACACGCGGGGGGAAGTAGTAGGTGTCACAGGTTGTGCAATGGTCTCCCTGAATCGTGTAGATTGCTTTTATCTTGCGCCATAATTGTGCTACGCCCTTCTCTGCCATCTTGATTACCTCCCTAGTATGTGCACAATCGATGTAGCACCTGTTCCTCCAATATTGACAGACATCGCCTTCTCAACGCCATCCACTTGCCGCTTTTCTGCATCACCCCTAAGCTGTAGTGCCAGTTCGACTATCTGAGCAACGCCGGTAGCCCCGATGGGGTGACCTCTTGCTTTCAGGCCTCCTGATGCATTGACCGGGAACTTGCCGTCGATTTCTGTCAGGCCTTCCTCTATGGCTTTGCCTCCCTCTCCTTTTTTCACAATCCCTATGTCCTCAGTTATTATTATCTCGCTGATTGTGAAGCTGTCGTGGAGTTCGAAAACATCAATGTCTTTGATTGCTAGTCCCGTTTCCTTCAGGGCGCTTCTTGATGAACTGACAACTGCGCCCATGGTGCAGATATCAGCTCGATCATGCAGTGCGAGAGTATCGCCGGCTTGCCTAGATGACTCTATGTACACCGGTGTGTCAGTAAACTCCTTCGCTCTTTCTACGGAACACATGACCAATCCTGCCGCACCATCGCTAATCGGTGACGAATGGAGAACACGAATGGGATCCGCCAGCAGTCCCGAATTCATGACTACCTCAAGTGGAACCGGTCTCTGGAATTGAGCCCAAGGATTGTGTACTGCATTCTTGTGGTTCTTGACGGTCACCATACTCATCTGTTCTTCAGTGGTACCATACTCCATCATATGCCGTCTTGCCATAAATGCATATAGCGCCGGAAAAGTTGCTCCAAACATGCCTTCCCATTCCCAGTCAGACGCCACACTGATTGTTTCCATGGCCATAGACTGATTGACATCACTCATCTTCTCAGTTCCCAGCACAAGCATAATGTCATGTTCGCCAGACAGAATCGCCATGTACGCTTGACGCACTGCCGCTCCGCCGCTGGCACATGCGGCTTCAACACTGTATGCGGGAAGGTTGCCAAGGCCTCCCCAGTCCGCTGCCTGTGCACCCAAGTGCTCCTGTCCGGTAAACCGTCCAGCACTCATGTTACCGATAATCAGGCCGTCAATATCTTTTCCTCTCACTTGAGCATCAAATATGGCGTACATTCCCGCTTCAAGTGATATCTCGGCCAAGCTCTTGTCCCAAAGCTCTCCGAACTTGCTCATCCCTACTCCAATAATAGCAACTTTCTTGCCCATTATTTCCACCTCATCCGAGAGCCTTGAACTTCCTCCTGTACTTAGCATAAGTCGCGTAATTGATGTATGTCTTCCTTTCAATGTAGTCCTGAACTGTGGGTACTTCTCCGCGACGTTTGACAATCTCATCTTCTACGCGTATAGCAAATGAGTCACTCCCTGCCCCTGAACCATAGGCGACCATGAATATCTTTGAACCTGGGTCTGCTATGTCAAGCACATTGGCCAAACCCATCATCGCAGAGCCGGAGTATGTGTTTCCAATTTGACGTACCACTAGGCTGTCCTCAAGCTTCTCTTTGGGCACACCAAGCTGCCTGCCCATGGCTACTGGGAACTTCCCGTTGGGGGAATGAAAGACGAAGTAATCGTAATCGTCCACAGTTGTGTTCGTTGTCTTGAAGAGTGCCCGCGCCCCTTCTCCGACATGACGGAAATACGCTGGTTCTCCTGTGAATCGTGCACCATGACTTGGAAATGCTTGTCCTTCTCTGCGCCAAAAATCCGGAGTGTCTGTCGTGAACGAACTAGTATGCTCAATGGTAGCGACTACATTCTTGTTGCCAACGAGTATCGCAACGCCTCCTGCGGCGGCAGAATACTCCAGGGCATCACCTGGGCGCCCTTGGGCTGTGTCCGAGCCAATGGCCAGACCGATTTTTATCATCTTAGACTTGACAAGCCCCATACATACTTGTATTGCTGCTGTTCCAGCCTTGCATGCGAACTCGAAGTCTGCACAGGTTATGTGTGGGGAACATCCTATCGCCTCAGATACCATAGTTCCTGTTGGCTTGACTGCATAAGGATGTGACTCGGAACCGACGTAGATTGCGCCGATGTTTGTTGGGTCTATCTGTGCACGCTTGACAGCATTTCTTGCTGCCTCGACGCTTATGGTTGCAACATCTTCGTCAGGTCCTGGAACTGACTTCTCGAAGACGCCAAGGCCCTTGGCCAGTTTTTCTCCGTCTTCGCCCCAGACAGCCGCGATCTTCTCTGTCTTAATTCTGTATCTAGGGATGTATACACCATAGCCGATAATGCCTACCATTCGTCTCTCTCCTTGCTTGATTCGGTGAATGTCGAATCACAGAACGGCACCCTTCGATGGGTCGGCTTGAAACCTCTTATCAAGGTTGTTGTCTGGTTTCTTGCTCTCGACGGCTTACGCCGAAGGCCAGCCCAGTTTTGTTGCCGACTAGCTTGTGAGCTTGCATGGTCTATATATCCCTAGCGACTCAGCAAGCGAAGCCTTGCGTGCTATGAAAACTATCCGGTAATCAAGGAACTCGATTTCACGTCAAAATTGTAACTGTGTGTAACATCGTTTCGAATCGGCATATCGAGTTGCTTCGCGATGTAGTTCAAGACATCTTGCACTCTCAGATCTGACTGCCTTTTGGTCAGATCTCGACATTCAGGTACATGTTTACTAATGGCAGTTTTCAACATCCTTGCTGCCCCAGAGCTATACTGAGTGGCTTTCTTCGGGGCGTGAGCCAACTCCGTAGGTAGACCCAATTCAGTGGCTAGCTCACGGAAGATAATCTTGCGTTCAGGGGTTTTACCCACTGCAATCTTACAGTTGGCCGGGATGCTAAGTGCAAGTTTCACGAACTCATGGTCAAAATACGGGAACCATGCATCAGCACCGTAAAATGAGATTGCTCGTTCATCACGTTCGATGTTGGTTTCATGAGTGATTGAAACCTCTTTCCTGAGTTGGACTTCGAGAGCTTCTTCACCTCTATTCTCGTAGAGTCTAACATGCTTCGCATACCCAGCAAACAATTCATCAGGCCCCTGCCCTGAAATTACAAGTGGTATTCCCTGTCGCCCAGCTTCCCTTGCTGCAATGAAGAACGGGAATGCAATCTCTATGTCCATCCTGCGCGTGCACTCAGTAGCATAGATAACTTCAGGCAATAGATTCCACACCATCTTGTCGCTCATTGGCACCTCGATAACATCAAGAGCCAGCAAGTCTGCGGCGTGCCGAACGACAGATGCGTCACGCGAACCTTTTGCATGTGTACTAATCAGCACAGTGTTCGTGCATCGCTTGCTTGCCAGCAATCCAGCGAGAGAGCTGTCAACGCCACCTGAGAAGAGCACAGCACACTTCGCGCAATCTTCGAGCCTGGAAAATGAGCCGAGTAAGGTTTGCTTCAATGACTGAATCAACTGCTCCTGAGGGACTCCTCTGACAACGACGATTTCATCCATTGACAGACTCTCCTCAAGCGTGATGGTTCCTGTCCATGATACCCTCAATTCACAACCAGGATGTAAGGAATGCACATTGCCAATACCCCCTGCCCAAAGACTCCTCTTGTCAGTGGCGAGTAAAACGGAGCCATCCACTCTGCCATAATGAAATGGTCTGGTTCCATCGATGGATCTGAGTACCCTCAGCCCTCTCGAGTCTATGACCACTGCGATTGAATTGAATATGCACGGTAGAGAATCCTTGTCAGAGATCCTACTCTCAAGCAAATCTCGAATACCCGTCTTTGGAGTGGCAGTATCAATCATGGTTAGCGAATCTGTCTGCAGGTCAATCAGGTCTTCGATTTTCCCGTGCGTGAAAAGTGATAGTATCATATGGGGATTCTGAGGAATCTCAGCTGCAGAAGACACAACCCTAATGCCTGCTTCCGTACTTGTGACTATGAAACGTTCTTCTCTGCCTCTGTGGCTAGCAGATTTGGCCATCAGGTTAAGAATGCGCAGGCTATTTTCCGATGAAATGCCCCCTACTACGCTCACAATGCCTGCCATCCTAATCACAGCTCTCTTGAGTTATTCCCTTCACATATCACACAGTTCGAATAGTCCGCAAGTATGAGCTGGAGGAACGTTGAACTTGGAACCTGATGCAGAGTCTATCGGAGTAGCACGATGATAGCTCAATCGCCTTTCTGAACATCCTCGAGGACAACCATCTGTACGCCGGTTATGCCATTGAGATGTTTGTTAAGTTCTTGAACCGACATTGAAAGCTGTTTGGGAGTGAAGTAACACTCGTAAAAACAACGGTTTGCCGCTTGACAAATCCCGCTAGTGAAGAGTATGTCCTCAAGTCCAGCTTTCTCAAAGATCATCGTAAGTTCTTCAAGGAAGCTCTTGCTTAGCTTCTCAATCTCCAATCTAAGATATAGAACTCTGTCACTGTCTACCGGATAGAGCTTCACATTCTTGTCTTTCATTACAAGAATCACGAGGCCGTAGGAGTGACCGATTTTTCCAACGAATTCGACTGGCAGGGTGATGGCATTCCCTTCTTTTATCTCAAGAACGCGTGCTTGTGTCATATTACCGTTACTCAATGTTCGTTCCTCCGGGCTGAGGGATAATGGCAGGAAGATGGCTCAAGATTATAATTCTTGCGGGAGAACGGATAAACGCTCTAGTTTCCTCTTCGGAACCAGCTTAGTATCTGTCTGAGGACTCCTGTGTCCGGTTTCTCCACGCTACGAAGCACCCATTGCTCCTTTGAAGGTCTGTAATACTCAAGGAATGCGACTCCTCCCTCTGACTTCAGCTTCTCCATTTCCTGCAGTTGCATCTGAAGCCACGCCTTCTTCGAAACTGGCATGTTTGCCGTCACGAGGTCAAAGAGTCCAGGTTGTAAATCGAAGACCAAAGCTCTTTCACTCATGTAATCGAGGATGCCTTCTGCCAGAGCATTGCTGACGTTCTCACGATCAGTGAAGAAAGATGCTGCAACTGTCATATTCGGAAATTTCTCCGGAATGTTAAGAGCGAATCTACTTGAACGACGAAACTTTGTGAGATGAGTAGCCGCATCAAGAAACAGTATTGTTTCAGGTTTTCCTTCGAATTCATCCTCGGAGATTTTGATTTCGGCTCTGACTATCTCACCTTGCCTGTCGATTACGGTTTGAATGAGCTGATCTGTGACCGGTGGAAGCTCAATATCTTCGATTCGCTCTAGGTCCTCATAGGACATCGCTGAGTCGTCCCACTCCTCTTCCAAGTCAGCCTTCTTCAACTCGGACTCCCGTCTAGGGCGACGATGTGGAGGGATGTAACCAATCTGCTCAACCAAGTGCTGCAGCACGAGTGGTAGGAATAGGTCATATAGTGTTCCACGCGTTTCTGTAATGAGAAGCACGGACTTGAGGTTGGTTACTCCGTTGAGAAATTCAGACATGCTTTCTGGTGCGCGTTCGAAGAACTTAGTCAAATTCTCTTCAGAGTAGCCACTGGTGACTCTCTCAGTCCATTCTCTGTAGACATCCTTCACTTCCTGCCTTCTTCTATCTTTCACCAAGTCCATGAATTTGCCCAAGTATTTCACTCCGCGAGTGACAGCTATTGCTGGATTAACGAATGATGCCAGCAAGCCAGCTGCTTCTCCCGCATATTCACTTGCCTCGGCACTTCGAATCTTACCAATGACTTCCTCAGTCAGTGACGGGGGCCCAAGCTTCTCCGCAAGAACCTCTATCATCCCAGTAAGGTCTTCAAAGGAAGCATCGCCCGGCCGGATAATTTCCCCAATTGGTGATGCATCTGACAGAACCTCTGCAAACACGTTCGGTCGACCCACCAGCCATTCAATAGGTATTTTCAGTGAAGGGTATTCATGCAGCCAAGTCCTCTCTGAGTCCTTAGAACCGAAGTAGAATTTCTTGGAATCTGGGAAGAGTCCATCGAATATTTCGATGAACTGATCGAAGCCGGCTTTGGTGCTCAAGCCCATTTCACCCTTCTCCAGTGAGTCAACGACAAAGACAAGCGCATGATCTTTCGTCTTCGCTTGAGCTGCCATGGATACCATGACTTGTTTCGGAGATAGATACAGACGTTCGCTTTCTGCATAGGGGGCGTCGTAGAATGAAATCAAACCTAATCGTTTCCACGGTTTCTCAGACATTGTAGTTCTTGTCATATGAGAGAACCACTCGAAACCTCTCATGTATCTGGGGATGCTCTCTTCATCAAATTCGGGGTTCTGCATGCATTCCACCTCCAATATCCCCTGGAAGTGCAGGAACAAACACAGAGTCAGTCAGATGTGAGATAAACCTATGCAATCTTTCAGCACCAGCAACTATTCCGTCAACTTGACACTCTGAACCCATGGCATGTGAGTTGTAAACTGTAGTCCCGACCTAGTCAAGTCGGAGAGCTACAAAGCCAACAATCATCGCTGCAATGATGAACAGGACAACGAATAGGAGTCGCCAATCTACTAGGGGGACTGACGGCGTGCCAGGATGCTCCACTAACAAGACGGTCAGGTGATTCTCCTCAAGGAGAGTTAAGCATTGCATGGCATTGGCAATGAACTGGATATATCCGACTTCGAAGCCCGGAGCATTGGCCCAAGCGCCATCAAATGACTGGCAATTCAGAACAAACTGCGTCACTGTTTCATTGACTTCCTCGATGGCGTTGAGTAGGTCCATGGCTTTTAGGGCATAGTGCGTGCTCAGAAGATTCGTATCGTTGGTCAGAACCCCTTCCTCAAAACCCCCAGTTAGCTCGATTACATCGGGGTTAAGATCCTGACGATTCATTATCCATGTCTTTGTGGCTTGAACGACCGTTGCGACTGGAAGGGCATCCAATAGGTTTAGCGAGAGGAGAGCCGCAGCACTTGGTGTAACTCCTGCTGTGGTTGATTCGGGGCTCAACTTGTAGGCATCGTCCTCTCTGCAGTCCAGAATCCACATGATTGTGGCTGTTTTATTGAGAAGTAGACTATCCAGAGTCCATGGAGTTTCGCTAGCGAGGATTTCGATGACCTCCAACGCGAGGTAGGTGGAAACGATGTCTGCATTGCCTCCAACCTCATCACTGAATCCTCCGCTAGTTGTCTGAGTCCTGTTGATGAACATCAATGCTGCCGTCGCATTAATCTCTACATCATCCAAGCCCGGAATGCCACTCTGCGCAGTAATAATCTTCCAGAGGGCTATCGCTTTGTAGGTGGTTTCTACGCTGACTAGACCAGCGATGAAGGAGCCAAAACCTCCGTAGCGTTCATTGCTCTCTCCACCGGTATCCCATTGCACCTTTTGAGTGAAGTTCGCCATCTTCAGAAGATCGACTGTCGGGGGTCTTGCATCCAGATATCCAATAGCATCCCATAAGAGAGCAGCAGAATAGGTTGCCTCTATTCGCGAGGTTCCCTCTCCATCAAGATTATAGCCCCCTTCGGCTGTATCATACCTATCAGTCAGATAAGTATTCAGGGATTCAAAACGGGTTGCTGGATTGGCCGCAGTTGGTATCGTTGTAAATGCCATCGCCAGAATGGCTACTGCTAGCACTAAACCTGCTACTTGGACCTTCTTCATGCGGACACCACGGTCAAATAGGTGACACCGAAAACACTGTCTCGGCGCGTTGTGCCTCGGACTGCTGGGGTGTTATTAACATTTCCCCATGTTGAACGGTTGTACACTAACGCGGGCCCGTCTTTTCTTTACGAATGTACTTGTATGCAGAATCTGCAGCAACTGCGCCTTGACCAGCTGCCACAACGATTTGCTTCATCCCATCCACGACATCGCCTGCTGCAAAGAGACCTTGCACGTTTGTCTTCTGTTCGCCATCTGTGAAAATCTCGCCGCGCTTGTTCGTCTTCACTTCAAGCGGCTTCACAAGCTTGCTCTCAGGATCTGAACCAAGAGCCACAAAGACACCATCAATCTCCAAGGTTCGTGTTTCGCCACTCTTGACATTCTCAATCAGGATGTCTGATATCAGCTGCTCACCGTGGAACTCCTTTACAATATGGTCCCACACAATCTCTGCGTCAGTTCTGAACAACATATCCTGTACTGCTTGTTCGGCCCTCAGAGCATCTCTTCGATGAATCACGTAAACCTTCCCTGCTAGTTCAGATAGATACAGGGCCTCGGTTACAGCGGTGTTGCCGCCCCCGATGACAGCCAATGTCTTCCCTCTGAAGAGAGGCCCGTCACAGGTAGCACAGAAGGAAACACCTCTTCCTGTGAATTCATCCTCTCCTGGCACACCCAGCTTTCTGTGGCCTCCCCCAGTGGCAATGACTATTGCCTTTGCGATGTACTCCCCACGCCTCGTTTCCAGAGCGAAGTCCCCTGAGTCCTCAAGTATCTTGATACTCTTTACTTCAGTGATTTCCTTGTACTCTGCTCCGCACTTCTTGAGCTGTTCTTTCATTTTATTGGCCAAATCCATGCCAACAATGAAGTTGAAGCCTGGGTAGTTTTCAATGCCCGGGCTCGTGGCCTGCGCTCCTCCTAGGACTCTTGACTCTAGTAGCATTGTCTTGAGCCCGTATCGCGCACCATACATGGCCGCGGTCATTCCTGCAGGCCCTCCGCCAATCACTATGAGTTCCCAGTTCAAGTCAATCTCATCAGTCATCTAGATATCGTCCTGTAAGGCGGTCGAGTTGGGTTATACTCGTTTTTCATTGTTTCCTTAATCTTTCTTGCTGTCATATCCCCGTGGTTTACTCAAGAAAAAGAAAGGTGATGGAGCGCTACGGCTCCATTACTCTGTTATACGTTACATCATTCCGGGCATGCCGCCCATGCCACCCATTCCGCCCATACCGCCGCCTGGTGGTGCTGGTGGAGGACCAGCCTTGGCTGCTATCACATCGTCGATCCTAAGGATCATCTGGGCAGTTTCTGACGCTGCACGAATGGCCTGATGCTTCACGCGAGATGGCTCAATGACACCTGCCTTCAACATGTTGACGCTCTTGCCCTTGAACACATCCACACCGTACCAAATACCTGTTGCTTTGGAGTGATCTTTGTTCAGGTCGGCAATGATGTCAATTGGGTCGTGACCGCCATTTTCAGCAAGTGTTCTTGGGATAACTCTGAGAGCCTCTGCAAATGCCTCGATGGCTAGCTGCTCACGACCACCAATTTGGGTGGCATAAGTTTCCAAGCGCTTAGCTATCTCTGCTTCAACGGAACCGCCGCCAGCAACGTATGTGTTGTCCTCGACGACATTCCTTACAACGGAGAGCGCATCATGCAGTGCCCTGTCGGCTTCGTCGACGACATGTTCGGTGCCGCCTCTGATGACGATTGATACTGCCTTCGGGTCCTTGCAGTCTCGGACGTACAGGAGCTTGTCATCAGCAATCCTGACTTCCTCAACAATGCCTGCTTTGCCTAGGTAGTCCTTGGTGAGCTCATCTAGATTTGTTGCTACGCTGGCCCCTGTGGCCTTTGCTAGCTTCTCCAGAGTGCTCTTCTTAGCCCTTCGGATGGCTAGGACTCCAGCCTTGGCCAAATAGTGCTGCGCTACATCATCGATGCCCTTCTGGCAGATGAGAACAGTTGCACCGGAGTCGATGACTTTGTCAACCATGCTCTTGAGCATGCGCTCTTCCTCGTCGAGGAAGGCTTTGATCTGGTCCGGACTGTCAATCCGAATCTCGGCATCGAACTCGGTCTTGGTCACCTCTATCGCCGTATTAACCAGAGCGATTTTGGCAGCCTCGACTTTCCTTGGCATAGCAGCGTGTACAATTTCCTTATCGATTACCATGCCCTTCACGAGCTCGGTTTCGTTGAGGCTCTTGCCTTGCTTCTTGATAATCTCAATCATATCAATGTCGGCCCTTTTCTTGCCGTTGATGTCTTCGGTAATCTGCAAGACTGCCTTGACAGCGATGTCAGAAAAGTGGTCCCTTGAACCAACTATAGACTTGCTGTTCATAGACGTGTTGGCAATGCTTCTCAAGGTCTTCTTGTCCGGGCCTTCCATGGTGATGGATAGATCCGCCAGAATCTCTGTTGCCTTGTCCGCCGCTTTCTGATACCCCCCGACAATAATCGTTGGGTGAATCTTCTTCTCAAGCAGGTCCTGTGCTCTCTTCAAGAGCTCGCCAGCGATGACAACCGAAGTGGTCGTACCGTCACCAGTCTCCTGGTCTTGGGTCTTTGCCACCTCAACAAGCATCTTTGCAGCTGGGTGCTGGACATCAATCTCCTTCAGGATTGATGCACCATCGTTTGTGATTGTGACATCTCCTAGAGAGTCGACGAGCATCTTATCCATGCCGCGAGGTCCAAGTGTGGACTTAACTGCGTCGGCGATAACGATACCTGCCATAATGTTGTTGGCTTGCGCGCTTCTACCGCGCTCGCGCTCCGTGCCCTCCTTTAGAATCAGGATGGGTGTTCCAGATAATTGTGCCATTTTTTGTTCCCCTAATAATTCGTACACCGGACTAGGCGTCAACTCAGTGTAACCTAACCCAGCTTACCAATGGTAAAACTGTACATGGACTTCGGGCTTTAGGATATAAAGATTGAGTTTGAGCTACGGATTGCGGGCTTCGTCATCCGTGTGGTTCACCAAGCAAAGGAATTAAGAATGACATCCGAACTCGTAAGCTGATTCGATTTCATTTGGAGGCGTTCCATTCATGGATTTCACAATAAATACAGGTGGCCAAGCCGGGCAAGGGATAGACACCATTGGCGACCTGATAAGTCAGGTCTTCGTCAAGACAGGATTCTATGTTCACATCTTGAAGGATTTTGAATCAAGAATTAGAGGGGGATACAACTTCAACCAGATTCGAGTGAGTGATTCGCCAGTCTACGCTGCCACTGACAAGGTCGATCTCATCATAGCAATGACCAAGGATGCGATTGTAGAACAACGCAGCCGCTTGACTGAGGGTGGTGTGATAATTTTTGATGAAGGGATTGAGTTTGATGAGCTGGAATCATGTCATCTTTCAGCACCTCTAGAGAAGACGGCAAAAGAGGTGGGTGGAAGTACGCGAATGACAAATGCTGCAGCTCTTGGCGCCGCTCTCGCCGTGCTCAAATTCCCATTCAAGCTAGTCGAAAACGCTCTCACAGCCAAGTTTGAGAGGAAAGGTGAGAAGGTTATTGCCAGCAATGTCGCAGTCGCAAAAGCTCTGTACGACCTAACCACTGAACAATTCTCAGGGACCTGTAGTCAGAACCTTAGTTCTGTTAAGAAAGGTCCGTCCAAAGATCTCCTCTTCATCAATGGGAATCGTGCTTTGGCTCTGGGGGCGATGGCCTCCAATTTAAAATGGATTTCTGCTTACCCCATGAGCCCCTCCACACAGGTCTTTCAGGACATCGTTTCACAGGCTCACAAGCTAAACATAGGAACCCTGCAGGCAGAGGATGAGCTATCAGCGATAACGATGGGTCTCGGAGCATCGTTCGCTGGTGCTAGAGCTTTCGTGACAACCTCAGGCGGCGGGTTCTCCCTCATGGCCGAGGCGCTCGGACTAGCAGCAATCACAGAAACCCCAATTGTGATATACAATGCTCAACGACCTGGCCCCGCCACGGGACTGCCCACGAGAACTGAACAATCAGACCTTCTCTTCATGGCACACGCGAGTCAAGGCGAATTTCCACGCATCTTGCTGGCACCAAAGGATCCAGTGGAAGGTTTCGAAGTTACCACGCGGGCCTTTAACCTGGCTGACAAGTTTCAGGTTCCTGTGATGATACTTGGAGACCAGTACTATGCTGATTCGATGATGAATATCCCTCGCTTTGATATCACGGGCGTTAACGTGGATCGCGGTCTAATTGCTACTGAAGGGCTGGACCCAGAGTATCTCAGATACAAACTCACCAAGGATGGTGTATCCCCAAGAGCCTTCCCAGGCGACGCTGGCAGGACAGTTATTCATAGCGGCAACGTGCACTTGGAGAACGGCCACATTACTGAGAATCCTGACTTACGCAAAGCAATGGTTGAGAAGTTGATGAAGAAGGTGTCTCACATACTCAAGACACTAAACCCGCCCACAATCTATGGTAAGAAAACAGCCGACATCACATTGCTGACTTGGGGGTCAACATGGGGCTCAGTCTATGAAGCCGTCAGCCTTCTCAATGCTGAGGGTGTGTCAATCAATCAACTACACTTCTGTGACGTATATCCATTGAGAACCACAGCATTGAAGACAGTCTTCAAAAAAGCAAAGAAGGTCGTGGCTGTGGAGCAGAACGCAACTTCGCAGTTCGCAAGGTTAGTCCGGATGGAAACTGGCTTCGGCGTAGATCATCATATCAACAAGTACGACGGGCGACAGATGAATGCGCGGTGGGTTATGACGCAGTTGAAGGAGGCTGGTATCGCATGATTACGATTGAAGAGCTTGAAGGAAAACAAGCGATAACTTGGTGTACTGGGTGCGGCAACTTTGGAATATTGGCCGCTCTCAAGAAAGCAGTGATTGAGCTAGATGTTCCCCGCCATGAGATTCTTTTGGTTTCCGGGATTGGGTGTTCCAGCAAGGCTCCGCACTACATCAATCTGAACATGTTCCATACCCTTCACGGAAGAGCTATTCCTGTTGCGACTGGTGCTCACCTTGTTAATCCGGATCTCAAAGTCATTGTGAACACCGGGGACGGCGATGGTCTAGGTGAGGGCTTTTCCCATTTCATTCATGCTGCCCGCCGCAACGTTAACTTAGCGGTCTTCATTCACAACAATGGGGTAATGGGTCTCACGAAGGGTCAGTTCTCACCAGCGGCACAGCGAGGGTATGTATCGAATACTTCCCCTCCTCCTCCGGGAGCTCCGATGTGGCCAATCAATCCAATCGCTCTTGCAATTACCGGAGGCGCAACCTACGTGGCACGTGGGTTCTCAGGAAATCAGAAGGACCTTGTGACGCTCATGGTCAAAGCCGTACAACACAGGGGTTTTGCAGTTGTAGATATTCTCCAGCCCTGTCAGACATGGAATCGAAAGCTCACATGGAAATTCTATAATGAACGGGCGTACTCGCTGCAGGAGGAAGGACACGACCCCACGAATAAGATGCTGGCCTTGGAGAAATCGTTCGAGTTTGGAGATAGGATACCAGTCGGTCTGTTCTACAAGTCAGAACTCCCCGACCTAGCATCCGGCTTGGCATTGCCCAAAGATGGCAGACTTAGAGACCACGAAACGGATAGAGCGTTGCTCCAACAGGTAGTGAATGACCTGACATTGTAATGGCTCCGCAGGATAACACAACAGGGAGGACACTGGATGAAAAAGACCCGCACAGAGAAGGATGTGCTTGGAGAACTTGACGTTCCTACGGATGCTTACTGGGGAATCAACACACAGCGCGCAATTGAGAATTTCCAAATAAGCGGTCTGCGATTCTCTCAGAGATTCATTCTATCACTCGCCATGGTGAAGAAGGCGTGCGTGTTGTCAAACATGGAGAGTGCTGACCTGGATGAGGGATTGGGGAATGCCGTCCTTCAGGCTGTAAACGAAATGCTGGATGAGAAACGATTCCTAGACCAGTTTCCTATTGATGTATTTCAGACTGGTTCTGGAACTCAGACTAACATGAATATGAATGAAGTTCTCGCAAACCGGGCGAATGAAATCTTGGGGCATCCCAAAGGAATGAGTTCACCTGTTCATCCGAATGATCACGTCAACAAAGGTCAGTCCTCAAATGACGTCATCCCCACGGCAATGCACCTAGCGACCCTGGATGCAATCAATGTCGATTTGTTGCCCTCCATTGAAACGCTGATTCGGGGCCTTGGACAGAAAATCGAACAATTCGAAGGCATCGTGAAGGTTGGACGGACCCATCTGCAGGATGCAGTTCCTATCCCTCTCTCAACGGAGTTTGAAGTCTATCGCCGACAGTTCAGTGAGGTCAAAAAAGCATTGCACCGCGCCCTTGACGATCTTGCCGTGGTTCCCGTTGGTGGCACTGCCCTTGGAACAGGGCTCAACGCACCCAAAGGATTCGCCAAAAGAGTGACAAATCATCTCAGTGAACTCGCAGGACGACCAATCAAAATCAATCCAGTCAAGGCTGAAGGGATTGCTTCACACAGCAAGCTTGTAGCTACGAGCGGGGTTCTTCGTCAGCTAGCATTAGCATGCATCAAGATGGCTAATGATGTCCGTTGGATGGGTAGCGGCCCACGTGCCGGCTTAGGCGAGCTGCTACTGCCGCAGAACGAACCAGGCTCATCGATAATGCCCGGAAAGATCAACCCCACTCAGGCAGAGGCTTTGATTCAGGTTTCCCTGCAGGTCATGGGTAATGATTCCACGATTGCTTTAGCAGAGGGATTCGGAAGTATTCTAGACTTGAATGTCACAAAGCCTGTAATGATTGTGAACCTTCTCCACTCGATTCGCATCCTATCTAATAGCATCAAATCCTTCGTGGAATACTGCCTTGAAGGTTTAAAGGCGAACACTGGCCACATCGAACTTCAACTAGAACGGAATCCTATGATTGTAACACGTCTGACGCCCATCATAGGATATGACAAGGCTTCAGAGGTGGTGAAAGCAGCTCACTCATCAGGAAAGACGATTAGAGAAACCTTGCTTGACATGAAACTCAAGATTGATGGCGATTTGGACGAGATACTTGACCCAAAGAGAATGGTGTAGTCTAGTTCCGACAGAAAAAGCTCCTTATACTAGGACTGCACTTGAATTGCATTGCTCGGAGTGACTCCGAGGCGAGGAGAGACGCATTGGTGAACCTCAAGCACGATGTATTGATTATAGGCGCAGGGCTCTCTGGCTTAAGAGCTGCAATCGAGATTGTTGATACTCACGATGTTGCAGTCGTGACAAAGGTGCACTCTCTCAGGTCGCACTCTGTAGCCGCACAAGGTGGAATCAATGCTGCCATGAGTATCGAGGACTCGTGGGAGTCACACGCTTTTGACACTGTCAAGGGGTCCGACTATCTGGCCGACCAGGATGTCGTAGAGGTTCTTACCAGGAATGCCCCGTCGGTCGTCATCGAGAACGAGCTGTGGGGTACAGCTTTCTCAAGAACCGAGGATGGAAAGATTGCACAGAGGCCTTTTGGTGGAGCGGCGTATCCACGAACATGCTACGCTGCTGACCGCACAGGGCACAACCTTCTCCACACAACTTTCGAGCAAGCTATGAGAAAAGGCGTGAAGTTCTATGACGAGTGGTTTGTAACTTCGCTTGTTAGGACGGAAGACCGGATTGTGGGAGTTACCGCTCTTGAAATTTCTACAGGCAAGGTGCTCGGCATCACTGCCAAGGCCGTGATACTCGCTACAGGCGGCTTTGGTCGTGTCTATGGACGCTCAACAAATGCGCTCATCAACACTGGTGATGGTTGTGGCTTAGCGTTAAGAGCTGGCGTGCCATTGAAAGACATGGAGTTCATTCAGTTCCATCCAACTGGATTGAAGGGCTCTAACATCTTGATAACAGAAGGTGCAAGAGGCGAGGGTGGATATCTTCTCAATTCTAAGGGGGAGCGGTTCATGAAGGAATATGCTCCTAAGAAGATGGAACTTGCGCCACGCGACATAGTTGCGCGAGCGATACAAACCGAGATCAATGAGGGTCGAGGCTTTGAAGGTGGGTACGTCCATCTAGACCTGACTCATCTGGGCGCGGCTAAGATCAAAGAGCGTCTTCCTGGAATTAGGGAGATTAGCTTAGACTTTGCTGGAGTGGACCCAATCGAAGAGCCCATCCCCGTGGTGCCAACTCAGCACTACTCTATGGGTGGAATCGATTGTGACAAGAACGGAACAACATCTCTGAACGGCTTGTTTGCTGTGGGCGAAACGGCATGCATGAGCGTCCATGGAGCCAATAGGCTTGGCGGCAACTCTCTCCTAGAAACCTTGGTTTATGGGCGCATAGTTGGCAAGAATGCGAGTGAATACGCAGCCAATGCAAAAGACCCTGATGCAGAGGCCGTAGATAACGCAGCCTTCGCGATGCGAGAGAAGATTCAGGCAATCCTGCTGAATGAATCCGGAGAGTTATGCGCCGAACTCAGAGAACTCATGGGAACCACCATGGATGATGATGTGGGGGTCTTCAGAGATCCGACGAGGATGGAAGGAGCTCTCAAGGTCATCAAAATGATACAAGAGCGATTCGAGAAAGTTTCCATACCTCGAAGTGATGACCGCTTCAACTACGCTCTAGTCCGAACTCTTGAGCTCGAGAACATGCTCCAGTTAGCATACGCCATTACTGCAGGAGCCATCTGGCGAGAAGAGAGTCGAGGCGCTCACTGGAGGATTGATCATCCAAAACGAGATGATGAGAGGTTCCTCAAACACACCTTGATGACACTCATCGATGGCGAAATGAAAATTAGCACCAAGGACGTCAATCTTGGCCAGTTTGAAGTGAAGGAGAGAACTTACTGATGTTATTCAGAGTGGCTAGAAGCAGAGATGGTGGAGCAGTTTCACACTATGACCTTTACAAGGTAGATGTCAAGAAGGGGATGACAGTCCTAGATGCTTTGTTTCAAATCCAAGACAAGATGGACCCCTCGATCTCTTTCAGGTATTCATGCCGCGGTGCGGTTTGTGGCAGCTGCGCCATGCTTATCAACAAGGAACCTCGACTAGCCTGCAAAACCCAAGTGTCCGGCCTTAAGGACTTGAATATGAATCTCAAACCGTTCCCACCCCTAACTGAAGTGCCTCCTGGTTGGAATCCTGATGAAGAGGTGTTAGTTGAGCCATTGCCGAACCTTCCTATTCTGAAGGATCTCGTTGTTGACATGACCAAGTTCTACAATGCACTTGAGAGTCTGAACCTATGGGCTGAACCTGCGGAAGGAGAAAAGGCACGAACACAGTCCCCATCTGATCGGAGGAAGATGGAGCGCTATGTCAACTGCATTATGTGTGCTCTATGTTTTGGTTCCTGTCCAGTTAATGCGAAGAAGAAAGAGTATGTTGGACCTTCAGCTCTCGCTAAGGCGTGGAGGTTTCATGAGGACTCGCGGACAGCCGACAAGGAACGTTACTTCAAGGCTGCAACGACTCCTGAAGGAGCACCTCTCTGTGATCTGATAATGAATTGTGTGAAGGCGTGTCCCAAGGGTGTTGCGCCTGGCGGAACAATAAGGAAGATCAAGAAGGCCAGCTAGCATACTTGGTGTAGAAACCACTTGGTCATTCTATCGAATGCACAAACTGTTTGATTCTAATGCTGTTTGAACTCTGTGATTCGCTTCAGTTCCCCCTGAATGAATGACTTAATGATGGATTCAACATCAGACCTGCCTTCCGGTAGTTCATAGACTGCAACCAATTCTGATCGAAACACACTGAATGCGCCCCTCCCGATGTCAGCCGCAACCACGGCATCAGCTCCTTTGCCCGCAATCAAGCTTTCTACAGCGAGAAGGCCGCGTTTCTTGTCTGCCGTAGATCCGGGATTTTCTACAGACTCGACTGCTATCACTGTCTTTTCTACGATTTCGACGACACAGAAATAGGGCGCTTTCGCGAAATGCTGACTCACTCTGGAAGAAATTCCCTCGTAAGTGCTGACTGGCACTGCCACTCTCAGAATTTTCTTTTTCTCAGGTTCCATGTGGATCATAACGCTCTCGAGTTCAGGAATCAACTGCTTGAGGAGTGCTTCCATCTCATCAGTGAGCGCATGCGCATGATCCAATGGCATTTCCTTGCTCATCGTTGCATGCATCTCACAGAAGTAAACTGAACCAGACACTCTTACTTTGATGTTATGAACATCCACAACTCCATAAACTCCCTCGGCTACCCTCCGTATCTCCGCATGTCTTTCAGGAATTGGAGATGCGTCCATCAGACTCAAGGCTGAATCTCTCATCAGCACGACTCCCTCCTTCATGATATACGCAGCAAGCAATAGTGCGACGAAGATTTCGATGATTGGATAACCGATGATGGAAAATACCACGCCTGCAAGCACGAGAATGCCTGCGTAGACATCTAACATGGAGTGCTTGCTGTCAGCAATCAGACTCGGGCTGCCAATTTCATTACCCACCTTGAGCTTGTACTTTGAAAGAATGAAGTATATGATTGCGGAAGTCAACGCAGCTCCAATCGGTAGAGCCGTCCCGATAATTTGGGTGGGTTCAGTGATGCTGCTTGCTGACTGCCAAGCGATTCCAGCTCCTGCAATGATAATCATGATGGCAACTACGAAGGAGGCTAAGGTTTCTCCTCTATAGTAACCGTAGGGGAATCGGTCATTGGGGTCCCTGCCCGCGAGCCGCAATCCTGACCACACCATAATCGAGGCGAAAATATCCGCTAAGGAGTTGATGGCATCAGCCATCAGAGCGACGCTGCTACTCAGCAGAGCAATGCTACCCTTCATTATTGCTAGGAACACCATCAGCAGAGCGGAGGTCTTCTCCACTTTCTCTCCTTTGACATACTTGCTTCTGTCAGGGCCTGCATAGTCGTCAATAGACATTAAGGGTCGCCTTTTCCTGATTTGAATTCTGTACTAGTTGAAGGTTGTCCTCTGGTACTTGGCTTTCAACTTGGCCAACCTAGATTCCGCTAGATCAATTGCGACTTCGGAAGAATCACTGATTATCCATCGTCTACGTGTCCTCTCGGCCGCAACCGCTGTAGTTCCTGAACCTGCAAAGAAGTCTGCTACAATCTCTCCTGGCTCGGTTGCTGCCTCTATCATCCTTTCTACAAGCGCCACAGGTTTTTGGGTCAGGAATCCCGTAAATTCCTTTGAAGCACCTTGGATGGGCGGAATGTCCATCCACAGATCAGAAACAATCACGCCCGGCATGTCAGACAAGTACTGCTTCTTCGAATACCGTCCATTCTTGCTCCTGTAGATTATACCTTCATTTTGCCACTTGTCCAGTGTTTCTCTCTTGTACAGGTAAGGAGCAGTTCTCCCCTCCCACTCAAACTGCCTTCTGGTTTCGGACCGCTGGATTCCATGAGCCTCGATTTCGATGAGCCGGAATCTACCTTTCTCATCCCTGTAGCTGTAAGGTTTCAAGGACTTCTCGTCATGTTTTCGGTAGATTGAATGGGTCTTGAACTCTGAAGCATTCTTTGCGTAGAGTAGGATTATGTCATGTTGGCTACCGAAGCCTCTGCTCTGTGACTTGGGGCTATTCGTACGCTTCCACACCAGCTCATTAACGAAGTTGGAATATCCGAAGATATCGTCGAGGATAGTTTTGACATAATGAGAAACGTGCCAGTCAAGATGAACCCAGAGGCTCCCATTCTCGTGGAGCAGTTCTATCATCGCTCCAAGTCGATCCTTCATGAAGCGTAGGTACTCTTCAAGCCCCCCGTTCCATCGATCGCTGTACGTATTCGTATCCCGCAATGCTGGTGCGCTTGATGCGTCGCCGATGCCCTTCATCTTCAAAGTATACTCTGTGCCCGAAAAGAAAGGGGGATCGATATAGATGAGTCGGATTTTTTCATCGAGCTCATTGCTAAGATGCTTCATTGCAGTCAAGCAGTCGCCGTGAAGGATGAGGTTTTGCCATCCGCCCATAGACTGCTGTGTGGAATCGCAGCCTTATGACATCTTTCACAGGGCTTTTGTCGCTTCTATTTTCAAGTATCAGAAACGGACGGATGCGCAAGAAATGAGATCATGAGATGAATCTACATCTCGGTGTCGCCGTCAAAAACGACTTCTCCCTCTTCTTCGATCTCAGCTCGATCACGAGCATGCTGAATCTTAACGAGTGTGACACAGTAGCCTGCAATGCGGTTCCGAACCTTCTTTGTCTTAGCATCAGTGTACTGCTGAACGAGCCTCTTGTTGGTTTCGAAATCAACTGTGAACTCGTCTGGATACCAATGGAGAAGAAGCCTCGCTGCACCCTTGATGTACTTAGGTCTGATGTTACCCAATTAGCAATCACCGCATCTAGTTGTCAATTTCGGCAGTTCTTCTGGCTGTGTTTATAAAGCATACGGTGTCCGATTGATTATCAGGGGTCAATTTGACGTGCTCTACGAACGTGTCGCTCAGGCATTCGAGCTTGTTGAGTCTACTTCGGGGTCTCTTGCGAAAATCGACATCTTTGCAGAACTCCTGAAAGAGGCTGGCCCAGAAGAGGTCAGTAGACTTGTTGCTCTCAGCGTCTGGAAGCTGTATCCAGACTGGATGGAGCAGCCGGAGATTGGGATTGCCGAGAAGATGGCAATCCAAGTTATCGCAAGTGCCGCATCGGTTTCTGAGAGCACAGTTGAAGGCAAGCTCACTGAAACCGGGGACATAGGGTCTGCTGCTGAAGCTCTTCTTGAAGGGAGCGTGCAATCCTCGCTCCTCGCGGAGGAGCTCACTGTCAATTCCGTTTTTCAGACCTTGGATGCGATCTCGAAGATATCAGGGCAAGGGAGCAACAGGGCGAAGATTGCGAAACTATCCGGACTGCTCACGGACGCGAAACCTATTGAGGCGAAGTATCTCCTGCGAACAGTAACTGGACGCCTTCGCTTGGGCCTTGGGGCCATGAGCATTCTTGATGCCCTCTCAACTGCATTCACAGACGATCGGGATGCCAGACCTGAACTTGAACACGCATTCAATGTGTGCAGTGATCTTGGCCGCGTGGCACGTGTACTCGCCACCGATGGACTTGAGGCTGTGAAGACGATCAAGGCAAGGGTCGGAACGCCAATCCGGATGATGTCAGCCAAGAAACTCTCAGACGCAACGGAGATACTTGAGAAGGTCGGGGCAAAGGCTCTCGTTGAATACAAATACGATGGTGAGCGTGTTCAAGTTCATAAGGATGGTGAAGAGATTGTGCTCTTCTCTCGAAGACAAGAGAAAATCACTGCGCAATATCCGGACGTGGTTGAACTTGTACGCAAGAACATCAAAGCTGAAACCTGCGTTATTGAGGGCGAAATTGTCGCTGTTGACCCGTCCACAGGGAAGATGCGACCGTTCCAAGAACTCATGCGCAGAAGAAGGAAGACAAGTATCGAAGCTATGAGCCAAGAAGTTCCGGTTGCATTATTCTTCTTTGATATCCTTTTTCTTAACGGTGAAGATGTGTCTTCGATTTCCATGTTGAAACGTCGCAAGCTCTTGGAGAAGATAGTCACATCAGTTGATAGAGTATCCCTGACAACAGGGGAGGTCACTGAAGATCCAGATCGCCTTGACGCGATATTCATAGAGGCCCACAACTCGGGATATGAAGGAGTAATCGCGAAAGCGGTTCACGAGAAATCAGGCTATCAAGCAGGCTCTCGAAGCTGGCTTTGGATTAAGTTGAAGGCATCCTACAAGGAAGGAATGTCTGACTCCGTTGACTTAGTCATCGTAGGGGCAGTTCACGGCCGAGGAAAACGGACTGGACTCTATGGGGCGATACTCGCTTCCGCCTATGATGAAGAAACCGATACATTTCCCACTGTCTGCAAGATTGGAACCGGTTTCACAGATGAGATGCTTGAGGAATTCAAGAGCCGCTTGGAAACCCATGTATTGGAACGGCGGAACCCCAAGGTCCTTTCAGATGTCAAAGCTGATGTCTGGTTTGAGCCTGTTGAGGTCATTGAGGTTCTTGGTGATGAGCTCACTGTAAGCCCGACACATTTGGCTGGAAAGGATAGAATGAACATCGGAGGTCTTGCCATACGTTTCCCGCGGTTCACGGGCAGGTGGAGAGAAGATAAGAGTGCCAAGCAAGCGACAACCGTGGGCGAACTGATTGAAACCTTTGAGCGCCAAAGGGGCTTATAGTTTCGCAATGCATATGGTAGGGGTCTTCCGACAGTTTTACATGAGGACGAGATTGTAACGGGACAGTATCTGGAGGTCTTCCCGTGCACAGCATTCGTGTTAGCGACCAGAAGCTTCACTTCAGTTCATCGCATTTCGTTCTTGGAAGTGATGGCTGCGAGAATCTTCACGGTCACAATTACACTGTCGAGATAATCATTGAGGGCTCCCTCAACAAGTATGGAATGGTCATCGATTTCCGTGATGTGAAGAGGCAGGCTCTTGAGGTGTGCGAGCAACTGGATCATAAGGTGCTGTTGCCGGGCAAGTCCCGCACGGTTCAAGTTCACGAAACAGATGATTCCGTTGATGTAACGGTTGGCGACAAGAAGTACGTCTTTCCTGTGGAGGATTGTGTAGTTTTACCTGCGACAGCGACTACTGCAGAACTGCTTGCAGAATACATCTACCAACATCTAGAATTTCCAGATGGCTACAGATTGAAAGTATGTGTTGGTGAGAACGTGGGGGCCTTTGGTTGCTATGAAGACCATCGTGTGTAACTTGGACTTACAGTGGTGAAGAACAATGGTTGTAGATACACAAGACGAACAACCGAAGTACAACATCCAGCTCAACAAGGTTGGAGTACGAAATCTGAAGACGTTTGTAATCATTGACAGAAGTGGTGTTAGGCACCACCTGATTCCGAAGGTTGAAATTACTATTGACCTCCCTGCCATGCACAAGGGCATCCACATGTCACGGCTGGTCGAAACCATGACTGAGGTAATCAGTGATGAGTTCAGCGTCTACAAGTCAGTCGAAGAGGCTCACATACACTACCTAGAGGCTTTGGCTAAGAAGCATGGCTTCAGCCGCAGCGAGATTAGGTTTGACTTTGAGTTCGGCTATGCAAGCAAGACACCGGTTTCGAAGAAGAGAACATGGGAGGTCTGCGATGTATCAGTGGCTACCACAAAGGAAACGGGACATCCGTACAAACACAGTGTGGAGGTCAAGGTTATTGGCAACACTGTGTGTCCTCATTGCATGGCCAACAACAAAGGGATTACTCACATGCAGAGAGCCCTTGGAGCATTGCGTGTTGTTGGCGAGACCAATCAGATACCCAGCTTTGGGCAGATGATTGAGGTGATTGAGAAGTCCTTCTCGAGCAAGACATACTCCCTCCTTAAGCTCAGTGATGAGATGCATGTAACCAAGGAGATGCATGACAACCCACAGTTCGTTGAGGATTTATGCCGTAGCACGCTCCAGCATGCGAGAGATGCGTTCAAGGATAGGGACCTGGAGATGTTTGCAGAAGCGATATCCCTAGAGAGCATCCACAAGCATGACGTGATTGCACAAGGTAGAATTGTTACAAATGGTGAATAGGGAAAATAATTGATATTCACAATAGCTGTTTCTTCACATATAAATTCATTAATCGTTAATCATGACTTTTTTTACTCATTGCTGTGATACGAAGTATAATTATAACAATTAACCAATTCTTTTCTTTTGGGCTTTGAGGTTGTAGATGTGAAACGAGGTTCATTTGTAATTACAGTTGTCTTCCTAGTTCTCGCTAGCGGAAGTCTTACTTCATTTGACGAAACCGCTATTTCGAGAAACTTAGAGTCGGCTGATGGACCGTTAGATGAAAGCCTCGAAATAGACCCCGTAGATACAGATTACTATCCCAGCCAAGATGAACTTCAGGGGATTCTTAATCCCGTTGTGATCGAGCAAAGAGGAAATAAGACCACTTCCTCACTACATGCTGAAACTGATTCAAAGACTAACGTCATGGCAAATTTGACAATTGACGTGGCAAATGATTGGGTAGGTAGCAAAGCCTCAGTAAATCTTTGGGATTTGAATCGATTATATGTTGAAAATGGGAGTGTGTCTGAAGGCATAGAGGGAGCAACCAAAGACCCAGTCGGTTCTGTGTTGTTCTATCCATATGGTTGGGATGCAGTTAGTGGCAGTCCTGATTCAAATATGGAGATGCTTGCTGAATATTCAAATCAAGAATTAGGTGTAGCAGCCAATGGTTATAGTTCAGGTGATGACTATTTCCATGTTAATGGGAGTTATGTATACTGGACACAGACAGTCAACAATACACCGTATCTAGAGAGCTTCATTTTCAATGTTGATTTTCTATACGATAGAGGTCCATTAGCCAATTCTAACGTGACACTTCACGCATTAGTGGATGATACGTTAATTTGGAACACTACAGCGGAAACCCTTCTTGATTCCACGTGGTATAATAGTGGAAATGTCTTGGTGGACTTGACTGACATAGGAAGTCAATTTGAATTCAAAATTGGACTGTATTTTGATGGGAATGTGTCCCATACTAAGAAGTACATTAGATTCTGTATCGATAATATGAAACTCGTTGGTGAGATAAGTCCAACATTCGATGACGCCAATATTCATTTTAACATTGGAGGGGAATCAGTAGTAATCGCCGGCACAAGTACTGGGCTAGCGAGCATAATCAACTCATCACTTTGGAAATCTGAAAATGTGCTGATTGAATTTACTTCAGATCTATCCTATTCGTTTGATTACACTGGCACAATGTTGAGCAGTCACTATCTCAATTCAACACAATCGCCTAACCAATCTGATGGTGGAGTCCATTTCTCATCACAACTAAATGGAGGTAGTATGCTAACACTCTACACGTTTCTTGGTGTGCTCCCTGATATAGATGACTTTACATTAATCATTAGCCATCCAGTGGATTGGGAGAACATCACGGTCTATAATCCATTTGGCACAATAGTTACTTCATCTTGTATTATTGACTCGGGCACTATCACAATTCCTAATGCGATTCTCTATACGTTGGGATGGTGGGAAATTAGATTGGAATCTCCAAACTATGTCCGAAGCATTCAGACTCTAAAGCTGAATGAACCAACACTGACTTGGTTCCCCGCTACTGTGTTTAGAAGCACAAACATTACAAAGCCGTTCATTGAAATTGGAGAATCTGTTCCAATTCCAAACGCACCTCAGAATGTTAACATATCATGGTTCATGCCAAATGGTACAGAATGGTTCTCTGAGTCAATAAGTGGAGGAAGTAACGGAATTATAAATGGTAGTCAGTTGGAGTTTGGCCCACTAAATACGACAGCTGGCATCTGGCAAGTGCAAGTGTCTTGGACAAACGGTACAGAATTGGCATTCGGCAATGTGATCTTTGAGATCCATCATGGAGCTAGTCTGGCTCCCCATGAAAGTGTTATTCACGCAGAAGGTGGTCTGAGTGTGTCGAATTTCGTTTATTACCAAGACTCAGAGAATAACGAATTCTTGATGGATCCAGTCGCCTCCGTAACTGCAAATTGGTCCGTGACAACAGTCAATTTTATACCAGATTCAATACATAACTGGTGGGTAGGCACATTCGATACCTCCTTAATTGGGCCTGGTAACCATCTTGTTGTAGTCAATGTGAGCAGACCCTTCTTCGATGATGTATCTTGCGAATTCTTCTTGACAATTAGCTTTACAGATAATGACATAACGATTGACAATCCAACTGCAGAGATTGGTCTTGGTGATACCCATCTCGCGACTTTCAGCTATTTGGATGCTTATGAGGCCGGAATCTCTGGTGCAAATGTGAGCATTGATTTCACCGGTCCAACAGATGGTATCATATGGGCTGAACTGATTGATATAGGGGGCGGCGATTACTCAATCGAATTTTCAGCTGTCCACTCAGGTAGTTATGCAATCACAATCTCGGCCTCGAAGGACTATTACGAAGAAAGTCAGGGTGCTTTATTCATCTTTGTGGGTGAGATTTCCACTAGTCTAACTCTTGAGAATGGGACTGCAGCTATAATCAGATATGGTGAGCAATTTCGGTTAGTGGTTCAGTATACGAATAGTAGTGGCTTTGGTCTTGACACAGCAAGTGTAAGCGTGGAGAGCACAACTCCCGAAACCGGTCTGAATTATACAACCGCTACCTATGAGGGTAATGGATACTTCTCAATCATCCTAACCCCAACAGAAACCGCAACATATACTCTACTCATTAATGCCTCTCTTACCGATCACCGAACACAGTTCGTATCATTCACATTGACTGCGACAACAATTCAATCACATTTGATTGCAGATGTTTCTATAGAGGTCATTTCTGTTGACCAGTATTCTATTGTGACATTAAACTTCAGCAGCGAAATTTATGGTGGTCTAGATAATGCAACGATTTCGCCACTTAATCCACCTGCCGACTTGTTTTTCTCTACAGTCACTCCCTTAGGCGGAGGATTGTACTCGATAGAAGTGACTTCAAGTTTACCTGGAAGTTATCAGATTGTTTTCAATGCACATGCAATAAATCACAATAACGCTACAACAGCATTCATTCTAACAGTGATAAACATACCAACACAATCCCGAGTTGCTAGTGGAGCTGCCTCGGCATCCATTGAATTTTCACAGCTTTTCGAGATACTGGTGTTTTATGAACGAATAGATGAAACTCCCGCGAATATAAGTTTGGCATTACTACAAGTCGAGTTTACGTCCATTGAAACATTGAATTGGACCGTCGAACCCTATGGTGAGGGCTACATCTTGCGAATCGCGGCTGATGAGCTGGGACGATGGGAATTAACTATCACTGCTCAGAAAGCGTTACATCAAACAGGTGTGATTCAATTTGTCTTATTCGTCACTGAAAACCCGACTCTCCTTGATGTCCCAGTCATCCCTCCGTCGGTCTACATCGACGATATCTCCAGCTATGTTTTCACCTATCGCATTGAAGGCGGAGCTGGGGTTGTTGACGCAGACGTTAGTTTTTCAGGTATTGACCCAGATTGGGTGTCATTCACCCCAATCGGGGATGGTAACTACAACATCACCTTTAAGGCGAATCAAACTGGAACGTTTTCTTTCGACGTGATCTTTGCGAAATACGGTTATCAGATGATCAATCAGCCAGTCATTTTATCCGTGACGCTAATCGATACCGACCTGTACACAGCCTCAGGTAGTTCATCTGCTTCGGTTGTGTTTGGGACAGTCTATGAGATTGAGATGTATTATGAGAATACATTGGAATGCCTTAACGTCAGTTCGGCCTCAATCCAAGTCGAGTTCACGTCTATTGAAACATTGAATTGGACTGCCGAACCCTATGGTGACGGTTACATCTTGCGAATCGAGGCTGATGAGCTGGGACGATGGGAACTAACTATTACTGCTCAGAAAGCGAACCATCAAACAGGATTTGTTCAATTTGTCTTGTTCGTTACTGAAAACCCGACTTTCCTTGATGTGCCAGTCATCCTGTCGTCGGTCTACATCGGCAATATCTCCAGCTATGTTTTCGCCTATAGCATTGAAGGCGGAGCTGGGGTTATTGATGCAGACGTTAGCTTCTCCGGCATTGACCCAGATTGGGTGTCATTCACCCCAATCGGGGACGGTAACTACAGCATCACTATTGAGGCGAATCAAACTGGGACGTTTTCGTTTAACGTGATCTTTGCGAAGTACGGTTATCAGATGGTCAATCAGCCAGTCGCGTTCCAAGTTAACAGAATCCCCTTGACGATTGAAATGGCCGCTCCAACTTGGATGGTTACTTCAGATCTTACCTTCAGCCTCGCCCTTCTGGATGTCACCGGTACGCCCGTTTCGGACGCTTTCGTCAATTATACTATCACACAAGGCGGGGTAGACCTGCACATCGGCGTGATGACGGAGGACCCAGATTCAAAAGGCACCTACATAGCAACGATATCCCAGACCCGGGTGCCATGGACAGGCAATCAACTGTATAGCATCAAGATTTCGGTATCGAAAGAAAATCACCAGGTACTGAATCAGGGATATCAGGTTAACGTCTACGAATACATGCCTCCAGGCTATGAAGTGCAGGTATTTGTCCAGACCGTTGTGCCGCAGGCTGCCTTTGTCATTGTTGCTCTTGTTTCCCTCGTTATTGGCCGACGCATGTATCGGGCCAACAGGAGGAAGAAAGCCATTGCGATACTTGCTGTAAAGCGGCGGTTCGAGGACATCCGTGGAATCCTCGGGATAATAGTTATCCATAAGGCAAGCGGCCTAGCCGTATACTCCAAGATTCTGAAAGGCGGATTTGACGAAGCGCTTATGTCCGCCTTCATCACAGCAATTACTCATTTCAGGACTGAATTTGAGGTGGAGGCACCGCACTGGGAATTCGGCGTCGTTCCAATATCAGACATCATCAGCATTGTTCCCACAAGGAATCTACTATGTGCCTTCATAGTCGGTGTGAAACCCACAATGACTCTGGAGGACCGGATGGTTAGGTATGCTCGAGCCGTCGGCGAGATGTTTGACGAAACCATGGCGGCCCCACCCCGGGAAGTCATAGATGATGCGGTTTACGGGCTGCTTGACTCTCTCTTCGATGACGTTATGGATGGTGCCCTGCTTCGCCAATACAGGGTCAAGAAGGATGCTCCCTACCCACGAAACCAGAAGTGTCTTCAGACATACATTGAGACGTATCCTCCTGAAGATGGATTCGGACTGGATTCGCTTGCTGATGGCATGTCCATGTGCGGGATCCAAGAAGGGAATATCTACCAGCAGATCATCGATGCAATTGAAAACGGCATCCTTGAGAGTATCGACCCTCAAATGGAGAACAACGGTCCTCTAGAAGGCGACGACGAATCCTTTGAGAGTGAACCGGCTGACCTCTAGCCGATCTCCAACGACGAAATTCCATATGGTCACCTGATTCCATCTAAAAAGGGGTATGCAACAGCTGCCAATAACTTGTGCAATCTTGGACATTTTGTAGGTGGTTATAACATACTGCTCAGGATTGAGTGGTGTGGATGTTCCATGCTGATTGCTAGGGCCTTCAAATATGAACTGGACCCAAACAACCAGCAGAGGACTAGGCTCTCTCGACATGCCGGGTGTGCGCGTTTTGCTTACAACTGGGGCCTGCAGCAAAGAATTGCACTCTACCGTCAGAGTCAGGACAAGAAGCGTTTTACCAGTGCGATTGCACAACACAGGGAACTGAACCGATTAAAGAGAATGGCCTTCCCATGGATGTACGAGGTATCCAAGTGTGCCCCACAGGAGGCCCTGAGAGACCTTGAACGCGCCTTCAAGAACTTCTATCGGGGACTGAAGTGCGGGAAGAGAGTGGGATTTCCCAGGTTCAAGAAGCGGGGTGTTCATGACAGTTTCAGGCTCACTGGCACCATCCGATTTGTTGGTCGAATGATTCAACTACCCCGACTAGGAAGAATCAGGTTCAAGGAGAAGAGAGAGGGTTACTTCAAAGGAAGGGTCCTGTCGGCCACTGTGACCAGAAGAGCTGATAGATGGTATGTGTCAGTGACTGTTGAGATGGAGATAGGTAGCCCTGAACCTCCAAGTGGTGGACCTGTTGGTGTGGACCTTGGTGTCAAGACTCTGGCCACACTCTCCGATGGAACTATGTATTCCAATCCGCGTGTCCTGGAGAAGAGACTGAGAAAGCTGAGGCGACTATCCAAAAGCCTATCACGAAAGAAGAGAGGGAGCAAGAACAGGGAGCGGGCAAGACTTGGACTTGCTAGACTCCATCTAAGAGTCTTCAACATCCGACAAGACACACTGCACAAGATCACGACATATCTGGCCAAGAACCACAGTCAGATAGTGATTGAGGGCCTGTGTGTCTCAGGGATGCTGAGGAACAGGAGAGTGTCCCGAGTGATTGCTGATGTGGGGTTCTACGAGTTCAGAAGGCAACTGGAGTACAAGTGTGAGTGGTACGGTTCTGAGCTTGTTGTAGCCCCAAGATTCTACCCGTCATCGAAGAGATGTTCAGTCTGCGGGAATATCAAGAGCGACCTGACCCTATCAGACAGAGTCTACGTCTGTGATGAGTGCGGGTTGGAGATGGACCGCGATCTGAACGCTGCATGTAATTTGGTCGCCGCCAGTTGGACGGAAACAGAAAACGCCTGTGGAGAGGACGTGAAACTAGTCGCAGATTCAGC
>DXJO01000026.1 GCA_019057475.1 Candidatus Thorarchaeota archaeon | reverse complement strand
TTGTACAACCCTAGACATCAATGTCCATGACTGATGTTCGGTTCCTGATTCATTGAGGTCTGCTCTGCAGATCCTGCTGAATCTGCGACTAGTTTCACGTCCTCTCCACAGGCGTTTTCTGTCTCCGTCCAACTGGCGGCGACCAAATTTCATGCACGCCCTAGCAATCAGCATTGAACGTCCACACCACTCAATCCTGAGCAGTATGTTATAAACACCTACAAAATGTCTAGAATTGTACAAGTTCTTGGCAGCTGTTGCATACCCTTTTCTGAGGGGATTGCAATACTAGAGAGACCCCAGTACAACGGGCACACAGTACACAAGACGTGATAGGAAAAGGAGTGTGAAGTTTCCTGACGAAGGAAGATATCATACGAGCTCTGCAGAATATGGTTGGCAGAATCGGGGAACCCAAGCTACAGAAACGCTTCGAAAACTTCGATAGAGTTCTGGTTATGTCATTCAAAGACCTGGAATTTGATGTCAAGATGCGATTTGAGAAGGGCACTGCAACAGTTGAAGAAGGCATGCCTGAAAATCCTGACATGACTGTGACAACTGATAGTGTCACAATACTACAGGTCTTGGATGGATCTCTCTCTGCAATGCGCGCATTCATGGGAGGCAGGATAGTAGCAAAGGGCTCAACAAGAGACCTGCTCAAGCTGCAGCATCTACTCAAGGCTCAATAATCAAGCTCAAGTTCCTGCAGAGCCTCTTCTGTGGGCCGCCCAGTCTTTCGGTCCCATCTTCTATAGGAATAGTAATCGTCCAGCTGCCGGTCCAAATCCGGTACAAAGTCGTCGGTCACATCATCTGGCAATGGTTGAGAGAATAGTGAGGGGAGTGTATCCTCCTGAGGTTGCAGACCACACTTGAGATTGAATAGACGTTTCAGAGTAACTAGTCTTGATCCGATTTTAAGGATGTCCTTGAGATTAGCAGATGTCCCGAGTGCAGTGTTGAGTAAGTCCAGCAAGGTCTGCGGAAGCACAAACGCGAAGTGACACATAATCACCGAGTCGAAAAAGGCTCTGTAGTCCTGCGCTTTTGCTGCAGTAACGCCCTTGTTCTCATCATCCAATCGGTCAGAAGCGACAATTCCAAGATCGCGAACATCTGCTCCCATATCAATGCTGTATATGTCCCCTTCCAAATGGGATGCCCCTCGGGCGGCTACAGCATACACAGTTGCCATGCCCGCAAATGCTCGGGGATCATGACCAGGTATCTCAAGCCCCTTGACATGGAGAGCAGCATCTTCAGCACCATACTTGGCAGCTAAGCGCATTGAACCCTCGGCCAGCTCATTGCCAAATCCATCACGGTTAGCGATTGCATGAATCAACTCAATCGCCCTATCAGAGTCCCCCCATTCAAGATTGTGATCTAGTTTCCCGAGCTCCTGCAGTGAGATTGCAAGAGCCAATGTACCACCGGTGCTTATGGTATCTAATCCATATTGATTACAGAGCCGATTCATGACTGCAATTGCGCGGATATCTGAAATCAGAAGGTTTGACCCAAGGGATGCAATGGTCTGGTATTCGGGACCGCCGATGTTCTTGAGATTATGCTCTGGAAGTGACACCTTGCGACCGCATCCTATAGGACATGAATGGCAGGCGGTGCGACCTGTTAGAATCTCGCCCAGTGCCTTGTCATTTATCAGGTCAGACTCGAAATCCACCTCTTGGAAGTACTTGATGGGCATATCGTTGAACATCATTGCAATGTCTACATACATTGCCGTTCCAGACTGACTCAAGTTAGACATCATCTCACGGAGTATTGCTGAGGATTTCTTAGCAATCTCAGTGAATTCCTCAGCGTCACTAAGTGCAATTTCCTTGCTCCCTCCGACTGCAATGGCTTTGAGATTCTTCGACCCCATGACGGCACCCAAGCCGCATCTTGCGGCTGCACGTTCTGCATTCATAATGCTGGCATAGCGAACGAGATTTTCGCCCGCGGGACCAATGCATGCGACTTTCACAGGACCCAAGTCCTTCCGAAGCCTCTCCTGAGCCACATCTGTGGTTGTTCCCCAGAGGTCGCCGCCAGGAAGAAACGTGAGTGCGCCTTCATCAATGTGAAGCACGACTGGGCTCTTGGCCCTGCCCTTGACTACCAGTCCATCGTAACCTGAGAACTTCAGATGCGCACCAAAATGGCCGCCAGAATGCGACTCGCCCCAATAGCCCGTAAGGGGGGACTTCCCACACACAACATGACGACCTGTACACGGGGCCATTGTTCCAGTAAGTGGCCCAGTCATGAATACGAGCATATTGTCAGGACTCAGAGGATCGCACGATGCATCTATCATGTCGTAGAGCAGCCTGCAGGCATAGCCAGCCCCACCAAGGAATTGCTTGATGATTCCCCGGTCCAAGGGAATCTCGCTTATCTTCTCTCTGGTCAAATCTACCACAAGGAGCTGTCCCATGTACCCGTTCATTCGCGCACCTCAGTACCCCTTCATCATCTCCCAGAGTGTCGCTTCATCCTCTACAACATCCTCAGGGAGCTGTGAGGGTTTGCCAGCTTGTAGTGCAATCATGTAGATTCTGCATGCACGCTCCAGAAGCACAGCAACGTCAAGTGCTTCGCGCAATGACCCGCCGCAGCAAAGAGCACCGTGGTTCGCTATCAGAGCAGCACTTCTCATGTCCATAGCTTTTACAACCCTCTGGCCCAGTTCTTTGGTGCCTGGCATGGAGTATTGCGTAATACGTATCTCTCCACCAAGCTTGGGAACAATCTCGTCTAGTATTGGCGGAAGAGTTCTGTTCAGAAGGGTCAATGCTGAGGCATAGATACTGTGAGTGTGTACAATAGCTCGAGCGTCCTTGCGGTTCTTGTAGACTTCAAGATGCATAGGCGACTCTACGCTCGGGTTTCTGTCGCCCTCTATGACTTTGCCATCCATGTCAATCACCATCATGTCTTCAGCCGCCATCTCAACATAGCGGACTGAGCTCGGGGTGATCACAACGTGATCGTCGACACGAGCACTTGCATTGCCAGCCGACCCCTCCACGAGGTCTCTTCGTACCATCTCTGTGCATATCTCTAGCAGTTCTTCCTTTGTTTCCTTATACATGCTCAATCACCTCGGTACCAGATTTCTTTCCATCTTGAGTAGTATGGTTTGTATCGTGCTGCGCGTTCATCCGGTACAATAGGAGCATGCCACTGGACCATGGCTTCTGACGCCTCCATCAAGTCTGAAAACCAACCTGCGCCCTTGGCAGCGCAAATGGCTGCCCCCAAGAGACTTCCCTCGGACTGATCCGGAATTCGGACAGATCGATTCAGAACGTTGGCCAGTAGCTGCCCCCAGACGGTTGATTTGGTCATTCCACCGATTGTCTTGATAGCGCTGACTTTCGCTTGCTCCTCCAATTGCTCACAGTTCCCCCTGGCAGAGTAGGCGATATTCTCTAGTACTGCATGAAGAAAACTTGCCGAGTCAAGGGGAATGACTTGCGGTAATGCGGGCTGGGGGAAAGACAATACCGCTTGTCGTACATCAGTGAACCGATGGCAGTCCATTATGGTTGGCCCGAGAGCAGCATACGTTTCGTTGCTTCCGGGAGAAACATGCGCCACGATATCAGACAGGTTGCTTAGAGTATTAGTGAAACATTGCTCTGGGTTTTCAGATCGTTCACACAAGAACCTGACTGCCCATTCAATATACGATCCCGTAAGACCGGCATTGCTCTCCAAGACCCATCTACTAGGGACAACATGACATCCAGTCCATATCTTCTGACCCTGAGTACAGACAGCTTTCTCCGTGATCAACATCATGGGGGATGTGCTGCCAGCCACGATTGTAATTTCATCAACGTTGGCTTCTGCAGCAAGAAGCGCACACTGAGTGTCGGCACCTCCTTGGACCACGGGTAATCCTGAAGGAAGGCCGGTTTCCTTCGCCGCTGTAGTTGTAATCTCCCCCACAACAATCCCTGCATCATGTATCTCTGGCAGGATATTCATCTCAAGATTCAAGGCATCAACCACCTCAGAACTCCACTTCCGGCTTCGAACATCAAGAAAACCAGTGGCACTGGCTGACGAGGGGTCTGTTACGAATGCGTTGCAGAGTCTGTATGTGATCCAATCGCCTATTGGCAGGACACGAGCGATGGCCTCATACACATCTGATTCCTCTTCCTCAAACCAGGCGAGCCTTGCAGGAGCAAACATCATTGGGGGCCAACACCCAGTCAGCTCTTGGAATCGATCTCCCACTGACTCTTCCACAACATACTGTGTCAATGCACCACGAGCATCGATATTGGGAGTACCTCGCAGCTCCTTTCCATCTGCATCCAGTATTATCATGCCCATCCTCTGGCTGGTCGTGGCAATAGCTTCCAGTTTCGACGACGATTTTCCTCCCGACTTAAGCGCCTCATGCGTTACTCGGCATATCTTTCTCCAGTACAGCGAAGTGTCAATCTCCTTTGCTATGTCAAGGTCAGAAGGAGTTACACATCCCCAAGATTCTCTTCCGATTCCGATTACTGCTCCCGATTTATCCACCAGCATACACCGAACACCAGTGGTTCCAGCATCAATCGCTGCTACGACCATCCAATTCCTCCGTCTACTTCAATACCTCTGGGTTTACGATATGTTGAGGTATTCCACCCTCTAGATACGTGCGAATATCATTAGCCAACATCTCAGACTGCCGTTCAACAGTATCAGCCGTGTTTCCGCCGATATGTGGGGTGACAGTGACATTATCAAGTTCTAGGAACATATTGTCGCAGTCTACGGGTTCCATTGAAAATACATCTAGTCCTGCGCCAGCTATGGCGCCCGATTTGAGTGCTTCAAGTAATGCATATTCATCAGTGATAGATGCTCTCGCCGTGTTGATGAATACTGCAGTCTTCTTCATGAGCTCGAATTCCCTCTTGCCCAACATCCTGTTTGTTTCTTCAGTTGGCAAGCAATGCACTGATACTACATCTGACCTTCTCAAGAGATTATCAAGCGCAACTTTCTCGGCGCCCACCTCTGCGATTCTGCTGTCATCGATGTAGGGGTCTGTGACGAGCAAACTCACGTCAAAGGACTGTAGAATCTTAGCCACACTGAATCCGACTTGGCCCAGGCCAATCAGTCCGATTGTTCGTCCTTTTAGCTCGAAGCCCATGGTCGACTTGTACATGCCCGCAAAGTCCCCGAAGTCATCGACCAGGAACTCGCGTTGGAGCAACCTATCTGCTGCCGTGATATTTCGAGCTTGATTGAGCATAAGGCACACTGTCAGCTCAGCCACGGCTCTTGCGTTCCTCCCCGGGGCTGTGATGACCGGAATACCCTTGGCTGTCGCTTCAGCAACTGCGATGTTCCGAGGGTTACCTCTGACACAACCTATCAGCTTCAGGTTGCTACCCTCGATTACCTCCTCTTTGACTTCATCGCCCTCGACAACAACTACTTTGTATCCGCCCTTATTGATGACCTTCAGGAGCGAGTCACCTAGATGTAACTTGCCGGTTTCAAGCCAGCACTGATAGTCTACATTCAAACCAGAAGCACGGAGCGTGTTCAGACCATCATCTGTGAAAGGGGCAGTGACAAGCGCTCTCATGGTTAATACGGTCCTAAGAGCAGATGTGACTCAGGGTGTTTTCGACCCTTTAAACATTCATCAAGTTGAAACAGTAGGCCTGCAAATGGCTCTATAGTCATGCGAACAGCAAATTCTCAGAGTAGCAGCTTCTGCAGTTTGAGAAGGTCAGGCACCTCTCCTCTTGTCTTGAGTTTGCCTGATGAGTAAGCGGCCATGGGGCTCTCGGTCTTGTCCATTATGCCGAAAAAGGTCCCAGAGTCCATTGTGACTGCTAGTTCTGCGTCCACTGTGCCTTCTCCTAGCTCCAAGAGTTCTGCGTCACCAATCTTCAAGTAGAAAGATAGTTCGATGTCAGGAAAATTGAACAGGAGCGTCTTGTTATAATCTCGAAAACGACGCTGGATCTTTGGGTCTTCAAACCGACCTGCAATCTCATTAAGTCGGGAGAGAATCCTGGCTTTGACCATCCTGATGACCAATAACCTGATGCCTGAATCCAGTTATATTTCCTGTGCTGTAAGATTGCAGAAATCTACTTGACGCGGGCCACATGCACGCTACATGAAACACAGGGGTCGTAAGAGCGGACAACGGTTTCTAGCTTCTGTGCTATGGTTTTGGAATCGGTTATGCCCTGCTCCAGGAGGCCTTCTACCATTCGCCTCAAATCAGCCTCCATCATCGGAAGGTACATAGCTGTTGGAGTGATGATGTTTGCAGCCCTAATCACTCCGTTCTTGCCAATCTTCAAAGTATATGCCAGCAGTCCGCGAGGAGCCTCGGTAACACAGACGCCAGTTGCGGCCTTGGTGATCTCAAGCTCCACTCTACGCTCATTTGGCTTGATAGAACTAGCCAGCTCGTCTGCTATGATCTCAGCTCTGTGTATGTAATGGACCAACTCTATCGCCTGGGCGAGGTTGTTAGACAGAGGATTCTTCGCATCGAGATACTCCTCATAGGTCCGACCGAGAAGCTTGGCTCTTTTTGAGAGTCCATCGCTGAACAGAGTGAACCTAGATAGTGCCCCAGTCATGAAGGGCTGACCGTTGTACGCGCCATGTTTCGCAAAGGAGTGTGGAACGACCTTCTCACTGATGCGCATCTGGTATGCTTTGGCCTTGAACTTGCTACCATCGCTAGCCAGTATAGTGTCTCCGAACATTGTGTATGTCCCATCAATGGGCTTAAGCGCAAGATGTACTCGCTCAGCTTCGACTTCAGGCCAAAGAGAGAAGCCCACAAACTGCTCCAGCGCTTCCTCTGCAACGCCATGGAGAGACCTCAGCTTTTGCCGCATCGTTTCCCAAGACTTCTTCGGAGGGATCTTGCCAAAGCCGCCTATCAAAGCGTTCTCCTGATGGATTGCTCTTGAGCCTATGACGGTTTGAATATGTGCACCCATGTCCTTGAGAGCGATTGCAGCATTTAGGATATCCTTGTGCGCCCCTTGCATTGAGAACACATCTGGAAAGCCAAGGAAATCCGGAAGAGCAAGGAAGAACAGATGCAGAGTATGGCTCTGGATGAAGTCGCCAATGTACAGCAGCTCGCGCATCTTCATAGTCTGCTCGCTGGGCTCCAAGCCCATAGCGTTCTCAGCAGCCAGCACCGGAGTGATTTTGTGAGCCGCGGCGCAGAATGAACACACTCGGGGAAAGACAGCAACAGCCTCGTCCACATGTTTCCCAACTGCTATCGCCTCGAAGAACCGCGGACCTTCGAAAACGTTGACGTTGACCACATCCACCTTCTTGCCATCGAGAATGACCTCTATGCCTGCTTTTCCCTCAATCCGAGCAATGTGATCAACAGTGATTGGGTGTGTGATCTTCTTCTTAGGCATCACTTCTTCCTCCCGAACACTTTTTCCAGTCGCTCTTCGAGATTCTTATCAAAAGAGCAGAATATCTTCATGCGTTCCCGGATGTAATCCTTTGAGTAACCTTTGTTCTTGAATGTGAGCGCCAGAGAGTCAAACCACGAATTGTCATGAGGCACTGGACCCCTGCATCCTATGCAGGGAACATTGAAACTTGGACATCGCGCCTTACATCCTGCCACCGTGACTGGACCTAAGCAAGGAGCATCTCGTTCAATCAGTATGCACGGATTGCCCTCAAGGCGACACTCGGCGCACACAGGATAGTCGATTTCTTCAGGATATGAGCCAAAGAGAAATGTGCTCAAGAAGTACATTATCTCGTCTTCTTCTGGAGGACAACCGGGAAGAAAATAGTCGACTTTCACGTAGGAATCAATCGGAGCAGCCTGCAAGCCCTTGTACTTGATCTTGGAATCGCCGTAGACTGATGCATAGAGTTCGTCGTAGTTAAGGTCGCCTTCAGACCAGCTCTGAACACCGCCGTTCACTGCACATGCGCCTATGGCGACTACCACCTTCGCGTTCTTTCTGACCTCTTTCAACTCCTCAAGGTCTTTCTCAGTGGAAACCGAGCCTTCGACAAAGGCGATGTCAACTGGTTCATGCAGAGAACTCTTGCTTGAAACCATGTAGAAACACTTGAAGTCCACAAGGTTTGCTACCTCCATAATCTTCTCGACCGTGGCCATAACAAGCTGGCAACCATAGCATGATGTGAGAACGTATACACCTACCGTGGCCCTGCAGACATCTCTGCACTCCTCGATTATCTCATGGTCGGGGAGTGTCATTTTCGATCGTTCCACTAGATCAACCCCGGAATACTGATGATGTCGTAATAATCGAACACTGGCCCGTCTTTGCAGGTATACTTCCACGACGTGGCTGTGCCGATGTTGCAGTGTCCACACTTGCCAACCCCGCACTTCATGCGACGTTCAAGATTAACGAAGATGTATCGTGGATCGTAGCCCAGTGCAATCATCTGTTCGAACATGGACTTGTACATGCGAGGCGGCCCACAAAGCGCAGCTGTACATTTCTTTGGGTCAACATTCACTTTATCCAGATGCGTTGGTGCGCGGCCTGTCAAACCACCCCAGTCAGGGTCTCTGGTGGCAGTCTGAATGATCTCAATGTTCTCAGCTGTTGCAATATCTTTCATTGCCTTCAGCTCTTTTGCAAAGAGTAATTCCTTGCCCAGCTTCGAGCTGTTGATGATTGTGATGTTGCCAAACAGCCAGCGGTTGTCTAGTGCGTAGAGGAAGACTGACCTGAGCGGTGCCATACCGAGTCCAGCAGCTACGAGGAGTAGGTCCCTATCGTAGAATCGGTCCATTGGGAAGCCATTCCCATAGGGTCCCCGAATCCGTACCATATCACCAGGCTTAAGCTTGTGAATCTCAGAGGTGACACGACCCGCCTTGCGGATGCAGAGCTCAAAGAACCCCATCCTTCTAGCAGAAGAGCAGATTGAGATTGGCACCTCTCCATGGCCAAGGAGGGAAAGCTCCACAAACTGACCAGGCATGAACCGCCAGGACTGAGCTATCTCAGGGTCATCAAAACGAAACAGGAAGAGCTTCTCATATTCAGTGAGGCCGTACACTCTCAAGAGACGACACTTGTGGGTCTCGTAGGTCTTCATTGGGTCGGGTTTCGACATCTAAGCTCCACCTCCAGGTCCGTAGACTTCCAGCAGGTTTTCCTTGAACTGGATGTCTGCTGGGCAGAAGTACGTACATCTACCGCAACCCACGCAGTATGCAGTTGTGGTGGTTTCGCAGTAAGCATTCTTGCATTGGTAGCGATTGAGGAAACGGTCCTTCTTTGTGGGTCTAAAGTTGTGACCGCCCGCCACAAGCCCGTGCGATCTGAATTGGCAGGAATCCCAGAACCTGACACGCTCGCCCCCAGCCCCATCAAGAGTTGGCAGGTCTTTGACCTCATAGCAACGGCATGTCGGGCACGTAAGTGTGCAATTGCCACAGCCAAGGCACTTGTCGCTCTCGCGCATGTACATGGGATGGTCGAGGTGCAGTTCAAGACGATATCTCATATCATCCCAGTTCCCTTGAACCGTGAACATGGACCTCCGTTTGGTCTCGAATTTGGCGAAGTTATCCTTATCTTCGCTTGAAATTTCCTCGAAGTACTCCGGCGAGTTCTCGATTAGCTTGTGTCCGGTCACTGTTCCCACACGAACTAGATAGCCGTCAGGGAGGAGATGCAGGAAGAGATCGAAGCCTGCGTCAACGAAGTCGGTTCGTCGCACACTGCAGAAGCAATACTCATCAGGAAGGCAGGAGAGTCCAATGATTATTCCATTCTCTCTTCGAATCTGGTAGTAGGGGTCTGGTAAATCGTCAATGAAACGCGAGTCCATAATGCGCAGGCCCACGATATCGCAGGCATGCACGCCAAAAATGATGATACGGTTTCCTGTTGGTAACGTTTCATGAATCTCAACATTGGCCGTGTCAAACGTGAAGACGGTTTCTCGTTCTGGGAAGAAGAATTTCCTTGGGGGAGTTATCGTCCGGTTGTACTCGAATTCCACTTCTTTAACATCGCCAATCTCTCTGAAGTCGTAGAATTTCTCTGAGATTTTCTTGGGCCCATAGAGAGTCCCCATGGATTTCAATCGCTCAAGGAACTCGCAGACCTTTTCCTTTGGGAGCTTTACGTAGCGCATCTGTCCAGACACCCCATGCTAGATGATGACGCGGGTTGCGCCGTGGAGTATGTAATAAGAATGAGGATATGGTACTGTCTATTTGAATCGTTCCAAACCTAGAAATCCGAACCTGATGAGAACAACAGGAGGAATCCTGTGAGTAACGAAATCGTGTGGAGAAAACCTTTTATCACACAAAACTATCTGGTGAAACATATTCTAGTGTTTGATGATGAGATAATCGACCGTTCACGTCTCGGCGAATCAAGGGAGTATGCAAACTCCGGTAGATGAGTTGGCGTGGCCTTTTTTGTGTCGAGAGTTGGGATTGAATTTCCAAGATCGTTCGAGTACTATGCAACCGTTGCCAATCCTTGGCCCCTTGCAGGACAATGAATGTCAAGCCTTTGCACTAAGCTCGCAAGACCGCTCCATTCTCACAGAGCGAGCTAGGAGAAGCTGGAAAGAAAGGTAGTGTAGGAAGATGGACGTATGAAAACAGACTCCGGAATTCTGGGACAACGCAAGACGGTGTGCGCCCTAGTCCTAGCAGCTGGACAGGGCAGCCGGATGAGCGAAGAAACACTGAAACAGCTACATCCGGTGGCTGGGCTTGCACTGTTGAAAAGAGTGCTGTGTTCCTTGCGGGATGCGGGAATCGTGGAAGTTCACGTGGTGGTGGGCTGTGAAGGGGATCGGGTCCAGCAGCAGATTGGCACGGATTATGCAGGGCTGAATATGCAGTACATCCGCGCTGAGCACTGGTCTCAAGGGAATCTCCATTCCTTCTTGGCGGCCCGCGGCTTCTGTGATCAGGACTTCATCCTCTGCATGGGTGATCATATCTTCAACCCAGAGATTGTGAGGAAACTACAACGAGTGGATTTAACCGGAGCTCTTGCCTTGGCGGTGGATCGGGTTCAGTATTCTCCTGATGACACTCTTGTGCTGGAACGCGACGGTAAGATTGTCGATACTGGCAAGGGTCTTTCGGTGTGGAACGGTGTGGACACAGGCTTCTTCAAGTGTTCCCCTAAGATTTTCAAGCATGCAATGGCGGCGGCGGAAGCAGGAAAAGCAGAGTTTGTGGAGTGCGTGAGACTGGCGGCTGAAGAGGGGAAGGCGCAGACTCTGGATGTGAGCGGATACTACTGGGTCGATGTTGATACTGAGGAGGATGTGAAGCGGGCGAAGCGGATCTTGGCGAAGTACACCCAGAAGGGGCGGGGCGCTTCGGACTTCATAGCCCACTATTTGAATCGACCACTTGAAACTGCGCTGGCCTACCATCTATCGGATACACGGGTTACCCCCAACATGGTTACGGTGGCAAGCAACGTAGTGGCCTACCTAGCGGCTGCGTTTTTTCTCTTTGGCCAGCTGCTGCCGGCAGCACTGCTAACTTTCGTCGTGGGGATAGTGGATGGAGTTGATGGGAAGCTGGCCCGAATCCGGCGGCAGGCCACCCGGCTAGGCAAACTAGAACACGCCTTTGATCTACTCTTCGAATTCGCCTGGCTGATAGCACTGGCAACTTACCTCAGCGCATTCTGGGGAACGCTGCCCATCCTACTGGCTGCTGGATCTATCACTCTGATGGCCTTCTACCGGATGGTCTATGATTTATTCAGTAGAACTATAGGAGAGAGCCTTGACAACTACGGGCCATTTGAACGAAGGTTCCGACGAGTGGCTGGGCGACGCAATCTCTACAACATTCACATATTGGTATTCGTGCTTCTGGGCATTCCGCTTTGGGCACTCTTCACCATCATGCTGCATGCGGGCGTTACCGCAGCAGTCTACGTCGTCCGAGTTGGAATGCACCTCCACGCCGCCGACCGTGAGGGACCAGTGTCAGTAGTTTCCCTAGCCAAGAAAATCTGACCATATTCAGAAAGATTGTGTCGCCCCGCTAGTTCCCGCTGTCGTTGTAGCCATAGTTTGGAGAACACAGAACATGGTCAGCAAGGCATCCAAGATGTCATCGGCAAAGTCCAAGCCTACTGACGTTGCCATAATCGGTGCGGGTTGAAGTCCATGGAAAACCTTTTCGCAAAGCTTCCCCTAGTACATGCATTGGCTTTCTGTTTAAGAGGAGTACTAGATGTCAATTGACTGTTCCAGACCCAGAGTAGTCATGATGTCAGTCTTGCTACTCCTCGGCGTACTGGGCACTATTTCGATTCCACTATGGCCTTCCTACTCTTATGATTCGATAGAGGGGTTTCAATCATACAAATACAGCACTACACTGTCCGAGGAAAGTCCGACTATTCAACACAATGTTGTTTCATACATAACGAGAGTTGAGCTCTTCGAGCTGAGGACAAATGAAACCTATGTTTCAATCTTGGCACTCGGTCTATCGGAAACCTATTTGCACCTACGCAATGTGTCCGAGATTGTTGGCGTGCCAGTCGTCATTGATAGGCCATCAGTCAATGAATGGTGGATAAATATCACCTGGCAGGGCCAAGATGTTGCTGTTTCGATAGAAATCAGAGAATGGCACGCAATACCTCCTCCGATTGTATGGTCGGTTTCTCTGATTCAATCGAATATGGGAGTTCTTCTGCTATCCTTTGGATTGAGTGTCTATGCAGGGCATAGGTTGATTCTCATTGAAAGGAATTGCAGAAGAAAATCGCGGGATGAGACACGAGCCCAAGTAAGATGGTCGCGACGCCAAGGGCCATTAGCTGTCATCCTTCTAATCCTACTTTGCGCATCCCTGTTTGCGCCGGTTCTGAGAGGATATTACGCGCAAGACTATAGATTGATCAAACACACAGAAATAGTGTCAGACCAACTACACTTGGCTTTTTTGAACGAATCCCATTCTGAAGCCTCTTTCAATCTTACAATCCCGTATTCAAGTGACACGGGGAGCTACGCCATGCGGGTGCATTCAATGACTCATGACGGAACTCCGGTTTTACTCAGTATCTCCGACAGCTTTCAGGAGGAACAGATGGTCTTGGCGAAAGCCACCATCGATGGGCAGTGGTGGTTGAGCTTTCCTGTAAACGACACGTTGACGCACACTCTATCACTGGATAGAATCGAGAATGACGTTGAGATTCAATTTTCTGTTGAAGTCAGTAGGGACGTATACCTCCCGCGAGTAGACCCCCTTCCAGCGCTAGCTGTTGCATCCCTAGGAATCTCGCCACTGATCTATGCACTGTTTCTGGCCTGGAAACTCGATTCGCTGCTGAAAACTGAGGAAGGACCACCCGACTAACTGCGCCTAGCAGTGGCCGCCCCTCATTAGTATTGGCCTCCGACAGAAAGATTATATCACCCCGCTAGTTCCCGCCGTCGCTGTAGCCACAACCCGGAGAATGCAGAGCATGGTCAGCAAGGCAACAAAGAAGTCAGCGGCAAAGCCCAAGCCCACTGACGTTGCCATAATCGGTGCTGGAATGGCAGGAATCAGCGCCGCCCTCGCCCTCGCTGACGGCGGTCATCATGCTCATCTGATTGAGAGGACAGTGAGCATCGGGGGGGCTTATGTCGCCATCTACAAAATATTTCCTGCGCTCGAATGTAGCGCCTGCGTCATGACTCCACTCACCTCATTCGTGGGCAAACATCTGAACATAACAATACACTCTCTCTCAGAGGTAAAGAAAGTCAAAGGAAAAGCGGGCGACTTCACTCTGACGATTCACAAGAAAGCCCGCTACGTTGACGAGAACAAATGCACTGGCTGCGGCCTCTGTATCGCGGCCTGCCCAGTGGAGGTCCCGAACCATTACGACATGGGACTATCGCTGCGCAAGGCGATATACATGAATTTCCCACAGCAGATTCCTCTGTTGGCTGCCATCGACCGAGAGTCGTGCATTGGCTGTGGGACATGCGCGTCAGTGTGTCCGCAGGACTGCATCATGTACGACGACGAGGATAAGGAGTACGACCTGAACGTTGGGGCAATTATAAACGCTGCAGGCTTTGAGGAATATCAGCCAACCGACTATGCGGAATACGGCTACGGTGTGTTTCCGAATGTCGTAACAACTCTAGAGTACGATCGTCAGACACATCCAACAGGACCGACTGATGCACACATGGTTCGTCCCTCTGATGGCAGGGAACCTGAAACCATCATGTTCGTGAACTGTGTTGGGTCAAGAGACGTTCGGGAAAACATCGAGGGGTATAGTCATCATTGCAATAGGGTCTGCTGTTCTTTTGGACTGAAGCTGGCCCAAGTCACTCGTATGCACTATTCCAAGGAGCACTGTAAAATCATCTACACTTACATGGACATGCGCACTTGCGGGAAACTGCTGGAGGAGTTCCTCTGGGACTCGCAGCACAACCAGGACATTGACTTCATCCGCGGCAGGATTGCTGAGATTAATGAAGACCCTGACACTCACGACCTCATGGTGAAGCTAGAGGATACCGAAAAAGGCGAGATTCAAGAGATCAAAGTGAACATGGTCGTTCTCAACTCGAGCTTCAGGCCTGCTGAAGGTAGTGAGGAACTTGCGAAGGTCTTGGGCATCGAGCTCGATGAAACGGGTTGGGTGAAGGAGAAGAACCCGAATTCCGGCGCTCTCGAGACCACCCGCGATGGCATATACATGGCTGGATGCATCCACGGACCCAAGGATGGCACAGACACAGTCAATGAGGGCAAGGGTGCGGCTATGGCTGCACAGTCAATACTACCTCTCCCACACCCCCCCGTACCTGAAGCAGTTCCACCTCTGGAGGTCGGAGAAGAGCCGAGAGTTGGCGTGTTCATCTGTCATTGCGGAGGAATCATTGGCAACGTAATAGACTCGCCCGGCCTAGCACAATGGGCTAGTCACCTTCCGAATGTTGCTTACAGTATTGACTATATTTTCATGTGCAGCGACCCCGGTCAGGAGTTCATTACAGAAGCCATCAAAGAGCACAAGCTGAATCGCGTGGTCGTTGGTTCATGCTCACCACTCCAACATGAAGACACTTTCAGACGTGCACTAGAGGCTGCTGGCATATCAGGTTACTATCTTGTCGGGCCCGTAGGGCTAAGAGAGATGATTGCGCTGGTCAATGCGAACGACCCTCCAGATGTTCGTCAGGAGAAGGCGCAGGACATGATTCGTTCCGGCGTCGCCAAGGCCATCAATAATGAAATTGTACCTGTCAAGTCAGTAGACGTGACTCGAGTTGCGATGATTGTTGGTGGTGGGGTTTCAGGAATGAGTGCCGCGCTTGACATTGCTCGGAAGGGCTTCGATGTCATCCTTGTTGAGAAGGAGAACAAGCTTGGCGGTAGGCTGAATGATCTATACAACCTATTCCCCAAGATGGAAAGCGCCCAAGAGATCGTGGACGACCTCACAGCACGCGTTGAGAAAGAGAAACGGATCAAGGTTCTGCTCAACTCGAAGCCAGTATTGAGGGAGGGGTCCTACGGTAACTACGGGATAACAATTCAGAATACAGAAACTGGAGAGCAGGAAGTTCACACGATTGGCTCAATGGTCATCACAACGGGCACAGATACCTACGATCCAAAGAAGGGAGAGTACGGTTGGGAGGAAGTCCCAGGAGTCATTACAACACTCCAGCTCGAGCGCATGATAAGAAATGGAGAACTCAAGAAGCCACCAAAGAATCCGGTGTTTATACACTGCGTTGGTTCAAGACAGAGCCCAGGAGAGGGGAATAGATACTGCTCGAGGGCGTGTTGTTCTGCAGTAATAACTATGCAGCACGAGCTGAAGGAGATGTTCCCGGACATCAGAGTGTTCTCGGCCTATAAGGAGCACATCCGCCCATTCGCCAACAACATGGAGGAGATGTGGCGGGAGAACCGTCAGAAGGGCGTCAGCTATCTGCGCTGGATAAGAGAGAAACCGGTTACCGTTGAGAAAGCTCCTGATGCTGATGAGGCCATTGTAACAGTATATGATACTCTTTCCCAGGAGACCTTCAAGATACGATCCAACATGGTTGTGCTTGCACTTGGCTTGGAGGCACCCCATGATGTCAACGAACTCACCAAGGCATTAGGAATCAACCGAGGACAAGATGGATTCCTGCTTGAGGTCCATATGAAGTTCAAACCAGTAGAAACCACTGTCCCGGGCATCTTCTTGGGTGCAACCTACGCAAAGAACGTGTCAGACTCAATCAACCAGGCACGTGGTGCTGCCAGCGCAGCCTGTGCGCCGCTCAATCTCGGTACGGTGAACATCGAGCTTTTGACAGCCGATGTGGACGAAGATCTCTGTGTTGGATGTGACCTATGCCACTATTCGGAGATTTGCCCCTACGACGCAGTTTCAATGGTGGAAGTATCGCCGGGTGTAAAGAAGAGCGTCACCAACGAGCTTGCATGTGAAGGATGTGGAGCATGCTGTTCCATCTGCCCAACGGGAGCACGTGATCTCCGATGGTGGCGTGAGAAGAGCTTCTACGACCAGATAGAAGAGATGCTCAGGGAGTAGCTGCCATTGGTGTCAGTTAACGACCTCCATGCAGGATGGATGGTCCTGAACAGTCTACTTGGAGAGCTGCGGTCGAAGGGAGTCTTCATTCCAAACCTCGTCTATGCAGATCTAAGGAATAGCAAGATGGTTATCGAGTATCTAAGGTCATTCGGCAGTGAAATCAAGCAGCCTGAGCAGTGCGATGCCGATCTTCAGCATGAGATTGAGATCAAGGTCCAAGGACTTCGAGAAACTCTGATGGTATGGGCTGAAGAGAAGGATGGTGTCCAATATAGACAGGCCTGGGAAACAAGATTCGATGAGGCCATTCACGGACGGGGAGAGGTGGCTCCGGAGGACCCACCGATGCCCATTTCTGATTTGCCCAGGGAAAAGGATGTTAGTTTTTTCCGAATCCGGCTACCCGACGAGATTCCAGTAGAGATAATTTCAGAGCTTGCGGAGGACTGTCGTGTATTGATATCACTCGATGGTGATAGACACCTGCAAGTGAGCGGCAAGAAAGAATGCGTTCGTGATGCGATGAAGAGGCTAGGGGAACTCTTCTACGGCCGTAGTGAGATTGGGTAGGACTGGGTAGTGGGGCTAACTGTTGCTTATTGGATGTGCGAAGCGACACTATTTTATGGGCGTTCTTGTCCGATGCAAGCAAATCTGAGGACAAATGTGTCGTAAAACAGAAGGTGAATCTCACAATGGTGTCGGTTGCTAAAAGCATTCTTGCAAAACACGTTGCAGTGGGCGATTCCAAGCTCGTCCCAGGCAATGAAATTGGAATCAGGATAGACCGTACTTTAACACAAGACGCGACAGGTACAATGGCATACCTGCAATTCGAGGCGATGGGTCTCGACAAGGTGAAGACGGAACTCTCCGTTTCGGTTGTCGATCACAATATGCTTCAATCTGATTTCAAGAACGCTGATGATCACTTGTACTTGCAGTCAGTTGCAGCCAAGTACGGTATACTCTTCTCACGACCGGGAAATGGCATTTGCCATCAAGTATTCCTTGAAAGGTTCTCCAAGCCAGGAGCAACTCTCATTGGATCTGACTCCCATACTCCGACTTCAGGAGGAGTGGGAATGATTTCCATAGGTGCCGGTGGACTTGACGTGGCCGTTGCGATGGGGGGCGGGTTGTTTTACATAACAGTTCCCAAGATTATGGGAATAAAACTAACTGGCAAACTCCGCGACTTCGTATCAGCAAAGGACATCATACTTGAGGTGTTAAGAAGAATCGGTGTGAAAGGAGGAAGGGGCTATATCTTGGAGTACTTCGGCCCTGGACTGAAGTCGTTATCCGTTACTGAGCGAGCCACCATTACCAATATGGGCACTGAAACTGGTGCGACAACCTCGATTTTTCCATCAGATGAGATCACAAAGGAGTTCTTTAAACTTCAGCAACGAGAAGACGATTGGGTCAGCATTTCAGCCGGGCAGGAAGAAGACTTCGATGAGGTGATTGAGATTAACCTCAACAAGCTGGAGCCTATGATAGCCAAGCCACATTCCCCAGGGAATGTTGTGCCGCTTTCAGAGCTTGAAGGCAAATCAGTAGACCAAGTGGCTATTGGTTCGTGCACCAACTCGTCAATCAAAGACATGGCAATGGTTGCAGCCCTTCTCAAGGGCAAGACGGTCCATTCCAGAACGACCCTAGGAATATCACCGGGGTCTAGGCAGGTGTTGAAGTACTTAGCGGAGAAAGGAATGTTGGCTGATATAATTTCAAGCGGAGGCAGAATCCTAGAGAGCGGTTGTGGTCCATGCATTGGCATGGGGTTTGCACCGCCAACAGGAAGTGTTTCGATCAGAACATTCAATCGCAACTTTCGGGGCCGCAGCGGCACGATAGATTCAGAAGCTTATCTTGTCAGTCCGGAGGTCGCTGTGGCGGCGGCAATCTACGGGAAGATAACGGACCCAAGGAAACTGGGTTCATATCCCGAGATCGAGATGCCAACCTCCATCGACATTGATGATTCGATGATTCTCGAACCTTCCGATCATCCTGAAGACATCGAGATAATACGTGGCCCGAACATTCAATCGCTTCCGAAAGCTATACCCCTTCCTGAAAAGCTGCCCAAGTTGAATGCCCTAATCAAAGTTGAAGACGACATAACAACTGACCACATCATGCCAGCAGGAGCTAAAATCCTACCCCTGAGATCAAATCTGCCCAAGATAAGCGAGTTTGTCTTTTCACAGGTGGATACGACATTTGCAACGAGAGCACTTGAGTCCAAGGAGACTGGTGGGGGAATTATCATTGCTGGCGAGAACTACGGTCAAGGGTCAAGCCGCGAACATGCTGCGCTCGCACCAATGTATCTCGGAATCAGGGTGGTTGCGGTGAAGTCATTTGCCCGCATTCACAAGGCGAATTTGATCAACGTTGGAATCCTTCCGGTTGAGTTTGCAGACTCCGATGGTTTTGACAAGATTGAAGCTGGAGATTCACTGGAGATAGCGGGTATTCGCACAGCCCTAGAAAAGGGAGAAAAGGCGTTAACAATTCGGAACACGACCAAGAATATCGATATTCCCGTCGCCTACGAGCTCTCTGAGCGTGAGAGGAAAATCATGTTGGCCGGAGGTCTTCTGAATTACACGAAAGAGGGAGGAGTCTAGATTGGCACAAAAATCAATTAATGAATATTCAGCAAAGAAACTGATTGCTGAAGAACTGGTGAAATACTTCCCCGAGTTCAACTACCACGGGAAGCTAGCCGTAATAACTCCTGAAACCAAATGGGAGGAGCTTGTGAAAGAAAATCCGTGGTTGAAAACTGACAAACTGGCTGCAAAACCAGACCAGCTATTCGGAAAGAGAGGCAAGGCGAATCTACTACTGCTCGATGCGAGCTTGGCCGACCTAAAGTCGTTCATCAAAGAAAAGATGGGCAAGGAGATGGTTGTTGGTGAAACAAAAGGGACTCTGAATAGGTTCCTAGTCGAGCCGTTCATTCCACATGACAAGGAGTTCTATGTTTCCATCACGTCAGACCGCGAAAATGACATAATCCATTTCTCGTTGGAAGGAGGTATTTTCGTTGAGGAGAACTGGGATAAGGTGTCGCACATTCCGATACCCATCGGGACTGACATCAATGCATTCAATCTGGCCGAGAAGTTGCCAGACCTTGGGGAGCTGGGAGATGTTGTTGTTTCCTTTGTCAAGGGGTTACTGCAGGTCTACATTGACCAGGATTTCGCGTTCATGGAAATCAATCCTTTCGCTGTCACTGAAGACAAATTGGTAGTTCCTCTGGACCTCAAAGCTCGTCTTGATGATACAGCGTCGTTCAAGCATTCCGACACGTGGGGCAACTACGATAACCCAATCAAGTTCCCAGTTTCATTCGGTCAGAAGTTCTCTAAAGAGGAAGAATACATCAGAAGCATCGACGAACAAACAGGTTCTTCATTGAAGTTGACGATTCTCAATCGCGACCAACGAATTTGGACTATGGTCGCCGGAGGTGGTGCAAGCGTTGTCTACGCCGATACCATCGTGGACCTAGGATTCGGTGCTGAACTCGCGAACTACGGAGAGTACAGTGGGAACCCCAGCCGCGAACACACAGAGTTGTACGCCCAGACGCTTATCGATCTCATGACGGAGAAGCCGGATCCAAAGGGGCGCCCGAAAATCCTCCTGATCGGTGGCGGAATCGCTAACTTCACAGATGTGAAGGCCACTTTCACAGGGATTGTGAGCGCTCTGAGAAAATCAGTTGACAAGTTAAAGAAAGCAAACGTGAAGATCTATGTACGCCGTGGAGGGCCCAATGAGAAGGAGGGCCTGAAGCTTATGAAAGATGTCGGAGAAGAAATGGGCATTCCCATTGAAGTGTACGACAGATACACTCCAATGACCCGAATCGTACCTTTGGCCCTGAAGGAGTGACGCAAGAATGGAAGACTATGAATTATTCAATAGAGATTCCCAAGCGATTGTTTATGGATTCCAGCGAAACGCAATCCAGCGAATGCTGGACTTTGACTTTGTCAGCAAGCGGAAAACGCCCAGTGTTGCTGCGATAATCCGGCCCACTCAAGCAGGGGCAATCGGATACCACAAGGTTTTCTGGGGTGGCAAGGAGATTGTTATACCTATCTACAAGAAGCTGGAGCTTGCCGCAAAGAATCATACTACGGCAGACGTCCTAATCAACTTCTCATCGTTCCGATCATCTTACCCAACATCGAAAGAGGCTTTGGAAACTGAGAGCATTCGGGTCTTGGTCATAATTGCTGAAGGAATACCGGAGCGACAAAGCCGTGAGCTCATCAAGCTTGCAAAAGAGAAGAATAAGATAATCATCGGACCGGCCACTGTTGGTGGAATTCGAGCAGGCGCCTTCAAGATTGCCAATACAGCAGGCACCATAGAGAATATCGTCAAGTCAAAGCTCTATCGACCAGGCAGCGTGGGCTTTGTATCCAAGTCCGGCGGTATGAGCAATGAAATGAACTTCATGATATCTCAAAACACCGACGGAATACTAGAGGGCATTGCAATTGGCGGAGATCGGTACGCTGGATCTTTGCTCATCGACCACATCCTTCGATATGAAGCCAATCCAGAGGTGAAGCTGATTGTTTGTTTAGGCGAGATCGGAGGGATGGACGAGTACTCGATTGTGGAGGCCGTGAAAGATGGTCGTGTCAAGAAACCTCTCGTGATGTGGGTGACAGGTACCTCTTCCAAGATATTTCCAGCAGGTGTTCAATTCGGTCACGCTGGTGCAATGGCTGGAAGTGACATGGAAACAGCAGATGCAAAGAACAAAGCGCTAGCTGAAGTGGGTGTTATTGTCCCCGAATCATACGACACTTTCGGTGACAAGATACGTGAAACCTTTGAGAAATTGAAGGCCGAAGGGAAGATAGAACCCTTGGATGACTTTGAACCCCCACAGATTCCTCAGGACTATGGCAAAGCTGCAGCTCAAGGGATTGTTCGAAGACCGACAGACGTAGTAGTCACCATTTCTAACGAGAGGGGTGACATCCTCACGTACAATGGAGTTCCGATTGACAAGATAATCAGTGAAGAGCTCTCTCTTGGATACGTGATTGGGCTGCTCTGGCTAAAGAAGGAGTTGCCTCCGTTTGCCGCAAAGTACATCGAACTAGTGCTGAAGTTAACTGCGGACCACGGGCCAGCCGTATCAGGCGCTCACAACGCCATTGTGACTGCGCGAGCCGGAAAGGATTTGATGGCCTCACTGGCCAGTGGTATATTGACGATAGGCCCAAGATTCGGCGGTGCCATCTCCGATGCTGCCAAGTATTTCAAAATGGCTCTGGATTCCGGAAAGCATCCACCGGACTTCATTAACTACATGAAGGACGTTGTAGGGATAAACATCCCAGGAATTGGTCATAGAATCAAGTCCGTTCAGAATCCGGATATCCGCGTTACGCTTCTGAAAAAGTTCGTAAATGAGAACTTCCCGAAGCACCCATACTTGGACTATGCTCTTGAGGTCGAGAAGCTGACCACACAAAAGAGGAATAACCTGATTCTCAATGTGGATGGTTGCATTGGAATCTGTTTCCTTGACCTGATGGAGAATATTGACCTAACACCTGAAGAAAAGCAAGATGTCTTGGACACAGAGGTCTTGAATGGGCTCTTTGTGCTTGGGAGATCAATCGGGATGATGGGGCACATATTCGACCAAAAACGCCAACGTGCTGCACTGTATCGACAGCCGTGGGATGAAATACTATACGCTTCAAAATGAATGAGTGTGAATATAATGACAAAGTACGAGAAACTAGTTCCCCCCACAAAGGGAGAAAAAGTTACAATCAAGGATGGTCAATGGAATATTCCCGATAACCCCATAGTCTGTTGGGTTGAGGGGGACGGCATTGGCCCTGAGATTAGTAAGGTAATGATGAAAATCGTAGACGCCGCAGTAGAGAAGGCATACAACGGGAAACGGAAGTTCGAATGGTTCGAAATCTTTGCCGGAGATAAGGCGAGAGAGCTCTATTCCCCTGATGTCACGGATGAGGATCTTAAGGCACTCAGCCCTGACGAGCAGAGAATGGCCTATTTGCCCGATGACACGCTGAAGGTCGTTCGGGACTACCATTTGGCAATCAAGGGGCCATGCACAACCCCCATAGGTGAGGGCTTCTCCTCGATAAACGTCGGCATCCGCAAGTCCTTGGGCCTGTTTGTCTGTCTTAGACCGGTGTGGCACATCAAAGGTGTCCCGGCTCCGGTCAAAGATCCCGATGCAATAGATATGGTAATTTTCAGAGAGAACATAGAGGACATATACGCAGGCATAGAGGGCTATCCGGGAACTAAGAGAACACAGAAGCTCATAGATTTCCTTAGGACTGAATGGAATGTGCCAGCAGACTCCGATAGCTTGCGATACTCTGCAGGCATCTCTGTGAAACCAATGTCCCCCGAGAACACCAAGCGACTGGTCAGGAAAGCAATCCAGTATGCGATTGACAAGAAAAGGCGTGTAGTGACCCTTTGTCATAAGGGCAACATCATGAAAGCTACAGAGGGTCAGTTCAGAAACTGGGGTTATGAAGTTGCCATCGAAGAGTTCAGAGACCAAATCGTTACGGAAAAGGAACTGAACGACAAGTACGGTGGCGATAGAGAGAAGGCTTACGCCGACGGAAAGATCCTTGTAAACGATCGCATAATGGATGCGATGTTCCAACAAGTGCTTCTAAGACCTCGTGAGTATGAGGTCGTAGCGCTGCCTAACCTCAATGGTGACTATCTCTCAGACCAATTGGCTGCTCAAGTTGGCGGACTCGGGTTTGCGCCAGGTGCAAACCTCAGCAATGATATCTTCTTCGCCGAGGCGACCCATGGAACCGCTCCGAAGCATGCCGGAAAGAACCGAATCAACCCAGGTTCTATCACCTTGTCTGCATGTCTTCTGCTGGAACACATGGGATGGAACGAGGCATCTGAGATGATCAAGACCGCAGTTTCCAAGGCGGTCGAGTCAAAGAATGTCACTTACGATATCGCGCGGCAACTGAAACCAACAGTGGAGCCAATCTCTACGAGCGCATTTGGAGACGAGATCATCAAGAATCTGTGAATTCGGAATGTGGCAACATGCACCCGCGTGGTGTAGTCCTGAAATGGCCTGCGAACTTGAATGGAAAACGAGTTGTTAGGCCGTGACAGAAACTCCACCACGTGGTCACTCTTATTTTGGTTTCGAACAGGGCCCCATACGGCCCCCAAACGAGGCGCATAGCCTCCTCCTGCGTGTGACTAGGAACTGCCCGTGGAATCGCTGCACCTTCTGCCCAGTATACAAGGGGGCACGGTATTCGAAACGTTCAGTAGACCATGTGAAGAAGGACATTGACTCAGTCTACAGATGTGTGGAAATCCTCCAAGGGATTGCCGATGAGCACGATGGCTCACCAATAGCGCAAGTCAGGAATGCAACTGATAATCTTGAACCAGGGGAATGGGCGGTATTTGATAGCGCCTTCAGATGGTTCAGAGCTGGAATGAGTTCCATTTTTCTGCAGGATGCAGACAGTCTGACAGTGCGGCCCTCGGAATTGATTGAGATTCTGAAGCACATTAGAACCCGCTTTCCTTTCGTTAATCGTGTGACATCCTATTCTCGTTCAAGCACATTAGCGAGGATAGATGAAGAGGACTTGAAGGCGATAAGAGAAGCAGGTTTGGATAGAGTCCATGTAGGTCTCGAGTCCGGTTCTGACAACGTATTGAAGATGGCCAAGAAAGGGGCGACTAAGGCCATTCACGTTAGCGCAGGCCTGAAAGCTAAGAGAGTAGGATTGGAGCTCTCAGAATACGTTATGCCAGGTCTTGGGGGAGTACGATTATCAGAAGAACATGCACTAGAAACTGCGGACGCACTGAATCAAATCAATCCGGACTTCATACGGCTCAGACAGCTGGCAATTCCAATCGTCGCACCACTCTCGAAGGACCTCATGGAAGGACGCTTTGAGAGATGCACAGACGTGATGGTAGCAGGTGAACTCCTTACGCTGATTGAGAACTTGAAAGGAATCACAAGTGTTGTCAAGAGCGACCATATACTGAACCTCTTCTCAGAAGTGGAAGGAACTCTCCCCGAAGACAAAGAGAGGATGCTCGAACCATTGCGGGCATTCCTGTCCATGAAACCTGAGAAACAGCGTCTGTATCAGATAGGCCGTAGAATCGGAGTCTTTTCCACACTAAGGGATATGAAAGATACACAGAAGATGAAACGCGTACGGGAAATCTACAAATCGTATGGTGTCACTGCTGAGAGTATTGATCACATTGTGAGCGAACTGATGAAGCGTTACATCTGAAGGCGAATGTTATGATGTTCTACAGGCCCAGGATATCATTGATTGGATCAAGGGACACCCGGTTGAGTTCGAAGCCGATCTGCTCAGAGTCTAGGCCCATTGCTGCCCCCAAGATTTGAGTAATGAATAGAGCGGGTAGCTCCAACGATTCATCATTCTCGTCCTTGAGACCAATCGCCTGCACATCAAACTGGGTGTGACAGGCTGGACAGTTGGTGACAACACAGTTGGCTCCTGCCTCCTTCGCAGACTTCATCTTCTCCCTCAGAATTTCTGTCGCAACATCCTCGCTTGCTATTAGCAGAGGTGAACCGCAACACTTCAGCTTCAGTCCCCAAGGGACACTCTTTGCGCCGGTGAGTTCCAGAAGCTCGTCAACCTTGTTCGGAAGTTCCGGGTCATCAAAGCCTGCGACATTCGACGGGCGAATGAGGTGACACCCAGGATGGAACGCAACCTTCAGCCCATCCAAGGGCTTGACTATCTTCTTTGCAATCTCATCCTTCAGATCATACAGTACTTCCGCGAAATGACGTATCTTGACCTTACCAGTGTACTCGAGTCCAAGACTGGACAACACTTTGTTGACTGCTTTGCGCTGTTTCTTGTCATGAAGAACATGAGCAGTATCTTTCAGAGAGCCGAAACACCCGTTGCATGGAGTCACTATGTCGTGTCCGCGCTGTTCTGCAAGAGCCAGATTCCTGCCTGACATTGACAGCCAGCTGTGCTCATCGATAGACTTCAAGACGACTGTGCCACAACAAGAGGCACCGTCGAAGTCGATGAGCTCGATACCTAACTCCTTTGCTACTACACGCATGGAGGACTCGTAGTTGTTGAAACGGCTCGGTATGGCACATCCAAGGAAAACTTCGTAACTCTGAGTCATCTCACATACCCTCCTGTAGCTTGAGCAGCTTGGTCTTGTCCAGCATCTTCTTGGTTTCTGAAACGTCTAGCTCGGGAACATCGTCAAGACCCAAGTCCTCGCGCTCCCATTCTGTTGGGCTATACAGTTTCCCGATATCGTAGAGAGCTTTGGCGGAGGTCACATAGCCTGACGGAGTTATGCCCCTTTTGTACGCCATATTCTTGAGTCCAAACAGAATGTCAGTGATGTCAATGCCCTGAGGACACCGCTCTTGGCACGTATAGCAGGTAGTGCAAAGCCAGACCATATCAGTCTGGAGCACCTCTTTCAGGCCGAAGACGAGCATCCTCATTACTTCATGAATCTGAATGTTCACCTTATCAGAAACAGGACAACCTGCACTGCACTTGGCGCACTGGAAGCACGCAGTGAGATCTTCACCGCCAATGAGCTTGCTGACCTTCGCTGTGAACTCCGAATCCAAGGCTTTGAATTTCTTGCCTTCAAACGATTTGAACTGTCCCCACGACTCGGTCATGTCTTACCGCCTCCTCTGCCTAAGTGGACTTGGTCCAATCTTCTCAACCATTCTTGAGAGTTCCTTGACCTTCTCAGCGTAGATAGAACCTTCACTTGCACTGATCTGAGTGAACTGCAGGCGCTCGGATTCGAGCCCTGCTTTCTCGATTATCTTCTTGGCAATGGCGAATCTGCGCTCGAAGCTGACATTACCATCTACATAATGGCAATCCCCGAAATGGCAACCGGATATCCACACCATATCTGCCCCTAGTCTGAAGGCTTCCAGCATGTGAGTGACACTCAGCCGTCCCGTACACATCACACGTATGTCCCTCACGGTAGTTGGTTGCTGCAGTCGCGAAACTCCTGCTTGATCGGCCCCTGCGTAAGTACACCAATTGCACATTATCGTAAGAATTCGCGGCTGATTGGCCGGCACATCCTTGAGGGCTTCTCTAATCTGTGAGAGAATCTGATCGTCAGTGAAGTGCTTCATGGTGATGGCTCCGGCAGGACATCCTGCGGCACATTTGCCACACCCTTGACAGAGAACCGGGTTGGAAACCGCATAATCGTGGCTGCCATCTCCAGGAACCACCTCTATTGCGTTATAGACACAGTTGATTTCGCAAGTTCCACAGCCCACACAGACCTCTGGGTCAACAACTGAAACTATAGCCTCTGCCTTTCGGATACCTCTAATCAGTGGAATCAATGCCCGTCCAGCAGCACCCTGGCCTTGGACAATCGACTCTTGTATTGTCTTTGGTGCTGTGGCTGTTCCAGCCACGTATATACCGTCAGTCTGGAAGTCAACTGGTCTGAGCTTGGGATGCGCTTCCATGAAGAAGCCTGACATGTTGAGAGAGAGCTTGAAGAGCTCTGAAACCTCCTTGTTGGACGTCCGTGGGATCATCGCAGTTGCAAGGACAACGTGATCCACGTCCAAGAGCAGCTCAGCGCCAAGCACCTGATCGAGAACGTTCACCCTCAAAGCCTTGCCCGAGTCCTTCTTCCCCTTCTTCACTTGTGGGGGTGAGTCATTATCAAACCTAATGAATACCACTCCTTTCTTGCGAGCCTCCCGGTACCTGTCCTCACCATCATATGCCACTCTCAGGTCTCTGTAGAGATGGAATACCTTGGAGTTGGGATGCTTCTCAAGAAGTTCTAACGTGTGCTCCAAAGCGATTGTGCAACAGATACCGGAGCACCAGGTTCTTGCGCCATCAAGAGTCTCATCCTCACGCGACCCTGCACAGTGAATGACCGCGAAGGTTTCTCTGTCGTTGAAGCCGCCCTCTGTAGCGAGGCGATTGTTGAATTCAAGCTCCGTCATCACCTCAGGCAGCTTGTGCAGACCATAGAGACCCTTCTCTTCGAGCTGAGCAGCACCAGTGGCGACTATGACAACTCCAACTTTCAGTTTCTGTTTTTTCTTCCCGGTCTTAACTACGACATCGAAATCGCCGATTGCACCCATTGCTTCAATGACCTCGGAGTTGAGCATCAGTTCGATGTTCTCTTTGCCAGTAATCTTAGACTCGTATTCCTTCATTATCTTAGTACTTGGTGTGTGGTCAAAGTTGATGGTGCGGTGCTCCTTGACAAGACCACCAACTGCCTTATCCTTCTCAACCAAGTACACCCTGAAGCCCTTGCAGGCAATGATGTCTGCGGCTGCCATTCCGGCGACGCCAGCTCCGATAACTAGGACGGAGGGCTCGATTTGTGTCGATGCCTCTTCTTGTGGCTCAAGGAGTGCTGATCTAGCAACCGACATTCTCACAAGGTCCATTGCCTTGGATGTTGCTTCATCCTTTGCACCCTGGTGAATCCATGAACAATGTTCTCTGATGTTAGCAAGGTCGAACAGATACTTGTTGAGACCTGCCTCTTCGATTGTAGCTCTAAATAGGGGCTCATGGGTTCTTGGTGTGCATGAAGCCACAACAAGCCTGTTGAGCTTGTGCTCTTTGATTGCATCAATAATGACGACCTGAGAGTCAGATGAGCATGAGTAGAGAAGATTCTCGGAATATACCACGTTAGGTAATTTGCTCGCGAATTCCGTTACAGCAGCAACATCAACTGTGCCAGCGATGTTTGTCCCGCACGAGCAGATGATGACTCCTATTCGTGGCTCTCCAGCCATGAGCTCCAAATCCTCCCCAGTCAATGCCTCCGACTCGGAAGCATCTGGCACGATTACATCCAGAACCGCTAGAGAGGCCGCCGCGCTGCCTTGGGCAACGGAATCAGGAATATCTTTCGGACTGTCACAAGCGCCGCACATGTACACACCCGGCACGCCAGTTTCGGAACTGACTATACCAGGTTTCTTTGACTTGATGAAGCCGTATTTATCGACCTCTATTCCAAGCTGGGCAAATAACTCGGAGTTTTTGGATGGCACCATCGCGGGGCACAGGACAACTAGGTCGTATTTGTCTTGCAGAACCTCATGTCCCTTAGCGTCACTGTGCTTGACTAAGAGATCACCAGTTCCAGCGTTCTCGATTATCTCGCTGGGCAGACCCTTCACGAAGTTGATCTGGTACTCGGTTTCTGCTCTTGTGAGAAACTCCTCGAACCCCTTGCCGAAGGCGCGAAGGTCGTTGTATAGAATGTCAATGTGGACCTCAGGAGTGTGCTCCTTGGTTATGATTGCCTCTTTGGTGGCGTAGGTACAGCATATCCGAGAGCAATAGGCACAATGATTCACATCACGAGACCCCACACACTGGATGAACGCGATTCTATGTGGTTCGCGTCCGTCAGAGGGGCGCATAACGATTCCTCCGGTGGGTCCGCTTGCTGAAACCATTCGCTCGTACTCGAGCGCAGAAACGACGTTAGGAAAGCGACTATAGCCGTACTCGGGTACCACTGCCGGATCGAGTAGCTCAAAGCCTGTGGCTACAATGATTGAACCAGCATTGATCTCGATTGTTTCGTCAGGTATGTCGAAGATGATGGCTTCAGCTTTGCAGGTCTTGACACAGGTCATGCACTCGATGCAGTTCTCCATGTCTATTGTTGCAACATTCGGAACCGCCTGCGGGAATGGAATGTAAGCTGCTTTCCGCATCTTGAGACCTTCGTCATACTCGTTCAAGACCTCAATAGGACAAACTCTTTGACAGTCGCCGCATCCTGTGCACTTCTCAATATCCACGCGACGTGTGTGCTTGAGTACCTTAACGTTGAAGTTACCCTGCTTGCCGGAGACCTCCGTCACGTCAGAGTAGGCAAGAATCTCGATGTTGTGATTGCGCGCACAGTCCACCATCCAGGGACCCTGAATGCACATACTGCAGTCTAACGTTGGGAAGGTCTTGTCCAGTTGGGACATGTGACCTCCGATGGAGGGCTTTCTCTCCACCAAGTATACCTTGACACCCATGTCGGCAAGGTCCAGTGCGGCCCGCATGCCTGCGATTCCTGCACCGATTATAACAACTGGTTTTGCTGCAGCCTCTGCCATTTCAGCGTTTACTCCGCGGGTTGATGAGCCGTTCGTCTGTAAAGCCAGTAAAAACGTTTATTGTCGGGCCATGTGTTGCTTGCAACCGGATTACATTCGATTGGCGCCAATTTACGATATTGAAGAATCAGGACCAGTGGGACTTAATATTACGTGGATAACATATCAGAGCTATGAAAGCCACCCGGCTGTACACCCGAGTCTATCTGTCAAGGATCCGGGAACGCTGTCCGGTGTATGCGGAAGCGCCAGGCTGTCTGGAGCTGACTGAGAAGGATATTCAAGCTCTCATGCAGGCAGTTCAGGAGAAACCACGTTCAGTGCATGGCGCTTGATTGAACCCGCCTTTTACTCCGGCTTCTTATGATTTCTAAACCTTGATCCCGAGCCGCTCCCAGTTAGGCTGGCTTTTCCTCTGCATGTACTGTAAATGCGTGCCTAGTCCAAACTCCTCGGGGCTATGTCCAAATGCCAGAGCAAGCAATTCAGTTACATGCATCACATCAAAAACGTACTCTTCACCGAAGTATTTCTGGATCTCAACTTGTCCCAAATCCAGCTGCAGCAAACAGAATGGACAGGGCGTCACAATGATGTCGGCCCCTCCTGCGTCCGCGAGGCTATCGAACTTCTGCTTGGTGAATTCCAGCGATACTTTGACATCAGCCGTCCTAACAGCCCCGCCAGCACCACAACAGATTAGTTCGTCCTTGTAAGGCACGTATTCAGCGCCTGATACTTCACAGAGCTCTCTAAAAATGTGGGGCCTCTCAGACTCGTCCTTCTGCTTGAGGAGCTTTGGTCTCATCCAGTGACACCCCGGATGCAATGCCATCCGCACGCCCTTCAACGGATGAGTGACACGTTTTCGAATCTTCGGAAGACCTGCTGTGTTATATAGCGCATCAACGTAGTGGGTGACCTCAATGCTACCTTTGAACTCCCGTCCAATCTCAGCAAGGTTCTCGTTGACTGCCTTTCTCAGTTCTTCGTCATGCTTCAGCTCGTAGTTTGAGTCCCATAGACTGGCGAAGCAGCCGTTGCATCCAGTAGTAATTGGATAGCCACCCTGTTCGGCTATCGTGAGGTTTCGTGCCGCAATACTAGCCCAGGTGACTCTGTCAAATGAACCGAAGACTCCAGGTGCAGGGCAACAAGTTGCACCCACCATATCCAGAAGATCCATGCCAAGGTCCTCGAAGACTAGTTTGGTAGCCTTCTCAACGCTTGGGTAACGATGGGGTATGACGCAGCCAAGGAAATGGTAAAATGCAGGTCGCTTCTTCGCCAAACCGAATCACTCCTTTTTCTGGGACTTCTTCTCTTCAGCCTTTTTCTTGGCCTTCTCCTTCTGAGCCTTCATGAACTCCTCGTAGCCAATCAACTTCTCGAAACCGCTCTTCTTTGTAATCTTCCTTATCTCATCGATAGCCCATGGATTACCACTGGCATTCGGCGGCACTGGTTCGAGACCCACTTTCACCCTGAGATTCTGCCAGGACTCCTTATCCAAGGGAACAGCATGTGCTGCTTCGACCACTTTGGCTGCCACCTTCTGGTGCGGCCCCAACATGTATCCCTCTGCAACGGCGACATTACGAATCGCCTTGATGACATCAGTCGGCTTAACATCCTGAGGGCACCTGTCAGTGCAGGCGTAACAGGTAGTGCAGAACCAAAGGTCCGGTGAAGAGATGACTTCCTCCTTCAGGCCTAAGAGCGCCTTTCTGATTATGCCTCTCACTAGGTAATTCGTAAAGGCGCCTGCGGGGCAGCTACCGCTGCACGTTCCACATTGGTAGCAGTTCTGAATGTTGGGACCTCCAGTCTTCTTGATCATCTCTACGAACTCGAGGTCAACATCATCATCAACGTCAACTGCAGGTTTCTCTTCAGTTGTGGTCACTGTAACGCACCGACTGCGCGCGGAGGCTTGAATCACAGCCTTAAATCCATTGTCAAACGAGCGCGACTATGAAGGCAAAGACTCATTCGCGTCATCTCCATACTAGGCAATAATGTTCTGTCCAAATCACGATACAAGACCAGTATCACATTCAATTGGATACTGTGCTGAGTGCTTAGAGACTGACAGTTCACTAATGACAATAGCCCTGGAGTCACACAAAGCAAACAGGAGAATCGACAAACTAGTCCATGCAATTCCTACCACAGGGGAAGTCGTCTGCCCTGATTGTGGGAACCACTGCAGAATCGAAGAGGGCAAGCTGGGTTTCTGTCATCTCCGTGGCGTAGAGGATGGAGAAGTTGTGGAGCGGTTCCCAGGACAAGCCATTGTTTCGTGGTATTTCGATCCACTTCCCACCAACTGTGTTGCTGACTGGGTCTGTCCAGTGACGCGGAGCTCATTGATTGTGGATTCGAAACGGCTCAACAACCTCGCGGTCTTCTACGGGTCCTGCAACTCTGACTGCTTGTTCTGCCAAAACGCGAGCTTCCGACAGATGATGGCTAAGGGCAGACCGTTGATGACGCCTCAGGAACTTGCATCTTCTGCTGATGAGAGAACAGCCTGTGTTTGTTATTTTGGAGGAGACCCAGCCTGTAATCCATCTCACTCCATAGAGACCTCAAGAATACTCAACGAAGAGAAAAAAATTCGGGTGTGCTATGAAACAAATGGCAACATCTCAAGCAAATGGCTGGGGCAAATAGCCGAAGTTGTTAGAGAGAGCGGAGGCACAATCAAGTTCGACCTGAAGGCTGTCACACCTGAGCTGTACACTGCACTTACGGGTGTTTCGAACAAGGTTGTCTTGAGGAACTTCAAGAGATTGGCTGCTGAAGGGAAGGAACGCGAAGGAGAGTTCCTCGTTGCAAGCATCCTACTTATTCCGGGATATGTCGGGGTTTCTGAAGTGCACAAGTTGTGCGGATTCATAGTGGACAGTGACCCAACGATTCCCACTGCCCTTCTCGGCTTCCACCCCCACCACGTCATGCGAAACCTGCCTTGCACCAGCAAGGAGCACGCCAAGGCTGCTCTTCAGACAGCAAAGGATGCCGGTCTTTCCAATGTGAGGGTGGGCAATGTTGCTCTTCTCTCCGATGCGAAGTACTCCTTCAACTGACAACCGTTCATTCTTAATGCTTATAACGACCTGTTCGGTGTGCGAGTAGCACAGTTCCGACTGGAGGTCTTCGAATACCAGATTCCATCTCTCGAGATACCATAGACTTAGAGAAGACCGACCGCACTTTTGTCGATGAGATTGTGAAAGCAGGAGCTGATAGGATAAGGACATGCATTCAGTGCGGGACCTGCTCAAGTGTATGCCCTAGTGGACGCCGAACTGCCTTCCGAACCCGTGAGCTCATTAGAAAGGCGCTACTTGGACTCAAGGATGAAGTACTGAGCTCTCCCGACTTGTGGCTCTGTGCGACCTGCCATACCTGTCTGGAGCGCTGTCCACGCCAGATTAAGGTCACTGATGCGATAATCATAATGAGAAACATGGCAGTGGAAGCTGGATTCATGCTCCCAGAACACCGGAGTGCATCAATGAAGCTTCTAGAAACCGGTCACGCGGTTCCGATTAATGATGCAAACCGGGTGAAGCGTGCGAGTCTGGGTCTGGATGAGGTCCCACCCACAGTACACTCGCACAAGGATGCGTTGGATAACTTGAAGACCATTATGAAGCGGACTGGATTCAAGAACCTCATAGAAAGTCAAGAGGTTGAAAAATGACTGAAACTCAGACGTACTCGTTCTTCCTTGGGTGTGTCATGCCCAACAGGTTCCCTAACATTGAGAAGTCAATCAGGGTTGTACTCCCGAAGATTGGAATAGAGTTGGAAGAACTAGAGGGCGCAAGCTGCTGCCCTGCGCCGGGTGTCATTCGCTCGTTCAGCGAGCCCACGTGGCTTGCTATAGCATCAAGGAATCTGGCACTTGCTGAGAAGGCTGGACATGACATCATCACTGGATGCAATGGATGTTATGGAACATTCAAGGAGGCTCTACTCGAAGTCCGTGAGCATCCTGATAGGCTCAAAGAGGTGCAGAAGGTCTTCAAGGGTCTCGGTCTGAAGTATAAAGCAAAGGCAGAAGCCAAGCATCTAATAGAAGTCATATACGATATCGGGATTGAGGAACTGACGAAGAAGGTTACTCGTCCACTCACCGGCCTAAAGGTTGGAGTGCACTATGGGTGTCATCTCCTAAAGCCTAGCAAGAATCGCCCATGGAAACAGACTGAGAGGCACACATTCCTCGACGAACTTGTGGAACTCACCGGGGCTGAGAGTGTATCATACACGGACAAGTTCATGTGTTGTGGGGCTGGCGGAGGTGTACGCGGAAGCAACGCGCCAGTTTCCAATGATATCGCCACAGAGAAACTGGATAATATGATGGATGTTGGTGTGGACTGTGTTTTGAACGTCTGTTCGTTCTGCCATCTGCAGTTCGAAGTCGCTCAAGCTCAGGTCAATAAGGAGCTTGCCGAGAAGAAATACCAAATGCCCGTGATTTACTACACACAACTACTAGGACTGGCCATGGGACTTGAGCCCGAAGAGTTGGGCTTCCATCAGCATATGATCAAGACCCAGCCTATGCTCGACAAAATTCCAGAGTAGAACGGAATCTGATAGCAAGGGAACTCATTCATACCCATCTTTTGGAAGCATAGTACACAACAAACGCGATGAAACCACTTGATATAATGAGTACTGTCAGAAACATGATTACTCGGGCGTCAATCTCTTCCACAGTTGTTGAGGTTGTTATCGTTGTATCGGGTTGTCCAATCTCTCCTGCTCTAAAGGGTGCATCAGAAACATCATACGAAGAGAAGATGCCGTCACTAACACGGACTTCCACTACGTAGGTGCTAAGATTTAGGAATGTACTGCAGTCCCATAAGAACCGAGTTTCGGTCATGCCAGCAAACAGAAGCTGAAAGGTCACACCAGAGTCTGAGGAAACCAGTACCTCGAAGGTCAGTTCTTCATCCTCATTGAGGTCCCAAGCATTCCACGTGATATTATTGGCGCCGGTCCATACTTCGTACCCGTTCGGTGAAACTACTTCGACCACTGGCACAAAGAAATTACCCAGAAACACGTTTGGGACCAGCTCAGTCAGAGTAGTGCCATTATGAAACCAAATCGTTGAGTTAATCACACATGTGAAATTGCTGTTAAGTGCCCGTGTATCAATCTCGACAGTGTTACCATATTGCTCGCTGGAGATCACAGTTGGAATTGCTGTGGCATTCACCTCAATCCTTGTTCGATTGATTTCGGTGCCTAGGCTCCACGTGGCATTCAGGATTATGTGGTCACCTTCGAGTTGATCCCCAGCATTCACATCGATCTTAGTTGAATCCCAGTGAGTGTAGTAGGTAAGACTCAGTGCAGGGGGTTCTTCTGCTCTGGTGTTTGTTGTATGAGTCACTGCGTATTGACTGTCATGGATTTCCATCATTGAAACAGCAGACAGCGCAAAGGAACTGGCTAGCATCAGTAGGAGCAGGAGTACGTGTAGTCTTCTGAGTGTGAGTCCTGTTATGGATTGCCTGTGCCCAATGTCCCCAAACCAATCAGTTCCAGTCATGGAATCCATCACTCCTCCTCGAAAGGCTGCTCTCTCCACGTTCTAATCGCCTCAATCCAGAGCATTGCGCACACTGAAACAAGGAGGATGATTAGTACAGAGGAGTACCAATCGATGAACCACCATAGCAGTGTGAGTAGCGCTGCAGTCACCGATGTGTAGAAAGTCGCGTAGAACAGGAATCTGGGAACCATGAGCCGGCCCTTGCCAATGTAGTATCTGAGCACTCCGACGCGAACGTCTCGAATAAGCGAATACTCACCATGTACGTTCTTCTCGATGAGTCCCAAGTTTTTCAATCGCTCAAGATGATGCATTGAAAGAGACGGGCTGGATAACTGAGTCCCCCTCTGAATCTCTCTGGCTGTCATCGGCGTTGGATGCCTTAGCATGTACCAATATACCTGCAAAGTCTTGCCTTTGACTGCCTTGGCCAACTCCTCTTCTGATAGATCATCATCAGGCAAGATCTATAGCTCCAATCGCGAATAATTATTGGAGCATGTAGGCTCTTAAAATCTGCTCGCATCACTACGAGAAGCATGGAAGGATGGGCCTAGATGCTGCAAGAAGGTGTTCGGAGATTTAGTCCGACAAGGCAAGGCTAAAATAGGCCAAGGTTACGCGATAGCCTTAGCTTGACTCGGACATGTCTTGGTCAACCCACAACCCGCTTGCAGGATTTACGAGCATGTCACTGGACAACATGGAGAATACAACGATGTCAGCAGTTCGCAAGCCAATAATGCCGAAACCTCCACAAACCAGAGACAAGGTTCTAGTAATCCTCCAAGAGCAGTGCAAGCAATGTGGGCTTTGTGTTGAGTTCTGCCCGAAGAACGTACTGTGCTACACTGACACCTACAATAGGAAGGGGTACTATCCTGTGACCGCGTGCGACATTGACGCGTGCGTCAACTGTGAGTTCTGTGAACTTATCTGTCCTGACCTGGCCATCTTCCTTGCCGATAGAGGTGAGGCAAAGAAGGCGTACGATGCCGGGTCCATTGAGGAGGGTACAGTGATTCCCGAGTTTGACCAAGAAGCTGCCAAGAAAAAGGAGGCGACCAAATAGATGCCCGAGCGTATCATGTTCACGATGGGTGACATTGCCAGTGCAGAAGGAGCTCTTAGCGCAGGGTGCAAGTACTTTGGAGGCTACCCCATTACGCCGGCAACCGAGATTGCAGAATGGATGGCTCTCAGGATGCCGGAGGTCGGAGGTTCTTTCGTTCAATATGAGGACGAGATTGCATCCATAACGAGCGTGATAGGTGCCTCTTGGACTGGTGTGAAATCCATGACTGCTACATCGGGTCCTGGTGTCAGTCTGATGTTGGAGGCAATTGGACTCGCAGTGATGACTGAGACCCCGCTGGTCCTTGTCAACATCATGCGTGGCGGACCGAGTACAGGTCAGCCAACTCGTGGTCAGCAGGGCGACGTCATGCAGGCCAAGTGGGGAAGCCACGGTGACTATCAGATTATTGCTCTAACCCCAGCGTCTGTGCAGGAGATGTTTGACCAGACCGTGCAGGCATTTAACCTCTCCGAGAGGTACAGAGTGCCCGTCTTTGTACTTGCAGATGAAACTGTGGGCCACATGAGAGAGCGGCTAGTCATTCCCGATGAGAAAGACCTGAAGATCGAGTACAGGAAACTGGCTACTGGCGACCCAGCAGATTTCCTGCCATTCAAACCAGATGACGACCTGATTCCACCCATGGCACTGTTAGGCTCAAAGTATCAGTTCTATGCGACAGGTCTGACCCACGATTATCGTGGCTATCCTACGGACAAGGAGGATGTGCAGCTCGAGTTGGTCGCACGGCTGAACAACAAAATTCTCCACAATGCTGACAAGATAATCGATTTAGAGAGATTCATGCTTGACGACGCCGAAATTGCTGTCGTTGCATATGGCACGCCATCAAGGAGTGCCAGAAAAGCAATCAAGGAAGCCAGAGAGGCAGGCATAAAGGCGGGCATGCTCAGACTCAAGACTGTCTGGCCGTTCCCAGAAGATGCTCTTGCAGACCTTGCCTCAGAGGTCAAGCACATCATTGTTGCAGAGCAGAACTTTGGCCAGGTATACTACATGGTGAAGGCTGCAGCAGCGCCTACACCGATTCATCTGATGGCTAAGCCTGCGGGCATGCCACAACTACCCCATGAGATACTTGATAAAATCAGGGAGATTGACTCACTATGACGACAACACCACCCATACTGAAGCACCCAATGCTCAAGTACATCCGTGAGGATAGAATGCCAGCTATCTATTGCCCGGGATGTTCTATTGGAATAGTCACACAGATGATCGCACGGGCGATCGATAACTTGGGATTGGACTTCTCGAAGGTGGTCATTGTATCAGGCATCGGTTGTACCGGGCGAACTTCAGGGTACTTCAAGACAGGTACAATCCATACCACTCATGGAAGAGCTGTTGCATTCGCAGAAGGTGTAAAGGTTGCCAATCCTGAGTTGGAAGTCATAGTAGTGAGCGGCGATGGCGATATCGCTGCTATTGGCGGTAATCATTTGATTCACGCGTGTCGTAGAAATATCGACTTGACCATTGTGTGCATCAATAACAACATCTATGGAATGACAGGGGGTCAATTCGGTCCTACTACAGAACACGGGCGCTTCTCCCAGACTAGCCCGCGGCCCATTGGTAACCCGGAATATCCATTCAATCTAGTACAGCTTGCAGCGTCTTCGGGAGCGACATTCGTTGCACGATGGACTGCAACTCAGGCACGTCGTGCTACGGCATCAATTGAGAAGGGCATCGCGAAAAAGGGCCTCTCGTTCATCGAAGTAGTTGGTGCCTGTCCCACAGCGTTTGGCAGAATGAATCGTCTCGGCGACGGACTCGACATGCACAGGCATTTCCTGAAGGTCGCCGAGATTCAGAACGGTCTACCGCCACATGAGGCTGAGTTTGACTACGATAGAAGAATCGTCTGTGGCGAGTTCGTGAATATAGAGAAAGATGAGTATACTGCTGTGCTGAAGCAGATGCAAGAGAAGCTACGGAAGTGAACCTCGTGTCAAGGTACGAAATCCGAATCGGCGGTTTTGGTGGCCAAGGAGTTGTCACCATGGCAGTTGTCCTAGGAGAAACGCTATCACTGATAGAGAAGAAGTTCGTGGTACAAACTCAAAGCTACGGTCCTGAAGCACGAGGTGGAGCCAGTAAGAGCGAGATAGTAGTAGGGGACGTTGAGATTGACTATCCGAAGGTAATGGAACCTGACGTCTTCATTGCGTTGAGCAGGGCGGCGTATCTCGCGTATATCAAAGGGCTGAAAGAAAACGGTGTCCTCATCATAGACGAAGACCTTGTAGAGATTGAGGGTGACCTTCCTAACGGAGTCAAGGTATACAAGATTCCTGCAACTCGCATCGCTGAACAGGAAGTTGGCAGTAAGCAGGCAACAAACGTCGTCATGTTGGGAGTTCTCTGTGCAATAACGAAGATTGTAACGAACGAGGGCCTTGTGCAGAGGATTGAGGAGCGCTGGCCAAGATTCAAGGAATCAAACCTGAAGGCGTTGGAGCTCGGCTTGAAGGCTGGGGAAGCGGCATTAGCAGGTCAATAGTTACGCAATGTCTAGAGCGAGAAACAGGAATACCGGCGCCATTTCCACCATATTGTGAACTAGATGCAGTGAAACAGGCAGAACCAACTCACCACACAACTGCCGAGAATAGGGAATGTTTCTAATCAATCCTTCGCGAATGCAAATTCAGAAGCGGGAAAATGTCAGGACACGTTGGATTGTCTGGCTTCTCGCTGGTTCAATAGACAATCATGTCATCTCGGCTGAGAAAAGCCATCTCGAAGGAATCCGTAAGAGTTAGTACTCCTCTGGGGCAAGACTCCACACACTGTCCGCAAATCACGCATCTGTCAAGATGACAGATAGGTCGAAAGCCTGTCTTGGTCTGGAAATCCTCAGGTCGGCACTTGATCATCTCAATGGCTTCAGCAGGGCAGACGCGTTCGCAAATCTTACAGCCAGTACAGCGCTCAGGCATTTTGTAATCCCAGCGGGCTCTCAAACCTTCGGGAACATTGATCCCCGCTTTGACGAAGGGGTACCTTACTGTTGCTTGTTTGGAACGAACGTTCTTCATCAGCTCAGGCTGTATCTTACCAAGACGCGCCATTTCTACACCACTCCTAATATCGGAAAAATGTATGTGAGTGCAATCTGCACGAGAACCAAGTTGATAATGGCTAAGGGAACCATGAACTTCCAAGCGGCCCGGACAATCTGGTCTATTCTCCATCGAGCAAAAGCAGTTCGCATATTGCTCAAGACAATAATCACCAGCGCAGACTTGAACATGAACACCAGAGTGTAGTATACCCATCCCACCCATTCAGTGGCCATGAATCCTGCAAACTCTACTGAGAACAGTGGAATCGGTATGAACTCTAGCAATAGGGGCCCTCCCAAGAAGAGCGCAGTCACCATGCCAGCGCCGAATACCAACATAATGTCCTCAGCCAAGTTAATCATGGCTAGCTTCTTTCCGCTGAACTCGACCTGCCAACCATGCACGATTTCTACCTCAGCATGACTAACATCAAAGGGAATTCTCTCAAGCTCAGCCTGAAGAGAAATAACATAGATGATGAAGGGGAGGATCATTAACCAAATGTAAGCAGGGGAAAGTTTGGATAACTCGTGTGTGATTATTGAGAGGCGCAAACTCCCTATGAGTAATGCTGGAGTCACCAGAGCAAGAATCAACGGTATCTCGAAACTGATTAGTAGCATGCCAGTCCTCGCAGATCCCGTTTGACCATAACGATTCGAAGAGAAGTAGCCTGCTAGAACAATCGTGACAGCCATCAGCGTTGATAGGAATAACAGGAAAACAAGGTCGCCTTCGAAACTGAGTATGCCCTGAACACCGGAAGTCCCAGGGTCCATGTCAACAATAGGAAGGAACATGGCGCTTACAAGACTCAGAACCAGCATGACAACAGGCACTGCCGCAAAGCTCTTTCTATCGGCCGCCTTCGGAGTGAGGTCCTCCTTCCCCAGGAGCTTAAGAAAGTCCATTAGCGGTTGGAGAATACCCCGCCAGCCCGTGTGAAGAGGACCAAACCTGTTCTGAAAGCGTGCATGTGCCTTTCTGTCAATCCACTGCCAGAGCAGAGCGAGGAATGTTATGAACAGGATGCCCGGAAATACGAACACAGCAAGTGTTTGGGCAAGCAGTTGAATTGTCACGTCCAAAGGTGTCTGCACTTCACTCCCTTCTTGGATGTTCTTTGTGCCACTTGTTGCTCTCTATTCTGAGGTTGTCCAAAGAGACCAATCGCATAGTTTCGTCATTCCCATCGACTATTACTACCCTGTCAGTACAACTGTAACAGGGGTCAATAGCCGCAAGAATGATTGGCGCATCTGCAAGGTAATCGCCACGTAGGCAGTGTGCCATGCTAGTCCAGTTATTGTAGGTAGGTGCACGCACCTTCCACCGGTCCGGCTTGTTTGTGCCATTTGTGACCAAGTAGTGGATTAGCTCGCCGCGGGGTGCTTCATGCCTAGCAAGCACTTCATTGGGTTGTATTCTGGGCCGCACCCTCTCACGAATGGGTCCATCAGGCATGTTGTTCAAGAGCCATCTGCTCATATTGATGGCTTCGATTGTTTCAATTACTCTGACTACTGCTCTACCTGCCACATCACCCCTGTCCGACAGGATCATCTCGAAGTCACCCGTATCCATCATTGGGATGTAAGCCTGCGTTGGGTCATTGAACCTGACATCTACCTTAAGACCAGAGCCTCTGCCGGTGGGTCCAACAGCACTCGTCTTCTTTGCGATTGGAGCTTCAAGCATGCCAACGCCATCAACACGATTCCAGAACGTCTTCTCATGTATCGCAACATCGCGGTAGAAGGCCATTCGTTCTTCAAGCTTGTCAAAGCCCCTTAGCATCTGCTCCTTCTGGACATCGGATATGTTTCTTCGGACTCCGCCTATCGTGCTCATATCATGGTGAATTCTGTTCCCAGAAATGTTCTCTAGCATGTCCATGACAATCTCTCGATCACGCCAGGACAGCATGAATGCTGTATCAAAGCCCACTTCGTGGAAGGCTACTCCGAGCCACAGAATATGGCTGTGTATTCGATCTAATTCCCAGATCAGCGTACGAATGAACTTGGCACGCTCTGGAATCTCCGCCTCAGCGGCGAATTCCACGGCTTGAGCGTAGTTCCCGTTATGGGTAGCAGAACATATGCCGCAGATACGTGACGCAAGGTAGAGGTTCTGAAGGTGTGTGTTGTTTTCGCCAATCTTTTCTATTGACCGATGGTTGTAGCCAATGTTCACCACTGCATCAACAATGTGTTCACCCTCCACAGTGAGCTTGAACATCCCTGGTTCCTTCAGAGCCGGATGCTGTGGTCCGATTGGTATTGTCACTCGAGGAGGAATAACAATCCTCTTGCCAGCTGAGGTCATCTCAGACCCCCTCCTTGGGACCCGTGGTCCTAGACTTCTTCATCAGGCCTCGCAGATCTTCCCAGTCTTTCCGCATCGGGTATTCATTTGCCGGCCAGTCCTCGGGAAGCTCTATGCGGCGAACATTGGGATGACCGACCTGCACTATGCCGAATAACTCCCGCACTTCATTCTCTATGAACTCGGCAGCGGGGACCAGATCTGAAATCGTCGGATGCTCTGGCTTGTTTCTCCGTACATTGAGTCTGAACGTGATGGCTATCTTCCTGTCATTGATGACGAAGTGATAACATGCCTGAAGATCATCGCCCAAGTCTCTCCCTGAAACAGTAATGAACTGCCACATTTCGTACTTGTCGAGCATGTGCCGGACTACGTTTCGTATCTTCTCGGGATGAATCTGCACAAAGATTCTCCTTGGCTGCTTGTGGACGTAGGTGCCTTCTTCGATTATTGAGTCTTTGAGATCACCCATTATCTCTTCCAGAAGCTCATACTCAGCCTCGTGGCCCTCTCTTGGCGCTGGATGATGCTCAGTAATCTTCTCTGCCTCTATATCACTCATCTTTCTTTGACTCCTTTCGCGTTCTTATCGTGGGGTCATCCTCTGAAATTAGCGGCCGGTTCTTTGACTCGTCACCGTCAGGTGCAAATAACTCCTGAATCACTGAGCTTGGTGGGGGGTCCATATCATCAAGATCATGAGGCAAGAAATCAGCCTTGCGCTTGTGTTTTCGGATTGGAATCTTCTCTATAGGGATGGATTCCACCAGATCCCACACTTCCGAGAGGCGCTCAAGGAGCTTGTACGCGCCATATGCGATGGCTGACGGCTTGGGAGCACATCCCGGGATGTAAGCAGACACAGGAATAACTTGATCTACGCCTCCCAACGTTGCATAGCCACCACGAAATGCGCCTCCACTACAAGCACAGGAACCCACTGCCACCACGAACTTTGGTTCAGCCATCTGGTCGTAGATTCGCTTCAGTCGTGGTGCAATCTGATGGGATACAGGCCCGGTCACGAGCATGATATCAGCATGACGCGGGCTTCCGACTAGCTTCATGCCGAAACGCTCGATGTCAATTCTGGGCATCAGCGACGCAATTATTTCAATGTCACAGCCATTGCAGCTGCCTGAGTTGAAGTGGAAAACGAATGGTGATTTTACACGCGCCTTGTTCACTAATTTCTGGAAAAAGCCCATCTACACAGCCTCCTGTCCTAGCTCTTTTGGAGTGAGCGAAACGTACATTGCAGCAACGAGTGTCACGAGCAGATAAGCAATCACAACCAGTCCAGGACTCTGCCAGGAGAGGAATAGGACAAACCCGAGGCTCTCAAAGAACAGGAAGTAGAGAGCATAGTTGAACAAGGGCAGGTTGAACTGTATCTTGCCACCCTCAAAGGCTGGTTCACCACAGGCGTACGACTCAACTGCGGCTCCAGTTGTCCGTGCCTTAGGTGCCACAGACCTACCCAATAGAATGATCACTCCTGCGAAAAGCAGACTCAGAACGAGTACGAGAGCAAATCCAAGGATTAGGTCCAAGTAGAATCACCACAACTCAACTGTGTATATCGAGTCCGCCCGCATTAGATTTTCTTATTATCTTTGGCGGTCAGGAAACATATCATAGTGTCCCGACTGATATCTTTGACCACGCAGATACACAGCGCGACAGAAATCCGAATCGGAACACGAACTTAGGCGCTCTCAATTGAGAATCTTAATGAATCATACTGTATCGGATGCTCTCGCAATAGCAAGGATTGCTGCACCAAGAGCCCCTGTCAGCTGTGGCTCTTCGGGCATCCAAAGGTCACAGTTCAGTGCCGCGGAGAGATAGTTGCGAAACGCTGGGTTGCGTGCGACGCCCCCTGTCACGCCAATTGGAGAAGCTATACCAACACGTCGTGATAATGTGCTGATCTTTGCAGCCATTGCTTGGTGAACCCCTGCCGCGATATTTGCCGGACTCTCTCCAGAGCCAATACGCCCGATAACCTCACTCTCAGCAAACACTGTACAGGTGCTGCTGATTGGACATGGAGATTTCGACTTCAGCGCGAGTGGGCCAAGCTCGTCAATTGAAACCTCTAGAACCCTTGCCATGACTTCGAGGAATCTACCCGTGCCTGCTGAGCACTTATCGTTGAGTTCGAAGTCAGTTGGTCTGCCATTCGAACCGATGCGTATTACCTTTGAGTCCTGACCACCAACGTCAATGAGGAGTTTGATGCCCGGGTTCAGATTATGGGCTCCCACACTATGGCAGGTTATCTCCGTGATTGACTCGTGCGCGAACTTCACTTGTGTTCTTCCATATCCAGTGCTCACCGTAGAAACATCGCCCAATTCGAGTTGAGAGAGTTTTGTCAGCTCTTCGAGAACAGTTTCTGCAGCCTTGGATGCTATCGCTCCCGTAGGTATCAGGTGGGCCGCAATGACTTTGCCACTCTTATCCACAAGGACCCCCTTAGTGGTTGTGGAACCGAGATCAAGACCGATGCCCATTTTCGATTCTTGTATCAAAGCAATCGCAACCTACAGTAACATCTCCAACAGTGCGTCCAAACGAGTTTCCACCTGCGCATCGTTTTGGAGACGCGAGTCAACCATATCGCCTTCTATGACTACTCCAGGCACCCCGGTTCTCTCCGATACGAGTTCCTTTGATACGAGCTGTCCCAAGGAATAGCGTTTGCATGACCTGACAGAGAACATGACAAAGCCATCCAAGTCATAGTCCTTTATGAGACCGCACATCTTGTCGATCTTGGCCTCGAGTCCCTTATTCAGGTATACGTTGGAGTACATAGATGCAATGCTATCCATCCGGTCCTCGTCCTTGAACGACCCTGTCCACGCATGTGTGTAGGTATCCGCGGGGAAGACCACGCCCCTCTTAGCAAGTGATCCCATAATGCGGAATACGCGGAACCATGGAGGAATATTATCCCAGAGAAGTCGGACCTTTTCGTCACGTATTGCCCCAAGACCGTTGGCAACTCGGTCCTTGACCTCATTGAGAAGCGTCTGATAGTATTCCAAGGTGTAGTCCCTCCCACGAATAGCGACGACCGGAGCCATCGCCAAGAAGCGGTCTGCACAGTTGAGAGGAGAGGGCTTGTTCTTGCACGCCTCGAGGCACTGTGTCCAAACGCCGATAGTTTCTGTTGATAGGTCCGTCACTTCACGAAGCTTATCCTCTTTTAGTGTTGTGCCGAATTGCTCACTCAGAAAGCTAACCAGGTTATCAAGACCATGACGAACATAGGCAATATGGTGAGGAAGCTGTTCCCCCTCAAGAGGGGGTGTGTCTACAAGGAATACGGGAGCGCCAATCATTTGAGAAATGGCGTCGTACCATCGCAGGACAGTTCCACAGATGTTGTTGCATGCCAATAGCGCTTGGGGGGCTGGAAGTCCTTCCAATGGACTCTCTTCGGGATATTTCACAGATCCGATGCTCGCCCGAGCGTAGGAGCAGAGCTCTTGCGAGTAACCTAACTCCTCTGCATATCCACACAGCTTGGGACCAACCTTTTCTGAGCCAACGATAGCCCCGTACTGTTCAGGATATGATACGCCCACATCCATTGCAACAGGAATCTCCACGGGAAATCCGGAGGTGACCCATGCCAGCTTACCTTCTTCACTCGCAGCATGTCCTTCTAGCATATAGCGGTACATTACACCCTGTAGGAAATTATGAGATTCCAGTACTCTGTACGCCTTCTCTGACATCACGCTGCACCCCCGTGTGCGAGAGTTTCTAGGAAGCTCTGGATTCTCCCTTCTAGTCGTGCACGATCCGAGAATTCCGGGTCAACCGGAAGCCGTACAGACCGTACCCCAACCTCTGATGCAACTGCTAGGAGCGACGGTGCCTCGAACACATCTGGATCGCAGAAAGACTGTTCACACACTATCAGCCCATCAATGGCCAAGTGAGTGAGTACATCCTTTAGGAATTCAAGACGCTTCGGGAGGCCTTCTTGTGTGGGCTCTAGCAGAGCACCGAGCACTGAACGTGCCATAGTTTCGAATGAATCACCCTCTAATGCCGGCATTGGTGTAAATATCGTCTTGAAACCAAACGAGAGTAAGTCAAACACAATTGCAGTGCTTGAAACTTTCGAGACGGCGTTGACCAATTCAGCTATCGCCTGCGGTTCGGTCATTCCTCCTACTATGGCAATTCGTGGAGTGGGCAAATCAGATGGAAGCGAAACATCCTCTAATTTTCGCTCCAGAAGGGCGTGCTGCAATGCCTTAGTGGAGTCGACCCGTCCTGCTTCCGCTAAGCTGCGCTCTACATCATTCACGATTGGCCTTAGTTCGTCAACTACCGTTTCCAGAGGAGCTGAGTGGAACTCCCTTACGAATGCCGCAATTCGGTGGTATGGTACTGAACTTGGCTGAAGAAGCCGAGCCGCATAGAGAAACTGGACTGCGTTGCGGAATCGTTGGACTAAATCGACTGCCAGCCTGAAGGCATCATCAGAAAATGGGGAACCATACGCATCCTGCAATGAATTGCTGAAGATTCTGAGTTCTTCTGCAAAGTATTGAACAGCAGCTTCACCCTGGTCTCCTGCGGGATATGTCAGTCGAAAAATCTTGTCCTGGGGGAATCGTAGATGCCAGATATCGGCAAGATTCTGGAGAGAATCACAAGTGTTTCCAGGGAATACTATTCCGTCAACATACGGAAGCTGATCATGGACTCTTTGGCTGAACATATTTCGGATAAAAGAGCAGGCGAATGTTTGCAGGCTCGCCTCGTAGGAGCCCATCACCGTAGGATTCGCAAATAGGAGTGCAGGCATCATGCCGTGTGCCATTATAATCTCAAGCGGAGTGTGTGGATACACATAGCCTAAGATTGGTTTGCCTTTGTCAACTAACTGCTTCAATATCCGTTCGGATTGCTCGGTCGCCTGTGCATTGCTCACTCGATCATCCCTTCAGCCGTGGGTCCTCTCTATGACACTAGTAATAGAGCCCTATGTTGCCGTACCATCTTATTTGTTGTGTTGAACGGTCATTAGGCGGCCATAACATGCTCAAAAAGGGAAGCAGAAGGAAATATCAAGCACTGATGTGATATCCAGCTATTGGTTCATGACCGTCTTTTGACATATACGGTCATTGGATTCGATGAGAGAGTAGTGGAGTAGAATAAATCATGGAAGAAATGTTATGGCACAAAGGCGGAAAGTGGCCAGAGAAAGTGAAAAAATCTCTGGAGCTTCCAGAGGAACCCCTCTTCGCAATGCTTGATAGGACTGCCGACAAGTACGGCGAAAAGATATACACAATGTGGGCCGGCAATAATCAGACCTACTCGCAGGTGAGAGAGAGCGCTGATAGGATTGCTAATTTCCTTGCTAGTAAAGGAATCAAGAAGGGCGATAGGGTCGCGATTTTCTTACCCAACATGCCCCATTATCCTCCTGTGTTCTTTGGCATCTTGAAAGCCGGAGGAATCACGGTTACGTGCAATCCGTCGTACACGGCACGTGAACTGAACTTTCAGTTGAAGGATTCTGGTGCTGTCGCGGTGTTTTGCTTTGACCATCAAAAGTTCACACCATTAACATACGAAGCCATAAAGGGCACCGATGTTAAGACTGTGGTTGTCTGTAGCGCCGCGGAATTCATTTCGAAGATGAAAGCCGTAATAGGAGGTCTCCTAGGCAAAATCCCCAAGAGTCCGTCCTACGACGAGGACATCACCGTCTTCTACAAGGACATCATGGCCAACTACGAGGCGAAGGCACCTGAAGTGTCAGTCAACCCCAAAGAAGATGCAGCTTTGATTATGTACACTGGCGGGACAACAGGCACACCGAAAGGTGCGGAGTTGACCCACTATAACTTGACCAGCAATGTGGAGCAGATGCACGAGTGGGCTCAACTTGAGCCTCCTAACAACCTGATAGAAGGTGAGGAAGTATACGTGGGCGCCCTTCCGTGGTATCACAGCTACGGTCTGACGCTGACAATGATAACCTGTGTTCGTCAAGCCAATAGGGTGATCTGCATCCCCGATCCAAGAGCAGGGAAACCACCAATGACAGATTTGCTTGCAGCAATAGCGAAAAACAAGGGCACAATACTGCACTGTGTTCCTGCGCTATATGCAGGAATCGCAAATCACCCAAAGGTGAAAGATTTCGACCTTTCAAGCCTCAAGGTCTGTGCGTCTGGAGCCGCACCTCTGCCTCCAGAATTGGCCAAACTCTTTGAGTCAGTGGCAGGCGGCACCTTGTTTGAGGGCTATGGCCTGACGGAAACATCGCCGTTGACCCACGGAAATCCGCCATCCAGGACCACTCGCAAGTTTGGTTCAATTGGAATGCCAATCAGTAACACATATGCGACAATCGTCGACATTGAAACAGGATCCAAAGAGCTGCCCCAGGGTGAGGTTGGAGAGATAGCTCTCAGTGGACCGCAGGTTATGAAAGGATACTACAACAAACCCAAAGAAACAGCTGAGGTGTTCCGAGAATTTAGTGGCAGGCGGTACTTCCTCACAGGTGACATTGGTCACATGGACGAAGAAGGCTTCTTTGCCATTTCGGACAGGAAAAAGGACATGATCAATGTCGGTGGTTTGAAGGCGTACCCGCGGGAAGTTGAGGATACTCTGTATGAGCACCCCAAGATCAAGATGGCAGGTGTGATTGGATTGCCACGAGAGGATGACCCAACCAATGAGTACGTGAAGGCGTATGTGGTCCTAAAGGACGGCGAAACCGCAACGCCGGAAGAGATCGTTGCGTGGGCTAAGGAGCGGCTAGCTGGATACAAGCGTCCTCGTGAGGTCGCGATTGTAGACTCGCTACCAATGACTGCCGTCGGGAAGATATTGAGACGACAGCTGCGAGAAGAAGAACTCAAGAAGAGAGGGTAGTAAACAGATGGTGCAAAGTTGGACATACGTGGACAATTCTATTGTGGGCTTTATATGGAGCAATACGACATTGATCTCTGAGGAATATGACACACCTGCGAAGGTTCCTCACGGAGTAGTCCAGTGCCGTTTTCTGGACGTACTGGACTTCGGTGTCCAACTTTGTACAACTTACAATGAACGGTAGCAATACCTCAGGTGGGGGCACAGCCCCCGCCCTCTCCCTTTTATTGCCACGTGTAGATAGTAGACTGAGGATTGAGATTCTGCAGATTATTACAACTGAAACACCGATGGTCGTAGTTTCCATCATAGGACTTTTAGCTCTGGGACTAGTGATTATGGGTACCATTGTGTTCTGCATATTGCGTCGGCGCGGAACTGGTTCCCTAGGCCAAGAAGATAGCTGGCTTCAGGAATGATGCAATTCACCCGGCTAATTCGTAGGTTGGGAATATCTGCGCTGAAAGGCATCCTTATTCAGGAATTTTGTTACCATTGATGAGAGTGATGACGATGAGAGGTGTGCCACGGCTCCTAATCTTTGTTCTGCTAGTTTCTGTCAGTCTTGTCCCGATAAACGGGGATGAAGGCCTATTGGAATCACAAGATACGTATCAGTCGTCTGGAACCCCTCCAGTCATCGATTCAATTATCATTGCGGACTACGATGAGTTCTCTGTGGGCAACTTCACGGGTACTGAATTCTCACATCTCAACCTGTCCGTGAAACTGAACGAGGTTGAGTCGATTGTTGAAGGCAATCTAACGGTCGATTTCTACAATGATGATCCGGTCCCATTTTCTCGAATACCGTTTCATCTCTATCCGTCTGGGATGTTGTATGATAGTAGACAGGGGAACATCACAATCTTGAATGTAACTACAATGGGAAATCCGGCCCAGGAACTTCCCTATGGTGTCCTGTGGGAGCAGCAGTTGATGTGGGTGAACCTGACTGAAGCTCTACAGCCTGGTGAGAGGACGGAATTTCACATTGAGTTCATCACAACCCTCCCTGACGGCCTTGACAGGGCGAACGTGCACGGAGAAGATGGCAGCCAGTCACGGATCTACACCTTTTCTAGTAGCTACCCAATTCCCTGTGTGTACGACAAGTTCGATGGCTGGAATACCGACCCCTACGTGGGTTTTGGTGATCCATTCTACATTGACATGGCGTTCTATGATTTCTGCGTGAACACCCCAGATGGTATGACCGTGGCTGCCACGGGGGAGCTGATAGGGAGCGATTCTGACGGAGAGAGCACGACCTATCACTTCGACCCGATTTTGCCAGTGCGAGAGGTCACTTTCTCAGCATCCAGACACTATCAGGTGGAGTCTGGAAACGTGAACGGTGTGACCGTGAGTAGTTTCTATCTCCCAGACTCTCAACCTGAATGGGAGGATGATGTACTGGAGTGGGCCATTCTGACACTCACTTTATTGAACGAAACTTATGGGGTGTATCCGTACTCGACCCTTAACATTGTGGAGCAGCATGCATTCTATGGCGGCATGGAATACCCCTGTCAAGTGTACATGACTCGTGGGGCGCTTGAGAGCGTGAGAGCAGGAAGCCTTTATCCAGAGTTTTTGGAGCTGGTTGTTGTGCATGAGGTCGCCCATCAGTGGTGGTCTCAACTGGTCGGAGATGACTCTATTGACTGGGGTTTCCTTGACGAGGGTCTGACCTGCTGGTCGCACAATTACTACGGTGAAGTCTACTACTCCGATTGGGAGTATTTGCAGTACTATCGCTATCTTGACACCGTACGAACTCACCACGAGGAATTCGGTGTTGGGAGTGTGATAAACCAGTCCAACTATGAGAGGCCCGAACTGGTGGGATACATTGACTACACGAAAGCTCCACTGATACTTGAGAAGCTCAGGGTGGAGATAGGTCATGAGAAATTCGTGGAGAGCTTGAGCCACTTCTTCAAGCAGAACTATTTCGAGATAGCCACACTGCCAGATCTGCAGGAAGCATTCGAGTTCGTATGTGGACAAGACATGGATTGGTTCTTCCTACCCTGGTTCGACAATCCGTTCCTCCCTGATTATTCGTTTGCTGGCGTGGTCTACAACTGGACCGATGATACGTTGACCGTAACGATAGAAGACCTGAATGAAGACTTGAATCTATACTCATATTCCCAGCGAGTGCCAGTCAGAGTCTACGGCTACTACAATGAAATCCTACTGGATGAGATTGTGTGGATAAACAGCACAACCACTTTCGTCCTGTCTGTATCTACGCAGCCAGCCGAAGTGAGCCTGCTTTATGATGGCTACATACTCGTTGACCTGATTTCATATGATGTCGATTCGTTGAGCACTCAGAGTATTCGTTTTGTCGGGACACCTTCCCTGACCGAATTCTGGGGATCCATCCCGATGGAGTTTGTCGCAGCATTTGCTGTTACAGGCGTAGTATGGATTCTAGCGTTCTATGTGCTCAGAAAGCGCAGTTTGAGAGATGCTGCTTGATAGAATACGAGTGGAATCAGGAATGAATCGATGTAGGGCGGCTACTTTGAACCAGTTTCAGCGTGCTTCCTACCTAGCTCCACATACAGCTCCGCACCAGCCATGAAAGCCTCCTTCAGCCCTTCAGGGATCTTCTTCTTGACCTTGCCAGAACACCTAACACCGGAAACTTGGGTGAAATTGCCGAGTTCCCAGCCACACCCGCTCGACCAATAGCCCAATAGTGCAATACGTTCTACGGAGGTTGCTGCTTTGCTCTCTTCTTCATGACAATGACTATGGTGAAGACTGAGAGCCCAATGACCGTGCCTCCTACAATAATGTAGACACCGAATATGTCATCTGCTGTAGTTGCGGGTGTCTGCGTCGACGTAGCGGGTGTGGTTGTCGTAGTGGTTGGAGTCACGTCTGCGATACTTGGGATATGTGGGAATATCTGGATGGAGTAATCGGGTTCGGGTCTGTCCTCAGAGATTAGAAACAGCCGTGTTCCATTTGCCACAACATGCGTTCCAAAGCTTAGGATCTGTCCGTTTGTTTCATACTGACCTTCTAACCTGTTTTCGTCCAGTGAGTGTACCCAGTAGTTTCCAGCAGGAAAGCCGAACTGCGACAGATCGAGCTTGTAGGTCAGGTTACGGCTCTCGTTTCGAAAATTATGGATTCCCGCAATGATTGTGCCGTCTTCGATGACTCCTTGTGTGATGAGCATGTCCTCTGTTTCATTTGCCGAGATTGAGTTGGTGATGCCTAGGAACTTGGCAAAGGCTTTGACAACCTCCCTGTACAAGTACCACAGATCTGGCTGCTTCTCCCTGTCGTATGTTTCCCACGTTGCTCCTAAGTCAGTAGAAGAGTGCACTGCTCCGAAATACATCACCCAACCACTGTCAGGACTTGACTCGTTATGGTAGAGAAGTAGGGGATAGTCATTAATTTCTACGGGGGTTCCGTTTTCGTCCACTTGATAGAAGCCGCTGATTGGGTGATAGTCGCTTGAGAGATTCTCCGCCTGAATTGTGTGGGTCGCGTGAAGGGGTGCTTCCTGGTAGAGCTCCAAATCCAAGATGTTTGGTTTGGTCACGTTGATTCTGAAATGTCCTTCGACCCACCACCACGGCTCCGTTGAGTTCCGCTCAATCTGGAAAGCTTCAGTTTCGTCTTCTGGACCCTCACCACTCCGTATCCCTCCCAGAAACATCACATTGCCGCCCTCCTCCACGAAGGCGTTGAGCTTCCTGACTGTTTCATCATAGTACCACCCATCAGTCACCATGACCAACGAGTAGTTCGAGAGGTCGATGTCTGCCTTGGCGAAACACCTCTGGTTGACCAAGTCGCATTCCGTGAATAGGCCTACTTCAGCGATGCTCTGCATGGGCGCACCAGTCTGATAGCCAGTGCCAATCACAAGCACCTCAGGTTCAGACTTCAGAACAGGCAGTTTCTCTAGCTGCCCCGCCAAGTTGTCAACGTACTTCCAGTTGCGTCGACCCATTATGTCTGTACGCTCGTGCCCCCAACGCCAGGTATAGCTGTTGTTGTCCTGTGGACCCCAGTCGAACCAAGTTAGAACATCAGCTCCTGAGAGGTAGGATATCCAGGTTTCGCGCCTCATCTGCTCATAGCTTCCCTCCTTGTAGTACAGGCCATCACCAGCCTCGTTGACGAAGTCCCATATCGTGCCCCATATGGTCATGTGAAACTCACTCTCCGGCATTGATGTCTTATATCTCCGGGTTGTATCGTAGAGTAGCCACGGATCCTGAACTGCATAGTAGCAGCCCGTTCCATATCCGTCAGCCTTGAGCTCGTACGGGGCACACAGTTCATAAGGTAGACCCCAAACAGGATGCATCATCACAGGTTGGAAGACTAGCACGTGTGGCATCAAGGATTTCACATAGTCGTGCATGTAGTTATAGACCCAGACACTCTTCTCATTCAACCACTCCACAAAGACCCCACATTCCGTCAGATTCGTGTCATAAATTGGCTTGAGCTGATATCCCGTTTCAGCATAGTAGATGTCGCTGTACTTCGCAATCTCTGGTGAAAGACTTGAGAATATGTCAACATAGTGGATCCATGCAGGTTCCTCATCCCCGAGTGTCACAGCCCAGAGGTCGTCAGTGTCTATTACTGCAGTTTCTCCTGTGAGCCCAAGGCTGAAGTTCAGTACTCCTTTTGCATAGGTCCTGAAGGTTTCGTTGTAGTAGATGTCAAGGGGGTTGTTCACGGTATCATTCCACCAGCTTTCTGTATGCACAATTTTGATACCTGCTTCAGCAAGTATATGCATATTCAATACATCTTGGTCTCCTCCATGACCACTGAAACCCCAAATGGTGAAATTGCTGTTGAGGATAGCATCAGGTGAAGACAAGCCACCGTGTCCTGTACCGACTGCTTCTGCAGCGGATGGTGAACTGAGAAACAAAGTGAATAAGAGTACAAGAAGCAGGACCGCCCGGGCCCTGCACTTCTGAGCGCTTGTCAAGTGCAATTCCCCTAGAATATACGGTCTTTCGACAGAAATAGATTGTCATTAGCGGGAGATTTTTTCGAATCTTTTGGGGGTTTGCAGGAAACCTGTTGATCTTAGTCTGATAATGCCTCTTTGTGTTTCCTGCCAAGCTCGATGTAGAGCTCCGCACCAACCATGAAGGCGTCCTTCAACCCTTCGGGAACGTCCTTCTTGACCTTTCCAGGAATACCTAGAACTAGTGAGTTGGGAGGGATTACCGCGTTTTCAGTGACGACCGATCCGGCACCAATGACACAGTCATCGCCTACCTTCGCCCCAGTAAGGACTATCGCACCGATACCAACTACAACACGGTTTCCAATCTCGCAGGCATGAATCACACAGTTGTGTCCCGCGGTGACGTAGTCGCCAATTATTGCGGGGTTAGTGAAGGTTGTATGAACGGTCGCGTTGTCTTGAATGGACGTGCCTTTGCCCACGCGGATGTAGTTCATATCAGCACGAAGGACTGCAAATTCCCAAATGCTGGAGTCTTCTCCGACCTCAACATCCCCAATCAACGATGCTCTTGGAGAAACGTAGGCCTTTGCGTGCACCTTTGGCATTTTGCTATCGAACTCGTATAGACCCAATCTATTCCACCTTGAAAGTGTCAATTCAATTTATGGTCTTTAAGAGTATTGAAAAGGGTCAAACCAATCCCATTGAGGCAAGAGCCGTGAGTTGACCAATCATGCCCTTCACGCCAATGCACTACCCTGTGGGTTACGGTCTATCAAAGGCTGACCGGCGATTGTCATTCCCCGGACTCATTGTGGGTTCAGTCATCCCGGATGTAGAGGTTCTAATCCTATTCTTCTTTTTTCCGAATCTGCTTGATCACCTTGTTCTACACAGCCTAGTGGGAGTCCTCACTCTTGGAACACTCCTTGCTGTACTCGTGACCAGGTTCCTGTATCCGCCAATCATCTCAGGTCTGTTTGGAGTTGATCGCGAACAATTGAATAATGCCTGCAGAATCACTCCATTGCTTGTGCTTTCATGCATGTTAGGAGCACTCTTCCATGTCCTGGTTGACATTCCTATGCATTGGTACAACCCTGTATTCTGGCCATGGGTCGATCCTCTCCACATCGTGGGACCACTCGTGCTTCTGTTTGCTTTTGAGGGGGATATTCAGCTGGGGTTTCTAAGAGCAAATGTGTTCCTCAATGTGATCATGATTGTTCTCTGGTTGATCATTCTCATCAGAAACAGGGGTGAAAACCTCTGGGAGCGAATCTGGCTTGGCGAACGCCCACCTTCGTCAGGTTAGTGCGGAGGTGTTTCGGCTGAAACAATGCCTATGCAGGTACGAACCACTCTTCAAGCGAAATCTGTGACTGAGTGTCAATGATGTCTACGTTCTCGTACAGATCTCTAAGGAACCGATTGTAGCCATCTACACTCCTAGTTCGAATAGTAGCAAAGAGGCTTAGGTCTTCGCTTGTTCGGTGCAGATCCCATACTGCATTCATCTTGCTTATCTCGTGCGCAGTCTGTGCTATCGTTCCCGGTTTCGACTTGATTTGTAGGAAGAACTTGATGGGCAATCCAAGGTGTCTGAATCCAATATCCACAGAGTAACCGGCAATTGCTCCACGGGTTTCGAGCCGTTTCATTGCCTTGGATACTGCAGGCTGGCTCAATGACGGCTTCATTTTCTTGCCAACCTCGCTTTGAGAGAGAGGAAAGGGACGCTCTTCGGATGGTGCGTGTCTGTAGACAGCCTTCATCAGCTCCCAATCTTTGGACGACACTGGCGGTGGGCGAACCTTCTGATTTTCAAGATTGAACCCATGAGTTTTGTATGTGGTCAGAACCTGGACGAGCTGGTACTTCTCGGCTCCTGACTTGGCCACCACCCTGTCCACTTCATCCAGAAAGGCTTCGAACCCGCCGGCCCCTCGCAGACGGAAAAGGCCCAGCAGTGAGTGCTCACCCGAGATTCCGTCAAGCGACTCAAGCTCAGGCATCTCAAGGAGTCCCCGGCTCACATCAAGTTCTCGTGGATTGGTCTTGATAAGCAACATTGTGCTCCGATCAGCGTAGACTTGAGCTGGGTCGAAAACCGTCACGTAGGCCTGCAGAACCTTCCTGCGCACAAGACGTTTGATGGCACGAGTAACCCAATTGCGTCCCTTCCCGAGATTCTCTGCCAAGCTTCCCAAACTGGATCTGGAATCCTGTAGGAGGAGCCTCAGAAGTTCCTTTTCGCTCTCTGTAATGGATTGCATGACTAACACCGTGATATGGTGCATTTGATTCTAGAATATGATGTAGGATTCATATAAGGTATGCTAAGCACCGCGCCCGTGTGATGACAATGGCTAATTACAAAGTCAAAGACATTGGACTTGCCAAGGAAGGCAGGATGTTGATCGAGTATGCAGAGAAGCACATGCCTGTGCTCATGCATCTCAGAGAAAAGTATGCTAAGGAAAAGCCACTCAAGGGAATGAGGATTGCAGGCTGTCTACACGTGACAAAGGAAACGGCAGTCCTCGTTGAGACCCTGCAGGCAGCGGGCGCTGAGGTCGCATGGTCTGGGTGCAATCCACTCTCAACTAACGATAAGGTTGCAGCTGCACTGGCTGCAAATGACGTCCCAGTCTATGCGTGGTACGGCCTGAATACTGAGGAGTACTACTGGTGCATCGACCAGACACTCAAGATGGAACCTACACTGACATTAGACGACGGAGCCGACCTGATCTTCACTATACATAACAAACACCAAGAATTGATACCAAAGCTCTACGGCGGTTCCGAGGAAACGACAACCGGAGTGATTCGAGTCCGTGCGATGGCTGATGATGGCGCGTTGAAGTACCCCATCATGGCAGTCAACGATGCAGAAACCAAGCACATGTTCGACAACGTCTACGGGACTGGTCAGAGCTCCTTCGATGGAGTCCTTCGAGCCTCAGCGATATTGATTGCTGGCAAGACTGTCGTTATTGCAGGGTACGGTTACTGTGGTCGAGGTCTTGCAATGAGGGCGAAAGGGCTTGGCGCGGACGTGATTGTGACTGAGGTAGACCCAGTGAAAGCACTCCAGGCACGGATGGACGGATATCGGGTGATGCCGATGACGGACGCGGCGAAAGAGGGCGACTTGTTCCTTACTGTAACAGGCATGAAGGATGTGATCACCGGCGCTCATATGAAGGTCATGAAAGACGGTGCAATCTTGGGCAATTCGGGTCACTACAATGTCGAGATCAATGAGCCAGACCTGGTTGCATTGAGCACTGGGAAAAGGCGAGTTCGTCATGCGCTGGATGAATACACGATGAAAGACGGTCGTGTAATCTACTTGCTCGGTGAGGGGCGTCTAGTCAACCTGACGGCGGCTGAGGGACATAGTTCATCAGTAATGGACATGAGTTTCTCAGCTCAATTGTACGCAATGATTTGGATGGCCAAACATGGCAAGAATCTCAAGCCAGCCGTCTATGAGTTCCCTGTTGAGATGGACAAGCAGATTGCTGCCTACAAGCTCAAGACAATGGGCATCAGTATTGACAGATGGACCAAGGAACAAGCAGCGTACGCGAAGTCTTATGCCGAGGGAACCTAGGCGCGCATCTTGGGGAGCCCTTCGTAAATCAGAAAGGTGTATCTCTAGCTACGCTACGAAGAAAGGCGCAGTGTGAGTCCATTTGGAGCCAAATAACGATGAATGTAGTGCATGGTCAAGTTGAAATCAAATCGAACAGGTCCGTGGAAGTCATTGACATAACGGAGATGGTTCAGTCCTGGGTTGTTGAGAATAATGCGGAGGATGGAATCCTGACTGTATTTAGTATTCATACGACTGCAGGATTGACTATCAATGAAGCTGAGAGCGGACTGATGCAAGATATCGAAATGCAACTGTCGAAGATTGTCCCACCACATGCAGGATATCAACACGACAGAGTTGACGACAACGCCCATTCGCACATAATGACGTCGTTGCTAGGTCCCTCCGAAACCGTGACCGTCAAATCTGGCAGACTGACTCTGGGTACTTGGCAGAGGATTCTATTCGTCGAATGCGATGGACCGAGAAGTCGACGGGTTGCGGTAACCTTCGTGGGCAAGACTATAGGCTAGCCACGAAACAGCGGCAAATGAAATAGGGCATGCAACAGCTGCCAACAATTTGCACAATCTTGGACATTTTGTAGGTGGTTATAACATATGCTCAGGATTGAGTGGTGTGGATGTTCAATGCTGATTGCTAGGGCCTCCACGTAATTCGGTCGCCGCCAGTTGGACGGAGACAGAAAAC
>DXJO01000025.1 GCA_019057475.1 Candidatus Thorarchaeota archaeon | reverse complement strand
ATGGCTGTAATCGTGAACAGTTTCATCCCCCTCTATATTCCCGATGTGACACCATAATGAGCGAAGAGTCAGAAAGCCCCTCACCAGCTCTCGAAGATGTGAAGGAGAGATCAGTTCTCAAGCGGTATCTAGATGCAATAATGCTTGAGGGGTTTCTTTTTGTTATCTTGGCATTCTTCTTCATTGTTGTGTATTTGACACAACCCTCACAAATCCCGTATGCATTGGATTTCTCTGCGACCAATCTGATTGAAACAATACCCATCTTCATCGTCGCCAGTTTCCTTGCAGGATGGGTGGATGCCTGGGTCGACAGAGACCTTGTTACACGAGTCCTAACGGGGAGGAATCTGCTTGTGGGTCTCACCATAGTGACATGTATCGGAATCATCACGCCCGGACCAATCTACAGCATATTCCCGCTCGTTTACGTATTAAAAAGGAAGGGCGTTGGCTCACACTTCCTTATTGCGTTCATGACTGGACAAACACTGATGGGGCCGCTCAGGATACCTCTAGAACTGTACTACCTTGGCCTGAACTTCTTCATTTTCCGACTCATCTCATCTGTCATTCTGGGCATCTTCGCAGGCCTTTGCGCATATCCATTGAGTACTAGACTTGATAAAGCACTGGATGAAGTTCAACATAGGTTTGCGAGATGACAGAGATTGAATAATAGCCCGCAGTAAGGAACATTGATGGCCAGTGTGGGGCGTTATTCAAACCAGGAGTAGTCACAATCCTTTTATTAGACCCGATGGCGTAAACGACTTAGTTCGCATTATTATGCAACACAAGGTAGTGGACAGAAATGGGCAAGGAAAAAGCCATTGGCGCGCTAATATTCATCGGAGCGCTTCTCGTACTTCTTTACTACACTTGGGGCCTCATCATCTTGGAGCTTCTTCCCGATCTGCGAGTTTGGGTCGATACTGCCTTTGGTGCAGGTTCCTTGTTAGCGAGTATATTCAACCCAACACCGTTGCTGCTGGTGATTCTACCAATCTGGCTTGGTGTTGTTCTTATCATGGTCATCGCAATGTGGATAGGCTGGACAATGTTAACAACTCCGGCTCCAGAGCCACTTGAAGACTTCGACTTTGATGAAGAAAAGGTTGCAGAGGAAAAGCCTGAAGAGTAGTAATACTCATCGGATATCGCGCGTTCATATGAAGGGCCTTCGGGCCCTCCAGATTCATTTTCATATTGCAGTCGATTTTTTTTTCTCTGCTGCGGGTATGCGCGAGATGATTCATTCTCTACGATTTCTGCAATAATTCGCGAAGGCGCTTGGAAATCTTGACCGCGTCTTCCCACTCGCGCTGCCACAGATTTCGGCCAAAGATTAGCCCATTCGCACCTACATCGATGCAGGTCTTTGCCCGAGATATGAGATCGTCATCGCTGATTTTACTCCCACCAGAGAACAGCACCAATGTCTTTCCCGCAGACTCCACCACTTTCCTGACACTGTCCTCATAGTTTAGGTTTAGTTTGTCATAGGGTGGGCGCTGTTGAGATTTCTTCTTCGGGTCAATCTTGGGCACATTGAGCTTCACAACATCGGCACCTAGCTCAGCCGCCACTCGTGCTGCATAGTCCACAGCGTAGAGGGAGTTCCTTCCGCCCTTCTTCTCAATTGCTTCGCCGCGAGGATATGCCCAAATAATGACTGGCATCCCGTAGCGATCTGCGTCTGCTTTCACTTTTCTAAACTGCGTGAAGTCAGCTACTTGGCTGGGACTTCCGACGTACAGCGTATATCCTATGGCATCAGCACCAATTCGAACAGCATCCTCGACAGACGCTGTCATGGGGGAAAGAGCATGAGAGTCAGAGGGAATGCGGGTCTTGCCGTTTATCTTGAGCACGATAGGAACCCTGCCCGCATACTTCGTTGCATACTTCTCAGCAAGGCCAAGGTGCAGCGCTATGCCGGAGAAGTTCACCTCTTTTGCCAAGTTGAATTGAAATTCAGGGTTAGCAGAAGGAGGATTTGGAAAGAAGTCAACAGGGCCGTGCTCCAAGCCCTGATCTATCGGTAGAAACATCATGTGCCCGTTTCCAGGCCCATGTTCATACATTAACCTATGAAGACGGACTCGTTTCCCAAGACTCAGATAGTCCATCTCGTCAAGCAGCTTTGTCATTGTCATATCCCTCAGAGGACCTGAGCCTACCTCAGAGGACCTGTCCTATATTCGTTGTGCAAAGGGGACTTCACAAGGAATCATCGCTTCATCGTCTGTACTAGGCGCTATGATTTCGTAATTGCAGATTGGATGAGCTTTACCCCCATTTTGCAAAGGCGTTCTGCGGTTTCCTGCGTCTTTCCTTCAGCAAAGCATCTCCAAAGCGGTTCTGTTCCTGATGGGCGCATGAGAACCCAACCGTCATCTAGTATCAGCTTCACGCCATCCAAAGTTATCCGATTGTGCTCCTTTGTGAGCAAGAGAAGTGCGTCAAGTATCGCCTCCTTTTTCTCTGGAGGTACTGGAACCCTCTGTTTGTCACTGAAGTACGTAGGGAGTTCAGAAACAAGGTCTGAGAGTTGCTTTTCCTCCTTGGCCATAATGTCCACTATGAGTGCTACTGTCATTGCGCCATCTCGTGCTGCTAAGTGCGCAGGAAAGAACACGCCACCATTCTCTTCACCGCCAAGCTCTGCACCAATTTCTTCGATCCTGTGAGAAACTACAACACTTCCAACTTCGGTCCAATCAACTTTGGCACCGGCTTGTCGAGCGACATCTTCGATGAGTTTACCACTACTCACAGGGGTGACAAGAGTTGAATCCGGTTTCTGAGCGAGTACGTAAGAGGCCACAATTGCAAACGACTGATCGCCCCAAAGTACGCGGCCGGTTTCATCTACAAACGTGGCTCTGTCGGCGTCGCCGTCATGTGCAACCCCGAGGTCAGCATTAATGGATGCCACCATGCGGCGCAGGTCCGAAACATTCTCAGGCGTCGGCTCTGGATCCCGCCCAGGGAAGGTTCCATCCAGCTGGCTGTTGATTGAAACCACCTTGCATCCAAGGTCTCGTAAGAGGATTGGTGTGGCCAGCGACCCAACACTGTTTGCACCATCGACGACAACACTGAATTGACGTTGGCGTATCTTCTTTACATCCACGTGTGATTTAATCGCATCCAAGTACTCTCTCATTGCAGTGTCATAGCTTCGTGCTGAGCCGATGCTCTTCCAGTCAGCAACATCAAACTCTTTCCCGAAGTAGATGTCCTCAATCTGAGATTCTACACCACGAGGAACCTCTATACCACTTGGCCCCATCACCTTTAGTCCGTTGAAATCCGGAGGGTTGTGAGAGGCTGTGACTACAACGCCACCCACACAGTCAAGTCTGGGAACCATGAACTGCAACGTTGGTGTCGGTGCGGGACCAATGTCAACTACAGAACACCCTGTCGATAGCAATGCTGATACAAGAGCATTGGTAAGCATCTCGCCGCCCATTCGAGAGTCACGAGAAACCGCAATCAACCCCGCGCCCACAACAGTACCGATAGCACGGCCAAGATCCAACACTAATTGAGGGGTTAGAAATTCGTTGATGACGCCGCGAACTCCGTTGGTACCAAAAAGACGGCCCAAACTCAATCACCACTCATGCGAAGCGAGGCCATCACTTAAGAGTATCCGTGAACCGGTCACAAGAGGTCTTTGACATGCCACTCTTCAGACGTAGACAAAAGGAGTATGACGAGGCTGCACTACTTCTGACTGAGGGAAAAACCAAGGAAGCCATCGAGAAACTGGAGCAGTTCCTTTCTGGAAACCCCAGTCACACTCACGCCCTTACATCCATGGGAGTCGGGCTCATGCAGCTGCAGGAAACCTCCGATCCCTCAAGTACGTTGACCAAGAAAGCGCTGGAATACCTAGACAGAGCTGCCGAGTCGGACCCAAAGGACCCTGTGCCCCTGTTCAACAAGGGCGTGTGCCTTCGCAATCTCGGCATGCTTGAGAAGGCCCTTGAAAGCTTCCAGTCCGCGTTGGAACTTGAAGACCGGCTTACTCTTGCCCTTTTACACACAGCTGAAATAAACTACGAACTTGAAAGGTGGCAGGACGCCGTTGACTACGCAAGATTAGCCCTCGTGAGAGACCCCGGATTGGAGGACTCACTGGGCTGGGTTACAGATGCGATGAAGAAGGCAGGTCTTCTAGAAGACGAGGGGAACCCGATTCAGAAGTAGCCAGTGCGCAAGGCTTAAATTGATTCTCCGTCGGGTCAGGTCAGTTCTGGATGGTCAGGACCATAGCCGTCTACCATCTTAGGTGATTACATGTCAACGAAACGCGTACCAATGTACCGCGGGCATAAGCTCGATGATCTAGTCAAGATGAATATGGACTCCCTCATAGAGCTGTTGCCGTCTCGCAGAAGGAGAACCCTTCGGAGAGGCCTTCCTCCACGTCAGAAGAAGCTCCTCATCAAGCTTAGGGCCGCAAGGAAGTCCATGAGGAAAGGTAAGGACGTTGTAGTGAGGACCCACTGTCGTGACATGGTAATTCTGCCTGAAATGATTGACCTTACTATCGGGGTTCACAATGGTAAGGATTTCGTCAGAGTCAAGATTATCCCACAGATGATTGGACACGTTCTTGGAGAATTTGCAGTAACTAACAAGCGTGTTAGTCACGGGTCGCCGGGGATTGGTGCGACCAAGAGCAGTGCTTACGTACCTTTGAAGTAAGTCTGGAAACAACGCATTGGCCTGTTTCTACCAATCAGAAATTACTGCTTCTCTCAACACACCCCGGATTTCATCCCTCTCTAAGGGGCCATAGGTACTCCACGGATACTTGCCATTGACATATGTGCCGCTCTTTATGCCGTGTTCCATCAACGCCTTCCGATCATCAACACAGAACTCATTGAGGATCATTCTGTCACCGAGCTCCGCACAGACCGCTCTCACATTCAGGAGTGTATAGGGATCGGCTGGACACATGGAAGACCAGAATACGTCAACTGCCACCTTCCTAGGGGCTTGTTTGAATTGGTATTTCCGTTCATAGTGAACGGATGTGGGAAGCTCTACAGTTTCAAACCTTAAAATGAGCATCTTCAGTCCATCATTCTCAAACTCCTCGAATCCGAATCTGGCGAAGAACTCCTCCAGCTTCTCAGTGTATCCGAAGCCAAACGGCGATACAATACCCTTGCACCTGTCTGCCACAGCGTCCATCATTGTTTGAAATAGGAAACCGCCACAACAGGGAACCCTCTCTTTGTGGGGTCCTCCCCATGGAGGAGTATGGGGGAATGCAACAGCTGCCTAAAACTTGTACAATCCTAGACATTTTGTAGGTGGTTATAACATGCTGCGCAGGATTGAGTAGTGTGGACGTTCAATGCTGATTGCTAGGGCCTTCAAATATGAACTGGACCCAAACAACCAGCAGTAATCTGAACGCTGCATGTAATCTTGTCGCCGCCAGTTGGACGGAGACAGAAAACGCCTGTGGAGAGGACGTAAGACTTGT
>DXJO01000024.1 GCA_019057475.1 Candidatus Thorarchaeota archaeon | reverse complement strand
TCGGTGTGAACATTCTGTGAACATTCTGTGAACATTCTGTGAACTTCCTGTTAACGTGTTAAGTCGGTGTGAACATTCTGTGAACATTCTGTGAACATTCTGTGAACTTCCTGTTAACGTGTTAAGTCGGTGTGAACATTCTGTGAACTTCCTGTTAACGTGTTAAGTCGGTGTGAACATTCTGTGAACTTCCTGTTAACATGTTAAGTCGATGTGAGTGATTGTGTAAACTCTCTATTAACATGTTAGGATTCAGATGTTAACACTGTTAAGAGTGTATATGTTTCTGTTAACATGTTAAGATTCAGATGTTGACACTGTCAAGAATGTATATGTTTCTGTTAGGACTGTATATGATTTTGTAATCTTTTCTGTCAAGACCTGTTAGTAGTTCTGTCAAGACGTATATGTTTTTGACTTAACACCCTAGCGTAAACAGCATGAATTGGCCATATTATGAAGGCCAAACACTTACTTTCTTTTCTTTCTCTCTTCGGTTTCTAACTCTTCTCTCTCTTTCTTCTCAATCGCGTCTAGGCAGTGGCGAAGACATTGCGAACCGCCTTAAACATATCCCAATACTTCTGAGAGTAGGTAGCCATTGTTTCTACTAGTCTCAATGTGGGACCAAGAAGTCGTTCAAACTCGGACTTTGGTTCGGGAAAATCGTTCTGAGAAGGAATTGCCAGAATCTGACACAGATCATGAGTCGCTATTTCCTCTTCTCTCAGTTCGCCCCTGAGTTCATCCCGCTCTAGTCTAGCTGCCTCAAGTGATTGTTTGAGCTTCTTGACGTCCTCGCGTTCGCTAGGGCTGGGGAATATGGTCACATAGTCTTGCATCCGTAGGTACTGGCCGAGTAGCCAGCTTGGATCCTTCGCCTTCTATTACTTTCATTGTCACCCCGCAGTCCCGCACCGCGCTATTTGTGCTCATATTGTCGGTTGAGTTCATAGAAACATCAGATAAGTAGCAATTAAGCGCAGTCAGGGCTATGATGCAAGGTCGTTGGGTCGGAATTGTTCTATTTGCTCTTCTTGTATGTATATGTTGTTCACAGACAGTAGTTACAGTACAGGTCTTCGGGATACAGACAGAGATTGAAGACACTGCCCAGATATCCCTCGATCTACTCTCACAGCCTGACACGTCTGAGAAGGAGATATGGCTCAATTGGACGGTACGCCTGACGGTTCTTGAATGGAATCCTGACTGGACTAACATCCGGAAACATCCATCACTCACAGTGTTGGTAAAAGCCAGTGATATTGACTTCATGGAATACAACAACGTTTCTTTCGTGCTGAACCGAACAGAAGGCGGATTTGGTATGAGTGTAAAATTCATGCATTATTTACATGTCTTCACGTCATTCGACCTAGGGAAACAAGACCTCAGACACGAATTGCTCAAACACATTGGACAGGAGTACAATGGAGTCATTGATGTAGACATCACTGCCAAGAACTCGAATTCCAGAAGAGTGGATAAGGAGCTTGGTCGGGCCTATGCTGGACTTAGACTGGGCGTTCGGGCGGCAACAAGTATCTTCCTCCACTCCTTTTCCGGGGGCCTTGAACGAGGTATCATAACTCGGGACGTGAAGAGATGTGCATCAATTGTCGGTCAGCCCTCCAGTGTCATTGTTGACGCTGTTAACAAGCTTGAGAGCAGTCTTTTCTTCCTGCAGACTGCAGCAGACAAGCACTTCTTCAGCAACCAGCCAAACATCAATCGCATCATCCTCACCTTGATGGACAACATAGGTCTACACGAGGTTGAGGAGACCGAGAAGGAGCTGTTGGTGGACAGCATGGACGGTGGTCCGTTGAGGGTCTTCCTCTGGGAAGAGGACCCTTCCAACATACCAGACACTTCCAAACTCAAGCTAATCGTGCTCAGGAAGAAAAATCGAAAGGTCATTGATGGAATCTTAAAGATGAAGGAACAGACTCCCCGAGTCTATCGTAATGCGGTGTTCTTTCTGTATCCCTCAGAGGATGAACGTGCAGGATTCAACGACACGATCAGGCATATCATGGCCTATGAGATGCTTACAGAGGATAGAATCCAGAATCTCTCAGACGACCAGAAGGGCACTGTGAGGAAGGAGTTGCAGAAGCGGCAAAGGCGTTTCCCAGAGGCCATCCAGAGATTGTATAGGCGCCTTGCGGTACCCACCAAGGATGGCATCAATGAACTCGACTTCGGGATACCAACGCCTGGTGACAAGACCGGGTTCGCTCAGAGGGCATACGAGAAGCTGCGACTAGAGGGAGAGGTTCTGGAGAAGATTGCTCCATTAGTGCTGGATAAGAAGTATCTAGAAGATAAGGACTACGTCCTTACAGAGCAGATTTACGAGTCTTCACTTAGAACCCCAGGAGAACCACGACCAATCAGTAGAGAGGTCTTTGAACGAAGCATAGCAGAGGGGGTCACAACGGGGCTCTTCGGGCTCGGTATGCTTCTAGAGAACAGACCTGTATGCTACTACTTCGGACAGACACCATCCGTTGCGCTTTCAGAGAACGAAGTGATAATGAGCAAAAACCTCTGCATAATACAGCAACAGCAAGTCGTAATCGGCACTTTGCAAGACACACTGGTTCCTTCAGATGATGAGTCAGTCACGGGAGACACATCAGACACAGGTGTCGAGGCACCACCAGCAACTGATGATGCTATCACGAAACTTCGCCTGATATTCCGACTCCCTCGTGGGAAGGTATCCGATGTCCTTCAGGTGATTAGATATCTTCAGACTAAGTTCGAAGCCATAGGGATGGAGTTGGCGTTCGACAATGGCGGGATATCTGAACGCGACTATGAGGACAAGATAGAGGAAGCATTCAGGCAAATGGGGATAGATCTGGAACGTCAGTAGAGTCTGATATGTATGCTGAGCTAGACCTAATATTCAACTCTAGCATGTATTTGCTGGTCTTGGGTACTTCGTTCAGCTTACTATTCGTTCCCCGCCCTGAAACACTCATAATTCATGAGTCCCCTACGGGGCGTTATGTTGGACATATGGACACGTCGCTCGGACGATAGTATGAATATTGATGACCTATGAACGACTACACAATGTCTTTTACTGCGAAGGTCACCTAGAAAATCACACAGGTGATTCGCATGGTTTCGGAGGAATTTGAGAGACTCGAATTGAAAATCGACCTTATGCTGAAGGCATTTTTTTCATTTTATGGTGATGAAGTTGGCACATTGGATCTTCCCTTTGACGATATGAAGAATGAAGTTAACAAGGAGCTCTTACGATTATTAGATTTTGATACAACGGACGAAGCACGGAGAGCCTTCATTGAATCATTTGCTATGATTCCCTATGTTGGAAATAGAACTTGGTGGTTATCCAGTATGAAAGATATCCTATCAAGAGCAGACTCAAGACTTCAGGTTCTTGAAGCCATCTCCAAATCATCTGCCAATCACACTTTCCCAGATGTACTACGTCCACAAATCAAGAAGATTTTGAAAGGCGGCAAGGTCAAGGAAATCAGTGCCTTGCTTCGTATTTTCTCCAGAGGTTATGGATTTAGCGAAGATGATTTGCTTGACGAAGACGATTGGATTGCTCTTTCAAAGGACAAAAGGGAGAAAGTCAGAATTGAAGCAGTCGAAGCAATATCTGAATGGCTACAAAACACTCGTCCCCATTTGGATAAAGAAATTGCAGGCATCATGCTGTCTTTCTGCAATGACCCTAGTAACAATGTGGCAGAAACTCTCGTTCCAGTTCTCCATAAACTACTCGAAACCAGTGATGTTGAACTGAGTTCCCTCCTAAAAAACAAGAATGATAACGTTCGATTCTGGGCAGTATCCTTCTATTTGGGATACGACCCGAAAAGATCCAGTTGGTCAAGACTAGTGCGGAAACCAGATTTAAAGGAAGTAGCGAAATTAGTTTCTGATCCTTTTGAGCTCATATCTAAATTAGCAGAGAAATACCTTGATAGAGCGCAGTCATCTAGAAGATTGTAGACTCTCATCCTCTCTTGTCGAAAACACACAGTAAGGATGTCTGAGAAGAAACTCAAGACCTAGTGAGTCATTATAGTATCGGGTCGATGAGTGATGTCTGATGAAAATGGGATTTGATGAAATCTTGCCACTTGAACAGACACTCCTGAGTGTGCAGAAGAAAGAGAAGTGTCCCACAGATTGCCCTTTCAAGAATCGAGTCAGTCTGAAACCAGCTGTTGTCCCTCCACCTGACGATATCGAGGCTGTGATTGTATCTAGTGATCCAACCACTGGGTGGTTGCCCACATACCTCTACGCCACACAATGGTTTGATGAACCGACGCGAAGAAGAGTCCTGTACGCCAGTGCAATCCCTGGGCAGCTTATAGCACGGATAAGCGAGTTCCTTGACTGGGACCTCACTGACCAGACAGACCAAGCGAGATGCACAAAACTGAATTCATTCTTCTATGAGAAAACCTACTGGACCCATCGTCACAAATGTCACACTGATGTGAGGGATGACGCTTACAAGTTCAAAAGGGTCATTGCGCAAGAGTGTGCGGCAACATGGCTTAAGGATGAGATTGATGGTTGTGAATCCATCAGATTTATTGTTGCGCTGAGTGGTCTAAGACAGGATTGGTTTGACCGTACTGGACTCAAGGGAAATCTAATCCAAGTCCCCAAAGATATCGACGTAATCAAACTCTACCACACATCACCTCGAAACAGACATCTCTGGTGTGGCGAAAAAAAGGCAGATGAGAGGATTGACAGGCTTAAGAAACAGAACGAAACAGATTCACACCTACAAGGAGCAACGGAAGGACCAGAAGGAACAACTTGAACGGTTCCTGAAACTTGTCAAAATTCCATGAGTAGCTTATTACCCTTAATAGGGAAATAGGACATATGTCCGACAGTACCTTGCACGTATTTGGGAGGTTCATTGTGTCTGGTCCAAAGCTATGAGCCGCTGCCCTTTGTCGCGAGTGTCCAGACTGAGTTCGTACCCTCTCATTAAAGCTCATTAATATGGGGCTCCAGAATGCGCCACAGACTCTGTGGTGTGAGAATAACCAAGCCCAGTTCCCTCTTAATGTGTTGGGCATTCTTCACGAGTTTCAAGTCAAGCGTCAGGAATGCATCACATTCCAGAAGGACTGCATCTCTAACCAACACTCTGTCTTTGGCTGAAAGATAGTTGAAGGCGCTCTCGCCTAGTTTCTTTGAGGTTTCCTCTCCTTGTCCAATGAAAGCGTGAGGATCATTCAGACATGCTTCTGTATGGTCTGCTATATCAAACGCCCATTTGGTGAACATGCGCCCTTCAACCGGTCTGCGCCTTATCGTAGCAGATATCTCTTCCAAGCTTTTTCGTGTTACTACAAAATCAAACATTGCCCTTTCATCCATCAGAAAGATGAATCGGAGAGCTTTTAGTTCATCTATACCCGAGGGAAATCTTTGCCCGTAGCGACTATGGTCCGCTATGGGTTCCCCCTCGAATATGTAGCCATCGTTTTCAAATATCGCGTTGAGTACCGAGGTATCGAGGAAGAATCGATGAATTGTCAACCAACCCCTACGGATATGAATCACATCTGGAATCACTGAACAGGGCTAAAGGTCAGGAGACTTGCTCTCTCCGAGGATGTTGTTCCATACCCTCTTGGTCTGTTCCTCACTAGCCCTAATAGCCTTGAGGTCCTTCATTGCAGCCTCGCCCCGTTTCACGTCCAGAATTAATAGGAAAAGGTCGTGTTGCAGCTTCAGACTGCTCTCTCTTGCGCTGTTAATCACTGTGGGCGTCTTCTCCCGCTCGAAGAACTGGGCGCGTGCCTCACGAGGCTTAATGGGCTCCACACTCAGCAGTCTGAGGGCATCGGCCTTTCCGTCAAGCTTGGACAACATGATCCACAGGTCGGCATCCTCCTTGTGAGCAAAGAGCCGCAGGTACGGCTCATCTGACTCATCGTTCTCTGCAGTAGCAATGAAGAGCATGTCCTTCTCAATGTCGATATCACCGTACATCCGGGTGTTCCTTGCCTTCTTGAAGACCTCTTTTGCGACCCTTGCCTGTTCCCTGCGATGGGACATCCTCACCATCCACTGCATGACAACGTCCGCTTGCTGGCCATTATCCACCCTGCTCTTCAGGAAGTGGACCCTTCTGCTGTCATAGTCCAGCCGCCATGTGGTCGTGAACACCGTCTTGTTATCCTCGCCCAGACCACCATCAAGCTCGGTGATGGTTTCAAAAGAGTCTACAATATGCTTGGCGGCATCTTGAAGTGGGTCGAGGCTGACTATCCGGTCTACACTACTTCTCACTATGTTACAACACGGAACGGAGTACTTCGGCAGATAGACCCGATGCTTCTCCATCAGAGTGGATGTAGCTTCTGCGATGGGAACCAAACCTGTCCAAGCGGTAGTGAAACCGTTGAGATTGAGTTCACAATCCTAGAACAGGATGAGGACCATAGAATCACTCTGTTGACATACGAATTCAACAACAGCGTATTCGACTACGTCTTTGCTGTTACTTATCTTTGGAACTACACCGAAGTCACAGATAGGGCTAACCGAACGGCTAGCTTCATCTCAACAGAGATCACAGGACAAGACTCATTCTCCCAGTTCTACAGTCTTAGATATGTGGTCCAACACGCAGACTACAACTTGGTTCTTGACACGATTCTTTCACCCCTGGATTCAGATACCTACAATATCTCTTGGACTGTAGTGAGATATGTGCCTGTTGGAGAGGCTGAAGCTGTATCGCTGGAATTCATCGAGTTTGAAACTTCCAGCACACTTTCAAAGCTGTATGAGAACTTGGGTCGAGTAGCCAAGAACATTGGAGACGTCTATGACACGAGTGACGATGAGAACCTAAAATGGCTTGCTCGGAACTACTACCGAATGGATGATGAAATCACAGATCTGTCCAACTTCGTGAGGATTCAACTGAGGGATTACAATTGGAGGATTCTCAGGAGTAATGCGGTTCTGATAGACGATTTCTGGAGTTGCTGGACATGCATGATTCTCTGGGAAACCATATGTATTATAGGCTGCACTGCCATCGCCACTTATATTCCCGTTCTAGCGCCATTATACCACGAGTGTGTCCTGTACGGTTGCACAGCTTTCTCACATTGGGTATGTTGGATACTTGTTGGGTGGTGGATGGGATTGGATGTCCCACCCTGCCCATAGCGTAGCACTAGTTGAATCGCATGAATAGGACTTTCAAGCACTCTTGACCCATTTCCTCAAGGAGGACCTGTGCACACTAGCTCATGCTGTGACAAGCTAGACGATGGCGTCTTTGACGAGCCAGTAGAAGAGTGTGTATGACCGTGGGTACAATGTTTTATTGATTCTGAAAAGAACAATGCTTCTGGAATGCGGATGTTTCTATCACAATGAAGTCTGGAGAGTCTGCGGACTGGTGCAGGCTACCGAACTACCAGCGATGAGGATGACATAGAACGGTGGGCCGTATGCGGGCCCTCATTCCAAGTGTGAG
>DXJO01000004.1 GCA_019057475.1 Candidatus Thorarchaeota archaeon | reverse complement strand
AATGTCCTTGACTGATGTTCGGTTCCTGATTCATTGAGGTCTGCTCTGCAGATCCTACTGAATCTGCGACAAGTCTCACGTCCTCTCCACAGGCGTTTTCTGTCTCCGTCCAACTGGCGGCGACCAAATTGCATGGAGGCCCTAGCAATCTGCATTGAACATCCACACCACTCAATCCTGAGCAGTATGTTATAACCGCCTATAAAATGCTCAGGATTGTACAAGTTCTTGGCAGCTGTTGCATACCCTCCTTCATTTGTACATATGCTTGGTAATCTCAAGGAGCTTCCTGTACTCGCCAGCCCGATCAGGTTTGAGTCGAATCAATGTAGTTAGAACCTCGATCGTATCTTCATATTTGTGTCTCAGAGAAATAACTGGCAGTAGACTCTCCCAGGCCTTGAACGAGTTCGGGTTTAACTGCGTCGCTTTTCTGAAGGCAACTTCGGCCTCAACCAACCGCCCCTTGGTTTGAAATACATGACCAAGCCGCGTCCACGCCTGTGCATCCCTTGGATTGACCTCTATGGCGTCCCAAGTAGTCTTCTCATTCCTATGTGACATATTCCTACCGTCCCATGAATCCCTGCAGTGATGATTAAGGGTAATACTATTAAAACCAATCGATTGTTTAAGTATGTTAGCGCCAAATGGTGAAACTGCGTCGTGTATTTACGTGGAGAACAACTAGAGAAGGCCACGATTCAAGTATCTGAGTGTAATCATTAAACAATAATCAGTGACTATAGCCGAGTTGCACGCCGGGAACTCCATGGCCGTTTCGCCAAGTTTATGTCCGCAGAACCCAGTCCACAATATGAGAGCGTTATGACGGACTTGAGAGAAAGATTAGTTCATCTGGTCACCGCTGACGATTTGAGTTCAGTTCAGATGATGAGCAGCAAGTTAGGAATCCCTGAAGAAGAAGTTAGGATCATCCTGACCGAGCTCACACAAGAAGGAACACTGAATGGGTATCTCACAGAGGATGGAAAGAGGTACTTCAAACACGATGCAAAGGTTTCCGAAGCTCCTGTGATTCAAGGTAGAGAAGATGTTCCCGATTTCATGAAGTTCGACACAAGACCCGGGAAAATTGCCGCTCTTTTTGGTATGGTTGTAGCAGTAATAGGAGCCTATGGATTAATGACCTCAGGTGATAATTTACAGATGGAGAACTTCGGGGCAGTATTAACGCTGATTGGAGTGACAGTTACCATGGCTGGTTTCTATTACTTAAGCATGAGAAAGACGCCATCCTAGCCCACTATCTTCAAGGGCTTTGAATTCTCTGACACCAGCAGACGCTCGTATGGCACTCCTTAAGTAGCCGATACTGTTTCCGCGCTCTTGAGCGGAGCATCCTTGCAGATATTGTTTACTGAAGCGCTAATCTTGATTGTCTTTGCAATCGGAGTAGGCACTCTTTCCTCGATGGTAGGAATAGGGGGTGGGATCATCAATACGCCTCTACTCATCATCGCTTTTGGACTACTAGCGATTAACGCACCAGTCACTGCGCTAATTGCCGCGTTCTTTGTAGCAATCGCTAGCACGGCGACCTACTGGCGGCAAGAACCAAAGCCAATTTCGTTGAAGGTCGGGCTGTTCCTCGCGGTCACAACAATACCGGGTTCTCTGATTGGTGTGGCTCTTAGGACACTCATAACGGATGACTACATACTCAGGCTGATTTTTGGCATCACGCTGTTCCCAGTAGCATTGAAGATGCTACTTGCCAAGAAGGGAGGGAGGGGAGATTTCGCTAGTGAGATAGCTGCATTCAACTTTTCACATTTGAGCCGACGCAGACTAGCCATTGCGCTTCTCGGTGGATTCGTCGGTGGTGTGGCAGCTGGACTCCTTGGGATTGGAGGAGGAGCTATTGTGGTTCCTGTTCTATGCGTTTTGTTAGGATTGCCCATGCATATCGCTGTTGCCACGTCGATGTTCATTATGATGTTCACAGCGACTGCGGGGACAACAATGAACTACCTGTTACTGGGGCCAGAATCATTTTACGCACTCTTACTCTACGGTCTCTACCTCGGTGTTGGAATGATCATTGGAGGACAGATTGGTCCAAGGATAGCGCGCAAAATCAATGCCGTTCAGCTCAAGCAGGTCTTTGGCCTAATCCTCGTCTTCCCCCTTGTGAAGATGATGAAGCTCGGACAGCTCTGGTTGGACCCAATGGGTGAGAGCTTTCTGATAGCAACCCTTGGAGACCTAGTCATCTGGCTCGCGATAGTACTTCCTATAGGTCTTCTAAGACTGTTTCAGATTCGAAGGCAGACTCGGGACACGACGGAAAAATGATATGATTCCTCAAATCAGATGCCACTGACAGATCACAGTCCAACCTCAAGGATGACAGTGCCCTCTATTTCTGAGAGAGGCGTGTCAGTAACATCATTCATTCTCTTATCCAACACATACCAAGCTGAGCCGGATTTCACATCCTCAAATGGCCAATCATCGAGCAGAGCTTCTCTCAAGCTCGAAGTACACGGCCCATAAATCAGGTACTCAATGTTGAATTCCATCGATTTCACAACGCGCTTGCAAATGTTTGAGTCAATCGTCTGAGGCTGATTCCTCCACGATTTCCGAGCAATGAAGGAAGTGTCAGCCTGAAGACTGAAGGCCCCAAGAACCATGAAGACAATCAGGAGAACAAATCCAGCAGGAACCGCAACGTTTGGATCAACGTTAAGGTATCCATGGCCTCCCATCCACGCAATAGTAAAGGCGCCTAATAATGAAGCCAAACCCAAAATACAGAATCTAGCAGCCTGTTTCTTGGCGTGACCACGCTTCCCCATACCACAAGGAGCGCGTGAAAGCAATTGAATGATTCGATAATTTTAGGTGTGCTATCGTTTTCTTCGGTGCTGGCATATCAGAGCGCTAAAGATGACGATTACAGCAATAGAGGCGCCAGTTACAATGGCTCCTATGGTTCCTAGGATGTCAAAGCCCGTTCCGGGTAGCAATGCGCCCGAATAATCGGACACAGTGACCCACACCGAATCACTTGCGGTTTGGCCAAAGGTGTTTGTAACTGCAAGATCAAACCTGTATATCCCTGGACTCAGCCCGTCCACACAAATCCGGACTGTTTCCCCAGTAGTATTCCAGTAGCCAGATTTCATCAACTCGTCGTCCCTAGTGACTGCGAATGTGTGTGGATTCGTTCCATTGAGAGTCCACATGATCCAATTCCCTGTGTCACCCTCCACATATCTGAGATCTAGAGGATGGTTAATGATAGGCTGGAGCACTATTGTGTAACCCGAGTCAATGTAGAATTCGGAGGATTCAATTTTATCACTCAAACCCATCCAGTAGACACCTGTGTTTGCAGCATCTGGGTTCACATCCGGGTCATTGTCAAAGACTCTAACCTTGATTTTGTAGTTTCGCGCCAGGAAGCCTGTGGCGTCCCAGGAATAGTATGAACTGGTGAGCCTTGAAGCCAGTAGCTGATAGGTGTAGCCACTATCCGCTGAAATTAACACATCGAAGAAATGCTCATCATACCCATTGCGATCACTGTAGGTCCAGAAAATATCTGCAACAGAACCGTTTCCTGCAACACTGATTGTGTGTAGCCGAGGCGCAAAGAAATTGCAAAATGTGAGATAGGGATAGCTCACCTCAAGATCAAGATTCGTTCCAGTAGCCGCAGATATCTGCAATTGGAGGGTAATGTTCTGATGGAACCAATACGTATCAAAGGTGCCCTCAAGCCCGGTTGCAGGGATGTCGAGATCGACACGAGAGTCGATTGTTATCGTCCAAGTTCCAGGCTGTAAGTCGTAGTCAAAGCATCCAACAGCAATTGCACCGCTACGATCAGCCACGAATGAACCGACCTCTGGATGTGCTCCAGTGGACATTACGCCTTCAACAAGGTTGTTGTCGTAGGTCCAAGTTGTGTTGTCTACATCGTTCCACCATACCATGATGTCACAGTCACCGTTGCTGAAGTCAACTTCTATTTCGGTAAATTCACCAGCTCTGATTCCATCGACAACCATCCAAGCAAACTGATCAAGCTGAATCGTACCGGAGAACGGGTCATAGAAAGCATTGGGAATGACTAAAGGCGCACTCTGATGGAAGTAAATCCCTGTAAAGAACGACATTGTAATGCCAGTAATTTCGAATTCCGGCATGTTCAGCAAGTTAAAGTCAGGAAAGCTTGCAGTGAGAACCACATGGTCACCTATCGCAGTGTCTTCTACAATTGTTGATCCGTGTGCCATAACAACAGGAGTTGCCAAATCGTTGGCAGTGTAGCTCAAGATGACATCAGATAAGGATGGCTGCGAATACCACATGAAAATCATGGTGTAGTTTACCGGAAGCGGACCAGAACCATTGAGGGCAATTGGATGAACAAGCACATAGTAGGTGCCTGTACCATTGATTTCAGCGATAACTGCGGTCGTGTACGCAGTGCCACCAGAGTCAAAGGCTAGCTCTAGACCTCTTGAATCAAGGACAGCAACTGACATGTTATTCCCCACATCAGACCAGATCACACGAACGCCAAGGAGACTTGCATTTGAGTGTGAGACGTAGATAGCAAAGCTTCTAAATTCCCAGTTGTCAGGATCTTCTTCCATGCACCCGTAAACAGGATTATCATAGGGACTTAGCTCTGCGCCGTACCCGGAAACAACTACATGTTCCTCGCCTTCCGCGCCAGTTAGGTTAGCCACGACAGAGTAGCTGTAAGGAACGCTCACATTCTGTATTCCATCGCTGAACATCATGTACCCTTGATGAATGCCAACTTCTGCATCAGCTGGAAGACTCAATGTGATATTGATTGTGTTCCCTGTACCACCTGCATCAAATGAGAGCAACGGACTAGGAACAGACTCCCAGAAGATGACAGTGCAAATGAAATCGTTGCCAAGTGCGCTCCAGTCCAAGTCATGAATTGGATCATGGACTACGAGAACAATAGATCCATCAAGGTGGTCGCCGATGTTTCCGGGACTGACTGCAAAGGACATCATGTTTGTATTGCTCGGGTCAATTGCACTAGCCAAGCGCGTGAGCTCATCGCCTACACCCGAAGTGGAGTTCCATAGGTTCGGCATTTCGTCTAGATTGGTATCGTCCCAATCATATAGAAACATCCATGGCTCTGCGTCTGCAACCCCAATAGCATCGAAAGAAACGCTCACAGTCATGTATGGGCAAGAAACAATCGCAGCATCATAGAGGGCATCAAGTTCATCGCTGAGGTTGAACCATCCATACATCTGCGTGCCATGTACAACTGTGTCGTTATATGAATATGTAGTGCCAGGGAAGGTCAAGACAGCAGCAGATCTCATGTGAATAGCTGAAGCGCTCCATCCAACACCCCAAGCCATTGGAGTATCGAACATGTCGCTTGCATTGTCGAACAGTGAGAGCTGGAAGATGGAAGTACCGCTGGCCATGACCTGCCCGAAGAAAACCGCTCCATCGTGATTTCTATCAGGGAAGGACTCTGTTATTGGGTCAATTGTCAGTCCCAATGTCGATTGATGGAAAACGCCCGAGTACTCCCATGCATCACTCACAATAGAGGCAAAGTTACTGGAAGAATCTTGGCTGCTAACAATCATCCCGGTCCCATTGGCAGCGAAGTCACAGGCTGTTTCAGCATTGATCCTTCCAAAGCCCTGAATTGCAGGGTCATATCCTAGGTCATCGGAAGTTGACTGTAGAATGACTTTCACTTCAGCAGGATTGGAAACCCCACCACCCAAGGCTTCGATTACAAGAGCCGCAACTCCCGTCGCCACAGGTGCAGATTGACTTGTACCACTGAAGAGGGTGTAATTTTTCCAGTCAAATCCGTCCGTGGTCCAGGATGGCTGCCAAGATGAGGCCATAAGTGGCGCATATGAGGGAATAACTGCATACCCAGCAAGTCCAGGTGCAAGAACGTCAGGTTTTGGATAGCCAGAGAAGGATGGCCCCTTGCTAGAGAAACTCGCAATGCCTTCTACATCCTGTCCGGGACCGTACTTGTAGTCAAGCCAGTGACTGCTTGTAGAGGCACCCACCGTGAGGACTGCTGCCGCGCATCCAGGTGGACCCACTGTCATGAATCCCGAACCCTCATCCCCAGCAGAGAAGATATGCAACACTCCCGGGTATGCAGGGTCAAGAAAGCCCGGGGTCGACAGAATCTCCCAAGTAAAGGATTCGTAGTGGAACTGGTTCGATGGCGCACTGGCAAAACCCCAGGAATTGGTTATTACGTCAGCCTGATGGTTGCCAGTGTAGTAAAATTCTCCTGAGAGGTGGCGTCGATCGAAGCCGCAAGCCCAAAGATACCCTCCAAAGGTGGACCCAGAGGTGAGAGCTCGCACAGATATCAGCTTCGCATCCGGAGCCACTCCGCGAAGTGTAAAGTGGGTGGCATTATCATAATTGTAGTATGTGTGATTTCCAGATGACACGACATGGGAAGCAGTGGAGGTCCCGTGTGAACTTTCGTCGAAATACAGCGCGAATGCATCTCGGTCCGACCTGAAGCCATTGAAGAGGTATTCGTTGAAAAAGATGTCATCATCGAAGTATCTCGAATCATCGTAGCACCAACATAAGGCACCAAGGCTGAAATCATCGATACTGTCATTCGTGTAATCATGGGAAACTACTGGCTTATCAAGACCGAATATCTCACCGCCTGTGAACTCGTCGGTGAAGTCCCAGTCAAACTCATTCACTATCTCGGTTTTATCAACAGGGTCGGTCAAGTTATAGGTTTCATAGTAGAATCCGCCGGTCCAAAACTTGTTCCAGCCCATCGTATCTTCCCAGTTGATTATCAGATGGTTCTCGTTATCTGTCCCCTCATAGACAAGGGATGGAGCGAATAATTTTGCATACGGATTGTTGCGCTGTTGGAAGGCCCATCCCACTGAGTAGTTTCCTTGGACGTTGCTTGGGTCAGGCAGTTTCCAATCATGCCAAATAAGGTCGACCATGTCATCTACATCGATTTCCCAATAGTAGGCATACAACCATACAAAACCTACTCGTGACTCATATGGGCTGGAAGGGTTACCATCGCCAATCAGGTAGCGAGCAGCCCCCAGATTGTTTAGCAGAGGGTCCCAGCCTGTTACATTCAGATAGATGTCGCCGCCTGCGTTCTCATAGGTGAGCAGATTGAAGGGATTAGCAGTCCACAGGGCAGCATCAACAGGAGTGGAGTTGGCATGGTACCACGTGAGGGTTAGTCCATATCCAGTTGGGTCGAAAGATCCGGGATGGTATGCATGCCGCAGGTCTGGGTTGCCGAAATCGCACCCGGTGTCGAGGTGACCGACAACGACTCCATCGCCTGTGTAGTTGCTGGCTATGGAGCCTGTAACCCCAACCTTCTCTCGAATCTCGAACATATCGGGTTCCGCCCCGCCAGTGTAAGCCCCGAATTTCACGGCCCTATTGAGGTCATCATCGGGGAGGTTATGGAGCTCATCAGCATTGACGAATGTAACTCCGTCAATCTTTAAGAGATTCTCCAATGCCATCGTTGAAGACAATGCTGCTCTCACCACTTTGAAACCCTGAAGATCCACGTACCAGTCAACTTGTACGCACTCCTTGACGTCTTCAACATCCATCCACGGCGCGCCGAAGATAAGCGCTTTTGGCACACCGTCATAGATTACAACCTCGTCACTGAGCTCGTTTCCTGCGAGCCATGAGGACAGACGCGGGTCAATTTCGGGTTGGTATTCGGGCTGACTCCAAGTTTCCAAGACTTCTTCATACTCGTCTTGTAACGGGCTTCCCTGTGTTGTTTCCGTTGCAGGTTCATCATATATTGCGGAGGAATCTCTAATACCTGCTTCACGCGGCAGGGATATGGCCGGTGATATGAAAATAAGGAGCACTAGCACTACCGTGGTCTCAGACATCCGGGGCATTGCCCTATTCCTCCACGCTGTCTACCTCACTAAGGCCATTCTATTCTAATAAGTCTAGTTTGAGAACAATGCAGCTACACAGCGATGTGAGCGCCTTGTCTACAGTTTATATGGGAGCATGCGCAAATGGGAAATTCACAAGCTAAGAACTGGTGACTAGCATGGCAAAGTACAAGCTTGAAGGAAAGGCAGTGATTATCACAGGCGCATCAGCTGGACTCGGCGAACAGTTCGCTCATGGTTTCGCCGAATCAGGTGCAAACGTGGTTCTTGCTGCACGTAGAATGGAGCTACTAGAAAAGATAGCCAAGGACGTTTCAGATAAGCATGGAGTCACTGCAATCCCATACAAGACTGACGTTGCAGTTGAGTCAGATATCATCAACCTCGTGAAGCATACGGTTGAACAACTCGGCACGGTCGACGTGCTTGTCAACAATGCAGGAATGTATATCGTGAAGCCTCTGATTGAGCAGACTCTCGAGGATTGGCATACCGTGATGGATGTCAACCTGACGTCAGCATTCCTGGCAACACGAGAAGCGGCAAAGGTGATGATTCCGAAGAAGTCAGGATCCATCGTCAACATATCTTCGACATTTGGTTTCGGCGGCACTATGTTTACAGAGGTCAGCTACTACGTATCGAAGGGAGGATTAGTGACTATGACGAAGGCACTGGCCGTGGAACTGGGACAATACAATATTCGAGTAAACGCAATAGCACCAGGGTTCTTTCCAACAGCGATGTCGATTGGAGCTATGGAGGACAAGAAGCTGCGGGAAACCATGATTGAACCACGAACCGCATTACCCATGCTGGCAAAGAACGAGTGGATTCGCGGCGCAGCTTGCTTCCTGGCAAGTGAGGATGCCAAATACATCACGGGACATACTCTTGCCGTAGATGGCGGATGGCTTGCGTACTAGTCTAGCAAAAATGGAAACAGACAGGAAAAGCCTGACTATCCTTTATGACATAGGAGCCAAATTCCTATGCAACCCAAAGGTAGATGAGTAACTGCAGCTAAATGCATTTGGGCATACATGCTAGTGGAGGACGCAACATGACAGATGAGAAATTGACGTTGAATGAGTTTCATAAGAAGATTGCAATGGAAACAAATAACGCAATCTGGAGCGCTCTTGACAAAGACGACCCAACTGCTGAGGAGCTGGAGGAAGCCATGTTCATGGCGTACACCTCTACCTATCACTGGGGCAAGATTGGCACTCTCGCTAATGCTGTCAGAGGATACTACATGATAGCAAGAGTCCATGCCAAGAAGGGACGAGCAGACCCCGCTCTACATTATGCAAAGCGATGTCTGGAGCTTGCTGAGAAGGCCAAGGACAGCGATAAGAACTTCAATGACTGGGATATGCCCTTTGTGTACGAAGTGCTAGCTAGGGCATATGCAGTAGCTGGGAAGAAGACAGAGTGCAAGAAGTACAAACAACTCTCTCAGAAGGCTATCGAAGAGGTAAGCGACCCTGAGGACAAGAAGACCTGCCAGGGCGAACTAGACAAGTTTGATTGCTAAGTCAGAACTGAACAGTCGAAAGAAAAAAGGTGACCTGCGCCGCGGAGAAAACGACGCAGGCCTATTGAGAGAAAATTGCTCGCGTTGGCAATTCGATATTCTATTCGTACCTTAGAGCATCCACCGGGTTGAGTTTCGATGCGCGCCAGGCAGGATAGAGGGCGAATATCACCGCCACAAGCACACCAAACGCCATGGCGCCCAAGATGATGTCCATCGTCAAGATAGGCGTGATTGTCATCAAGCTTGAAGATGGGCCACCGCTGCTCTCGCGTCCAGGCATGCCACCAAGCAGTCCGCCAGAAAAGGCTGCGAATATCATTGCAATGGAGTACCCAGTGACAACGCCAACAACAGCTCCTACAAGTCCAACCACCAACGCCTCCGTAAGGAAGATTCCCAAAACGGTTCGACTCTTCATGCCCAAAGCTTTGAGGATACCAATCTCTCGGGTTCGCTCCATCAGCGACACGATCATGATATTCATGATACCGATACCAGCTACCAAGAGCGATATGCCAGCGATTCCGATCAAGAATAGGGAGATGATGTCAAAGACTGATGACATGGTTTCAAGGAGGGCCGTGGGTGATGTGACAGTTACGAGCCCATCGAATGCGTCTTCAATGGCCTGAGACACAGTTTCGATGAGTTCCTCATCATCGCTCACCAACTGAACCGCGATTGAGTTCACCTCATCAGTGTCGAAGAAGGATTGGGCCGTGGAAAGGGGAATGTAGAGTCCGAGGTCATTTGGTCCCATTGAGAAACCGCCAATCTCCTCAAGAATTGCTACAACTTCAGCAGTGTAATTTTCTTCCACCATCTCGAGGCCAACCCGATGCGTCCATGAAATCAGTATAGTGTCGCCAACTTCAGCAATCACAGTACCATTATCCCATGGGTCTGTAACTCTCGACCCGATAACCACGGAGTTGTTTACGGGGGTCTCCGGTATTGATCCCTCCTCAGCCACAAAGCTCGAATATATTGAAGCATAAGCAGTATATTCAACTCCAGTTACACTCAGCGGAAGCTCTGTAGATCCGAAATCAAGCATTACTGATTTCGACATTATGGCAGCAGATGTCTGAACACCTTCAATCTCGTTGATTGTATCGGTGTCATTCACAAGCAAGGTGAAGTCAGATGTACCACCACCAAACATCCTAAACGATTGTGTAGATACTGTCACAGTATCACTTGAGAATCCCGCCCCCAGTTCGGAAGTTATCGTAACTTGCAGTCCTGTCGTTATGGAGGTTAGCGCAACAATCGCCGCGATACCGATGACTATGCCTAGGATTGTCAGTCCTGCGCGCATCTTTCTAAGCCGCACAGCCCCAAAGGAGAATGAAAAAACGTCTCTTGACTTCATCTAGTTCACCACGTCCGATGCGATGACTCCATCCAGCATATGCAGCGTTCGATCTGCTTGCTGTCCAATGTATTGATCATGAGTTACTACAATCAGGGTGACCCCTTGTTTTTCGTTTAGCTGTTTCACAAGGTCCATGATTTCTCCACCTGTCTTCGAGTCGAGGTTTCCCGTGGGCTCATCCATAAGTATGAATGCGGGGTTGGTCACAATCGCCCGCGCTACCGCCACACGTTGGCGCTCACCACCGCTGAGTTCAGATGACTTGTGGTGCATTCTATCTTCCAGCCCAACGCTTGTCAGCACCTCTTCGGTGCGTTTCTTTCTCTCGCTTCTCGGAACACCGGCGATGGCCAATGGCAAGTCCACATTGCCCCGAGCATCTAGCCGCGGAATTAAATTGAAGAATTGGAAGACAAATCCAACGTTCTTCCTTGTATCCGCCAGCTGATTGTCGCTGAGAGTCGACACATCAACACCTTCAATCATAAGTTTCCCGCTGGTAGGTCTATCAAGAGCACCAATCATGTTAAGCAGCGTTGACTTTCCACTTCCCGAGGGACCCACAACTGCGATATACTCGCCGCTCTCAACTTCAAAGCTGAGTCCACGCAGGGCATTGACAGGAATTTCTCCCATCATGTATGTCTTTGTTATGTCTTCTACTTCCAATACTGTTGTCAATTCTTTACACCTTTGTTAATAGGTCACTAATAGCAAAGGTCAATCGGCAGGTTTCGAATATTTCTTGACTAGCTTCTCAATCTCGTTGGCGAAGCGGATCATCATATCCTCCACCTCGGACATTGCCTTCTCAGAAACATCGATAGCCATGATGCGTCGCAGCGATGCCAGTCCCAAGAGCACCCTTTGAGGAGGAGGAAGCGATTCAAGCTCGGCATCAGAGAGTCCAGATAGGAAGGGAAAAGAGTGCATTGGAAAATGCCCGAAACCCAGCTTTGCCCGGATTTCTCCACTTCCACAGACGTCCTCCTCGAAGAAAGTCTTGCCTTCTTCAGTGAGTTCATACCTCTTAATTCCACCTTCAACTGGTAGCTCCGTTGTGAGCCCATCTTTCAGTAGATGTTTCAGCAACGGATACATGGACCCAGGCTTCGGTTTCCAGCGACCACCGGTTTCCTTCTCGACCTCAGAGGTCAATTCGGACCCTGACATGGGTCGCTCCTTGAGAAGCTGCATGACTCGATACCTGAGGAATCCCTTGGGCACAGCGGCAGTGTGCTGGAGCCAACGCCTCATCGGGTGAGCTTGCCTCATTCGCGTCCGAAACGCTTCCAGACACGTCTTCGAGAGGTAGTATTTCCCATCTGTGCGTATGACGGGATTGTCCTTACCCTGCGTTGCATCAACTCTCTTCTTTAGTTCCATTGAGAAACCGAGTTCTTTCCATTTGAGAGCGGTCTTGGGGCTTGTCGCGCCCTTCTCAAGGAATACCTTTGCCACTCTAGCAAATGGATGCATGACTTTACACCTATTATGACTGACTTATGTCATTAGTGATATCACGCGTGATATCAAATGTGATATATATAAGCGTTATGAATGATTCAAACTCCGCATGGCGACAAAAGGAATAGAGAACGGCATCCCTGCGCAGGATACCGAACTCCATTAACTGCTTACTCCTCTCCATCAGACTTGACGGCTGAGCCTTCCTCCGCAATAGGGGTATCGCTTGATTCGTACTGAGCCTTCAAGGCGTTGAAGTCCGGGTCCAGATCCACCTTGAACAGTACAAGAATGGCCAGCAAGATGAAGATGGCAGAGATGGGCCCCCAATACAAGTAGCCCTGAGTCACCAAATCTGCGGTGGGGTCGCCCGGAACGGGAACAATAGCAGGTAAGCTGAATATTAAACCCCAGAGAATCGCTGAGAACGCTTGCATGCCGTTGATGGGAATCGACGGAAAGCTGGTGTAGAATCCTGCACGACCTTCACCAGTGATTATCTCATCCTTGTGTGCGAAGTCCGCATACACGATGTAGGGGAACAAATAGTAACCAGCAATCCCGGCCCCTGCGAAGGCAATCAAGGCAAAGCCTCCAATTGCATCTGTAATCACGAATGTGAAAGGCAGTGACAATGCAATCAGAAGCATTGCGAACTGCAACGTCAACCTCTTACCTCTGTTCTTGATCATCCACTGATATATCATGAAGAAGATGAACACAACAGACAACAGCTCCACAGCAAAGATCAGGAATTCCGTCGTTCCGAAGACAAGATAATCGTAGATGTATGGGAAAGTGGATTTCATAGTCATAGCAATTCCAACTGATAACAAGCCCTGTGCCACCAACCACCCAACGAAATCACGATTCCTAAGGACTCTGCCGATGTCCTTGGTGAAACTAGGTTTGAGTATAGACTTACCTTCTCTCTTCAGGTTGGCAACTGGTGCGACGAAACCAATCAACTGAATCGCACTGAAGAGCAGAATCATGACTAGAATCTCAGTTGGTAGCCCCCATGCCGCAGCCTCAATCGCAATGAACGCAGTCCCAAATGTGCCTATCACGAAGCCAAGGAAGTTTGCCACGTTTTGCCAGGAGGATACTGAAGGACGCTCTTCTGGTTCGGTTAGTTCAGGCATCCATGATTGGAACGGAGTCATCGTCATTCCGTAGCAGACCTTGAACAGACTCATTGTGACGAGGGCGTAAATGAACAGGCCCCATGAATCACCTTGTACCAAGAACAGGTGTGGCGTGAAGATGAGGAGAAATGTCACTGCCATCAATGGAGCACCAACCATGATGAACGGCTTTCTGCGGCCCCATTTCTTGGAAGAGAACCTGTCGCTTAGATTCCCAAATGTAAGTTCGGAAACCATGATAGAAATGTAGCTCATCGCGATAGCTACGCCGGTGTGAAAAGCCGACAGATCCTGTATTGAGAAATAAAACAGCGCGCTCGCCAAGTCAAGCATGTCGAGCATAACGCTTGGCCCCAAACGGGCCATCCCGAAGTAGAACTTCTGTAGCCGAGTTAACATGTCGGTATCCACCAAATAACCATGTTGCTACATTTCTAGAGCTCAAAGCGGCTATTAAGGACTAGCCTAGTCCTAATTCCGCGAAGTTAACGAAACCTACTGCATCTTAATATGTTTTCAAAACAACAAGTACCTGAGGACACTGCCGCAAGGCATCTCATGTAGGAAAGCAACAGATGAAAACGATAGAGGTCCCTGGGGAGTTCACAAGAAAAATACTGGATGTTCTGAAACGGCGATACTCCAGGAAGTTCAGTAGAGTATGGCATAATGAAGTCGGATTAGTGGGGCTGTTCATTCACGATGAGTATGTGTTTAGAACAAGCAGCTACCAAACCATTAGCGTAGTTGTGGAGCAGCTGTCAGATACCAGAAAATGCGCGATAACCGTCGTGGCAAGTGGCGGAGGGGGAGGAATACTCAACATTAACTGGGGATCTCATGGCGCGGCAGAGAATACACTCATCAAGATAATCAAGCTCTTAGTGGGCAGAGGACTTGAATCTAATAGTGAGTCCGATGACGTCTATGATGAAATCTACAGCGAGCCAGACGACTTCTATAAGGACATCCACAGTGAGTCAGGCGATTTTGTTGAGGACACGGATGACTAGTGTTTCACATCTTGGCCTTCGTACTTGCTGGGATCAGCATCAAAAGTTGTCTTGCAATAGGGAGCACAGAAGTAGTAGCGCTTGCCATTGTAGTCACTGTAAAGCTCTGCAGAAGCAGTGTCCACATCCATCTTGCAGATTGGATCAATCGCAATCTTCGAAACCGCTTCCTGCGATGTTGGTTCAGCATCAGGACCCTCTTCGTGCTTCGCCGGCTTGAACCTGTTGAGCAGTAGCGCATTGGTAACAACACTGACACTGGAGAGCGCCATAGCAAGTCCTGCAAACTCAGGGCGAAGTACAATCCCGAAAGCAGGATAAAGCAAACCTGCTGCCAACGGGAGCAATGCCATATTATAGATAAGTGCCCAGAAGAAACCCTGTTTGATCTTGGTCATTGTTCTAGACCCGAGCTCAATTCCTGACACCACATCCATCAGGTCGTCTTTCACTAGAACGATGTCACCTGTTTCAACAGACACATCAGTTCCTGAGCCCAAAGCAATCCCAATATCAGCCTGTGCAAGAGCGGGAGCGTCATTGATACCGTCGCCAGTCATTGCTACAACGTGTCCTTCAGATTGAAGCTGTTTAATCTTGCTCGCCTTCTCTGCCGGCATCACCTCAGCCATTACATTCTTGATGCCTATCGAAGTGGCGATTGCTTGAGCTGTCTTCGTCTTGTCGCCTGTAATCATCCAGACATTGATGCCCTTCTTCTGCAATGCCCTTACAGCATGGGCAGAGGTGTCCTTCAGCTTATCTGCAATCCCCAGGACGGCCAGTGGCTTCCCATCAGCGGAGATGAAGACTGTTGTCCTCCCCTGTTCCTGAAGCATCGAAGCGTGTTCTTGAAGGTCTCCAAACTCTACTGAATTCTCACTCATCAGGCGATCGTTGCCAACGAGAAGAGTAGCGCCTTCAACTGTCGCTTGGACTCCTAACCCTGTCATTGACACAAAATCACTAGCTTGCGGAATCTCTATCCCCTGCTCCTCAGCATAGTAAACGATTGCCTCCGCTAGTGGATGCTCGCTGTTCTTCTCCACAGCCGCAACTAGGCGGAGCACATCCTCTTCATTGGCTTCAGATACTGCAAGTATGTCAGTGACGGTAGGTTTCCCTATCGTAAGAGTTCCGGTCTTGTCAAAAACGATAGTATCGATAGTGGGAATGACTTCAAGGCCTGAGCCGGTCTTGATTAAGATGCCATGTTGAGCACCCTTTCCAATGCCCACCATTATTGCCGTGGGTGTAGCAAGACCAAGGGCACACGGACAAGCTGCTACAAGCACAGCTATCGAAAAGCTCAGCGCCAGAGTCCAGTCCTGGCCCAAAACCACGGCCCACAACAGGAAAGTGGCAATCGATATCGTCAAGACAACTGGCGTGAATACATTCGCGATGGCGTCGGCCTTGCGCTGGATAGGAGGCTTGTTGGTCTGGGCATCCTCAACCATTTTCACAATCTGCGAAAGAACAGTATCTTTGCCGACTTTTGTTGCTCGGACTTTGAGAACGCCATTCTTGTTCACTGTCGCGCCAACTACTGAGTCGCCAACACTCTTGCTTACCGGCGCTGGTTCACCAGTAATCATTGATTCGTCGACTCTAGACTTGCCCTCTACAACCTCGCCATCGATAGGAATCTTGTCACCGGGCCGAACCAGTACGACATCACCTACTTCGACTTCCTCAATTGGGATCTTGATTTCCTTTCCATCCCTCACCACTACTGCAACCTTTGCTTGAAGGTCCATGAGGCTTCGAATGGCTCTTGATGTCCTGCCTTTTGCTATAGCCTCGAGTGTTCGACCTAGCAGTATGAACGTAATTAACAGTGCTGCAGTGTCATAGAATGAGGAGTATCCCGTCAGAATGAATGTGGTCGCAACTGAATAGAAGTAGGCCGCACTTGTTCCAATCATGATGAGAGTGTCCATGTTCGTTTTGGCGTGGCGTGCAGCTCTAAGAGCCGACTTGAGAAAAGGATAGCCAGCGATGAACTGAATCGGTGTTGTCAGAACGAACATGACTAGATTGTGTGGAAAATCCGCTGGAAGATACGGTGCAAGAAGGCCGAAATGAATTAGAACTACAGGAATTGTAAGAACTAGGGAGAAAGCCAACAGTCTGGAATAGTACTGGACCTCCTTCTCCCTTGCCAGGGTTTCCCTATCCGAGTGTGATACAGCACCTTCCTCTATCTCTAGTCCCATCTCTTTCAGGGCGCGGTTTACTATCTTGAGTGTGACAAGGTCCTCGTCATACTCCACAATAATGCGGCTGGATTTCGGAAATGTATCCACGTTGAGCACGCCATCAATATCACCAATTCGCGAGGGAATCAGTCCCCATTCTTCTTCGGTTGGTTTCTGAGCGAGCCTGAATGTCATTGCCGGTCGCATCGGACGATAGCCAGTTGACTCGATCGCTTTCTCTAGAGAAGCTCTGTCTACTTGTTTTGGTTCGTACTCGATAACAGCCTTCTCATCCAAGAGGCTAATCGTTGCTCGAATGACACCGTTTTGTGCCAGTAGTGATTTTTCGATTGATGCCACACAAGAAGCGCAGTGCATCCCCTCAATCTTCATGGATATGCGTTTCTTCTTGTCTTTGGCTTCTGTTGTTTTGCTCAATTTCATCAGTCCGCGAATAGTGAAAAAAGCCACTGTTGGTTAACAATGGTAAAACAATAATGCACAATAGTTAAATACTTATGGCTTTGGGACCTAGTATTCTTGGCGATATTCCATTGAATAAACAAGTAGTACAAGGTCGCCTTTCCCTTCATAGCAGCGGACCCACTGTATGATTATTAGGTGACGGAGCCATTGAAGCTTAGGATGTGGAGGGAAAGCTAAGTTGAAAGGTACAAGGTCGTCAGATAGCCCTAGGGGTGTAGGCATGATTGCCACCCTGGAGATCTTATATGGAATGGGGTTTTCTGTACTGGGTCTACTAGTGTTGTTCTTTCACATAGTCAATGGACTCCTGTTGATAGGTTATGGTGTAGTCCTCATCGCCATGGGATGGGCACTTGATGCTCTGCATTCTTGGGCGTGGTGGGGGAATGTCTTGACAAATGCGGTATTATTGCTTGGGATACTGATTAGAGTGCTGATGGACATCCCTTCAGCCAGCATTACTTTATTCAACAGCATCCTAAGCATAGCATTGTCCATCGCAATCATTGTCTATCTCTTGACACCAGGCGTTAGAAGTCAATTCATAGTAGCGACTGAAACATGATTGAAAGCCTCTTGATAATCTAAAATATGCAGCCAGTAGGTAGGATCCGTCAAGATTCGTCTGGAAGTTCAACGCTCAATCTATCTCAACTCCATGCGAGATTTGTTGAAATCCAAGCGATAATGAATACCCCTATTCCTTGATGATCTTTCTGCATTATACTTCAAGCGCTAATTCTACCTCTTCTTGTGGAACATAAAGGGTATGACACTCCCAGAGATGTAACTTCCTACCTCTGAACAAAGGAATGCTATACTCTCAGCAATATCCTGCGGAGTCACATCTCTCCTCTCTAGCCACTCTTTTTCATGATTGTAATATGCGACAGCTTGTTCAAAGCTCTCAAAAGGTGATACGGGTCCTGGCGCTATTGCATTGATTGTTACTCCCTGTTCCCATGCTTCCTCATAGGCGAGATGTATTGCTTGCAGTCTAGCAGCTTTCCCAACGTTGTAAGAGTATGATGGAGAATTTTGCACAGGATGTAATGTGATACCAATAAGACGTCCCCATCGTCTTTTATACATCTCAGGCAGAAGTAAACGCATCAGATGAAAGAAAGGTGCAATCTCTTGAATCAAATCTTCAAGAGCTAGAACGGGGTCAAAGACATCTAGGGGTTCAGGGTGCCAACCTGCACCCGGATTGATTATGCAGATATCAACTTTCTCAAATTCCTTGATGGCTGCATCTATTAGTTTTTCACAACCATCCTTCACGAATACATTGGCTTGAATAGATATTGCACTCCCGCCATTGTCTTCAATGTAGTCAACAATTGCACTGGCTCTACTCTTGCTATTCAGATAGTTGACAACCACACTTGCTCCTTCACGTGCAAGAGTAAGAGCTATGCTTCTTCCCATCCCGCGTCCTGCGGAGCCTGTTACCACTGCAACTTTTCCTTTACTACTAAACAATATTCTCTCTCCCTAAACTGTTGCTCTTCTGATTTATCCCTGTCTTTGAGATATACATTTTACTCAATTAGAACGAAAAATAGTCAATCCCCAACGAATCCCCCTCCTAACCACGTATACATACATTTGGGAGATAACAATGGTTAAAATGGGATGCTCTCGGAATGCAATAACCCTTACGATAGGGAAGTTTCTCGCCTTTGTAGAGGACTAGATCCCAGGGTCACCCTGAAAGATTCCGGACTCGTCATCCTGCTCCGCCTGTGACATCATCTTGAGCAGGTGAGTGAATGTGTCTTGGATGTTCTCGCCGGTCTTTGCTGAGGTTTCGATGAACACCGCCGGAACTTCTAGCTTGTCAATGAAGTACTTGGTAAAGGCTTTGCCCTCCTCCGTAGTGACAACCTTGGACGCATCTGCTCCAGGCAGCAGATCAATCTTGTTAGCCACGATAACTGTCGGCGGTAGAGTGCCCATGTTCCGATAGGCCTCGACAAACCACTTTGATGCATTGTCGAACGAGTCCCTATTGACGACACTATACACGAGAATTATCCCGTTGGACCCGTGGTAATAATGCCCTCGAACCTTCTCGAACGTTGGCTGCCCCGCGAGATCCCAGAGAATAAATTTCACGACTTCCTGATCAAACAGAACGCGCTTTGTTGCAAGGTCCACGCCAATGGTCGCAAGATGGCCCTCTAAGAAGTCCTCGCCCAGGTAGTTGCGCCTGATGCTAGTCTTGCCCACAGCCCCGTCACCGATCAACACAGCTTTTAGTACTCTACTGCCGTCGTCCTGGTCTTTCATTTGAAATGCTCCTCTCCACCGACTCGGGAGAACCTGCTTGGGTCCACTATCAATAGATGATGGCCCGCTTGAACCTCCCGATAACGTTTTGGCACTTCAGGTATTGGTAATTCGAGGAAATAAGGTTAGCGAATCGTACAGAATCGGCGCGCTCTTGCGAGTATGCACCCTCCTGATTGCGGATTGCCTTTCAGAACACGTCAAGGGCACGCACAAAGAACAGGTAAGGGCAGATTTCCGACGGTCTTGTTATCACGCTCTTCAGTTGTTCTTAGGAGAAAGAAAAATGAACTCGAATCTGAAACGCTTCGCGCTACTTATGGTTCTAATGTGGCTATCGTCATCGACCCAAGCCTGGACACGGTCAGGCTCTACTACAGGGCAGATGAAGGGTCTTGGACCAATCTGGAGATGAGTTCAATTCCCGACGACAGCTATAACGCATCCATCCCTGGGCAGCCAGAGGATTCAGTGGTTGAATACTACATCACTGCTGAGGACACGTTCGGGAAAACCATTACTGCGCTCAATTGTTCAGACTACTTCAGCTACATCGTGGTGGCTGCTGCGATAGTGACAACGCCCCCTGCAGACGTGACGCCATTGATCATTGGTGCCATCGTTGTGGTCGTAGTGATTGTTGTACTGGTCTACATCTTCATCATTCGGCCAAAGCAGGAAACAACCTAGATTCATCCGGAAACTATATTCCAGAATCGGAATCACGTGTTGGCACCTCAGTAGTCAAGGAGCGTGCTCCTACGGTCAAGATAGCAATAGACAAACTCAAGGATGTAGATCTAAAGAAGCTGTCAGAGTTCACATTCAAAACAAGACAAGCATCGCAGTTTTACTCGGACACTAGGACCCTTGATAGGATTGAAAGATTGCTAGGAGAGCTGACGCAAGATGACCACAATATTGGAATCCTTGCTGTAAGCGGCGATGAGATAGTCGGTGCCATGCAATTATACACAGGGTCCCCTGATATGGCCTTCATCAGCAATTGGCATCCAATTGTGAAGCGGACCACTAATAGAGCTTGGTTGGCTCAATCATTGATTCACGCATGCAAAGAGTATGTCAAAGAAACAGGATTAGAACGACTTGAGGTGAACCTTAGTCCAATACAAGATTCAATCCTCAAAGCTCGAGATGAGTATAAATCATGGTACGACACCTCAGGTTTTCATAGAGCCACCAAAGAAGTATTCATGAGAGTTGATTTAGAAAGCCTCACTCTACCCTCTGCACCACCAGCGCTCCCAGATGGTTTCAGAATAGAAGAGATAGGCAAGGTAGAAAACAAGGATATCGAGAGCCCTTTCTTTGATTCTTTCAGACATGGAAAAGATCGACTGTTTCTAGATGTGACGGAAACACAGCAAAAGACTGCCTTCAACTACTGGTTCAACAGAAACAGACCATTACATAGAGCATCAGTTCTTGTTTTGATGGATGAAAAGGTTGTAGGATTCTCCATTGTTCGACCAGAGGAAGAAAGTGTCGAAATTGGTCCTGTAGGAGTTGTTCCGAAGTATTGGAGAAGGGGCATAATGAAAGCGGTGCTTCATGAAACAATTGTCCGCCTACAAGAGGAAAATGTGAAGTTCGCACAATTAGAAGCAGATGTTGATAATACTCCTGCAGTAAACCTGTACAAGATGTATGGTTTTGAACAGATTCATACTCAGGAGTACTACGCGTGGAAGACCAGTGATCCTTAGCTAATACGTCACAACTCAAGATGTTGCATCAGTGCACGCTTCGCAATTCGGGGGTGGGTCGCTCCTATCTTCACGCGGCTGCATCCCTGAAACTGCATGAAGTTCATGATACCCATTGCCACGCGTTCAACTAGAGAGCTGTCACTTGCGCGGCCTTTCTGGAAATGCAGCACCTTGACTTCCAGCAGTCCTTCATCCCGATGTTTCTTGGCATCCATCCGTCCTATTAGCTCGTGGCCGTCAAGAATCGGAAGCACATAGTAACCGTAAACGCGCTTCGCTGCCTGAGTGTAGGCTTCCAGCTTGTACTCGAAGCCCCACATCTTTCGAGGACGGTGACGCTCCCTCATTATGTTGTCAAAGGGGCTAAGGATGAGTGCTGCTTCGTTATTCAGTGGGTTGTCGACTGAGTTCACAAGTACATCGTGATTCTTTCCGAGAACGAAATAGCGATTTCCGAGACCGGTGACAGATACCTCTTCCACAACTCCACCTTGACGAAGATTGTCAAGATACCCTTCTATTGCTGTTCGACTGCTTTTCCACAAAATACGTGCGGGCATTCGACCTAGGTAGACCTTGATATCCTCGTAGCTCGCTAGACCCAGGGAACCAAGAGTTGTTTGAACCACAAAGTTGGCCACTTTCTCGTCCGTCATGGGTTCTGAATCTTGACCGGACGGGAGCACTCTCTCCCTGAGATCGTAGTATTTCTGGAACCCCTTTCGGTAGGCAACCATGAGGCGCCCTACTGTGAACAAATGCTCTAAGGCGCGTTTCTCTGCTTTCCATTCCCACCAGCCGTTGCTCCCTTTCTTTCTCGCACCCAAACTGGCGCTTTGGGTCGGACCGTTCTTCTTCACGTGACGATAGACTGCTTCAACAGTGTCCTTGTTCTTCACACCCCACTCAATCAGCCAACCTGTAGTCTGCTTGCTTAGCTGCTCCATCTTCCAAGCGTAGAATGGAAAGGACTCCATTGGGATCAGACACATTGCATGTGACCAGAACTCGAACAGCTTGCCGCGACGTTCGAAACCCCATACCTCGCCTTCCTTGTAGCTCGGTAATCTGCAGAAGATGGTTAGATCGTGACTTCTTGTGACAACGGATATTGTGTCGATTTGGATATTGTGAATCCGCCTGACAACTTTAAGTATGGATTCGGATGGCTTCTCAGTCCTGAGTCCTTGAACATCGAGGATGAATCGCTGAGCCTGTTCTTGAGAAACCTCAAGCATATCGTAGTTCCACACACCAGGCCTTATGGAGGTTACCTCGATCGGCACCAAAGCAGATAGCACCGGTGAGATGTCATTATCATAGGTTTAAACCGATGAATCCACTGGTGAAGGAGTTTTTGCGGCGTCCTTGCTCATCATCTTGAGCAGCTCGGTGAACATATCTTGGATACTCACACCGGTCAGTGCGGACGTTTCCCTGAATATCGCGTCCACTTCCAGTTTCTCGATGAAGTATTCAGTAAACTCTCGACCTTCTTCAGTTGAAATGACATCCTCTCGCGGGTACCCCCACCGGAGGTCAATCTTATTCCCTATGACTGCCGTAGGCGGGAGTTGCCCCATGTACTTGTACGCCTCTACGAGCCATTTGGAAGCGTTATCGAAGGTTTCACGGTCAACCACGGAGTACACAAGAATGAGACTATGAGACCCTTGATAGTAGTGTCGTCGGACTCTTTCAAACGTTGGCTGACCCGCTAGATCCCAAATAATGAATCGAACGGTTTCGTCTTCGATTTGAATATGTTTCTGAGCAAAATCGACTCCTATGGTCGCGAGATGACTTGACATGAATTCCTTCCCCATGTAGGCGCGTCGGATGGATGTTTTCCCGACTGCCCCATCGCCGATGAGCACTGTCTTATAGGTCATCATTCGGGGAATCCGAGGTTTCATGATTCATACTACCAACAGACTGAAACCCGCCACCAGTCCAGATATTCGAATCTGCAATTCAATGCGTACGCAAATAGACAAAATAAGGCTAGCGTTGATAGATTATTTCCGCCGAATCTAGTCAGAATTCAATGCAAGAACACCCACATTTCAAGCACGTGATGTTGCGCATGAATAAACACATATGCAAGTCAGTAAGCGAAATGGAAGAAGCAACATGGTTGAGCTTGTCTTCGGTAACATGACCACCATGGACCTTGTCATGGCGGGGCTCACGGGTATCTTGTCATTCGCTGTTCTCGCAATAGTTTTCAAGATGTCATTGAAAGGCCTACCCAGGTGGCAAGGAAGGAAGATAGTCCATATTTCCCTAGGCACATTTATCGCCCTAACAGTACCTGCCTACTCGAACTTGAGTGGGCCGACGCTTGCGGGGGGTATTTTTCTCACTGTTCTCATCTACGCGTGGGCTCACAAAAGCAACCTGATCTCTGAATTGCTCATTTCAGGTAGCAGAGAAGGCGAGAGCGGATTCAACACATTCGCATCCGCCTTCATGGGAATGATCGCGTTCATTTCAGTGTTCATCGTGTTCATGCCTGAACCATCGATATTCGTCGCATCCATACTGGCGGTATCATGGGGGGACGCCGCAGGCGAGGCTGTGGGAAGGCCGCTAGGCGGTAAGTACGTCAGGAGAAAACTAGGGCAGAAGTCAGTGGAGGGGAGTGTTGCAGTCTTGGTGTTCACCAGTATTGCTGTCCTCACCGCTCTTGCATTGTATTCGAGTATTGGATGCCCGCTTTGCGTAATCCCGCAGATACTGTTGATTGGCGCGGTCATAGCGATTGTTGAAATACTAAGTATTGGCTGGATCGATAATTTCGCGATTCCATTTGCCACTGCTCTGTTGATGTGGGCTCTATTGTTCCCAGGACTGGTTATCTTCGGGATGTAGGCGTCCTGCTGATTTAAGTCCAATCTGCCAGCCTTGTTACGCCTGATTCTCCAAGCTCGCAGACGAGCTTGAGCTCAGCGAGCATGCTTGACCAGCCAATGCGATAGCCAATGACATCCTCGGGTTTTTCAAACCCATAATGATGAAGGGTCACAACGGTACTATCATCAACTGGGACAAATCGAATGTTGACACGCGTTTCTTTCTCATCTAGGTAGACCCAGGAGAACTCCAGCTCACGGTCTTGCTCCACCTTGGTGAATACAACGGGCCCCTTGCCTTCGGCCCACCAGGTGAAAATGCCAGCATAGCGAAGGTCAACCTTTGGTTTGTCGGCCCTAATGAAATGACTGAGTTTCTCGGGGTTTGAGAAGGCATCGAAAGGCAACTGTGGTGGAGTGTTAATCCGCACACTAAGGCGCAAATCGACAGGGTCGTATCGAGTGGTACTCAACGGTCTGTAATTAGAATAGTCGAATCGGAGAGCCGGCTCGCCAAGCTCCAACGAGGCCTTCAGATTGGCGAACATCACATTCCAGTGCTCAGGAAGATAGAGATTTCTCGCCTCCCTCGGAACAGCACCATGCTTTACTTCCAATATCGAGCCGCCATCGGACTTCGTGAGTCGCAGAACGAAAAGAGTGTCAACCCCCATAATCCGCCAGCTACACAGAATGGCCCTCTTATCCTTCAGCCTCTTTATCTCCCAGTAATCCGCCATCTCAGGAATCGTTGGAGCATTTTTGCCCATGAAGCGTATGGTGCCTCCAAGCTTGATGTCTGCTGTTATCTCATTGCCCAACCACTGAATCATCAGGAGTGGGTTTGTGAGTATTTCCCATACGTCTTCAACAGGTTTGTTTAGACGCACGGTTAAGCGAATGATAGGAAGTACATCTTCATTAGATTCCTCGCCCAAGGTCCTCTACCTCATTCAATTACGGAATGCAACAGCAATCTATTAGCTTCACCATATTAATGATTTCGCATCGGAAACAAAAGTCAAGGACGCAACGATGGCCGGACTGGTTTTCGTCTATCGTCGACCTTAGAAAGAAGGACTACCTGAACCCTTTCATGGGCTTCTGGTGGCGATATCTTGTGCCACGATTAAAGCTGGTACCCCATATCCATTACATATAGAATCAATGCGCACTATCCGGGAGTTAAATCATCCAGCGTTTCACGTGCGGTCCAATCTCATCATGGTGACGACAGCTTCTCCGTCAAGAACCACCTTATCCTCTTGATTGATGCAGACTGTCTTCAACGTGAGGAATTCCTTTTCATCAGTCTTATCTATGACTTCAACACGAGCAGTGATTTTATCACCAATTCGGACTGGTCGTCGAAACTTCATGCTTTGACTTATGTAGATAGTTCCAGGACCAGGAAGTTTCATCCCAATCACCGTGCTTACGTAGGTGGCGGTCAGTATTCCATGCGCGATTCGACCCTTGAACATCGTTGTCTTCGCCCAATCCTCATCGAAGTGAAGTGGGTTGTAATCGCCACTTACCTGACCAAACATCTCAATATCCTCGGATGTAACTGTGCGTACATATTCTGCATGCTGTCCAATTCTGATGTCTTCGTACTTAGCTATTTCCATTCGACTTCCTCCTTATTCATGCAACAGGGTCCTACCTAACTATCAGGGTATTCAAAGCTCCCGATGCCATCGGCGACCAGCAAGATCGAATTACCAATCCTGAAGTTTCTCGTCTATTCCAGACGCTTGACTTCGGAGAGTCAATGCGAGTTTCGAGCTGGGGTTTTCTGAGTTCTTTGCGCATGATAGAAATGTTGCGGTCTTCGTTAGGCATTCCGGAAAGGTCACTGCGTATTCATGAGATAGATTCGCACAAAGTCAATTCATATGGTCAAGACAAATATAGCTCGTTAGCCTAGTTTCAACAATCCTGTGTATATGGTCCGCCGAACCAGAGTATGACGGGACGAAGGTCGGGGTCCACATGAGTGACAAGCCTCCTTTGAGAGAAACGCCAATGGAAAGCATGGATACTAGCGATGATATTCTCCGTTATCGTGCGCTAGTGGACTCGATGAATGAAGGATTCGCCGTAGTCGACAAAAAGAATGTCTTCACCTACGTGAACAAGCGATTCTCCGACATGCTCGGATACACTCTTGATGCAATGATTGGCTTCAAGCTGACCGATTTCCTTGATTCGGAGAACACCAAAGTACTCAAGGCGAACGTGAAAAGAAGAAAGAAAGGTCTAGCATCTCAATACGAGCTAGTGTGGACGTCTAGGACCGGTGAAGGTGTCCCTACGATTGTATCAGGTGCCCCTCTAATCGATTATAAAGGCAAGCATAGGGGCTCGTTCGCGGTCATCCTTGACATGACAGCGTTCAAGGAGGCAGAGGAAGCCCTTGCGCGTTCAGAAGCGAGGTACAAGACCCTGGTAGAGAAGCCGCTTCAGGGTGTCACTGTGATACAGAACAGCCGGTACACGTACGTCAACCAAGCATTCGCAGACATGGTGGGTTACTCTGTTGATGAAATTCTGGAGATGACATCCGAAGAAGGATGGGGACTTGTCCATCCCGATGATAAAAGCAGGCTCCTAGAATACGCAGCGGACCGAAGGGAGGGAAGACAGACCCCCACACAATACCAGTACAGGTTCATCAAGAAAGATGGCTCTCTCCTATTTGTAGAGGCGTTCTCAAGCCTGATAGAATATGATGGAGAGCGTGCACTCGAAATACTGATAATCGACAGGACAGAGAGAGAAGAGGCAGAAGCAAAACAACGAGAAACGGAGAATCTCTACAGGGTTCTGATAGAAACCTCCCCAGATGCAATCACGCTAACTGACCTAGAAGGTAACCTCATAATGGCCAATAAGCAGGCAATCAAGATGCATGGCTGCGAAACCGAAGAGGAACTGCTAGGCAAGCCTGCCATCGAAATGATTGTCCCAGGGGATAGGGAGCTCGCCATGGCCAACCTCCAGAAGACATTGGCTGAGGGAGCGATACGCGATGTTGAGTACACCATGATTCGCAATGACGGAACGGAATTCCCCGCAGAGATGAGCGCTTCTCTGCTTCGAAACTCCAACGGTCAACCAAAGGCATTCATGGGCTTAGTTCGGGACATCACCAAGAGAAGGCATGCTGATATTCAGCTAAAGACCTCTATTGAAGCGCTGAGCAGATCAGAGCTGAAGTATCGAACGCTGGCTGAACAGTCCATGCAGGGTCTGACTATCCTCAACAACAACGGATTTGCCTACGTAAACTCCGCATTCGCGGACTTGGTTGGTTACGAAGTCGAGGTCCTTCTTACAATGTCGCTGAAGCAAGCGTGGGATCTCATCCACCCCGATGACGTCGACCTCCTTAAGGAGAGGATGCCTGGTGGAGAAGAAGACAAGCTCCAGACATCCAGTTTCGAGATACGACTCTTGAGAAAGGACGGAGAAATACGCTGGGTAGAAAACTTCACTAATAGAATAGAATACGAAGGAACGCCTGCGATTCAGACTGTATTTGTAGATGTGACGCACGCAAAGAAGTCGGAGAAAGACGTTCGAGCAGCAAAAGATAGAGCCCACCTGTATCAAGACCTTATGGGTCACGACATAACCAACCAACTTCAAGTCATCCTGAATAGCGCGACTCTGATGCGAAGCGCGACAGAAGACACAATCAAGGACTCATTCCTCGATATCATCAATGAAGCTGTTAGCAGATGTGCAAGGCTGATTGGGGAGGCACGGGCAACAGAACAACTCATGACAGTCCCGATGGAGGAGAAGTCTCTAAACTTGGCAGCCGCTGGTTGCATAAGGGCCATCTCAAGTCGTGTGGAAGCAGAATTCGACACATCGTTTGGAACTCAAGATGCCGTGGTTCGTGCAGATGAGTATCTTGAACTGCTGATCTCTAACTTATTGATGAACGCAGTGGAACACAATCCTAGAGAAGACAAGCGGGTATGGGTGAAACTGCAGGAGCAAGAGGATGCGTTTATACTCTCAATTGCTGATAATGGACCGGGGATAACAGATGCTTCGAAGGCCGGAATCTTTGATATGTCACGTAGATTTGGGGGTTTAGGTCTTCACCAATCCAAGCAAATTGTTGACAAGTACGGCGGCGAAATACTAATCGTCGATCGTGTAGCTGGAAACCATAGCAAAGGCGTCGCGTTCAAAATCCGGTTCCCGAGGCAAAGGAGAAAGTCCAACAAGAGCTCCTAGAACAACCCGGCCACTAACGAACTAAGAGATTTGAGCGTACTTGGTCTATCTGTTGCGAAGTCAGCCCCACTTCTTGCTGAAGATAGTCTGTGGCTCCGCCCATCCGTTGTACCTCAGCAACTAGCTGTTTGATGTTTGCTGCTTTGGCCCCCGGCGACAGCATGTAATCTTGTACAATGGTTTCCTTGCTGAAGCCCAGGAGATCGAGAAGAAGAGCAGCAATCACGCCAGCCCTATCACGCCCTGCAAAACAGTGGAAGAGAACGGGATAGCTCTCGCGAGCCTGTAAAATGCTGAACACCTGGGATATGCCCTTTCTGCATTCTTGGAAGATATGATGAAGTGGACTCATGTAGTCAGAATAGTCATCATCGGGCCGCCTAACAGATGTGAACGAATCTATTGGCACGGACATGATTTCAAAACGCGAGAGCACGGCCTCGCTGTAGCAATGATCACTCTTCTCTCCATCAGTGCGAAGGTCGATTATGGTTTTGACTCCATGAGCCTGCAGTATGCGAATCATCTCGGGCTCCTTTTGAAACAAAGGCAGAGCGGACCTGTAGACAAGGCCTGGGTGAAGAGCGGACCCATTCACTTCCTCATAATCAAGGGAGCGCATGTTGTATAGCATGGAGTCATTGTTCAATGTTCTCATCTCTTAGCATGCCTGCACGTTGACTAGTTAACAACTAGCTCGATTTCAGCATCACTCTTGGCCCCGATGCCAATCTCAACTGCATGAGCGATCTGAGGGAGTTCCCAGACATTCCGGTCCAGTCGATTCTTTGTCCCGTAGCTCTGAAGAATCCTCACGCCCTCAACATCTATGGAAACCATATCTCCACTGGCGAGAATGAAACCAGAGCACTCCAACTGCCCACTCATGGGGCCACCTGTCACAAAGCACTTCCGGGCGTCCATAACTATTAGAGATGGCTGGAAGTACGAGGCTAGGTCAACAGCCTTCTGCTCCAATCGTCGTGCGTGCATCCTAAGTCGCTCCCTATGCTTAATCCAGCCCACAAAGAGTTTCATACTCGCAGTGAATCTCGCAAGCTTGTGTGTCTTGAGACATGGAGCCAGCACAAGCTTTCCAAGGTCAAGCAGTGGCTTCCCGATTGAGCCTTTCTTGAGGAACTTGCCACGGGGAAAGTCCACCTTCACCCATTCATTCTCATCAAGGAATATCAGGTCTGCATCCAAGGCATCAGCTACTTCGTTGAAACCAATCTTTCTGGCTACTTCTCGCGTCGACACCCTCAGAGTCGAACTGTCAACGATTCGAATCTTCTCGGCTCCGGCTTCCAGAAGAAGCTCACCTAGAGCTCTGATGAATTCTGGATCGCTTGATGCGGGATATGGGTCAGCGGTGTTGAAATTCGGCTTGATGGTCACCGTGTCACCATCTTCGATGACTTCCTCAAAACCACCGATGAGTTCCACGGCTCGCTTGATATCACTCTTCAATCCACCACTGATAGGGGTCTTGCTCACTAAAAAGCGACCATCTTTGGTGTAGGGTGTGGCAGATGCCATAGTGAGGGAAAGATGTTTTGACCGTCAAATACTCTTCCATGTAGGTGTTCCTGCAGACACAGACGAAATGGTTAATCCTTCCGTTTCCGCTTTGGAATCAGGAATCCTACACGGTCCCTGTACTCCAAGTAAGGCTGCCCATATCTGATTACTAGATCCCTCTCCTCTGCAATGCAGAACACGTAGAATATGGGAAACCAGAGAAATGAGTACAGTATTAGAAACGGCGAGTTAAGAAAGAAGGAAATGGCCAACCAGACGAAAGCCTCCCCAAAGGCCTGCGGATGTCGAAGGGTTTCATAGATTCCGCTGTACAATGTATGTTCCTTCCTAGGTTCAAGGGTTTCTTTGCCGGCATCCCTCAAGCCCTTGAACATCAGAGTCAGCGAGGGGATGAGAATGACAAACCCTACGACTACAGAAACCCAGTATTCCCACGGAAGGAGCTGCGGAAAATCAATGGAGAGCGGATGGAAGTAGTAGATTAGGTAGTTCACAATCGTTACGACTTCGAAGACAGATGCAATGATTCGGTACTGCTTGCACTTGGAATAGGCAGACTCGCCAACCTCCTTCTCAAGAGCAGCAGGTTCGACACTCTTGATGTAGAAATGCGCCATTAGTACCGTTGACATTGCCAGCACAATGAAGTTGATCCAATCAATCACTGATGCCATCTCAGAATGAATTTCTCAATCACCTTTTGGAGATGGTTAGCTATTAAGTGACATGGGAGATGAAGTGATAGTCACAATCCCAAAACAACGAGAATGACTCCCGCGATTGTAGCCACGACGCCGAGCATTGCAACTCTGGTGATACGTTCTTTCAGGAAGATTACTGATATTGGCAGCGCGAAGAGTGGGGCTAGAGAACCAATAACAGAGGTGACTGCGGCACCCACAAACTTCACAGTAGAAACGTAGAGAAGCGAACCCAAGCCCATTCCAAACAGTCCTGCAACAGCTATTATCTTGACGGACTGCTGAGGAGGTGTCGGCATCCCACGATGCTTGGCGACGAGGAACAACGGGATGAATGCGACGGACCCGAAAGCCACTCTAACGAAATTGCCGTCGATAGGGCTGACATCTTCAACTCCCACTTGTAGGAGGATAGCTCCCATCGCATAGAATATGGCAACCAGGAGAGCCAATCCTACTCCGATTTTGTCGAGCTTGCGCTTGGCTGAGTGGTCTTCTTCTTGCCCCTGTTCCTTTGAAATGAGGATGACTCCCATTACAGCCAAAAGGATGCCTGCAGATCTGGACAGCAGGGGTTCTTCAAGGCCAACTGCAATGGCCAATAGATAGGTGAAAATTGGAAACGACATCGCAATTGGAAAGGCGTAAGTAACACCGATTCTCTCTTGCGCCATTAGATAGAAAGTGTCACCTAGCACGGCACCGAAAGTCACCGATACGACAAGGTATGCCAGCGCTCCCTGAGGAATGTAGAACGGCTCAGAACCAATGGGAAGGATAACCAGCGCGGTCATGAAAGCCAATGCCACCCACATCTTGATCGAGCTGATTGCGAGAGGTCGAACGGAATCGCTCTGCGACCTGTAGACAACAACAGACACCGCATAGATAGCTGATGCTAGTAGACCTGTCGCTAATCCAATCATCATCTCGGGGGTGACTTGCATAGTAGGGATTCAGACCGCTACTCGCACCTAAGATGTTATCGGAGTATACAATTCTAGTTGCTCCATCTTTATTATTCTGGGAGTCCAACCCAGCTTTATTGGAAATGCTTATATCGGACCGCAAAGGGGAGAAACTTCGGTGTTCGTGATGAAACATAGGGACTAACATCCCACTCTGCATTTTCATTCCGAGTTGACCAGAAGCTCGGCAGTGCCGAGGGACGATGTCTTATTGAAGAAGGTCAACACGTTGTGTCCAACAAACATCCCGAACTTCAACTCGACTATTCGTTGAGGAGGTAATGACACTGACAGTCAATGCCGTAGAGATTGAGAACCTAACAAAGACGTTCATCAGCATCCGAAGAAGAGCCATCGTAGTTCCCGTTGAGAAGAAACGGGTAGAGGCTCTAAAAGGCATTTCACTGGATATTCCGCAAGGCAAAGTCTACGGTTTGCTTGGACCCAACGGAGCGGGGAAGACGACTCTGATTAAGTGTTTAGCAACTCTGGTCCTCCCAACGTCTGGAACTGCTCGCATTAACGGATACGACATCCTGCGAGAATCAACCCACGCTCGCGCATCAATGGGAGTCTGCCAAGGCAACGAGCGGAGCATCTACTGGAAGCTCACAGCAAGGGAGAACATGATCTTCTTCGCCAAACTGTACAGAATGCCGCACAATGAGGCAAAGGAGAGAGCTGACGAGCTGCTTGGGAGGATGGAACTCCTTGAGAAGGCTGACGAGAAGACGGAAAAACTGAGCCATGGAATGCGCATGAAGATCGTATTCGCAAGGGCACTAATTCACGACCCTCCAGTACTTCTCTTTGACGAACCCACGCAAGGCCTTGACCCGACGTTTGCAACAGACCTGAGGAAGTACATCAGCGAAAAACTCAGCGACAAGACAATCCTATTGACAACTCATTACATGCATGAGGCTGATTTGCTCTGTGATAAGATTGCTCTCATCAACGAGGGCGAGGTCAAGAGCTTCGATACGCCCAAGGCTCTCAAGAAAGCAGTCCGCGACTACGACAGCCTGCACATCAGAGTGGAGGGCAAACCGGACATTGAAACAATCAAGAAGATGGACAGTGTGATGTCTGCGGCGATTACTTCAAAGGATGGGCATGCAGAGATCATTGCCACTTCACACGATGGATACGAGCTAGCTCATCGTCTGCTGAACCATCTTCACGAGTTGCCAGGTATTCGAGTCGAGCACTTTGAGGTAAAGGAGCCCACACTGGACGACGTTTTTCTTCAGCTAACAGGTCGGAGGATTGAAGATTGACAATAGCTGACACTATCATTGAAGAGACCCCTCATGCAGGCAGCCTCTATCTCGATTCATTCAAACCCAGGCTGATGGACTGGACAGCCGCACGCGTATTTGCGGCCAAGAACCTCAAGATAGCAATGAGATACCCGGCCAACTTTCTCATATGGGGAGTGCTACCACTTCTCTGGTTGGCACCTTACGTGCTAATGATGACGGCATTGGGTGGGCCTGGCACAAGCACATCCTTCACTGAGCTATCGGGTTTCAACGATTTCGTCAAGTTCGCAATCATTGGCTGGTTTGTGTACCAGTACGTGGATGCAAGCATCTGGTCGGTAGGGAATAACTTCCGCTATGAGCAATTCTCTGGAACACTAGAGCCATTGTTCGTAACCCCGGTGCCAAGAATTAGTATCCTAACTGGCGCAGCTCTTTCAGACTCGATTCAGACTTCAATCTCAGCTATTGTATTGCTGATAAGTGCCTCTTTCCTGTTTGGGGTTTCCTACGCGCTGACGGCCATCGCACCAATTATAGTACTACTGCTCATGATGATACTTGCTTTGTATGGCTTTGGTTTCATGGTGGCAGGAATGATCCTTGTCTTCAAGGACCCCAGTGTGCTAACCCAATTCGTGGACACGGCACTATTCACGGTTTCGCCGGTGAACTACCCGCTTCAGGCATTGCCTACTCAGGCAAGATACGTTGCATACCTGGTTCCATCGACGATAGCCATCATCGTCATACGAGAACTGGCGATTACTGGTGTATTCGAGCTTGGTCAGTTCCTATCATCAGCGACTGGGCTTGGAATCACAATCCTATTCTTCTGGCTTGTAGGAATCGCCTCCTTCAAGTACGCAGAACGTTGGACCAAGAATCGTGGCAGTATGGGAGGATTCTAGGATATGAACGGCGACAAAGAGAGCATCTTCCAGAAGATGTGGAAACGTGAGGGCCTCAGAGCCGAGATAAGAGCGATTAACGCTCTTGCAATCAAGCAGTGGAAAGTGGAGTTCAGCTACCCTCTAAGCGTGCTGTGGTTCATCGTTATGCCTTTCCTTTGGTTTATTCCTATGCTTATTGCGGGGAATGCCGTTGTTGGTGGCTCAGAGTCTGCAGCTCTAGGGGAGCTTGTTGGCACGACTGACTGGTTGAGTTACATCGCAATCGGGACGGCATTCACAGGGCTAGCGATGAGCATGTTCTGGGGAACTGGAATGTCATTTAGAAGAGAACAGAGCGTTGGCACCCTGGAAACCCTCATGACAACGCCCATGAAGAGGAGCACTATAGTCTGGGGAAGCATGATGCACAACCTTCAGCACGGAGGTCTCGGTGTAATCCTTCAGCTTGTGGCGGCAGTGCTGTTCTTCGGTGTGACTATAAATGCATGGGGCATCTTGCCCGCTCTCGCGATCGTAGCGCTTTCAATATTAGCCCTGCAGGGCATCGTGTTCGCTCTGACCTGCATTGTGCTTCTGGCAAAACAGGGCTGGATGATCATCGAATTCATATCGAGTGCTCTGATGCTCGTAGCGCCCATGGCATATCCTATTGCAATCCTTCACCCGATGCTCCAGTATGTTTCTGTTGCATCGCCCCTTACGTGGACTGTGGAGTCCTTCAGAGGCTTCCTGATGTATGGATTCGCAGCACCCGGGATTATGACAGCAATTGTGGCATTACTGATACTCGATGTGATATACGTGGTTGTGGGCATCCTGATGTTCAGATACACCGAGCGGTATGTACGAAGGAAAGGAGCGCTCTCTCAGTTCTGAAAATAGGCAAAGCACCAGCGGTGATGCCATTTATCCGGTTTCTCAAGGGTTAAACGCATTAAGAGGAAGAACAAGAGCTATGATCGTCACCGTCTTGCTCGTCGCATCTCTGCTCTTCGCGGCAGTTCTATTTGTGTATGGCAAGTCATTGCAGAATGGTCATACTCGGGGAGCTGCAGTAGATGGCAAACCAATACGCAACATGTGGTCAGCGACACTCTTGGACTGTGATTATGAGGCGACAAAGCACGCATTCGGTCCTAGCAGGACCTTGTCCCTTCGCTCTGACATATTGGTGGAGAAAGCCAAATTTAAAGATTGAAAGCATCTGCAAGTGAGATGACCCTTCGTCTAAAGTCAGGATGGCCGATCATTAGCAGGTTTCGGCCAACTTCACTGTCAAACATCATCTTGCTGGGATTTTGGCGAAGCATGGCAAGCAGGTCAACAAGCTCCTCAGTCGAAAGCCGGCGGTCACCGTCGTAGTCTACCTTGCGCCAGTCGACAATCAGATTTTTGGGCTCTGTGCTGGATTCATCCTGAGTTTCCTTTTTCCTCCGAGTAAGAAGATTCTGCGCCGCAGGAACTACAGCGTCCTCTATCTGTTGATCACTAAGTTCCACACCGTAGACATCGCGCATGTTGGTGAGGCGAGTTGAAAGAAAGACCCACGGAGCCATCTGCTTCGCGTTGGTTTCATCTATTGCGTCCAGGGGGTACGACAGAATCATCTGGTTAATCTCTGCATTGGTCAAGGGGTTCATCCTCTCTGGGTTCAAAGACTCAAGCCAGCGTATCTCACTCACGAGGGCAGTCACTGCTTCAGCTCTCTGACCCAGTCGAATGAGCGCATTAATGGTGGTTTCAGCTCCCAGAACTTCCGCTGCATGAAGGTCAGCAAGTAGCTCTGCTTCCCGTGATGCTCTCTGAGCGAAGGTGATTGACCATGACATTATCATCCTTGATGCGATGAAGAATGCAATCAGAACGCCAAGACGAATTACCGCCAGAAATAGATCAAAATCCACCAGTAGAGAGTTAGCTACGCCAAGTCCGAGTCTCACGTATACGTATAGATAGATTAGGTCAACAAAGAAAGCGGGCATTCTTACAAGGATAGAGATCAAGGAGTCTGTGTTTTTGACATGTCCAAGCTCATGAGCAATGACAGACATGACCTCACTTTGGCTAAGCACATCCAAGAGATTAGTGTGAACTACGATAACGGTTCCGATGAGTGGCAGACTGAAAGTAAAAGCGTTCGGCAAAGGAGAACGCATGATAAAGACCTTGTCCACAGAAACCCCGCTCTTCTCTGCGAGTTCCTGAGTCCACTTGACAAGATTATCCTGTGAGTGTTGACATTCCCACTTTGTGCTGGCGTCGAACTTGGGATAGAGCTCAACCATGCCTTCTTTCCGTAACATGCTCATTGCAACGAGATATATCATGACGGCCTGCGCAACTGCGATTCCGATGAATTGAAAAACTGTGGTGAATGGGTCTGAGCCCCCAGGATCAATGCTAACTATTAGCGGAGTAGACTCATTAAGAACCAACAAAGACACAAAGGCAATCTGAACGACATCCAGTATAAGGAAGATAGCAAACGAATTCCACTTCTTTCTGCTAATTGTTTCAACCATGCTCATGTGATACACTCCCAAGAATGATATCGACATTCATCGCTCCAAGAATTACGCTGAACTCTATTTGAATATTGACAATGCTGCGGGTTTCCTCTCGGCTTTGAGCAAGTCAGTCGCTTTTTTGCTCGATTGGCTGTATTATGAGGAGAACATAACATCTCAAGTTCTGCTTTTTCTATGAAAACAGGGGTAAATCGATGAACATGAGATGTAGCACGTGCGGCTCAACTGAAGATACACACGTCGTGTATAACTCGCTTGTGAATGAAGCTGAATGGAAATGCCGCTCCTGTGTCAGCAAACGTTTTCCTTCAGGCGCTCGCGTTGTCAAGTTCACTGACACCGCGAATCCGCACCATCCTACTTACTACATGAGTGTGAAATCAGACGCGGACCTGGACCTCGTCATGAGCGTAAGTGAGCGGGCGCGGGAGATTGGAGCAAAGGGATTTCAAGCATGCTTCTACACAGCTCACAATCAGGAGAGACTCATCGGTCCTATGGCATTCCCACTCGGGTACGCAGGCAGCAATCTGCGATTGCGGAAACATGTAGATAAGCTGCGAATGTGGATGGAAACGTCAAGCATACTCCCGATTCGAGATGAATTCAATAGCAACCTAGAAGACTCAATTCCTCTCTTTGCCCCTATCAACCCCTGAAGAATGCGCGTTTTGAGTGCTAAAAATCGCCTTCTTCCTGAGGAGTCTTCTTGACACCAGTACAGACGGATGAATACTCCGTTAGTTTCCATTGCCCGGAATTGTTCTTTCGAAGCTGCAAAGGTGTACCGAAATCTTTGCCTCCACTCTGGATGAATATCTTCAGACCCGTTCCATGGTCCTGTTTCTTGACCACAGTCATGTTCAGGGAACTCTTTTTGAACTTGTATCCATTCTTAGGAGTGCCACCGACATATGACGCCGCAATCCTTGGGCTCTTCTTGAACTGTCCAATGAAATACTTCGCACTTCTACCAAGCTTCAGCCCAGAAGGGGATCTTCCATTCTTAAGGCAGTCCTTCTTTGACACAACCACGGTCATCATCGCATCAGCCAAATCAGGATCTTTCTCAATGTTGAGTGCTGCGATAAAATAGTACATGATTGTGTTCTCGGGTTTTCCTGCATCCTTCTCCCATTCAGATTTGAACTTGGGAAATGATGTGATGATCTTCTTAGTGACCTTAGGCATATCAAATCACTCCCCTTCGTGTCGCACCGGTGCACGAAAGGATTGGGTGACCAGACGGCACCAGTATTTCCTGGACGCTATCACTCCCACCTTATCCGTATGATTTATTTCTTCAATATGCGAGCACGATAAGCTAACTGGTGGCAACGTATGACTGATGGAAAGGACATAACCGAGTACTGTGTGAAACTTGGAAGTGAGCTCGGCGCGAAATATGTTGAGGCACGTTATGAAAATGAACGGGCCAGAGGATTGGCATACAGGAACGGGGAACCAATCTCAGGTGGGACGAAGCCGTCTGTGGGGATTGGAGTCCGACTTCTTGTTGACGGAAACATGGGCTTTGCATCTTTTGACAGAATGGACCGCGAGATTGCTAAAGATGCAATCCAGGTTGCACTCAAGATGGCAAGGAATGCTCAACGAGAAGAGCACATAGACATGGGCGAACCCGTGGCTAACAAGGCCAAGTGGACCACGGATGTCAAGGAGCCGCTTTCAGATGTGGACATTGATACGTTAATGGACACTGCCAAAGAGCTTAACGCTCAAATGAAGGACCTCGCCCAATTCATGCTCGTCGTGAATCCCACGGTCGTTGACAAATACATCGTCACAAGTGATGGAACTGAAATCACTGGCCACATCTCCTACATCAAGTTGTGGACATTGCTCACAGCGAAGGGGAAGGTAGAATCAGAACAGAAATACTTGGACATGACACAGTCTGGTGGCTGGGAGCGCATAAAGGAGGGCAATGTTGTTGAGACCCTCGGTGACGAGGTTCGTCTCATCCAGAAAGCCGCACTAACAGCAAGGAAGGTTCCCGAGCTGATGGAACGCCCGATTGACATGATAGTCGGACCTGAGGTGGCGGGAATCATCGCACACGAGAATGTAGGCCACCCAAGCGAGGGCGACAGAATCATGGGCCGTGAGGGAGCCCAGGCTGGCGAGAGTTTCTGGAGAGACCTCAAGATAGGCGAATCAAGAGTGGGGAGTGATGCAGTGACGGTCAGTGAAGACCCCACCATACCCAATACAGGAGGCTTCTATCTCTATGATGATGAGGGAGTCAAGGCAAGGAAGAGAATCCTGATCAAGAACGGTATTCTAAATGAACCCCTGCTCAACCGGGAGTTTGGCGTCAAATTTGGAACTGGTTCGAACGGTTCCGCTAGAGCTTCAAGTTATAATCGAGAGCCCATCATCAGAATGGCAAACACTTACTTTGAGCCTGGTGATCATTCGCTCGAAGAATTGATTGAGGATGTCAAGCTGGGTTGCCTGATGAAATCTTTCACGGAATGGAATATAGATGACAGGCGCTACCAGTCAAAGTACACGGGATGCGTTGCGTATCTGATAAAGAACGGCGAACTGACAGACACGATGGTAAGAAGACCAGTAATGGAAACTACAAGCGTTGGCCTGCTAAGCGCGGTCGATGCAGTTTCGAATAACCTTAGATTTGACTTCCCAGGAACCTGTGGGAAGAGTGACCCGATGCAGGGAGTACCTGTGTACGCAGGAGGCGGAGAGGTAAGATTCCGTGACATTCGTCTTGGAGGTGTTGGGTAATGACTAATCTCGATGATCTCAAGTCCTATGTGGACATAGCAGTTGACCATGCGAAGGAGAAAACCGACGGAGTAATCGCTAGGGGAGTGTTATCCAGCAATTCCCAGATCAGATTCTCGCAGAACGCCATAGACATCAATAAGCGCTGGGAGAGTTTTTCACTGCAGCTCTTTCTGATTGTGGAAGGAGCAAAGACAGGATTCAGCGAGAGGTCAGTGTCAAGCGCGGAGGATGTCAAGAAAGCAGTGGATGACACCATTGAATTCACAAAGCGCCTTCCCGAGTCGATATTCTTCGCAGGTGTCGAAGACAACGTTCACGATTACAAGGTGATTGCTGGCACATTCGACAGCAAAATCGATGACTTCAGTGATAAGGCTCCAGGCTTGGTCAATGCAGCCATTGACGCCGCCCGCGCACAAGGAGCTAAGCGAGTCGCAGGCGCGCTCAAGTTTGGGAAGGAATTCCAATCCTTCAGATCGAGCTACGGTCCTGAAGGCTCAACACGAAGCACCTCATTTGACCTAAATGTCAGGGCATTCATGGATGAGCTGGACCATTCGGGGCAAGGTCTTGAGTGTGGAACCAAGCCTTCACAAGCACTGAGTGGTATGATTGAGGCTGGCGCACAAGCAGGTAGACTGGCCAAACAAGCGGTGGGTGCCAAACAAGGCAAGCCCGGGACCTATGATCTTGTCATGAATCCTACCGTAGCTGCAAATGTAATGGGTTTCATGGTCGGATCAGCTAACCCATTCATGGTGATGATAGGCATGTCACCACTCGGAGACAAGATGGGACAGCAGCTGGGACCGGAGTTTCTAACAGTTGCCGACGATCCAAGAATGGCAGGAGGTCTGGCAAGTAGGCCATTTGATGCAGAGGGCACTCCAACCAGGACATTCAATATCTATGAGGAAGGTGTGCTCAAGTCATTCGTCCATAATACGAGTACTGCCAAGATGTTCGAAACTGAGTCCACAGGAAGTTCACGCCTCGTGGGACTTGGGCAAGGTTTGAAAATGCTACTTCCTGACAACTCGAATATTGTATTCGAGAACGGGGATCGCTCATTTGAGGAGCTACTAGAGGGGAACAAGCCAACCATCTATGTCACGTCGAACTGGTACACAAGGTTCACCAACTACCAAACCGGAGATTTCTCCACAATTCCGCGTGATGCGATGTTCCTCATAGAGAAAGGAGAGATGAAGCCAATCAAGAACGTGCGGATCAGTGACAGCATGCTCAGGATGTTTGCGAACATCACTGCATTTGGCAACAACCGCAGACAGATCTACTGGTGGGAGGTTGATACGCCCACATTCATTCCTTCAGTGAGGATTGCAGACTGCAGGATAACAGCGGCAACTCAGTGAGTACTGGATGTGAAAGAATCCCTAGGTCAGAGAGAAAGACTAGGTGCTGCTCTGCTCAGCCATGGCGCTCTTGACCCTAGCTCTGCACGACGTGGCTGCGTGGATGAAGACTTCGCCGACATTCGTTCCGGTCTTCGCGCTGGTTTCAAAGTATTTCATGGATAGCAAGTCGGCCAATTGGTGACCCTCTTCTGTTGTTACTTCAGAGGCGTCTTTCAGGTCCGCTTTGTTTGCTACCAAGGAGCCAGCTAGGAAGATGTAGCTAGGCATTCTGATGCCCTCCGTTAGAGTTTCAAACCACTTTGGAATGTCCTCAAAGGTAGACCGGTCAGTCTTGTCGTATACTAGGATAACGTGGTGAGCACCCTGATAGAATCTGTTTCTAAGCGCAGCAAATGTCTGCTGGCCGCCCAGATCAACCACACTAAGAACAATCGTGCCTTCAGGGAAGTCGAAAGTCGCTACGCTGAGGTCAGCGCCCACTGTAGCAGTGTAGGTGGTTTCGAAACGACCCAGAAGATATCTCCGAACAAGAGACGACTTCCCTACATTGCGGGGCCCAACTATGAGTGTCTTATAGACTTCAGCGGTCAGCGCGTGCACCATCCTTGTGCCTCGTTACCATCCGCAAGCTCACTTATCAGCATTCTTATGGCATCTTGGGTCAAAGCAGTAAGTGACACTTCCGAGAGATACAAAAGGAAACACAATGTAGAAGCGCTTAACCAGTATGCCATTGTGAAGTTGATTGCCATGGTCGACCTCGATGAAATCCGAACCAGAGCCCTAACGTGCAGAGAATATCTGGAGAATTCCAAGGGCGAGTCGAAAGATGAGCAGATGAAGATATACAGCAATTACGAATTGAACGAGCAGGCGATGAAAGAACTGAAAGGACTCGTGAAAGGTCTAACTGTCGTTATTCTAGGCGCAAGCTGGTGCAAGGACTGCAGAGAGGCAATACCAGTTCTATTGCACTTGGAAGAGAAGCTTGGTCTGGAAGTGCGCGTATTCGGAACGATGAAGGTTGCAGCACTGGACCCAGACCATCAGTGGCGAACCCCACCGTCACCGCCTGAAGCTGAGGACTGGGGCGTCAAGGCAATACCCTGGATTGAGATCTTCGACGAAAATGGCAAGAGAATTGACACGATAATAGAGAAGCCTGACTTCACTCCCACTCTCGAGGAGGAATTCGTATTCCTACTGAAAAAAGCGAGTGGGAGAACATAAAAGAGATAATTGTTCTAGCTCGAATGGTGCAGGAGGTAGTCGAATGGAAATTCCTATGCTAACCAAGTTTGTAAACGGACTAAAGATGTTCTGGGAGTCAAAGAGACTCCGATGGCTCACGATTGTCTTTGTGTTGGGCTTAGTGTTGACCACCGTGTTGCAGCAACTGGCGCTTCTCGTACCAAGTGCATGGGCATATGCCACCCTGATGTCAGCAGCATTCCCAATGTTCTTCCTCCTGACTGCAATCCTGTCACTACTTGGGCTGCAACGATTCGTCGCTAGCGAGGAGTCATATGGTTCGTCCGTAGTGATGTTCATCATTTGGATACTTGTCAGCATTATACTTCAGGTATACTTCGTATTCAACTTGTTCGCTGTGTTCATGATTGTATACTTCGGAATCGCGTTCTTGGGCTGGATTTCATTCCAGGCGTACTTCTCAACGAGAACAAGCTTAGGCTATGCCGAAAAAGCTGATGTCAGGGAGAACTCCAGACTAATGAAGGTCCTAGTCACAATGAGCCATATCTTCTGCTACGTGGTGATATTCGGTGCTCTCGGGTATGTCTTGTCAATAAATCTCACCGAACTCGCAGCCAATTTGCCAAGGCTGGCCCTGCTCGTGTTAGGAACTCTGGTGGCAGCAGCCTTCAACTTTTTCAATGGGATGATCCTGGGTCGCCAGCGCGAAAAGACAACCTTCGTTAATGTGGCATTGATTGGGCTTTTCATCTCCCTTTACTCGGGATACTTCATCTACAACGCAGGTAAGACCACTACACTTGGCTTCGATATAGTTGGTTTTGCAATCACCATATTCTTTGTGTTCTACACAATGAGCTCTGTGGGATCTACTTTGGCCTCAAGAGCTGAAAAGGAAACAAGATGGAAGATATCAAAGGAACTGGCAGTGACTCTCACATTTTTCCTTGCTTCTGGCTACTACTTTGCAGACACAATACTACCAATACTACCCACGGTAAACCCGGTGTTGGGAGCAGCCATGGGCGACTTGACAAAGCTCTTCATCTTTCCGTTAGTGGCTCTCGTGATGGAGTTGTTGTTCATCAGACGTGCCGGGAAGGTTCTCGAGCCGGCGGTAGAGCTGCCACCTGAAGAAGAGCCCGTCACGACTGAGGAGGAAACCGAGCCTTCCGAAGAACCAGTCGTGGAGGAGGCTGCAGAAGCCGAAGAGCCCGATGTCGAAGAAGAGAAACTCTCCGATTTGGAAGAAGACCTTTGGGAAGAGGAGGACCAATAGCAGCTTCATACTCCCAAGCTGTCGCAACCGAACGCTTTTATCACTTCGACCCAGAAATGAAGAAATGCACATAGGGTCATTACGACCTTGAATGAGCAATACTCAATTGAAACCGGAGAATGCTAAAATGGCACGATGGGAATGTCTAGTTTGTGGCTGGGTATACGACGAAGACAAAGGCGATGAGGACAGCGGAATTGCAGCGGGCACGAAGTTCGAAGACCTACCTGATGATTGGGTCTGTCCGATGTGCGGCGCTTCTAAGAAAGATTTCGAGAAATTAGAGTGAATATTCTCGGGGGCTGAATGCCCCCAAATTCCCTTTCTTATCCGTGAACAGCGATTCAGCAAGCGCAATCGTTCTCAATAAGACTCTCAGTGAACGAAGGACACATCGATCTGTCTTTCTTGTGTCTCCAATATACAATCCATTTATTTGCCCGGCTCTTTTTTACGACAACCTGTCTCTCTTGACTTAAATCACTCGCAGGCTGAATCGCTTCTCTGAGGTTCATGGAAGCGCGTTCGAGTCTGAAGACCTGGCCTCCGACAAGCAGCCACTTCTCCGCTCTCATAGCAGCAAATCATGATGAAGTCTAATAACCTCCACCTGAGCACCGACAGTTAATCACGCGGATTCTTAAAGGGTGCACTAAGTCGATGAAAATGCCGGAGAATAGAGAGATGAAACTCCTAGACCATATCAAGAAACTGACAACCCTGAGATTTTTCCTGCTGTTCCTCGTTCTGACGATAATTGTAGCCGTAGTAATGATGGGATATGTCCATCCCCAGATACTGGCGCTGTCCGGAGGCTTGCCAATCCTAGATACCAGACCAGGTTACACTTTTGCTGATGTCGAACATCTCTTCACTGTGCTTGGCGAGCAGGGTAGGCAATTGTATACCACGCTGCAGGTTCTTGATCTAATCTTTCCGTTGGCCTATGGCATGAGCATGACCCTGGCACTGACTGGTGTCGTCACAAGATTGTTTCCTGAAGGGCACCCAATGGAGAAGGCAGTTTTCATACCCATCCTCGGCATGATCTTCGACTATCTAGAGAATATCACGATTGCAGCATTGATTGCGTCATACCCGAATCTCTCGCCGTTGGCTGTCAGTATTGCCAACATCTTCACTCAACTGAAGTGGTCATGTATAATTCTGGCATTGACTCTGCTAGTTATTCTAGCGAGATTTGCATGGGGTAAAAAGAAGTGAACATAACCATCATGCCTATGCGGCGAACTCGCTTGATTCGAATAGGCTGATTGTGCCCTCCAAATCTTCGCGCTCTGAGCGAATGCCATTGCTCCCGACGATTAGATTGAGCAGTAACCTTTGATAGAGTGGTCCTGAGATGTGTCCTCTGTCCTTTTTTTCGTCAAGCTCGAATCTCTTGCGACGTATGTCATTGAAGGTTTTTCCAAGTGCATCATGTTGTACTCTCATGAGTGTGAGGTTAGCGCCTCCATTGGCTTCCCGGCAGTTCAAAGTCAATGTTTCATGTCTCCTAGCAAGAGTGATGATAATATTCTTTATTATAAGATATTCGCTTATATATCCCTATTCATTGACGGGCAACCCAGGTAAATCGCAATTGCTGACAAGCCGGGATAATAGGGCCGGAGGCAGCTGACTCAAAGCATAAATGCGACAAAGGTTGAAGGGCGTGAGGAGAGGACTTTGACAGAGCTTGAAACCAGAATATCAAACGTCACCGTCTTCCGCGATGGCGCTCGCGTGACGAGAACAGGCCAGACGAATTTAGCGGCCGGCGCTCAGAAGGTGCTCATATCAGGGATAACCGCGTGGGCACAAGAAGACAGTTTTCGCGTCAAGGGAAAAGGACCTGCTACCATTTCCAGCATTGATGTAAGAAGAATGGAAACCGTCTACGAGCCAATGGAAGACAAGAAACAACTGATTGCTCAACTCAAGAAGCTTGAGGGCAATCGCAAGACCACTACTGACGAGATTGAGATGCACACTAGTAGATTGACCTATCTCAATGGGATGATGGGAGAGTTTGCCTCCACATTTGGAATGGTCTACGCTGCTGATGAAGCGGAAATATCGCAGCTGACTGAGATTGACAATGCCTCTGGCAAGATGATTGCTCAGACGAAGAAGAAGCTGAGAGAGCTGAAATACAGGCTCAAGGACATAGACGATCAGATTCAAGTTCTTAGGCAGAACCTTGGGACAATTGAATCTAGAAAAAGAACCGAAACCTTCTACGAGGTTGAGGTCAGCTTGGAGGCTTCAAAGGCAGGCATCATTGAGCTTGAGGTAACATACCAGTGCAGGGGAGCAGGATGGATTCCGACTTACGACATTGACCTACTTCCGAAGATCGCGAAAATCAGAAGAATAGCAGTTGTTCGGAATCGCACAAGAGAACAGTGGGAAGAAGTAGATCTAGTTGTTTCAACTGCCACGGCACGACCAGTTGAAGCAGTAGAACCAACGCCATTTATGATAGCGGCTTACGATCCAGAGGAAGATCGCAGAAGGATGGCAACGATGGCATCTAGACCTGTAGCCAGGAAGAAGATGGCTAAACGTGCACCGATGCCATCAGCGTCTCTAATGGAGGTAGCTATCCCTCCACCCCCGCCAGAGATGGAGGAGGAGTTTGCAGAAGTCACTGAAACAGTGTCGGGAATTGCAGTATACGAAGTACCCAAGCCCTTCACAGTCCCTGCTGATGGCGAGAAACACCCAGTGACCTTGATAGAAGAGGAGATGGACTCACGCACACTCCACTACTGGTTCGCAGACGCCATGTCAGAGGTTGTTGCTCAGGATGAAGTCACCAACGGCGACACAGTTCTCCTTCCTGGAAAAGTCAAAGTCTACTCTGAAGGAGAGTACATTGGCGAAACAAGCCTGGAATTGATGTCCCCCAGAGAGAAGTTCAAGTTGGGGACACGCGTTGCCCACAATGTCAAGGCGAAGAAGAAACTGGTTGAACGCGAAGTGGAGAAAGCAGGCATCGCTCGCGGCAAGCTGAGAAGGAGCTACAAGTATCGACTTGAGCTCGAAAACTTTGCCAAGCAAATGATTGACATTGAGATATTAGATAGAATACCCCATAGCCTCAGCACTTCAATAGAGGTGAATGCGGACTGGGAGAAGCTTGGTGTCGATAAGCATGAACTTGGAATTATGGAGTGGCACCGCAAGGTGGACGCTGGCAAGAAAGCAGAGATCGAGTACGCCTTCGAGGTGCAATGGGAACGAGGGATTTCAATCAATCCTCCATTGCCATGAGGTGAGAGAACATGAAAAAAGAAATGACTACAAGGATTACCGAGGTTACAGTATTCCGCGATGGTGCTAGAATTACTCGTTCCGGCAAGACAGAGCTCATACCCGGAGAACACGTTGTTCTGATAACAGGCATCTCCGAGTATGCGCATGATGATAGTTTCCGAGTGAAAGGCAAGGGAGCTGCCATCCTAAGGGGCATTGATGTAAAGAAAACGAGTTCAGTCTTCGAGCCCCCAGGTGAACTCAAGGAGATGAAGAAGAACCTAGAGGTCCTGGAGAAGAAGCGAGTTGAAGTTTCAGACAGCATCCAGTATCAAGAATCTAGAGCTGCCCATTTGTCATCCATAATGCAACAGTTCTCGGCTGAGTTTGGAAAGTGGTTTGCGGCCGGCGAAAGTACAATGGATCATCTCAGCACGATGGACAGGACTACGCTCAAGCTTCTGAGCGATGCCAAGAAGAAACAGCGAGAGCTTCGCGAAGATCTTGAGAAGTTAGATGCTGAGATACAAGTACTCCACAGCAACATTCAGAGAGTCCAAGGTCAGATGCGGATAATCACAACCACGGACGTAAACGTTACGGTAGAAGTTCAGGAGAACACCAGAATCGAACTCGAGGTGACATATCAGATAGGGGGAGCAGGATGGAGTCCGACCTATGATGTTGACGTTGGTGAAAACACTGCATCAGTAAAGAGAATCGCACAGATCTACAACCACACCCTTGAGGATTGGGAGGATATCGAGCTCGTGGTCTCCACAGCATCAGCACGCCCAGTTGAGGCAGTAGAACCAACACCGTTCTATGTGGATGTCTATAGACCATATGCTGCGGAAGGATCTGGGCCATCTGGTTTCGGAGAAACCCGCGTTGCCAAGGCGGAAATGTCCAAAGACATGGACTACCTCGACGATGAAGTAGAGAAGGCCTATGAAGAGGAACCATTGGTTGATATGATTGAAACCTATGCTGAGGCAACAGAAACCTTGGGAGGTACGGTAATCTACGACGTGCCTGGCAGACTCGACATTCCCTCAGATGATGACCCTCATCCAGTCACTCTCACAGAGGAGAAGTTCGAATCCAGACGGCTGCACTTCTGGAATGCTTATGCAATGCCCGAAGTTGTTGCACAGGACGAGATTACGAATGGCGATTCTGTTCTGCTACCTGGAAATGTTAAAGTCTATGCGGCTGGTGATTTCATAGGCGAAACCAATCTATCACTCATAGCACCTCGCGAGAAGTTTCAGCTTGGCACCAGGACGTCATATGATGTTAAGGCTGAAAAGAAGCTAGTCGAGAAGGACACGGAAAAGGCTGGATTCACCAGAGGCAAGAAGAGGCGCGACTACAAGTACAGGATTGAGCTGAAGAACTTCTCAAAGGATACCATAGAGATCCGAATTGTGGACAGAATACCATATAGCTCATCCGAGAAGATTGAGGTCGAGTTGAAGACGCCTTCATTGATTCCCAAGAAGACCGAGCTTGGTGTCATTGAGTGGGAAACGAGTATCGAATCGCAGAAGAAATTAGCCATAGAGTACAGCTTTGCGGTTGAATGGGAGAAAGAGGTTTCGATAAGACCACCACTTCCCTGACCAGTTTTGCTTCCCTTAGTCCCTCAGACTTGGCTATGACATATTAAAGGCCGCACACCACATATGGTTCCAAAAGGGTCAGCAATGTAACGATTAGCTCGATAACACCATCGTCACTTGCCGAACCATCGTCGCTGTTACAATGGCTTTTGTGGGATTACTTATATACAGCATAAGGGGGAGTTTATAGCACACACACAATTATTTGTGCTGCGTGAAAGGAGGATTCCTCTTGGAACAAAAACAAACTATTGCTATTGTGGTCATTATCGTTGTTATCGCGGGGGCGGTAGCCGGATACATGATTATGTTTCCGCCAATTCCCCCAGGTGGTACTATCCTTATGGGAACCACTGACTCTGTGGAAGCGAGCATTGACATGGCCCAATCATATGACTACTTCGGCTGGGAAATTATTACAGCTCTCAGTTCGGGGCTAGTTGAAATCGAACCCGGGTCGGCCGGTGGAGCAGATGATATTCTGCCCGCACTCGCCGAAAGTTGGTTAGCAACCGATGGGGGAAAACAATGGGATTTCAATCTGCGAGAAGGTATAACTTTCGAGGATGGAACAGCATTCAATGCTTCGGTCGTTAAATACACCTTTGACAGAAACTGCAATCTCACAGGTACCGGACTGCAAGAGCCTGATGGCCCGCAATTCAACATGGGTTATGCTGACATCATCGACAATGTTGAAATAATCAGCGACTATGTCGTAAGATTCAATCTGCATATGTCATTCGCTCCGTTTCTGCAACTGATGTCCTGCGCGGCATCATACATGGTTCATCCAGATTATGCACCACTTGATCATTACGTGGAGTATACTGAAGGTGATACACGGGGCAGCCATCCAAATGGTCTAGGACCATTCATCTTGGCGAACTGGACACGGGTTGGCGGTGAAGATCAACAGATGCGGCTAGAGAAGAACCCCAACTACTGGAATGGCCCAGTATACCCCAAGGCAGATGTGATTATCATCCAATTCTATTCGACTGACACAGCCTTAACGTCAGCAATGCTAGCTGGCGATATTGACATTGCATACAGGCACATGTCGGCCGCACAAGTAAATGCTTTCAGAGAGAACGCCGATGTTCGTGTCTGGGATGGAATTGGTGCTGCGATACAGTACATGTGCTTCCAGCAAGACATCTATCCATTCAATGAAACTGATATCAGGCAGGGTATAGCAGCAGCTCTTAACAAGAGCCACGTCTGCGAAACTGTATTCCTTGGCAATGCAGATCCATTGGAAACCATAGTGCCTGCCGGTATGGCATATCACAGGCCGTCATTTGAGATCTATGGAACTGGTGCAAACTACTCCCATACCTTGGCGATGTTTGCTCTGCATGGTTACGATGCAGACAACAAGCTGGAATTTGACCTGTACTACGAGAGCTCAGGACACTATCCTCAGAGCGCCGAACAGGCTGCAGTATACAAGAGTGATTTTGAAGCAAGCGGTGTAATGAAAGTCAACCTAAAATCACTTGAGTGGTCTGCATACAGAGATCAGAGAAACGCTGGCACGATGCCCGTATATGTATACGGCTGGTATCCAGACTACATCGATCCGGACAACTACGCGTTCTTGCCATTTGCCTCTTGGCTCAACATGGGCTTCAATGAAACGTATCCAGCGGCGGGCGTCGCGGAGTACAATCTCTGGGTTGATGGCCGCAGCGCAACAACTGACGCTGGCAGGCAGGAAGCCTACTACGATTTGCAGGACCTTCAAGCCGAGCAGTGCTCAATGATTCCGCTCTGGCAAGGCCGCACTGTAGCAGTGACAAGCCCAAGCATTCACGGTGTTGTTCTTGACATCACAGTGAGCTGGCGCCACTGGCTAGTGTACTGGGGAGCTCCGGCAACAACCGGCCCGTAGAATATATCAATAAAGGTAGGTGCTGCTGAATCCTAATCGGTTTAGCGGCACCGAACTCTCTTTTTTCTTCGTTCAAAGGAACTAGTCGATCTGAATTGGGATTTCGCTTAATCCGCATGCCTTAAGACTCAGTTTGTGTGAGTATGCTGTAGAGAAAAGAAACGTGCTGTTGTGGTGTTGGATGACTCTAAGATCGTATGTTACCTCTCGCGTGCTGCTCATGATTCCCATGGTCATGCTGCTTCTCACCCTCGTATTTGTTATACTACGGATTATTCCAGGTGATCCCGCCTTGCTTCATTTTGAGAAGGGTGTAGACCCAGTAGTCCTTGCCGAGTTCCGGACCAGACTCGGGCTTGACAAGCCAATTCTTGAGCAGTATTTTGATTACCTGTGGGGAATATTTCACGGTGACTTTGGTATATCGATGCAAGATTATCAGCCAATTAGCACGCACCTGTTCGGGAGATTCCCCGCAACCCTCGAGCTGTCAATCTACTCCATACTCTTCGCCGTTCTTCTAGGGCTTGCACTTGGTGTTAAGGCTTCAAAGAATTATGATACAACCACAGATCACTCGATAAGGCTCTTTTCCATTGTGACGTACGCGATTCCAGTCTTTTTCCTAGGAATGGTTCTCCAATTCATTTTCTCGATATGGCTTGGATGGTTACCCACAGGAAGAAGATTTCCCGGACGCTATACTCCTCCACCAACAATTACCGGATTGTACACAATTGATAGTATCCTAGCGGGCGACTTGTTCTCATTGGTGACTTCTGTCACGTACCTCATCCTACCAACCATAACATTGGGTACCATACTGTGTGGCATCTTCATCCGCTTCACACGGACTAACATGCTCGAAACCCTCAGGATGGACTTTGTCATAGCAGCGCAAGCTAGAGGACTCTCCAATGGCACAGTCACCTATAGATACGCTCTCAGGAACGCATTCCTGCCAATTCTAACGATGATTGGAATTCAATTTGCAGCTCTCCTAGCAGGAGCTATACTTACCGAAACCACGTTCAGCTGGCCGGGCTTGGGAACTTATCTTGTGGCCCGCATCAGTCGCCGGGACTATACAGCCATCCAAGGGACAGTCGTCTTCTTTGGTGTTCTCGTGAGCATGCTAACGCTGTTTGTAGATATTCTCTACGCTTACCTTGACCCGAGAATCAGATTGTGAGGAGAGATATCGATGGATAGAACAAAATTGATCAGTGGTGTATTCTTCCAACTAATCCCCACAAAAGAAACATTCGAAAACCGTTCTGGAAAGTGGTGGTTCGCACTTCTGGCTCTTGTTGGCTTGGCATTGATCTATATTTCAGGTCTGATTCTGGTTGCGGTAGGATCCAATAGTGGGATAGGACTCCAAGTTGTTGCGGGAACCTTCGTCATTGGACTCCTGGTGCTGGTCAGCAGTGCCTGGCGTAGATGGATGGTTGAACAGGAGTTTCTGACTAAGAAGCGGGCATTCATTTGGTTCATTGGTTTCTGCGTCATCATTGTGATAGCCGTGTCTGTTGCAAGCTTTGCGGTCCTACCTGCTGCTGCATTGGATCTCTGGTTCGCACTTGTGTCTGGCGGATTCACACTTGGTTTTGCGTGTCTCTTGCTGTACGATTTCTACCCAGTGCTGAAGGAACGAGGTAATCCAGGTCTAGCAGTTACAGCAGGCATCCTACTTGTACTCTCAATTGTCTACATGACATTCATTTCCTACTGGATTGTTCCTCACGACCCCTTCACTCTTGACGTTGGTCTCCCACTCGCCCCACCAAGCTCAAGAACACCACTCGGCACCACTGAACTTGGACAGGACCTCCTTAGCAGAACAATCGCAGGGGGAGCAATTATGCTACAGGTGGCAGTTGTATCTGTGATCGTATGTTTCATCATAGGTGTTCCTACGGGCTTGGCTGCTGCGTATAGGGGAGGAATGGTCGACCGAGTGGTTTCACTCGTGATGGACAGCATCTTTGCCTTTCCAGGCCTCGTGCTCGCAATCGCAATCGCGGCCATGCTTGGCCCCGGAATTATCAACATGGCGATATCTATCGCTGTAGTGTACGTTCCCTCGTACTATCGAGTCATTCGCAGTCAAGTGCTCTCAATCAAGGAGCTTCCATATGTCGAAGCGGCTGTAGTCATGGGTGCTAGGGATTGGGAAATCCTGTTCCAGTATATTCTCCCGAATGCACTGCCATCAGCCATAGTCGTCCTCTCCATTAACTTCGCAGATGCAATCCTAACAGCCGCGGGACTGACCTTCGTGGGACTTGGATTCCCCATTGATATTGCTGATTGGGGATACGACTTGACGGCGGGCTGGGGCGTGCTGATAATTGGAAAATGGTGGCTGATGGTATTTCCAGGAATAATGATTGTGCTCCTCGCGCTTGGATTCACGCTAGCTGGAGAAGGCCTGAGCGAAATACTTACACCGAAACTTAGAGAGTGATGCTGAATGACCAATGCACTAAGGATTCAGGATTTGACGGTGGAGTACAAGACACGCAGGGGCGTTGCTCGTGCGGTGGATCGGATTCGACTAAGTCTCGAGGAAAACAGAACGCTCGGTCTGGCTGGGGAATCAGGGTGCGGTAAATCTACTCTTGGTAGGGCGATAATGCGACTAGTCCCTTATCCTGGGCAAATCGCGGATGGAAATATCTACATCAACATCGATGAGGATATTCCATGTAAGGAGGGAGATATTCCGAAAGGAGAGGTCGATATCACGGAGCTGAATGAAGAGCAAATGAGGGTTCTTCGCGGCAAGGAGATAGCCTATATCTTTCAGGACCCCATGACATCGTTGAATCCCATGCTGACCATTGGTAGCCATTTCGTTCAGATGATACGCGCCCATGACCCAGAGATAGAAAAAGAAGAAGCTCTTGATCGAGGAAAGGAGGTTCTCGAAGGCCTAGGTATTTTGCCTGAGCGTGTGACAGACTACCCTCACCAGTTCAGCGGAGGAATGCGTCAAAGAGTGATGATTGGCCTTGGTCTGGTCTTGCGGCCGCGGCTATTGATATCAGACGAGCCAACAACATCGCTTGACGTAATTGTGGAGGCGCAAATCCTCGAACAGATGGCGGAACTGAAAAAGAAGTTCAATCTGACAATGATTCTCATCACTCACAATCTCGGCGTATTGGCGCAAACTGCAGATGACATCGCAATCATGTATTGTGGTCGACTAGTTGAGCTTGCATCTGTAGAGAACGTATTTGAGGCTCCTCAGCACCCCTATGCCCAGGCACTGCTCCTCTCAGTTCCGGATGTCACAAAGCCAGACAAGAAGCTTGTGTGGATTCCAGGAGCTCCCCCTGATCTGGTTGATCCCATCCCTGGGTGTATGTTCAATCCCAGATGTCCCATGGCAATGGATATCTGCAAGACGCAGGTTCCGCCCCTTATCGAGAGCGAAACAGGTGGACTAGTGGCATGCCACCTTTATGGAGGGAAATGAGGATGGCACTCATAGAAGCAAAGAATGTCAAGATGTACTTCCCCGTTCAGAGGGGCTTTATCGATTCACTGTTCAAAGGAGAAACAACTTTTGTCAGAGCAATTGACGATGTTTCACTCCAAATAGAAAAGGGCGAAACCCTTGGTCTTGCTGGCGAGAGTGGTTCGGGAAAGACTACAATGGGAAGATTATGCGTGCGTCTACTCAAACCCACTGAGGGTCAGATCATCTATGATGGAGAGGATATCGCAGATATCAGAGGGAAGGAACTCAGGCTTCTCAGGCGTAGACTTCAGTTCACGTTTCAAGATCCTACATCTTCGTTGAATCCGCGCCTGTCAGTTGGTAAAGCGATAGCGGACGCATTGAAGTTCCAAAAGCTTGGCACCCCCGCAGAAAGGAAGGAGAAAGCCGAAGAGGTGCTTGAGAAGGTGGGATTGTCTCCTGCTAGTTCATTCTATGATAGGCTCCCACATCAACTCAGTGGTGGACAGAAGCAGAGGGTTGTCTTCGGAAGAGCTATCATAATGGACCCCGAATTCGTGGTCACAGACGAACCAGTCGCGATGGTAGACGTGTCCATCAAGGCTCAGTTGCTTGAACTCATGCTTGACCTGAAGAAGGACCTTGATCTGACGTACCTCTTCATATCGCACGATCTAGCGACAGCAAGACATGTCTGTGATCGCATAGCGATAATGTATCTTGGCCGAGTCATTGAGCTCGGAGACAGGAACCAAGTCTACGAGAACCCTCTTCATCCTTATACTGTGGGACTGATAGGTGCGATTCCAGTGCCTGATCCGAAGGCTCGGAGGTCAGAAGCAATTCCACCGGGAGAGATACCCAGTCCCATAGATCCACCCTCAGGCTGTCGATTTCATCCGCGCTGCCCGAAGTGCATGGAGAAATGCAAGACGGAGGACCCTGAATTCCGAGAGGTGGAAACGGGCCATTCTGTTGCATGTCACCTTTTCTAAATCGTCGAGCAATCACCAGCGACCCATCTCGTCAATGACATAGACAAGACGATGCATGGATTTCCTATAGTTCTCCAAGATTATGCTCTCGTTTGGAGAGTGCACGCTACTCTTGGAATCTCCACATCCAATAGACACCATTGGAACATGTTCCTTGAAAAGATAGAGAGGCCCAGAGCCAGGGCTCGTTACTTGTATCCTCAAGTCTCCGAACACCTTTTGATTAGCCTTTGCGACAATCTCAACAAAAGGATGGTCAACCGGTGTTTTGGCTGCCGGATATCCCTCGGAGTAGGAAATCTTCACGTCTGTGAACCCGCGTCTATCTAGGTGCAACCTGAGCTTCCGATGAATGTCATTCGGACCCATGTCTTCCACGAGCCTGAAATCAATCTTGACCGATGCTTTTGCAGGAAGAACTGTCATGGAGCCTTTGCCTTGATAACCACTCGTCAAACCACAGATGTTGCAGGTTGGAGCATTATAGTAGGCCTCCTTCAGTGCATCACCAGACAGGCTCATTAGATACTCGTCTAGTCCGTATTCAGTCTTCCACATCTGCTCGTGCATGTCTATCTTCTTGATCGCATCAAGCTCAGCTGCTGATAGCGGCTTGGCGTCATCATAGAAGCCTTCGATGAGTATCTTATCATTCTCGTCCTTCAGTGAAGCCAGCGCCCAAACTAGACGATATGCCGCCGACGGGAGGATGCAGGCCGTGCTTGAGTGAACATCCTTGTTTAAGCGTTCGACCTCAAGCTCTACGAAAAAGACCCCTTTCAGACCGAGCCAGGCTTCTTGCACGCCATCGATTCCAGCGCCGCCGAACTCCCAAATCCCTCCATCAGCCTTCAGGAATTCAGTATTCTTCTTGGTGAACTCAGGAAGGTGCAAGCTTCCAATCTCCTCTTCACCTTCCACAACGAACTTGATGTTGACCGGCAGGTCGGTTTTGGTTTCAGTGAATGCTTTGATTGTCCAGATTCTTGAAACCGTGTCGCCTTTATTGTCAGCCACCCCCCGACCGTACAGCCTGCCATTCCGGGCTTCGGGCTCAAAGGGCTCTGAATCCCAGAGGTCGAGTGGCTCCGCTGGCTGGACGTCATAATGGTCATAGAACATGAGTGTCCTCTTTGCCCCAACGTCGAAAATCGCTGTGACAACCGGTGCTCCGGATGTTTTATGAAGCTGGGTCTCAAGACCTGCGTCCTCAAGCATCTTGCTCACCAGTTCCGCGGTCTCTTCAAGACCCTGTCCTTTCGCGGCCACAGTTGGGATACGACAGAGCTCCTTGAGAGAATCTATCGAACGCTCTATGTTATCATCAATGAACTCAATCACAGCATCGTACATATGCATCGACCAGTGTCTTGGGGAACCTTGCTTAGTCAAATACTCTCCCATCTAGGAGGACCGATATGTGCGGAACGTCGAAACGAACTGCTTATCTTCGAATACCCGAACCATATACATTAAGGACATCTTCCCACCATAAGGACGCCAACATGATGATTGCTCTCGACGGACCCATCTTCAACAAAGAAACTCTAACCCGGACTCTATCAAAGAGATACGTCGAATAGAATTCATCAAAGAGAATTCGTCGTACTACTATGTGACTTCTGCTCAATCCCTAGCATCTCCAGAAACGCTCTTGCTAAGGCATGTGTACTGCCCATTGCTATGATTCCGATACGCATCTGTGGCGTTGGTTTCTCTCGTCCGTGTGGAATGGCCCAAAGTATTTCAGTCCAAGTCGCGGATCAGCATCCTCCTTCCGTCCGCCAAAGACAAGCGAGGCTTCGTCTATGTGCAAAACAGGCAGTACAGTCCACCCTTTTTCTCTTAGAGATGCCCATCCTGGTCCGCGCTTTTGTTCCTTCGCAGGACGGTCGTGTGCAACGCCTCTATTCATGAAAGCACAGACATAGTCCGCCGATATCCCTCCATCAGCCTTCAGAAAATCGGCGTTCTTTTAAATAAACTCAGGAGCTCGTTTTGCGCCAACATCAAGATGGCCTGTAACAACAGGTGAACCTGATGTATTGTGAATTTTCACTTTCACTCCCGCACTACTAAGATGGCTTTTTAGAAATTCAGCAGCCTCCACTATGCCTTGATTCTTAGTTGCAATAGAAGGAATACGAACGAACTCTTTCAAATCGTTCAAAGCATTCTCAAGATTCTCCTCTATGTGCTTCTCAAGTTTGTCAATCATGGAAGTCATAAATTGTATGAAGAAGTTCCTTGTGAACTATCCTCCCTCTGATGCAGAATCAGTCGAACTTCTTATTTGGTTCTAGTTTGTGCTTAATTCGACGTTTCTAGAGGAGTGAAGATGAAAGTTTTTGAAATAGAAGAATTCGATGATGGCGAAATTGAATCCTTCTTTCGAAAGAGGGCCAAACGTAAAGGAATCCTTAGTAAACAAGAATTGGAATCTGTAACAGTATCTCAACCAATTTGGAGACCTTTCAGGTTCGTGCGATTTGGTGCATCAAGAATAAAGACAAACCAGAAGGAAACATTTCGCTCACTAGTAGATGAAACACTTGCACCTCTTGCCATTATTTCAGACGATTGGTTTCTATTGTGGAGACCGATGCATACTGAAAAACGAATTCAGAGCATTGACAAATCGATTATCTCAACTAATGCATTAGACTCAGATGATGATAATCTTCGAAATTTCATTGATGCATTTGTGAACAAAATCCAAGAATCTAAGAAAACACTCCTTGGAATGGATGAGGAACTTAGAGGGATTCAATTGGGATCAGGTGCGGCATTTCCACTTTTCATTCCAAGATCACCAAAATCTCGGCACAGAGAGAATGATCTAGCTCTGAAGCGAAAATCAATTCACAGTTTTTCAGTAGCTGCATCACTTGTGACAAATTGCCCACTAGAATATCGAGTTGACAGTTTTGAGATTGAGGAACGCGTATATATTCAAACAATAATGGCGATTTTCCAAAACATAGAATCAGGAAAGGAAAGGTTCCTATTTCTAGAGAACATAGGTGAAGGTTCTCTAGATAAGGCACTTCAGAACGGTATCGCGCTATCACGTATCTGTGAAAAGGATGATTTGTATCAGAAGAAATTGAAACATGATTTCTGTTGATTAGCGAATCTTTCCATTCAGCTTTTTCTTCATGCGATATCACTATTTTCAAAAGCTTTAAACCATACGATGCAAATGATTAAGTTCACTAGAGTACTCTACTTCTAGTTGTTATAGGAGGAAAGATTGTATGAAAAACACTCAGAGAGCAAGCTGTATCATTCTAGCTATTCTCTTGTTCTTTCCAGTGATGGGCGCACCCGTTGCGGCTCAGGATGATGTCATGGAATTCGTCATGGCATATCCTTCAGATATTGGTGAACAAAACCCAATATTTGCCCGTAGCGCACGCTCAACCTAGTACGACATGCTGATTTATGATACACTTATCTCATACGATGACGACCTAGAAATGATACCTTGGTTAGCCGAGGCGTGGACAGTGTCCGCAGATGGAATGAGTGTCACCTTCACCATAAGAGAGGGTGCTACTTGGCATGATGGTACTGCGTTAACACCTGCAGATGTCAAATTCACTTTTGACCATCACAAGGCCGCACCGGCAGATGCAAACTATTGGTCACTACTACAGCATACAACAACAATTACCGTTAGCGGTCAGGTTGTTACAGTTGTATTTGATGAACCATTTACATTTGCTGTTGATAACTTAGGTTCAATGCATCTTCTGCCAAAACACATTCGAGAAGGTGTTGCTGCCGATGCAGCTGTGTGGGATGATGCTACAAACGTAACTGCTCACATTGGTTCAGGTCCATTCAAGTTCGTTTCACGAACCCCCAGTGAATTTATTCAGATGGAAAGAAACGACGACTGGTGGGGTCCTGATAATCCATATGTGGGTCAACTACCGAATATCGAAAGCCTTCGAATTGATGTGGTACTCGGTCAGGATGCTCGTATTCTCGCAATGAGAAGTGGTGAAGCTGACACAGAACGCTACGAAGTCTTTGGTGCTTATGTAAACTCAATCCTAAATGCACCCGAACTACAACTAGTTACAGGTGTTGTATCCCAATGGGATTATGTTCTAGGATTTAATACAACAGTTGCACCATTCGATGATCCTGATGTTAGAGATGCAATTGCACTAGGAATTGATCGTCAAGAACTTATCAACATTGGCAGACTTGGATTTGGAACACCAACTAACAGTTGCATTCCAGCCGAGTTCTTCCCAGCATACTTTGATAATGATGGCGCATTCCCAACTCAGGACATTGATGCAGCAATCGACCTTTTGAATGATACATACACAGACGGAGACGAGGATGGCTTCTTTGATGATCTAGATTTTGACCTCTGGGTCCTCTCATGGGATGACATCAGCGTAGCAACTGGAACAGGTATCAAGCTTCAACTAGCCAAAATAGGTATCGACTGTAACGTCAAAGTTATGGATGATGGTCCAATGTATGAAGGCATTTATGCAGAACCACGTGCATTCATCGCTTATGAGATGAGTCACGGTTACAGTGCTGTACCAGACCATGTCTGGTGGAGAATGCACTCAGACAACATTGTTGACTGGGGTGACAACTGTTATGGTCTCAGTGATACTGCAGTAGACACACATTTGGATGACTTCGTGGGCGCTACACCCGCGACAATAGCTGCTGCAGCAAGGCAAGTTCAACTTGACTGCCTTGAGCACAAGCCATTCATACCACTCTTCTTGTCTGATGACACTCACGCAATGAGAGCTGAGTGGGTCAACTTCACTACACCACCCGGTGGACCATTTACATCATTCAACCCACGAGCTATGGTCTTTATGTACGACTCTGGTTTAGTTACTGAACCTCCAACAGGCGTTGACTGGGTTCTCGTGATTGGAATTGGTGCTGGTGCGCTGATTGTAGGTGTAATTGTGACCTACCTCTTCATGAAGAAGAAATAATTCAAACTGGTTTAAGGGGCCTAGCTTAGGTCCCTACTCCTTTCTTTTTGCCCACGTAATTCCGCGGTCTTTTAAGTAGTACATAATTGCATATATTGAATGAGAGTGGTGCTGTGTCAGCAAGAACTAGTGTTGGAACCCGGCGGTATATTGCTCAGCGTTTCGTACAAACAATCATAGTGTGGTTTATGATCATAACACTGAATTTTATCATTTTCAGAGTTATGCCAGGAGATCCTCGTCAGGCACTTCTAGGTGAAGGCATCCCTCCAGAACTTAGACAAGCAATCGTTGAACGATTTGGGTTAGACAAGAGTCTCATTGAACAATATTTCATCTATCTGGTTAATCTCTTTCAAGGAGACATGGGCTATTCCTTTTCACATTTCGGAGAGCCAGTTTGGAAAACGATTTTTGATTTCAGATTTGCAAACACATTCATTCTGATGGGAGCTTCAATGGCCGCAGCAATAATCATCGGAATAGTAGTCGGTGTTATTGCAGCAGCTCGACGCGACACCTTAATTGACACTGGATCCACTGTAACTTTTCTTGTCGCATACGCAATGCCCGTATTTTGGATTGGTCTACTAATGCTGATGTTTTTCGGATTTCAATTAGGAATTATTCCTCTTGCAGGAACAATCACAAGAGGCTATGTGCATGTGAATTTCCTTGATTATTGGCGTGATTACTTGTGGCATATGACAGGGCCATGGATAGTTCTAACATTATCGTTCATTGGAGGTTTCTACCTGATAATGAGAGATTCGGTACTAGATGTGTTCACACAAGATTATATTCTTGCAGCTAGAGCAAAAGGGCTCAAAGAACGCACAATACTCTTTGGACATGCTATGAGAAATGCAATGTTACCGATGGTCAGCGTTGTTGCAGTCAACCTACCGTACCTTATCAGTGGCGCTATGATTACTGAATTCGTTTTTAGTTGGTCAGGATTAGGATTGTTGACGTATCATTCTGTATTATCAGTAGATTATCCGGTTTTACAGGGGATATTTCTATTCTTAGCAAGTATCACAGTTTTTGCGAATTTTCTAGCGGATGTGTTGTACTTGTACCTGGATCCAAGAATTAGATATTAAGGAGGAATGCAGAAAATGACACACCAAGATATCTCAACGGATTCAGACAATGAAATATTCGAAACAGCAAGTAAGAAGAAACCCTGGCATGTAAAATTGGCTTCACTAGGATCGTTCATCTTACTTACTCTCTTAGTCATATTCATTGTAGATTCAGTGACAAACATCTTAGTTGGATGGTTGTCCTTCGAAGTAACAGGGTTGTCTGAAGATTACAGTTTGTTCATAACAACATCATATCGAATCAGCGGTTGGGCATTGTTCGGAGGAACAATGTTCCTCGCACTTTATTACAAGCAGTTCTATAATTATCGTCTGGTAAAAATTCTACAACCATTATTACTAGTTGGACTTACAATACTCTTCTTCTTTGCATTTGGTATAGGAATAGGATTCATTTTCGCATTCGTGCTCTTTCTATGGAATCCAAAACTACTCGCCCATTGGTCGAATCGACAGATTGATCTTTATCGTGGAATCGCAGTTGGCAGTGTAGGAATCTGGATTGTGTTAGAAGGATTCCTCTCCGAAGCAGCAACTGGAACTACTATTTTGCCAGCAGTGCTTTCGGTGCCACTAAACAATACACTGGGTGGAATCTCACTTATCGCAACATTCATCCTAATTCCAGCATACATGATCCTTCCCAAAATAATCGAATCGATTTGGAATTATCGCAGGAGCATTGAATCATTCTGGAGCGAGTTCGTTCATGAACGGATGGGGCTTGTCGGTCTGGGCATTATTGGCGCAATCGTTGGTCTAGCATTAATTGCACCAGTGCTTGAATGGGCAGGGTTGATACGAAACTGGGGCGAATTAACAGCTGGAATTGGAGAGAATCTGCTTCTACCACCTTCAGCAGAATTTCCGCTGGGAACTAATCACATCGGTCAGGATATCTTGAGTCGCCTAGTTTATGGAACTCAAATTTCACTTATAGTTGGATTCACAGCTAGTATTGTCGCCGTGGGTCTAGGTACTACAGTGGGTTTGATATCTGGCTATTATGGCGGATCTGTTGATACTATTCTAATGCGAATAACTGATGTATTCCTTTCACTTCCAACACTCCCACTGATGTTAGTATTTCTGATTATGTTTGGACAGGGTCTTCACAACATCATTTTTGTCATTGCAATTCTTGGTTGGACAGGAACAGCGAGAATGGTACGAAGTGAGGCGCTATCTCTCAGGGAGAGACCTCTTACAGAGGCGGCCCATGCATTAGGTGCTTCGGATAGATACATCCTCATCAAACACATTCTTCCAAACACTTTGCCACTTATCTTGGCAAACATGATTCTTGGTGTTGTTAGTGCTATTCTTGGTGAGGCAGGTATCGCGTTCCTTGGTTTCGTGGATATTCACGGGCCACCCAGCTGGGGTATCATGCTTCATTGGGCAAACAAGAACGCGGCACTTCTCAATATGGCATGGTGGTGGATTCTTCCACCGGGATTGCTGATCCTACTGACCTCGTTAGGTTTCGTGTTCGTGAGTCACGCAGCGGACAAAGTTGTCAATCCACGCTTACGAGGGAGGCGACGCTGAAATGGCAGTTCTTGAAGTTGAGAATCTCAAGACCTACTACTACCTCGGCAAGGAGTCAGTCAAGGCCGTAGATGGTGTGTCCTTCAAGATAGAGGCGAAGGAAACTCTTGGGCTCGCTGGTGAGTCAGGCTGCGGCAAGACAACTACTGCATACAGCATCATGCGTCTGCTCCCTGAGAACGGTCGGATAGTACAGGGCACGATAAGGCTTGGAGATGAGGAAATTACCGCTCTCAGTGAAGAGGAGATAAGGTATTTAAGATGGAGAAAAGCATCCATAATTTTCCAGTACGCCATGAATGCGTTCAATCCTGTGCTTCGCATAGGCGCCCAGATTGTTGAGGTGATTCGTGAGAAGGAAGGTGTCAGCAAGGAAGAGGCAAGAGCAACTGTTTCCGATCTTTTCGATGAGGTGGGTCTAGAACCGAAGAGGCAAAGAGACTACCCTCATGAGTTCAGTGGCGGAATGCTCCAACGTGCCATCATTGCCCAGTCTCTTGCGTGTGATCCAATGCTCGTCATTGCTGACGAGCCGGTGACAGCCCTTGACGTGATAGTCCAGAACAAGATACTGGACTTGCTCAGGAAGCTGCAGGAAAAGTACGAGCTTGCAGTCCTGTTCATCACTCACGACCTGTCAGTTGTTGCAGAGAACTGTCACAACGTAGGCATAATGTACGCAGGCAACCTAGTTGAAGTGGGCAGTGCGAAGGCAGTGTTCAAGCACAATCTGCATCCGTACACATCCAAGTTGATTGGTGCATTCCCGAGTGTAATCGGGGAAAAGAAGCGCCTGCAGTTCATTCCAGGTACTCCTCCAAACCTACTGAATCCTCCCGCTGGCTGCAGGTTCCATCCAAGGTGTCCCTACGCTCAGGATATCTGCAAAGAGAAAGAACCTATGTATAGAGAAATCAAGCAGGGACATTACGCAAAGTGTCACTTCGCTGGAGAACTGTCTTTCGAGGTGATTGAATGACATCAGTAGAGCCCATCCTTGAAGTTCGGAACCTAAAGAAATGGTTTCCTGTGCGTTCAGGACTCCTTTCTTTCATGCAGGAAAAGAAATACGTAAAGGCTGTAGACGATGTGAGCTTTGATGTCCCGAGAGGCGGCTCAATCGCCATTGCAGGAGAGTCTGGCTGCGGTAAAACAACACTAGCTAGGACTATCCTTCGTCTTATTGAACCCACGTCAGGAAGTGCATACTTCGAAGGAGTCAACATATCCGATTTGACGCGAGAGGAACTCCGCCTGTTGAGACTGAAAATGCAGATCATCTTCCAGAACCCCTTCGAGGTCCTAGACCCCCGGCTTACCGTTGAAACACTTGTCGGTGAGGGGCTCACCATTCACAAAATCGAAGAAAATGAAGCCGAACTGCGCCGTCGCGTTCTTGCTGCTCTCGAGAATGTAAGGCTCATGCCGGCAAAGGATTTTGCAAGGCGCTACACACATGAGCTCAGCGGAGGTCAGCTTCAGAGAGTGGCAATCGCACGTTCACTCATCTTGGAGCCGAAGCTCATAATCGCTGATGAACCAGTGTCCATGCTTGATGCAAGCATTCGAACCGAGATCATGAACCTAATGGAAGACCTGCAGGAGGAACATGGCCTCACCTATATCTTCATCACTCACGATTTGGCTCAAGCACGATACATCGCCGATTACATCGTCATAATGTATCTTGGACGCCTTGTGGAAACGGGCCCAATGGAGGAGGTCATCATGGATCCGCTTCATCCTTACACAAAGGCGTTGGTTTCAAACATCCCGATACCAGACCCCACACATAAGAGGCATAGGATAATGCTGCCTGGAGAAACCCCAACTCCCATTGACCTTCCTCCGGGATGCCGCTTCAAGCCTCGCTGTCAGGAATTCGGTCCTCAGTGCAAAGCCGAGGAGCCGGAACTGGTTGAAGTCAAGCCCGGTAGATTCGTAGCCTGTTATCTCTAGCGGATAGAACACCCAGACAGGAAAGCAAACTGAGGGGGAGGGATAACATAGAAGATTCGCAAAGGAAGACTGATTGGGCGAGCCCCAAGTCAATCTACAATTCATCGCTTTTCTGCAGTTTGGGCTTTTTCTATGTGGCATTCATTCTTCCAATCATGGCGGTCACAATGGAGCCAATGCAATCCAGGTGGGGATGATCTTCGCTTCATTCACTCTTGGAATTGCGATATTCTCACCATTGGCCGGAAGAATCGTGAAGAGAAAACGAAGGCGTCAAGCAATCTTTGCAGGAGCTCTGTTTCGATCACTATCATACATCGGAATGGCTATGGCAATCTACCTCGGATTGGTGGATTTGCTCATTCTCAATAGTCTTGTATGGGGATGCGGAGCGGCCTTCTACTATGTAGGCAGTGATGCAGAGATTTCCGAGCGAGCAATTCATGAGAATCGAGCAGAAGCTTTCGGGCGTCGGGAAGCTGCAAACGGGCGTGAGTCCATAATAGGGGCGTTTATTGGTTTCAGCCTATTAACCATCTTCAACGGAATTGTTCCGTTCTTGTTCTTTGCTGCGACTAGCCTAATCGGTGGAGTGATAGTGCTAGCAAGTCGAGTGCCGCCAATCGAGTAAGAAGCGCCGGTTCTCTCTCAAAACAAGCAGGCCGCAATTGCCGTTGGTATTGTAGCGTTGGTGATAGCTGCAGCCATCAATGCCTTTGGGATGTCACTTCTATCGCCATTTGTCGAGCTATTCATTCTCGAGAGATTCACCACAGACATCATGCTCATAGCACTGGTTTACCTTCCCCCGGGTATCATCATTTCATTCGTGAGCGAGCCTATAGGGAGATATGCAGACAAAGCCAACAAAATCCACGTGGTTGCATTCGCATCCCTGATTGGGTTTGCAACAAACATCATGTTCGTCTTTGCCCCCAACCTGTGGTGGATTGCCGCAATCTTCATCGTTCAGACCGTTGTTGGGACAGCAGGTCACACTGTGATGTCTTCTGTATTTGGCACAGCGTACGAGGGGAAGGCTCACGAAGGGTTTGGTCACTTCCGCGGTGTGCTGGCCTTCGCGAGATTCGTTGCGCCCATTATGGGAGGAATGATGTGGGTTTCACTCAACCCCGCTGCTCCATTCGTCATGGTGGGAATTATGGAACTGCTTCCGGTTCCCGTGTATTATGTTGGCATGAAACGATATCAGCAGGCGCTGCTTGCGAGACCCCAGGAACCTGAGTGAATTACCTTGTTCAAACGCCTATTGCGCGAGTTATATTCAGAAGAAACAGGTACTTGAGACTAGACAGAATGACTCTAGTGAAATCCCATCAGGAGAGTTCGCGGTATGAAAGGCCACCAGAACTCCCCATCATATGTTTACTAATCGAATCAGAGGTTTCGATTAAAGAAGTCAAAGACGTGACGCATCATCCGTACGCGTTGGTCTTTATCGAATGACCCGTGTCCCTCTTCTGTTAGATGGACATACTCGAAGTCTTCTCCCTCTTTTCGTCCCAATTCGACTAATCGGTCTCTGAACATCTCAGACTGCTCGATGGGACATCGCGGGTCGTTCTCAGCATGAATCATTTGAAGCTTGGCGGACATATTCTTCACGAAGTTGATTGCGCTTCTGTCTTCCCATAGTTCAAGAACTCCTTCGTCCTCAGGTTTGCCCATCTGCTCCTCAAGGTAATATGGCAGAGCCGGGAATGTTTCCTTGCACTTCTCGTGGAGATGCTTTAATGAAGTGATTCCCATCCAAGCTGAGGCTGCTTTCCAGAGGTCTGGCTTTTTTGTGACAGCCATGAATGTCAAATAACCTCCATAGCTACCACCATGTATTCCTATTCGGTCAGGATTCACATAATCTAGACTACGTAGATACTCAACCCCAGCCTCAACGTCATCAAGATCCTTGCCCCCCCAGTCATTCAGACATGCATCTCTGAATTCTACACCATATCCTGTGGATCCTCTTACATTCGGGTACAATAAGACATATCCTTCATTTGCAAGTACCTGAGCATCATCAAGGAAGACGCGGATATAGTGTCCAGTAGGACCTCCATGGGGTACTACGATAGCAGGTAGCTTCACACCACGCTTGAGATTCTTTGGCCTGTATAGAATCGCATGAACCGTCGTGTCACCAGAAGGATAGCTGATGTATTCATCTGGGAGGAAATCTTCAGGAGAAAATCTCCCATACTCTGCAGGGATGACCTCTTCAAAGGAATGCTTGATGAGATCGTATAGTATGAAACGCATTCGATGGGTCGAGTCTTGATGACCCACAAGTAGATGATTTCCGTCAAATGTAGTGTATACTGCACCTGCAAATCCAGAGGGGATATCGAGTGTGGTTTCCTCTCCAGTTTTTATATCATAGAGGAGAAGTTTCTGCTCAGCATCAATGTCACGTCCAACTATGATTTGTTTACCATCAGCAGTGAATTTCACTGGTGACTCAGGAGCACTTGCTTCTCCAAACCATTTCACATTACCTGAGTTCAGGAAATAAACTCCAGCTTGGTCAGTCCCCGCATAGTCAGATGATACTAATAACATAGTACCATCGCGTGACCAAGCCCGAACCAACTCCTTTGATCCATCTTGGACTCCAAAGAGCTTCTTCCTATCAGAACCATCCATTTTCACAACCCATACATCGATATTCTGGAGATTCTCTGATTCATTTGCAGTATAAGCAATCCACTCATCATCTGGGGATATACTAACATCTGACCAGAATGAAATCGGGCGGGTATGCTCTGTGAGCTGCGTGACTTCCGTTCCATCAGGGCGCATTCTGAACAGTTGATCAATACCCTCAACACGATCGGAGCGGAAGACAATCCATTTCCCATCATGGCTAACCTCTCCCAAGTCATCGCTGGATTCAGGAGTATTGGTAATTTGCGTTACTCTTCCATCTGGGACTGATATTTTGTAGATGTCATTCTTCTCATTTCCCTGAATTGGGTCCTTAGGAAATAGGAGATATGTGTCATCTGGAGCCCATTTATGCCAACCCACTGGAGATATTGGATACTCACCATTTGATAGTTGAGAGAACTCTTGCGTTTCAAGATCAAGTAAATGTAATTCCATTCGGCCAGTCTTATTTGATGCAAAGCATATTCTTCGACTAGTTCTACCAGGGTTGCCCATGAACTGGACAGGTAGAGCTATCAGATCTTCCAAAGAGATGTCTTCTTTCTTCTTCCGTTCTTTGCTCAATACTGTTTCCCCTTCACGTTTCGATTACCATTGCTTATCGCTGATAAAAATCAATCGAATAGCAAAACAAACAGGATGGACTAGTTGAAGTGTCATTTGAGATGTGACAGCTGAAGACCTTACATATTGTCCAAGGCGCACCCATCTTTCCTTTGTATGCGGAGGTACTTGGTTTGATAGCAAACAATATAGGCGAACACTACGAGCAGGCGCAGAAGGGTGCTACAATATGACTGCGAGAGTAGCTATCAACGGTTTTGGAAGAATAGGACGTGGCTTTCTCAAGGCTGCGTTGAAGAGTAAAGAGTTTGAAGTCGTAGCAGCAAATGACCTCACTGACGAACACACCAATGCCCACCTCCTCAAGTACGATACCGTCATGGGCAGATTCGACGGTACTGTTGAGTATGAGAAGGGAAGCATAACTGTCAACGGCAAAGAGGTCAAGATTCTTTCCGAGAGGGATCCTGCTAAGCTTCCATGGAAGGAGATGGGCATTGACATCGTGATGGAGTGTACCGGCTTTTTCAGAAAACGGGAAGACGCAGAGAAACATCTCACTGCAGGAGCCAAGAAGGTCGTGATAAGTGCCCCCGGCAGTGGCGAGATGTTCACCGTCGTGCTTGGCGTTAATGATGGCGATTATGACTCCTCAAAGCATCACGTTATCTCCAACGCCTCCTGCACCACAAACTGCCTTGCTCCACTGGTCAAGGTTCTGGACCAGAACTTCGGACTTGAAACAGGCTTGATGACCACAATTCACGCCGTGACAAACGATCAACGGATGTTAGACATGTGGCATAAGGACCTCAGAAGGGCCAGAGCTGGAGCATGGAACATGATCCCCACGACCACCGGAGCTGCCAAAGCTATCGGTCTGGTCTATCCAAAAATGGTCGGCCGGTTGAACGGCATGGCAATCAGAGTTCCATTGATGGACGTTTCGTTGGTCGACTTGGTTGCTGAGGTTGACAAGGAAGTAACTGTAGACGTTGTCAATGCGGCATTCAAGAAAGCCTCCGAGAAGGGAGATATGGCTCCGTATCTAGGGTACGTTGACGAGCCGCTTGTTTCATCCGACTTCATTAACGATACAGATTCCTGCTCTTTTGACTCCCTTGCGACGATGACTCAGGGGAATATGGTAAAGGTTCTTGGCTGGTATGACAATGAGGCAGGCTACGCACATCGCCTAGCTGATTTGGCAGCGTTAATAGCAAAGAAGCTGTAGATAGTCAGTCGACATATTGTGTTGCTAGAAGGCCTGGTAGACTGGTGCTGCTAGGCCATCCATCTGGCCCTCGGATGCAAGACTGATTTCAGAGCGAAGCCGCTCGAGCATCCTTCGACGGAAGGGTTGCTTGTAGCGTTGGGCAAGCAAGGAAGTCATTTCATAGTACTTCTTTGACGTATCTCCTTTTCCTTCGATCGCCTTCAGACGCGCTAGGTTCCATGTAATAAGAAGATCATCACGATTAAGACTGAACGCCTCTTCGAACAATCGAACGGCCTCAGTTAGTTCATGATTAGCAAAAGCTTTTGCACCGTGAGCGAAACTCTGCTCTGCAAGGCGCTTCACTCCTTCTTCAGAGAAGTGGCTCAGAATTTTATCGCCAGACAACGCCGCACGTGTTCGTCGCAGCTCCTTCGAGACTGCCTGTTCTTCCTTTCCTGCAAGAAGCTTCTTGACAGTGGCAACCCCCATATTTCGGACAGTCAGGTACGTCTGGTTCTGAGTTCCTACCTGTGGAGGAACCTGCATAAGTAGATGCAACAAAACTGCAGGGAAGTCAAGAGACCCCAGTGTTTCGAGAATCCGCCCATACCTCTTCACCCGAGAAGCCGACTCAGAAACCTGGCTCTCAAGTTGCTCGATGAAAGCCAACCCCATTCGCGGATTCTGCACCGCTGATTCTATGGTCATCTGCCTTAGCGCCAGTTCATCCCATTTGGCACACAGCTGATGTGTCAGTGAAGCAAGAGATTGGATGAGAGTTTCGCGGTCAAGTGCACTGACTTGGTCATCAAGATCAACTAGGCCATTGTCTACCAGAGAACGTCGTACACGTGAAATAATCTGATGGGCAATATACGATTCAGGTTTCCTGCACTTGACCCGCAATGATGGTTGGATAGATTTGGTCGCGAGCCGCTTCAACAGGATATCTTTGAACCCAGACTCTTTCAACATGCGACTGAGCAGTTCCCGGGGGAAGCAGTAGCGATGGCCCATCCCTGGCGAATCTAAGCCGTAGATCCAGTTCATTAGGAGCTTCCTTTGTTTTTCCCCGTGCTTGAGAAAGTTTGCAAAGGTTGCTTCTATGTCTGGGATTTCCAGAAGTAAGACACCCCCAGGTTTCAATACGCGAAAGAATTCAGCCAATGCATAGATGCTCTTCGCTGCACCCAGGTGTTCGAGAGTGTGCATACACTCCACAAGACTTGCTGAGTCATCGGGAAATTCCAGATGATATGCAGACATGATACGATCTGCAACAGTAGGATCAAAGACGTCAATGTTGACGTAGCCCTTCTTGTAGACCGGGCCGCAGCCCACGTGGATTCGCATCGTGCTTACCTGAAGTCTTTCGGACTGATGCTTCCATAGAGTGTCCCTGGCAGGTAAGTTGTGTTGAAGAGCTCCTGATTGATGTAGGCGCCTATTGGGCTCATAATCACAATCGAAATCAAGATTGAGAAAAGCACAATCCCCACAACCAGCTTGAACACTATGCTCTCACCCTTGCTTGCGGGCATGCTTACTGCGTCTCGAGCCTCATTGGGTTCGAGACCTGCTTGAGCACCGAGCAGCTCGATCTTCTCTGACCCAAGGACTGGTTTTGTCAAGAAACTGCGAAGCCATTCCATAGGCCCAAGGAAGCGGCGGCTCCCTCGGATAGAAACCACATCCAGTTGATACAGACAGAGTTCCATCCAATTCATAGTTGTATAGTATGGGGTCAAAGCCGTTAAGATTATCGGTTGGCGTAGAGCGACTGGCCCTGAATAATCGACAAGTGTTAATGTGCGAATCCCCACTGGAAGTCCTTCGGGCTGATGCTGCCATAGCGCGTACCCGGCACGTACGTGGTGTTGGTGGCGGGGTATTGGCCAAAAACACCTAATGGGTCTGCCATAATAACTGCTCCCACAATTATGAGCGTAAAAACTACTACCGTCAGCTTGAACAGGATGCTCTCTTTTCTGCTCATTCGAGCGTCCATAACAGCTCCAACCTCGTCGGAAGTCAGACCAGCTTGAGCGCCTAACTGCTCGGCTTTCTCTGTATCAAGAACTGAAGTTGCTAAGAAACCGCACACCCAATCTTTGAGCCCTCCAAGCCCGCCTAGCCGTCGAAAGCGAGTTGCGTTCAGTTCATAGAGAATGGATTCCCTCCAAGTCATGAGAAGACGGTAGGGCTCCGAAGCATAAAAGCTATTGATACGCGTAATGCAAGCCAGTTTCCAAGTTATTCAGATGAACCCTCTGGACCATTCCTACAAGAAGTCCCGTGGACCTATGGCTCCATACAACGTCCCGGGGAGATAGGTCATTCTTCGCCCCAGATAGTACGAGCCAACAATCACAATGAGGGCTAGAATTGCCTTCAACCAATCGGGAAGCACATTTACATCAGGTCTGCTCTCTGCAACCTGTTCAACCTCCGACGCTTCAAGCCCGACCTTGGCTCCAAGACGCACTAATTCCTTCGAGGGCATTGCCCTGACTGTTGGAATCCCCGCAATTCGAAGAATCAATCGGTAAAGACGCTCTCCGCCCCGGGTACGGAGGATGTCAAGTCCGACGGTGGGAGGTTTATCTAGAAGCATGTATGAACATTAGACTAACTCCAATAAGAAACTTACGCAACGCAAAGGGATGAGATAATTCATTGAATAGCGTAATGCCACTTGATCTTTAGGTATATGCACGAACTCAATAGGCCATTCCTACAAGAAATCCTTAGGCCTGATGCTTGCATAGTCGGTACCTGGAACGTAGGTCGGATTCGTATACCAGGGCACGTACGACCCGGTCACCGCGATGGCACTAAGAATCAACACAACGACTATGAAAGCAACAAGACCCCACTTCAACCAAGATGGAAGGACCGTAACATTAGAACTCCCGCTAATAACCTCGTCAACCTCAGCCTCTGACAATCCTACGCTAGCGCCGAGCGGCCTGATTCTTCTTCTATATGCCAGAGGTGTCGGTTGAGCTTTGAACACCCGTGATAGAATAGCGTACACGCCGTCTCGCCCACTAAGTCGGAGTAGTTCAATCCCAACTGGAATCATATCCATCAATGACATGATGTAATAGAGTAGTCCTTAGAAGAAATGTTTTTCCCAAGATGTCAACTGTTGCTTTTCTTGAGTCCCTCTTCAATAAGACGAAGGCAATATGGATCTCGATGAAGTCCACCTGCCATCGAATGAGAAACGGCAGAACAGCCACCCTTGCATATCTTACTGTATGTACAGCTGGCGCACTCGCTGCCCAAGTCAGTCCGCCGAACTCTGCGAGTGTACGAGGAAAAAGCGTCATCGTTCCAGATCTCTTTCAGAGGCCGTTCGCGAATGTTGCCCTCCACGTACTCCGGAGGCAATGCAAGACACCCAAGGATGTTTCCATTGCTCTCAATCCCAAGTGTTGAGATGCCAGCTTGACAGCCTTGCCACGGATACACTTGCAAGGGGGGGAGAACCCGTGAGAAGTAGCCCATGTCATGTGCACCTGCAATCATGAGCTCCTTCTTGGAGTACCTCTTCCGGGTGGCAGCAATGAATAGAGCCAGTGAATAGTATTCTTCCTTTGAGAGAACATGATCATATGTAAGACGCCCGTAGGGCGTGGCCATCTGTATCTGCCACGCTACGCCCGTGCCCAGCAAGAATTTTCGGATAGTGGGAAGCTCGCCTAGGTTCATCTTGTGGACAGTGGTGATGACACCAGTTGGCAAGCCAGATTTCACGAGTCGGCGAAGAGTTGCTACTACCTGTTTGAAGGAGCCCGGAACTCCGCGTATCGTATCATGAATAGCGGCGTGCCCGCCATCAATACTTACTGTAACCAACTCGGGGTTGACATCGAAGATTCGCTGAAATTTGCTCTCAGTGATTTTGTACCCGTTAGTGATAATCGACAGGTCCATGCCTACTTCGCGTACTCGCTCTGCGATAGATGGCCAATCTTTTCTAAGTAGTGGCTCGCCACCCATCATAGCGACGCCCTGACAACCGATGCCTTTCAGGTCATCACATAGTTGCAGTGCTTCATCTGTGGTAAGCTCATCGCTTCGTGCTTTTCCAGCTGCGGAGCCGCAATGCATGCAATTCAGATTGCACTTCAGTGTGATCTCCCAAACAGCACAGCCTGGACCGGGTCGTACCACAGGTATTCATCCCTCCACTTCAAGCATCGATGCTCATTGCTTCACTACATAACTTAACTGTTCACCCCGAATCAGTTTGCAAGTGACCCATAATAGCTAGCCTTATCAGCTTGATTGGGCGGGGTCGAACTGGAAGAGTTTCTTGCAACCCATAAGTAGAATTGACCCCGAGGAAGGACAGCTTATTCAGGGGACTAAATGTAGCCGACTTGGCTCTGGATTATGATTTCGAGTCCATTCTCTATCTGTTGGTTCACAGCAGCCGTCCTTCCGCGGAACAGCATGATGATTTTGTGTCCTCGATAATACGCCTGCGAGAATCAGCTATTGAAACTCTAAGTTTGGGTTCCGTACAAAAAGGCGACTGCATGTCTGCTCTGATTTGGCTGAGTGAGAGTCTTAATATGATTAGAACGGAGCTTCGCCTAGATCAATTTGAAACTCTGCTCACAATGGTTGCTCTCACCCCCATTGTGATTGCGAACTCTTGGCGGGAGTGTGAGAAACTCAAACTCATCGAACCAAGAACGGATCTGAACCATGTGGCCAACTTCATCTGGACGCTAACAGGATCACTTCCATCGACTCGAGACCTTAAGGACCTTGAAACCACGGTCATTCTTCACATGGACGACCCCGATAATCCCTCGCTCTCTGCGCTGGAACGTGGGGTCAAAGCTGGGGTTTCCCTCTCTGAAGCTCTAGGTTCCGCATTGTTAATTCACGGAAACCCTCTTCATCATGGAGCCGGCCTAAGAGCCATGAAGATGATAGAGGATATCGCTGATCCGACCATGGTTAGAGCCAAGCTGGCAAAGAGGCTGGACTCAGGACAGAGGATATTTGGGATCGGACATAGGATTTATCGCACAATTGATCCAAGAGCAGTGATCCTAAGAAACATCCTCAAGAGACGTGCCTTAGGAACAAGGCATGACCAACTCTACAAACTCGTGGAGGAAGTGGCGAGCGTGGGACCATTGCTTGCGCGTGAACGAAAGGGGTTGACACTGCATCCAAACGTGGATCTCTACAATGCTGCTGTTTACACAACTTTGGGCATACCCGCAGAACTCAACACCTCACTGTTTGCCATGGCACGAACTGCTGGTTGGATGGCACATATTCTTGACTGGAAGGCCGCACCAAGCAAGTAGCAGATGCCCCTCACAAACGAGAAGACTTTTCTCAACACCATGATGTACCTGCAAGTGGATGAGCGAGCATGATTGCGATTACAAATGCAACGATAATGTGCCCCGTACAGGGCGTGATAAAGAATGGCATTGTTCTGTTTGACAAGGGCAAAATCGTCAAGGTTGGCAAATCGATAACTATACCCACCAAGGCCAAGAAGATTAATGCCAAGGGACAGTATGTATTGCCAGGCTTCATTGACGCGCATTGTCACCACGGATTGTTCGACGGTTCGATTGGGTGGGCTGGAATGGACGGGAATGAGATGACAACTCCAATCACTCCTGAGATGCGCGGTATGGACGGCTTCAACCCGTTCGAAGCGTCACTCAAGGAGATAACAAGAGGAGGCGTGACCTGCATCAATACCGGTCCCGGGTCAGGGAACGTGGTATCTGGTGAGGCTTTTGTTATCAAGCCAATGGGCGGCAATGTCGTTGATGAGATGATTGTGATGTCTCCATCTGCGCTCAAGATCGCACTTGGAGAGAACCCAAAAAGAGTACATGGAGTAGACAACAAGAGAATGCCTTCGACTCGGATGGGTGTTGCCGCACTTCTGAGAAAGACACTCACAAATGGTCAGAATTACTTGGACGAGTGGAAAGCCTTCGGTGCGAAAGCCAGAGAGGCGAAGGAGAAAGGTGAAGCGATACCTAAGCCGCCCAAGAGAGACTTGGGTCTAGAAACCATCGCCAAGGTTCTCAAGAGACAGATACCACTTCATGCACATTCTCATCGGGCTGATGACATAGCTACCATCATTAGAATCGCAGAAGAGTTCAACCTAAGGCTCGTTATCATCCACTGCACAGAAGGCCACAAGATTGCCAAGTACATAGCCAGGAAGGGAGTCCCAGCAGTTATTGGGCCTACCATGCTCTGGGTCACCAAACCGGAAGTAAAAGAGCGTGGCTTCAAGACAGCAGTCATTCTCAACAAGGCTGGTGTGAAGGTAGCGCTTCAGACAGACTCGCTCACGCCAATGAACTATTTCCCCCTCCTGCCAATGTATGCGATTAAGCATGGCATGAGCCGTGAAGACGCCTTGAAGTGTGTCACTCTGAATCCTGCTGAGATCCTTGCGATTGAAGACCGAGTGGGCTCTCTTGAACCGGGCAAAGATGCAGATTTAGTGATTTGGTCTGGTGACCCATTCGACTTCTACAGTGAAGTTTTGCAGGTCTTCATCAATGGCAAGAAGATACTTCTGGAGTAAGTGCTTGGTCTAGAGACCCCATCCCGAAACTGCATCAATCGCTGCCTGCCTTTCGGCCTCAGTTAGCTTGTGAATGGGAGGTCGGCAGTTTCCTCCAGCTAATCCCAAGGAGTCCATCACAGCCTTTACCACAGGAACATTATTTGCACTACCTCGCCCCTCACGCAAGTCCTCAAGAGGAGTTATCATCTTGTGAATACGCATTGCTTCAGTCCAATCACTCCTGACCAGAGCATCGAACATCCCAAGTGAAACCTTTGGTGCAAAGTTGCCAAGACCAGTCGTGAGGCCTCTTGCGCCTGCGAGCCAATAGAATGGAGCGAACCTCTCTGCGACGCCGCAAGACCAAATCACATCTTCTCCAAGTGTGTATACCGTCCTGGCGAAGTTGACTATTCGGCCGTAAGCATACTTCACGCCTGCGACTTTGCCGCTCTCTAGTAACTTACTCAAGACTTCATCCGTCAAGAGCGGACCCTTCTTGTACAGGACTACGCCAACTTCCTTTGCCGCATCTATGATTCTTCGATAGTAGTTCAGGACGCCTTCCTCAGAGCTGAATACATGCCGAGGGTACATCACCATTACTCCATCTGCCCCTTCAGTCTCAGCGTACCGGATCATTTCGAGGGCAGTGCCAATGGAGTGACCGATGCCCACAGTCACTATCATCTTGTCAGCAACAACATCAAGGGTAGTTCTCAACACCTGCTTCCATTCATCGAACATAAGTGCGTAGAACTCTCCGGTGTTGCCACAGGGAACAAGTAACTTCCCGTCCGCCCTCAATAGATACTTCATGTTTCCAGTCAATGCATCTAGATCTACTGAGCGGAGGTCTTTAGAAAAAGGAGTGGCTGTCGTTATGGCAACTCCTTGCAGTGCTTGTTGAAGTCGTGTGAGGTCCATCAGATCACCAGCTGTTCCACGTGTTCATGGAAAATCGCGAATTAGTTGTCCTTTTGCTTCACTGGAAGTTTTGAAGTCTAGTTGCACCTCGTGGTACGTAGTACTGCAAGGGTTCCCAGGTGCAACATGAATGCGGAAGTCAAGCGGCTTCGTTTCGACCTCAATGATATAGCTATAGGAGGTTTCACCCAACCACGGGTCTTCACCCCGCACGCCAGTTCTGTGCCGACATATCGAATCATAGCCCTTTCCCTTGGCGTGTGTACTGAGTATCTCGATTATATCTTGGGTGGACCTTGCGGATTCAAGCATCCTTGCTGCAATCTGCCTTCTGTTCTGACTCGCGCTGAGAGGCCCTCCAGCTTCGCGCTCCTCAGGCGATGCTCTGAGCAGGGCGTCCCTTGTTGAGAGGACGAGATGATGATTCGTACGAGCAATCGAATCTGAGCCACGCTCGATTTCATACACGCCATCGCCGATTTCAATTGCTCCAACCTCATCGGGCGTCGCAATTACAAAATTCCCCCACTGATATCTTTCCCCACTGTCGAGGGATTTCACCACGATGTCATAGGCCTCATCGAGGGTCTTGGCTCTTCGTAGCAAGCGCTCCATGAGAACGTCATACGCTTCTTCAGAATTAATTAGAACGGTTGAGTTGCAGGCAGCAAGACCCCATCGGTTGACACCAATAGACGCGCCCATGTCAATACCCGCACCAATCTTAATGCCAATCACCGCGAAGATGTCATCCTCAAAGATGCATTGGTCTTTGTAATCTTCATAGACAAGGTCTCGATTCTTGAAAAGGAGGTATCTGTCACCAACAATCTTGGCTCCGATTGTGCAATCACCAGTCATATGCTTGCAGGAGGCTGCTCCGTTATTTCAAAGTGTTGGTCAGTCTGGCTGATTCTTTCAGTTCTCCACCCTAATCGACGCACTAGGCCTAGTGCCAAGAAGAGAGCGAGAAAATTGAAAGCCACGTTGGCCCACGAAACCGGTTGAACCCGATTCATCAGTTCGGCAAAGAATCCCCCGATGAGAGGGCCAAGCACCATGCCGAGATTCTGCGCACCATTTACCAGCGACATCGCGCGACCACGCTCACGCTCTCCGGAAATCCGCGCTCCCAAGGCAAATGCGGCGGTTGAAGACAATGGATAGATTGGCAGTGCCCACAGAATTAAAGCAATTTCCGGACTTGTTGCCATAGCGAAACCAATTGCGAACAGTATGTAGGAGAAATAGGCAACCACAAGCACCTGTACTGGGCCGCGTTTGTCAACGATTTTTCCAACGTAGCCCGTAATCAGGACCGCTATCAGGGTTGCTGCAGCATTGGCATATCCCACGTATGCGAACGGGCCTCCAAGCTCATCCGTGATCATAATTGCCATGAGTCCAGCGATTGAGTGCATTCCAAGGGCGCTGACTGCAGCTGCTATAACCAAAATAATCATGCCGCGGCGTTTCAGCAGGGCTAAGAATCCTGTATGAGATTCATCTTTCAGGCGTTCCAAAGGCTGCTCCTTGACAAAGAAGATGCTACTAATTGCAGCTCCGCCACTAAGTAGAGCGGCTACCCTGTAGAGGATGAACATCATTTCCGGAGTGTAAATAAGCCCACTGAATAGGGCTCCAAAGAACCAGCCTGCGGACTGGGCCATCAAGAAGTAGCCAAGAGTTTCCCCCTTTTTTGATGTCCTGTCCGTGAGATACGCTTGTCCCATTGGCAATGCTGCCGACGAGAAGGCAGCTCCAATAGAAACCACAATCAGGTATTGCGCGTAACTAGAAACAAAAGATGTGAACATGAAGGTTGTCGCATAGCTGAAGAAACCAAGCACCATGAAGGGCCGCCTTTTGTTGATCCTGTCTGACAACGCGCCCCAGACATTAACAGAAAGCATTGTGACAAGTGCGGGAAGGGCGAGAGCCACAGTAAGAAGGAACTCTGATGGCACATCAAGCTCCCACTTGATGAAATGCGTGACAAACTGCCATGATATCGCCAACCCAAGTGAGTGAAGGGCATAGGCGACGTAGACTGGCAGAGAGGTGTTGTTCAGAGGTCTCATGTAGAAATCGCTCGGTTAGCAGTGTACCGAAACTTAGCGGATATTAACCATTCTGGTTGATGCCAGTGACGGCCATCTCTTCGCCAGGCAAGAAGCACCTTCTTCTCACCTATTCTTCAAGCAGAGTCTGGAGTATGCAATCTACCTCAAAGAGCTATTGAAACGGATACAGTTGGAAAGCAATCCTAGACCCAATGAATTCGGCTTCGAAGGTCTTCCAAAGCAGGTGGGATGCGTGTCCTGCTACTTAGCTGCTCATCTGCTCTCAGAGTTAGTGCAAATTGCGATGTTGGTGCTTCGGTTTGAAGTGTTGCCAGCTGAGGACATTCGAACAGCGCTGACACGTCAAGACTCTGCATCCCGTTGTCATGAAGCCACAATTCGCGGAGAGCCGGGCACAGGCCAAGAGGTTCAACATTCAATTCTTCAAGTCTATTCGCGCTTAGGTCAAGCTCCTCCAGAGAGGAACAGTTACTGAGCGCTGAGAGATCAATATTCGGTAGACGGTTATGCGCGATCTTGAGCCACTTCAGCCGCGAGCATTGACTCAACTGTGAGAGGTCAATACCTTCGAGTTGGTTATTCGAGAGAAATATCTCTTTGAGATTACAGTCATGCCCAAGGTCTGGAAATGCAACGCATTGTAACAAATTCCCTGAGAAATTCAGCAGTTCAAGACGGACACACTGACTAAGGGGTGACAGATCTATATCTTCCAGGCGGTTCTGTTGACACCGAATAAACTGCAAGTTAAAGCAATGCTTCAATGGAGATACATCAAGACACTCAAGCTCGTTGTTCGATAGGTCAAGCAGTTTCAAATCGCTGCACAGGCCTAACGGAGAGAGATCAATTGCAGCGATATTTCTGAAGCTTAGTTTAAGGACGTGGTCACTTGTGCCAAACTCCTCAGTTTCCTTACGTCCGTTAGCTGTTGTGTACCGTACTTGTATCCGTCCCATCGCTAAGCACACAAGGTATGAGCCACTATAATCATCTTCTTGTCATGACCTTATGCCTTAGCCGCAGACTATTTGTGGGAAGATGGTTAGTCCTTCACCTATGTCCGACAGCAAGGATAAATCCATTCTGAGAGTTGAAAACCTTCGCGCATTCTTCACGTCGAAGAGAGGCCTTGTGAGAGCTGTCAACGATGTTACATTTGAGATTAAGGAGGGAGAGGCTGTTGGGCTTTTTGGTGAGTCAGGCTCTGGAAAGACATCTGTCGCACTCTCAATTCTTGGCATCTTTGACAGAATGTCACGATATTATGCTAGTACCTCAGGGGACAAAGAGAACCAGCAACTCTGGGCATTGAGAGATAAGGCCAAGAAGAAGGGCCTTGCATCGGCGGAGATGGACATTGAGTTGCCTGGAGTTGAGGGTCACATATGGTACAGAGGCAATGACCTAGTTGCGCTTGATGAGAAGGAGTACCGCAAGATTCGGGGAAACGAGATTACATATGTGCCTCAAGGAACAGCAATGTCGCTCAATCCATACAGCAAGATTTCGCTTCAAATCGCCGAGGCGGTCTGGACTCATGATGAAGACTCCATCTTGTGGGAGCATGAAGTAGCGAGACTAGTCTTGGAAGCGCTGGACCTGGTTGAATTGGCAGACCCCGACATCAGAAAGAATCTGAAACCAAGCCAATTCAGCATGGGAGAGGACCAAAGAATCCTCATAGCGATGGCAATCATTACAAACCCAGTGCTGATGATTGCAGACGAGCCAACCACAGCAGTTGATGTTGGAGTGCAACGCAGAGTCTTGGATGCAATCATGCTCGTTCGCGATAAACTGAAGATTGCCTTCTTGATCATAAGCAACGACCAAGGTGTGATTGCACAAACCTGCGATAGTGTAGCGGTGATGTCAGCGGGAAGAATAATGGAGTTTGGTGACGTCAAGACTGTGCTCATGAGTCCCGGACACCCATTCACTAGGGCCTTGATAATGAGCAATCCTTCGATGGAAACCATCAGGAAGATACGGGAGAAGGGGTTTCGCATCCGAGGCATACCCGGCAAACCCCCGGACATGACGAACCTGCCCCCAGGTTGCCCGTTTAGCCCACGTTGTGATTACGCTCAGGACATCTGCAGAGAGCAAATCCCCGAATACAGGGAAGTAGAGCCAAGCCATTGGATTTTCTGTCATAGGTACGAAGAACTACCGAAGTTCTGACGGCACGATGGATGTCATATCATTCTAGAAATAGAGCATCGACTATTTCTAATGCTGATTTGAAGGGCGTAATGTCGCCTCCAAAGCTGCGAAGTTCCGGGCCAAACAAATTTTGGAATCGATTGGAAAACTCGATCACTTTGTCGAGTAGTACTCGGTAAGGTTTCGTGCAGAGAAGGATGCAAGTTGAATAATCGCTATAAGCAAATAGGATTTCGTAGTTTCCGATCGACAGATGGTTCAGTCCCGCATCGCTTTGCATTGTTTCTTGCATGAGTGATTGTATCCCTGAAATCCCGGCGGCCGTGAGCTCTTGAGCTTTAAATTGGACATCCACAAAGTGATGATAGTAAATAAGGACACCACCCTTGTTTATGACATAGAGCCTAGTTAGATGCGTCCTCCAGTCAAGTTCCGCCATGGCCGGAGAACCAATCATCACATACCCGAAGACTGCTAACCCAGTAACAAGCAACGCGGCCCCAGCTAGATAGACGAATTCGCCAATGTTGTAGTAAAAGAAGTCAGCTCGCCCCATGAACCCAATAATGGCTACAAGAAAGCCAATAGTCATGCGATTTATGTCTCTTCTCACCTCGCCAGTTGTACCCCTCCTTGAATGAATGAAGAACAGAATGAGACCAAAGAGAGTAACCAAGGTCATTGCCAGAGCAAGATACACCATGAGGTGACTTGGCGACACGATGATTAGAGCGGCAGTTATGATTCCAGATATCGAGAAAGCGTGATGAGTGGGATAGGGCAGCACTCGTTCCATGGCAAAGTAAAATGCAACTAATGCCAGTATCATTGCAATGTAACCAGCTTTTATCCAGAGTAAGTGAAATGGGGCTATATTGAAATAGAAATCCCCAATTGCGAACGCGATTGTATTCAAGCACATACCCAAAAGGAAGATTCCCCATGCAAACCGAATATCGAGTAAAGCCCGTTTCGGGTCCCGCGCCCATCTCCCATTAACACTGCGGCGAAGAGGACCGTGTAAAAAATAACGCCGAAATGTAGCACTAGGATGATGTCCCGCACCAAACCACTGGACTCGAAAACCGGCATTGCTTATTCAATCCTCCACGAGAGATGAAGGATGCAATCATCTGGTGCCGAATCTTATTAGTTCATCTTGGATGGCTGCGCATACAAAGCATCAGGAATTGCCCGGTTCCGGTTCGATCATCGCAATAACACTACGAATCCATTCCCTGCTCTCTTTTTCTTTTCATAGCGTTACGTGAAACCGACGGTTTAATACTGGGAAGGATTGTTCGGCCCTCGTGATTGCCATGCCCGAAGGTGACGCATTACTCGTTGTTGAAAATCTAAAGGCATACCATACCTCGAAAAGAGGAATCGTCAAAGCAGTGGATGATGTAACCTTTGAAATTAGAAAGGGAGAGTGCGTCGGGTTGCTCGGTGAATCAGGATGCGGCAAGAGTAGCATGGCCTTGGCAATAATGGGCCTTTTCGAGAGAATTGCACGGTATGCAGCAGGGAGCTCAAACATTCCCGGACTACGTAAACAGTTCAACAAACGCGTCCATGAGGAGGAAGAACGGCCGGGGGTTCGTGGACATGTATACTTCAAGGGCATCGAGCTGACGGGGCTGCCTGAAGAGGAGTTCACGAAGCTTCGAGGTTCCCAGATATCAATGATGCCCCAAGGGCTTGCCCATGCACTGAACCCTCAATTCAGCGTCGGAATGCAAACCGGAGAACCCGTGGAGGTCCATGAAAGTAATCTCAAACTCATACAGTTGAAGAGGAAGGTCCTCGAGTTTCTTGATCTGGTAAAGCTTGCTGACTCTGGTACTCGTTTTGTAATGGACCCAAGTTGTTTCAGCGGAGGAGAAGCGCAGCGCATACTCATTGCAATGTCTCTCATAGCTGGACCATGTTTCGTCATAGCAGATGAGCCAACATCCGCTCTCGACGTGACAATCCAGCGACAGATTCTAGATGTACTCCGAATGGTTCGTGACGAGTTTGATGTTTCGTTGCTTCTGATAAGTCATGATGCAGGGGTTGTCGCAGAACTGTCTGACAGAGTGGCGGTGATGTACGCAGGGAAGTTCATGGAGCTAGGTCCTGCAGTCCAGATGTTCCACAAACCGGGTCACCCCTACACCATGGGACTCATGTCAAGCTTCCCTACAATCGCCATGATGAGAATGGCTGCTGGGGGCGAACGTCCTACTCTGCGAGGGATTCCTGGAGACCCGCCCGATCCTACCAACCTCCCGGAGGGCTGTCCATTTCATCCAAGGTGCAGATTTGCCATCGATATCTGCAAGGAGGAAATACCAGAGTACCGTGAAGTTGAAACCGACCATTGGATTCGTTGTCATCGCTGGGGTGACATAGAAGAAGAATAAGGGGTGAGCGCCCAACTCGGACGCCCACGAAAGGGGTTTCCTGTTACCAATCCGATTCTCGGATGAATGTCCGCGTTTGTCTGGTGTGTCCTCGCGGCTCGTGTGTCTTATCCTCCCGGCAAAAGACGAGCTCGACGACGTATTACCCTAGTATTATAATCTTGCCCAGTATTTCTTCGCGTAAAATCTAAGGCGCGAAACCGTATGCTATGCATGTGAAAGAGGAAGAATTAGTTCGTAAACCGTTTCCATGACCTCAAAGTCCGCTGACATGAAAGGCGACTTCACGCGAAATTCCGATCGGATCTCCGTCTTGACATCGCGAACTCCTTTCTTGAACAAGACAGCAAGCACTTCCTGGATTAAGCCCTCCGATGGAGGAATGTCCGGGAAGCCAGCACCTTCCGAATCCATGAGCTGCATCCATGCTTCACGCCTGTTCGATTTCGATACGAAACCAATAAGCGTAAGATTGGGGGTGGCGTCGTCAACCGCTATGACACGTGGTAGCCAATGCTTTGCCTTGACATCACGGATCTCTCGAAGGTCAAGACATTCGCGAAGAAGCTGGCGCAACTCAGGGATTGCGGGATTCTTCTCACAAGAAGTCATTTCTTTGACAGTGATACCAGTCACTGGTGTGTGCTCCGGCTTTAGTAACAGAACATTTCTCATAATGAGATGAACTTGATAAGGCTCGAATGTGAAGTCACCAAGGGCATCCGAAGCTGCAACTGCTACCTCAGGGACCCAGTTCACAAGCGCACGGGCGTGCTTCTCTCTGGAAAGCTTCAAGCAGTGCTCGATTAGTGCACTTGCAGCAAGATTCAACCCTGGGACAATGCTGAAGTCTGTAAGAATCGCCGTGTCTGACCGAGATGGAAAACAGAGACAACCTGTTGCGGCGGGCCTTACTCCCTCCAGTGCCAAGTACATCGATGCGCCGTCTATGGTCTTGTTGCGAAGCATATGTGTCAAATCACCCTCAGTGAATGGCACAAACCCCTTATACCTCTGATGACCTTGATTGTAAACCCTAACCCAATCATCGAGGTTCTCGGAAGAGAGCTCCTGCACAGTACACTTCTTCAAGATTAGCTCGGCGTCACGAACTGCTGTGTCTTTTTCAAGCTATTTGCTCAGTCGCGATGGCACGGACCGAAAAGCCTATCCCAGTCCATCCAAAGTCACTCTTGTGTCAACCCATTGTGATTTTACTCGTGAGGCTATCGAATCCTTTGAGAGAAAGCAAATGATCGAGGTCCCTCTGACGCCTGAGCAACGCATCGATATGGATGATAGTGGGAAGACAAAGCTACAACACAGTCAACTCGTTCAGCTAGTACAGGAGCTTTTAGCAGGGGGGGACTCACTTCCTGACATCATCGAGCGTTTCCATCCCCGTAAACCAGGCGTGAGTATGTCACTGTTTGTCATTAATGATGACACTTGGAAGTTGATGGAGAAAAAGGAGAAGAACCCCGAAAGAATGCTTCCAATGACCACAATTCCCTGGTTCCTTTGGGAGGAGAAAGCGGAGTCCCCAAGTAACCCTTGGGGCGTTACGAGACTTGGGCCGTCTGATGGCAAGGTCCGGATGGACCCGAAGAACTCCTTGCTTGTAATCAGTGGAAACGGGGGTGACTTCAGCGGCATCGTTGAGGGCCGCATCACGCAGACTGAATATTCCAGGTGGCGAGCAGTTGCCCCCGAGTTTCCGGGGCAAACGAAACCTGTTCCGCACTATGAAAGTCTGCCAGTTGCTGTGAGTGTATCGATTGGCCACCTTGACGCTGATATATATCCGCGACCTCAGAAGGAGCTCGACTACACTTTCTGTGAAAGCCCAAGAGCGTATTTTGAACATGGATTGTTACTTAGGACAGACGGAAGCAATGTCAGGCTACGTGTTGGCAACAGACGAGAGTCACAACTCCGAGGGGAAGTCAGAATCTTCATAGGTGGACCAGGCTCAGGTACTGAAGCACGCGATGATCTGCTGTCACATCACATCTGGCTGAACACTTTGTACAAGGCGGTCACCTGTAAATGAACACAAACAATTCTAACGCTTGTTTCAATTGAGGGAATTATGCCAAGCATCTAACTATGAATGCGGTTGAATGATATGGAACTTATCCTCACCTTGTTTTTCACTGGGGTCATCATCGTCGCTGCGACACTCCGGCGTTATCACCGAACCGCAGGCCATATTCGTCTTCAAGAGAGAATGGAAGGCTTTTTTGACACCTCGGAAGTGGACCTGTCAGGGAAGACCGAGTACACAGACTGTTTCTCCCACGCTTGGGTCACCGAGAATGTAATCAGGACCCCTCATGGCAGACTCGGAAGATATCTTCAGGAGCTCCTGATGGGCAAGACCTTGTTTGCCGTAATGGGGATTGGCATTGTAGTATCTCTTTCGTTATTGATTGTGGTAGTATTCTTTATGGCGTCGCTCATTGCATTCGGGCCTGCAGCGATTGTGTTCCTAGTCGGAGCGCTTGTAATCATGGGTCCAGGAGAAGCGAAGATATCAGAGCTGCTTCTTGCCAAAGTTAGCGAGCAGGAATTCTCGCAACTGAATCAAGGGGATTATGTCTACGTGAGCCTAGCGGTCAGATCCATTGGGAGATGGCTTCGCATCTCCGGATTAATAGGCATATCCTTCATAGTAATCTCACCCCTTGGAGAAGACTTGCCTGCAATGCTTGCATGGCTGGTTGTCACGTTTTCTAACACGCTTCTGTTTGACCCAGCACTTGTAGCAAATGATCTGTGGTTCCCACTCGCCTTCTTCTACCTGATTACGATGTCAGTTCTCTTAATCTACATCATCCCCAAGGTCATTATCGCTTCATTGCGAAGGCGTAGGATACAAAATAGGAAACCGTCCGACATTCAGGATGGTAAGCGGCTAAATGTAGTTCCCTATGACTACAAAGAGCCCACACATAACCAGCACGAAGAATGAAGCGCCTAGGAGCTTTCTTCCCTTAAGAGCAGCTCTCCATGACATCACAGGGTTGCCATTGTCATCATATCGTTTACTATCCTCAAGAGGTTCTCTTGCCATAAGACAGCCCCCAATGATGAGCATCCCTGCAAACTCCATAAACAAGAAATTCGAAGCCATGTGGAATACAGAAACATTGCCAAATGCTGCCAGAAGCAGGAGAGCAAGAAGAATATCCAAGACAGCCAACACACTCGCAAGGGTCATTGCTCCTAGAATGAAGTGTTTCCTGCTACTCACGGTACCACCTGCTGAAGCCTAGAATATGAGGGTGAGGAAAATCGCAAGTGCCCCAAATACTATCATCAAGATAACACAAGGCAGGAAAATCGTTTGAAGGGCGGCAATGAATAGAGCGACATAATCGGTTGCTTCCAAGTAAATGGTCTGGTCCTGTTGCTCTTCATAGTATACGATATCATCCCAAGGCACATCTTCGTTATCGTTTTCGTCCTGTTGGGTGAATTCCGAACTCATGGCTAACCACTCTCCATTATTGAGAGTAGAGTTCATTAATGGCTCGATTGGGTCGTGAACTACATATCCGCCAAGGCAACAGCGTATTCTTGCTGAACACTCTCGCCGAAGTCCAACTCCCCAGCAAAATGGCATGCAACCAGATGGCCATCGCCCACGTCCCTAAGCTCAGGCTCCTCACGCGTACAGATATCCCTGCAGAAGATGCATCTTGGATGGAAACGACAGCCACGTGGAGGATTGATGGGGCTAGGCACTTCCCCTTTGAGGAGCTGCGCTCTTCCAGCGAACTTGGGGTCAGGAATGGGAACTGCCGAAACCAGTGCAAACGTGTATGGATGCTGCGCTTCCCTGAAGATGTCTCCAGGAGTGAGCTCTACAATCTTGCCTAGGTACATTACCGCCAAGCGATCACTCATATGCTTCACAACACTAAGATTGTGTGAAATGAACATGTATGTGAGTTTGAACTCATCTTGGAGGTCCTTCATCAGATTGAGCGTCTGTGCTTGCACTGACACATCGGTACTAGATGTAGGTTCGTCCATCACAATGAACTTTGGGTTCAGTGCAAGAGCCCTTGCGATGCAAATTCGCTGACGCTGGCCGCCGCTGAACTCGTGTGGGAATCGATTCAAGTGATCTTCCGTGAGTCCGACCTTCAGAAAGAGGGCCAACACCAGATCTCGCATCCTCGGACCTCTAGCGATTCTATTTACAATAAATGGTTCGCCTACAGAGTTCTTCACAGTGACTCGGGGGTTCAGAGAAGCCATCGGGTCTTGAAAGATAATCTGCATGTTCCTACGAGTTTCTCTGAGTTCCCTACCTTTAATCTCCGTGATATCGACCCCGTCGAACTCGATAGTGCCATCTGTGGGGGTGAGTAATCGAAGTATGGTTCTGCCCAATGTCGTCTTGCCGCAGCCTGACTCGCCCACAACGCCTAGGGTCTCCCCTCTTGCGATATCCAAATCTACGCCATCGACAGCATGAACCTTCCCTATGACCTTTCGGAATACTCCACCTGTGAGGGGGAAGTACTTTTTGAGTCCACGAGTTTTGACTAATATGTCGTCAGACATTCCATAACCTCCACTGTTCAGCTCAACGGGTTGTGACATGCCACCCAATGACCTGGGCGATGCTCTTTGAGCTCGGGTTTCTCCTTCTTGCATATCTCAGTACAATAGTCACATCGAGGATGAAATCGGCATCCTGAGGGGGGTGTAATTAGGTTTGGCACCGTTCCCCGTATCTGGGGGAAGCGTTCCCTCGTATCATGTAGTTTGGGAACTGCAGTCAGAAGGCCTGCAGTGTATGGGTGAACAGGATTTGCAAAAAGGTCAACGGTTGCACAGGACTCTACGGTCGTCCCTGCATACATTACGCTCACCCAGTTGCAGGTTTCAGCCACAACACCCATGTCGTGTGTTATTATTATTATTGAAGCCCCAATCTCCTTCTTCAGCTCGTTTAACAGATTGAGCACTTGTGCTTGAACCGTCACATCCAGAGCTGTTGTGGCCTCGTCACAAATCAAGATCTCCGGATTACAGACAAGAGCCATTGCAATCAATGCTCTTTGCCTCATCCCACCAGACAGCTCATGGGGGTACTGCATCATCACTGAAGAAGGTGATGGCATTTTCACAAGCTTCAGCATTTCTTCAGCAACGATCTGTGCGGCTTTCTTCTTGTCCTTGTCATCAGGTTCCGGAGGCTCATCAAGCTGCTGCTCATAGTACCTAATTTTTTCCACTACCTGACTACGGCGTTCCTCGGGCAAATCGCCAGTTAGGGAATTCCTCATCTCGCCAATCTTCATCTCAACCACTTCACGTGAGAGGTCCTGATGAAGCAAGACGGATTCAGCAATCTGAGTGCCGATGCGAAAGACTGGATTGGGAAAAGTTGCCGGATCCTGGAATACAATGGAAATTCTCTTTCCGCGAACATGAAGCATTTCTTCCGGGTGTAGTTGGAGAAGATCGATTGGTGTAATCTTTCCGGACCGGTCATCCGAATCGAAGAAGATGATCTCACCTTCCTCTATTTTTCCTGGCGGCTCAACAAGCCTCAGAATTGATCTGGCCGTGACCGATTTCCCGCAGCCCGTTTCGCCCACCAGACCCATCGTGTCGCCGCGCCTTAGAAACAGCTCAACGCCGTCTAACGCCAGAACAACACCTTCGTAGGTATAGAAGTTGGTCTTGAGCCCCGTTATCTTCAGCACAAGTTCTTCTGTTGCCATTGATCTATCTCCTCCTTAGCTTGGGGTCAAGAATATCACGTAACCCGTCACCCACCAAGTTTGATGCCAATGCTGTTAACAGGATTGCCATCCCAGGGAAGAAAATTGCATACTGATTCATCGAGAAATACAGCTGAGCAATCGCAATCATCAGACCCCATTCTGCAGCTCCAGCAGGAGGACCGAATCCTATGAAAGCAAGACCAGCAGCTGTCAGAAGGACCGAACCCACGTCCATTGTGGACTGGACAATCAATGGCTGAATCGTGTTGGGGATAATATGGAAGAGCAGAATCCGACCATCGCTAGCTCCAATAGAGCGAGCTGCTTCGACATAGAGCTTCTCTCGCTCTGCAAGAACCTGACCTCTCACAAGACGAGCATATGTAGGCCACCAAACCACCATCAATGCAATGGATATAGTGTCGAGGCTTTTCTCTCCCAACGCCATGACGATGGCCATACACAGTATTAGACCTGGAAAGGCGAAAAACACGTCGGTGACGCGCATGACGAGTTCGTCTATCTTGCCACCGTAGTACCCTGCCACCGCACCAATGAATGTGCCAATCATTACTGCAACTATGACTACCGAAAGAGAAATCCTTAGGTCAACTTGTGCAGCCCAGATAAGCCGACTGTATATGTCCCCACCGGAATCATCGGTTCCCCAGATATGATCAGGCATGCCCTCCACGGAACTCGGAGAGCCTGGGGGAAGATTGGAATCAGCCCAGATTCTCTGCTCCGGGCCGTAGGTAGTGATGAATGGAGCGAGCAGTGCAATTGCAACAAAGCAGACCAGTATCACGATGCCTGCAACCACAAGGGGACTCTTGCGAATTAGATACAGAGCGTGGCGCAACTCCTTGATGCGCGGCACTGTGTCCTCGTAAAAGCTCGGGTACCAGTACTTTTTCACATCAGGCAAGAAGAGAACAACGACTGGAACAATGGCTGCGGTCGCGAATATTGTTCCGGCACCGCCGATTGTAAGGAATACGAGGACAAGCAAAAGGTTCAGGTAGAGTGCGGCTGAGAACGCCCACATATCGCGATTCAAAAGGGCGATTCCTATCCGCAGCAGCATGTAGCTCAGAATTAGGATGATGATTGATTGCACAAACCAAGCGGTCAAAAACAACCAAGAACCTGCCTCCAGTCCACCCATCATTACTGCAAGACTTCCGAGTACGACCGTTCCACCGAACATGAAACCCATCATGGACACTATAAGCTGGATTAGTGCCAGTATCTGAAACTGTGTTCCACGTCCCTCCATGTCATTGCTTCCTTCCGCCATTGCTTGAATCGATTCTGACGACATTACATATGCCACTCTCCTATCCGAATCGTATCCTTGGGTCTAGCACTCCATAGATCAGGTCTACGACCAAGTTCGCAGTGACGAATATGAAAGCCACCAACAGCGTGAATCCATTTATCGCAGCTAAATCGGAACTAAAAATCGCTCTTACAGCCCACTTTCCCAGGCCAGGCCAGTTAAAGATTGTTTCAGTCAGCACAGCGCCAGTTATTAGACTGCCAAACGCCAGACCGATGACTGTAACGGTCGGAATCATTGCATTCCTGAGTGCATGCCTGTAGATGACAACTCGCTCAGTCAGGCCCTTTGATCTTGCTAATGTGATGTAATCTTCCCTCAGAACCTCCAGCATACTTGAGCGCATCATTCTTGTTATGATTGCGATTGTGAGATAGCCAAGACAGAATCCCGGCATCGCCAAATGCAACAGAGCATCAACGAAGAGTGTAAAGTCGCCGTAGAAAAACAAGGAATCAATCAGGAGGAACCCGGTCGTATATTTAAAGCTCAAATATCGGATGAGGGTATATCTCTCACCCCCAGGCAAATGGGGCAACCCCGCGATAGCGAGCTGGAAATATAGGACATGCTTCAACATCAGCGCAAACCAGAAGATAGGCATAGAAACTCCTGCGAGTGCAAAGATCCTCATGATATGATCGATTTTCTGGTCCTTGTGTGTGGCCGAGAGAATCCCAAGAGGGATGCCTAGGACAATCGCGAAAATCATTGCAATCATGGAAAGCTCTATCGTCGCCGGAAATTTCAGTAGGATGATCTCAGTGACTGGCCTAAAGGAAGTCGATGTGCTGATTCCCCAGTCTCCTTGGAATAAACCAGATAGGTACAAGAAGTATTGAACATAAAGGGGCTCGTCAAAGCCGTGTGCTCGTCTTATGGCAGGAATGGCGCTAGCAGGGGTGTTTGTGTTGATATACATTGCGACAGGATTCCCAATGATATACGATAGAAACCATGTCATCGTCATAACCCCAAACACAACTGGTATTGCCAAAATTAACCTTCTCAATATGAAATCCCTAAGCTTCATCCGAATGCCTCCGTAGGTTGTATTGAACTCAAGGTCTGGTCGTTCTCACTCGGCTCGTTGGAGCGTGTTCAATTGTGGCCGTATTTAAGGATTTAGGGATAAGCAACAGAAGTAGCGCTTAGATATTTCTTGTTTACTGGCAACTTGGAACTTGAAACGACTGGCCCATTCTCTAATGTCAGATAAGGCGCAAGCTATATTAGAACCATCTGTAAACAAGACTCATTCGCGCATGCGAAGAACGAGTGCAGAAAGCAGGATGCTAATGGCATTCGCTAATATATTAGAGGAAGATAACATTGGAACGAAATCAATTAATAGCGATTGTAGTGGTCGTTGTTATAGTTGGGTCTGTTGGAGCATATATTTTGATGACTCCACCAGTGCTTACTGGCCAGACAATAGTCACGGAAACCATAGGCAATCCCAAGTATATGGACCCGCACGCCAATTATGAAACGCGCGGATCTCATGTCCACTACAACGTCTATGAAACACTATACACCTACGAATGGGATAGTCTCAGAACTGACCCAGTTGTTCCACTTCTGGCGTCAGACTTGAGCATCTCAAGCGACGGGTTGGAATACACCTTCACCCTTCGTGAAGGAGTCACATTCCATGATGGAACACCATTCAACGCTTCGTGTGTCAAGTACAACTTCGAGAGGATGTTGGCAACATTTGACCCGAGTGGTCCTGTATGGATGGTTGCAGAGCCTATCTACGGAGGTCAAGCAATTGAAGATGCTGTCTTCGGAGGTACCCATGCGGACCACGTAGGCAACTACACTGCGTGGAAAGCCCAAAACGATGCAGGCACTGGCGCTTTGACTGTGACTAGTGAATACGAAATCGTGATCAAGCTGGCCTATGCCTACACACCATTCTTGGCTGCAATCACCTATGAAGTTGGCGCCATGATCAGCCCAACATGGGTGGAAGCCCACATGGGTATTATCGTCGGTTCTCACACTACCTACATTGATTTGCACACTTGCGGCACTGGACCGTACATGATGACAGAATGGGTGATGGACGAGAGAGTCGTCTTGCGGAGGTACGAAGACTACTGGCGAGCAGATGATGCCAAGACCTTGTTCCCATACGCAGGTACGATTGACACGGTCATCATCAAGACAAATGAGGAAGTCACCAGCAGACTTGAGAACATCCTGACTGGAGATTCGCTGGGCATTTACTTGCCGGCGACTCATGCTTACGAACTCTACAACAACGTGTCGCCCCCTGTTTTTGCGGCCAACACTGGGACATATCAAAGTCTTAATCCCGCCATCAAGATATGGGCGAAATACCCAACCTTCAGCATAGCAGACATCCACTTCACGATGTCCGACATTATAAACGAAGCCACGCTAGGTAAGACTATCGAGAATCCATACCGGCTCAAGAACGTCAGGCAGTGCTTCAGCTACGCGTTCGACTACCAGACTGCCATTGACACTGTTATCAACGGCTTTGGTGTCCAAGGACAGGGACCAATCCCGCAGGGGATGTTTGCCCACAACTACTCTGCGTACCAGTATCCATATGACCTTGAAAAGGCCAAGGATTCTTGGAATGCTGCGATGAACGATGACGGCTTTCAGGCTATTCTGAACAACAACTCGTATCACCTTGTGTTGTACTACAACACTGGTAACGAGGTTCGCCGGAAGTGCCAGCTGCTTCTGAAGGATGGCATTATGGCCATGCTGGAAGTGGATGGTGCCATTCAACCCACTGAGACCCTCACAATTGACGTTGTGGGAATGGAATGGTCAAGCTACATCGGTGCGGCCATTGATGGCACAGTGGGTTGTTGGATGATTGGCTGGGCTCCAGATTACGCTGATCCAGACAACTACGCTTCCCCATACGTGAAGAGTACTGGTACATACGGGTACTGGGCACGATTGGGTGAGTCAGCGGGCTGGAATGCAGCGCAAGTCGACGGTTGGATTGACGATGCTGCGGTTGAAACGGATATCGCGGAGCGAGAGCGTCTCTACGGCCTAGTCCAAGATGCAATCATTGAGCATGCTGGATACATCTGGGTCTATCAGGCAACTAGCCTTCTCGTCGTTCGCCACAATGTGTACAACGCCCAGTATGCGTGCAACCCGATGCACCAGTGCTACTTCTACCACGTCCATATAACTGGGTAGAAGCCAAAGGGTATACAAGTTAGAACGCAGAGAGTCTGACTCTCTGCGCCCCTCTCTTTTTTCATTCTAAGACCTGCAGTAGAAAGGTCGAACATAGCGCAATTAGTAGAACTTAAAGACAATACCCGCAGACATTGCGCTTGGTGAAACGTGTCGATGGGTGTCAAGCGACAAAAGCCCACGCTATCTACGATGAGTTCTCGTCAGATGTTCTCTCTCTGGTGGCAGGAGAAGTGGGTTCGAGGGCTTGTATTGGCAATTTCGCCCATTGGGTTGATTGACGCGGTTTACACCGTCCTCTTGTTCCAGGCGCATGGTGCCGATTACGAGTACAACCCCATTGTACGTTTTGCACTGACGACCTACTGGGGGGTTATATGGATTGTAGCGGACATCGCTTCTTTCGTCCTGTTTGCAATGATTGCAGGATCTTATTACCTCCATACCAGAAGGAGTATTTTCGAGAACCATACCAGTTGGCTCTCGGGACTTGTGGGTCTGAGAGTTGGAGCAGCCCTCTATAACGTGACCTTGTTCTATGGTAATCCAGAACCGGTTTTCTGGGGGGCACTGGTCGCCCTAGTGTCTTACTTCTTTTCCGAGAAGCTATTGGCACGGGATAGGGACATATCTATCAAAGGATTCAAGAGTTATTGTAGACACAAGTACAACCGAGTGCATGACCATCTGATTACAAGAGGGACAGACCCAAAGAAAAACAAGGATGTTGCGCCGTTGAATGATGAGAGAATAGAGGAAAAAACAATGGAAACAAAAACTGCGAAACAAGTTTGGCTCAAACGCGCAGGTTACATAATGCTCGCGATTGCAACATTCGTCAGTGTCCCCTTCATCCTGACCGAGTTTGCTAGGGCAACAGGGGGATTGTACTGGAGTGACTTATTTAGTCGTACTACTCCATGGGGGAATCCCCTGACTGCTGGCACGTTTATAGGCGCATTCATCATCATTCTCATACTGATGGCAGTCAGCATTATGTTCCTGATGCGAGCATTCGATGAAACCGAGGGTGCGTGGTAAATTAGTCGCTTACAGCTTCGCCATTGTTAGGGCCATAATCGCCTTCTGAACGTGCAGTCGGTTCTCGGCAACATCGTACACTATGGACTTCGGACCATCACAGACCTCATCGGTTACCTCTGCATTCCTATCGACTGGTCCGCAGTGTGTAAAGAACGCATCATTTGTCTTGGACATCCAGTCACTGGTCGTGATCCACTCGTCGTGCTTGGATGCAAGCTCAATCTCCTTCTTCTTGGCAGCATCAGCTCCCTTGCTCTGGGTTATTCCGTAGAAACCGGATGTCATCCAGTTGCGTGAGTAGACAAAGTCCGCTCCTTTGTAGCCCTCCTCGATATCATGAACAACCTCAAAGTTGCCACCGGAAGCTGCAGCGTTCTCCTCGCACCATTTGATGACCTCTGGATCAAGGTCATATCCCTCAGGATGTGCGAGTGTGACATCCATGCCTAGCCGACTATTGATCAAGATGCTTTCCTGCACGGAACACCATGAACGCACAAGCGCTCCCTTGCCCCAAACCTGCAGAATCTTCTTCCCCTTCAGGTTCTTGCCGGCATGCATCCTCATGCCCATCACATCAGCCAACCCTTGGCAGGGGTGGAAGCGATCGTGCGCCATTGATACGATTGGGATACTTGCATACTTAGCGTACTCCTGAAGCATCTCATGACCCTGGCCGTAGTATTCAAGGGCGGTTTCTAAGATTCTGATTCCTATTCCACAAGCGTATCTACTCATGACATTGGCTGCATCCTCAATGGTTTCTCCTGCGGATTTGGCGGACTTAAGTCGCATGCTCTTTGGCTCAAGGAACTGAGCGTGGCCGCCAAGCTCCGTCGCTGCTGCTTCGAACGACTGCCTGGTGCGGACACTTGGATTGTAGAAGAACATGAAAAATGTCCGGCGGTCAAGACAGTTGTTCAGTGCATGGTCAAAACGATTAGCCTTGAACTCAAATGACAGGTCGAGTGTCTTCTCGAGTTCGTCAATGCTCCAATCTTGCGTGCATAGTAGGTCGCGTCCGTAGAAACTGTTCATCTTGTTCACAATCTCTGCAACAGAGAGGGCTGTTTTAAGGTCTATCGGAGGGGCCATGCTGAATCCTTGACTGTTTCCAACATGGACCCCTGATAGCCGAGGAGCTAGTCACTAACGCATGGTCAATGCCATGACTGCCTTCTGGCCATGTAGTCTGTTCTCGGCCTGGTCGAATGCAATAGACTGAGGCCCATCAATAACACTGTTGGAAACCTCGAAACCGCGGTCACAAGGCAAGCAGTGCATGTAGTACGCCCTAGGACCAGCAATCTTCATCTTATCATCATCGCATATCCAGTGCTTGTTCTTGTCAAATAATTCCTGTGACTTCTCGAGCTCAGGTTTGTCGTTCCAAGGTGGCATGAAGTCCCTACAGGTCCATGCCTTCGGGTAGACGACATGTGCTCCCTCAAACGCTTCCTCCATGTCATTCATGATCTCGAAGCTGGCGTTGTTCTCTTCTGCGTATACCTTGCACTGTTTGATGACCTCATCATCCAGCTCCAATCCCTTTGGATGTGCAAGGACGGTTTCACAACCCATTTTGCTCGCAGCAATCACTGCGCTCTGCGGCACGGCCAGGGGTTTGTGAACTGAGGGAGAATACGCCCAGCTCATGACGAATTTGACATCCTTGAAGGTCCCGAACTTTTCCTTCACCGTCATCACGTCAGCTAATCCTTGACATGGATGATACTTGTCATCCTCCATGTTGATTATGGGAATGTGTGACCAGTGCGCGAAGTTATTGATGATCTCATTTGCTCGGCCGTACTGCCATCCTACTGGGTCTCCGTAGCACCGAATAGCTATTCCATGCCCCATTCGGGCCAGAACTCGTGCAACGTCGGACACTCTCTCAGTTGCATAAGCTACCTCATCGCCCTCCAGAGCGGGAGCATATATCTTACTCGGGTCCAGAAAATGCGCATGACCACCTAACTGAGTCATTCCAGCCTCGAACGAATTACGCGTCCTTAAGGACTGGTTGTAAAATATCATGAAGAGCGTCTTAGCATCAAGCAGCTTGTGAGGCTCTCCTATTGCAAACTTCTTCTTGAGGTCTATGGCAACGTCAAGAATTGTCTCGACCTCCTCTTTAGTATAATCAAGGAGTGTTATGAAATCTCTACCGCGAAATGTTTCCGTCTTTACCATTGTCGCTCACTACCTCCACATCGCGTCTCATCTCACAGAAAAAGCTTGCCAACCTGACAATTCGGCTTGCACCTAATGCTTAAAGGGAGGGAAGAGTAACTGTGTGGAATCGCACTCCGGGCGCTGATGAGATATGAAGAGAAAGATTCTGAATCTGGGCCTCTCCTTGGTAGGGCCCATTGCACTGGTTGTTATGCTGACAATGCCAATCGGTCCGCTCTCTGGCGGCCTTGGAATAATCGCCCCAACTGGCGGGATATTCGATGTTGGGTATCCAGAGCCCGCCTTACAGACAATCAATCTTCCAGGTCTAGATGCTAACGTAGAAGTCTTTTTTGACGAGTGGGGTATCCCACACATCTACGCTGACGCGGTGACAGACGCCTACATGGCGCTTGGCTATCTTCACGCCAAGGAACGCCTTTTCCAGATGGTGATGCAGAACTACTTGGCTGCAGGTAGAATCTGCGAGATTGTCGGGTCCTACGCAGTCAGCTCGGACAAATACTACCGTGCAATCGGTCTCGCAAGAGGTGCTGAAGAAACATACCAATGGTATCTTAAGAATAGAAACACGAACGAAGATGTTGCTTACGTCCTCGATATCTTAGACGCGGAAGTAGCAGGAGTGAACGCGTTCATTGATTCAATGACGAGCTCCACGACACCAATTGAGTTCAAGATATTGGGATTCACGCCTCAACATTGGAGACCGGTAGATGTATTCATCTGGACCAAGATGATGAGCTGGAGTCTTGCGTCAGGGGCTGACGATCTCTATAGAGAATATGCCAGAACCACTATGGCTAACGACACGATGTACAATGATCTCTTTCCTGACTTGATGCCTTACAACGTGCCGATAATGCCAGAGCAGCACAATCTCAGTCTGGCCGAGTATCCTAACTCAGCCGGAGGCTTTCCAGCTGATCCAACGCCTCCGCCTACTGCAAACCTAGCAAGTCTATCTGAGGATTTGATACCAGCTGACAAGCTGAAGACTTTGCTGAGTATCATTGATGATGTCATTTTGCCCGTCGAACTAAGAGAAGCGATGGGCAGCAACAGTTGGGCAGTGAGCGGTTCCCTCTCAGAAACGGGTTCTTCGATCCTTGCCAATGATCCTCATCTGCCACTCCAAGCACCGTCCCTGTGGTATGAAGCACACATTGTGGCCCCAGGAATAGATGTCATGGGGGTCTCATTCCCAGGCACTCCAGGATTCGTGCTTGGCCACGGCGACCACATTGCTTGGGGTATGACGTCGGCTGCCTATGATGTCATGGACTTCTTCGTTGAGCAAGTGAACCCCGACAACGATTCCCAGTACTGGTACAATGGTGCATGGCGTGCATTCGAGGTTGTCGATGAAACGATTCACACGAAAGATGCGGGAGACATCGCCTTTGACGTGAAGTGTTCGGTACATGGACCTTGCATCGATTCGGTGATGGGGACATACAATCTTGACAGCACTCAGACGCCCAACATTGCGATGAACTGGACTGGATTGGATATCACTCACGAGCTACTGGCCCTCTCGCTTCTCAACAAAGCTAAGAACATAGAGGATTACTACGACGCCCTGTACTGGTGGGACTCGCCGCCACACAACTTCATCTATGCTGATGATGAAGGACACATCGCTATAACAGCAGCAGGTCGGTATCCATTGAGAACTGGCTACCTAGGAGACCTCCCAATTCAAGCACTGAATGACTCTGTGGGTATGCTCTCCAACATCCCGTATGCCTACATACCGAGGTCAGTTGACCCGGCACAGGGATACCTGCAGTCTGCGAACCAGAGGAGTTACGATCCCGAAACCTACGGGTGGGATGTGATTGGGCCGTACGCCACAGGATACAGAGGACGTCGGATCAACTACCTACTGAACACTAGCTCTAGCGTTTCAATGGATGATATGAAAAGATGGCAGGCCGACTCTGTGGATGTTTCAGCTCAATGGATTGTGCCTTACGTCATCGATGCATGGAACGCGGCCGGGGACGGCAATGCCACTGTTCAGCTTGCGGTTGATTGGTTGTCTGATTGGGACTTTTCGATGGAAACAGACATTCAGGCGCCTACGCTATGGAGGTTCCTTGTTGACGCATTAAAGTACGAGATTTTCGACGAGCTACGTGTAACGCTTGACGCCAACTTGCGGACGCCATCCACCCCCGTGCTGGAGAGAGTAATCAGAGAAAATGAGAATTACTACTTGGATGACCACTCCACCGGCGACGTGGAAACCCGTGATGAGATTCTCGCACGCGCATTATTTCGCGCTCTGGACGAGATGATCTTAAAGCTTGGGAGCAATATGACGGATTGGTACTACGGCAATTTCCACGTCACCTACTTTAACCATTTAGCCAGCCTCACAGTGATAGGTGGAGGCCCCCATCGCGGTTGGAACACACTCAATCGAGCAGTGAGCTCGTGGGATGATGAGTCTGGGCAGTGGAGAGTAACCCATGGACCATCATGGCGGATGGTCATAGACATGGGCGACATCGAGCATGCAGTCGGGGTATACACCGGCGGCCAGAGTGGCAACATGTTTAGCCAGCATTGGGATGACATCTTCGACCTCTGGTACGCCTACGATGAGGAAACAGAACAGTATGGATATCATCTGATGCGCTTCTATCCGACTCTCACGTTGATTGGCGATGCTGACCTCAGTGAACACTTTGTAGAGAGAATGATTACGTTTGTACCATAGGAGGAGATTGCATGAAAAAGCTCGATGATATGTTCCCACATTTCAACTTCCTGAAACTGATTCTCGTTGTAACAGTGATTGCCATCGCACTGCAGTTGAGCGGAGCATGGGTGACAATGCTCATTGCCGGTGCACTGGGCGCATTGCTTGCAAGAAGACATCGGACAGCATTCTTCGCTGGTTTCATCGGCGTGGCAATCGCGTGGTCTGCTATCTTCGTATACCTATCGTTGACGGCGCAGACAATGGCGATAGCGGAGTTCTTCATTGGTCTGCTGGGGCTTTCGGGACTGGGTTGGCTCGTCATCGTGATCAGCGTCATTCTTGGTGCACTTCTTGGTGGCTTCGGCGGCTTGCTTGGAAGGTCAGTAGTTGAACTGGTAGATGAGCTGATACCTCCCGAAACAAGCAGTGAGGCGGCTCCCGTCCAAGAAGAACAGTCGGAGTCCGAGCCTGAAGCTTGACCTATGCTGAAAGAGAATAGAATCGAACTGATCGATCCATTTGCGCGTACGTGTTTTCACGGCGCAATTGTTGGAACACGTGTTCCAAGACAATGACGCATCCGGCCAATGCATGTATAACAATGCGGTGTGCCATCCAATGTTGGAAGCATTCTACTTGAGACCGATAGCAGACCTTTTAACCAAGGCGCTCGTTTGAAGAGCGTTCAAAAAATAACTATATTGAATTGGAGCCCAAAACAATGCACAAAGAAATCGCCAAGGGAGTATACTACGTTGGAGTCGACGATCACCATACAGAACTGTTCGAGGGTCTGTGGGAACTACCGTTCGGTGTTTCGTACAACAGCTATCTAATTGTCGACGAGAAGATAGCCCTCATAGAAGGCGTGAAGGATCCGTGGGTAGACGAGTTGCTCGACAACATCAGAGAAATAGTGGACCCAGCCAAGATCGACTACATTGTTATGAATCACATGGAGCCGGACCACACGAGTGCTCTTCCAGACCTAGCCAAGATTGCCAAGAACGCAACTATGGTCTACACTGCCAAGGCTGCACCAATGCAGAAATCATTCTATGATGTTCCGCTTAAGGAGAAGATAGTAGAGGACCTTGAGGAACTATCACTCGGCGAGAAGACTCTCAAATTCGTGCATGCCCAATTCCTACACTGGCCAGAGACTATGTTGACATACCTGGTTGAGGATGAGATTGTATTCTCTTGTGATGCATTTGGTTCATTCGGTGCATTGAACGGAAAAATCTTCGATGACGAGATTGACATGCGGATGGTTGAATCCGAAAGTCGACGCTACGTTTCAGCGATTATCACGAGCTATCTGAAATTCGTGCAGAGGGGCATAGCAAAAGTGCAAGACCTCGGCATCGGAATAAAGATGATTGCTCCAAGCCATGGACCGATATACCGCAAGGACCCAATGTGGATTGTCAAGAAGTACCTTGAATGGAGCAGCCCCGAGCTGGAGAAGAACGCCGTTATCGTCTATGGTACTATGTACGGCATGACTCACCGACTCGCGGTCAATCTGAAGAAGGAACTCATGAACCTAGGCGTTGAGGTGAAACTGCACAACCTGTCATATAGCGAGTTGAGCAAGGTCATCACAGACACCATGCGTGCGGGCATCCTTGTGATTGGAACACCCACGTACGATGCGTATCCATTTCCTAAGGTCTGGAGCTTCGTCAACGAGATGCAAGGCAAACGCTTCATGAAGCGACCAATCGCTCTCTTCGGTACTTTTGGTTGGGGCGGTGGTGGCGTCTTCAAACTGCGCAAGATGATTGAGGCCATGAAATGCGAGGTACTTGAGCCAGTTGTGCGCGTGCGAGGTAGGGCCAACGAACAAGAGATCGAGGATTGCAAGAAGCTCGCTCAGGTAATTGCTGATAGACTCAAGTGACCGTCCATCAAGTTAGACTGGCCTAAGCAATCCCTTATTAGAGACCAGCCTCGAATCGCCGTATCTTGACTCCGAGGCGGTGAGTGATGTATGCGTTCGCCGTCCTATGAGAGAATGGAGGTAGAACAATGAAATTGGAAGGTACAAAAACAGAGATTAGCCTCCTCACTGCTTTCGCTGGCGAGTCCCAAGCAAGGAATCGCTACACATTCGATGCCAGCATTGCCAAGAAGGAGGGGTATGTTCAGATCAGCGAAGTCTTCAAGGAGACTGCAGGTCACGAAAAGGAACATGCAGAGCGGCTCTTCAAGCTACTGAAGGAAGGTGGAGCCACTCCTGAGCTCAAAATCGAAGCTGGATTTCCGACTGGTCCTCTTGGTGGCACCGAGGAGAATCTAAGGGCAGCCGCAGCCGGCGAGAAATACGAATTCACAGAAATGTACCCTGGCTTCGCCGAAGTCGCGGAGAAGGAGGGTTTCTCAAAGATAGCAGTCGTCTTCAGAATGATTGCCATGGCAGAAACCTGGCATCACGCCCGGTTCATCGAGCTTGCTGACAACATTGCCAAGGACCGTGTTTTCAAGCGAGAGAAGAAGATCAAGTGGCGATGTCAGAACTGCGGCTACATTCACGAAAGTGAGTCCCCGCCCGAGAAATGCCCAGCTTGCGACCATGCCAGGAGCTACTTCATGGTCCACCAAGCAGTCTTCTAGATCGAACAATTCAACACTTGGTCCGCTAGGCCAAGTGACATTCCTTTTTTCCCGCGGTTCGCTGATCAAAACCAGATTGGGGTGTGAGCGGAGAGCAGAGTCAGCAGGTATCTATGGGAGGGAAATTGGGGGGTGTGAAGGGTTGTGTTGAGAAATTAGCCCGCTGTTCTGATGACTCTCCACTCAACGATTTCAGAGTTCCTAGCCCAGATTTTAGACTGTGTGTTATTCACTCTGCAAAGGCGGCAGATGCCAATAACTGTTTGTTCGAGATTGTATTTAAGCTCATAAAAAACAGAGCTTGAGAAATGTGAGCAGGGCACGGTGATAGCTCGGAATTGATCCGAACTTGTCACACCAGCCGTCGGGGTGATAATTGAGTGTTCGCGACTACTTGACCATGATTAACATGACCAGACTGTATGAGATGACAGAGCCTTCACGGCCACGACCCGAGCCATGGAGTGCATAAGCAACACTTCAGAGCATAGAACACTCAAGCGGTACATATCGCAAAGGTTTCCATGCTCTGCATCATCTTTTTTTCTCTTTCTTGGCACTTTTACTATCGAGTTGATCCATGGGAAAGCAGTTACACGGACGGGCAACAGATTATGATGCCGTAAGTCCAATTGCAGCCACCAATGGACAAGGCTATTACCTTGTTGAATCAATCCCGAGAAGGAATTGATTTTATGTCACCAAAGCGCGGTGGAATCGCCGTCAAGGTGTTCACGCCTGCAGGTGACTGCGTCTTAGGTCAACTAACTTGGAATGAAATAGGTCCCCACATCACTTTGGAATCAGGTGAATTGTTCTCAGGCGAAACTAAGGACTACTCTTACGAAGTCTATAATGAAATCGTTGTAGACGAAACTGGATTTTCGAAACATATCCCCCTCAAGAAAGCGGCAAGAATCATGTTGAAACCTATTGAGGTGACGAAGAGGCCTTACTCAGCACGGGTAGAGCAACTATCCGACGATCTATACCCTCCGGTATCACACGGCTGGACAGCCTCGATGAGGAAGAAAGGCGAGGAGGCTCTTGTTATGTCACTGGCGTTGGAAGCCCTCAATCCAGATGCGCTTGTTCATCTTGCGTTGATCTATGACAAGACAGGCAGGTCTGAGGATGCTGGCTCCTTGTGGCGGCCCCCCCACTAGGTAAGTTGGGGCAGTCGTCCCAAGTGACGGGCCGCCCACGATTCAACCTGCTCTACACGTAGATTCCACGAAACAAGCATCAGAGTTGTGAATGCAAGCGCGACCAAGGTTAATGCAATGATCATCTGTGTGGAACCAACAAGGAGGACATCAGGACCTTCTATCACCTGATCAAATGACATTTTGAAATTCTCATTCAGGAGATTGATGAGCCAGTGCGCTGCAATGGGACCAGCAAGCGTACGTCGGCCACTGAACTTTTCATAGTAAACTCCGAATACTACAGCAAGAAAAGCAGAGAAGACCACGTACACGAAGATATGTGACATTGATAGAATGCCTGATGCGGCGTGGTAGATGGGCCAAATCAGGTGATAAACGCCGAAGATAGAAGCGGACAGCAGGATGGCCTTATTGGGCGTTAATCGACTCCTAAAACCATTCTGCAGGAGACCCCTGAAGAGCACTTCTTCATAGATCGCGTTCACAAGGAAGAAAAACGCGCTGTACCACAACAGGTCCATATTGACGATTACGAGTTGGATATCAAAAGAAGAGTCAAAGAAGGCCCAGTAGATCATAGTGGGTAGGACATTGCCAAGAAAGTAGAAGAGCACGCCCATTGAAACTCCTATGACCAAGTGACTTCTCATGCGGCTTCTGCGCAAGCCCAGTACTGATCCAACCTCGCTTCGTCGGTACTTCCAAAAGACCCCGACGATTAACAGCAAGGGAAAGAGCTTGCATGGCAATATGTTAAGCCAGGATTCGCTGAGACCAAGGATAAAGACATCCACATTCCGCCAGATAACGCCGATTGTCAGCAGTAGTATCCCTAGTGGGATTAGGCCCACTCTCGACCAGAACGAGGCTTTCTTGACTTCGCTCTCAGTGGCCACGGGCGCAATTGCCTCGCTGGCTCCACTCTGAATAGCCTGCTTTTCCGAATGGTACCATGGGTTTGCTAGAGCCAGTGTGGCAAATAGAGTCCCTATCGCCATGAAGATGCCAGGCACGAATCCGAGCCCCGCATTCATTAGCGGCACCATTCCAACCTGACTGATGAGCCCCATAATCGTGGAGAACACCATGAGGTCACTCCGCACTTCCTTGAGCCTGCCTGTTTTCCAAGTCACTGCGAATGTTATAACCATCCCAAGCATGAATGTGATTACGATGGGGAGATGCATGAGTATAATAATTTCCATTGTGGGACCAAACAGAGCCACAATTATCCAGTAGAGCGTGACTACTCCCATGATTCGAAGGTGATGCCTCCTGAGTTGGGGCAACCAGATATGTAGAAGCACACCGACAAGCGGCAAAGCAATGCAGCCAACCACAAAAGACCTGACTCGGAATAATTCCAATGATTCCTCCAGTATCCCAAGCAGTGGGAGCTTGAGCAGGATCTGGTTTATGGCATGCCCTATGAAGATAATCCCAAACATCAGAGGAAGATCTGTTAGCAACCTGTTCGCCTGCCGGTACCAGGTCAGGATAAGATAGGATGCGAGTACAATAGAAACCGCTATCGCAAGAAGTTCCAGGATGAAGGATACGTCCGTGATAATCTGCATTGTGAAACACCGTCTTGTATCAATTCAGCTCGAGCGCAATGCAATTTAAAGTCCTGAACAATAGCAGGACGGATAGTATCGGGTTTCACAGATTTCGCGCCTTTGATGTATCTAAGGAGTCGCCAACAGAAATCCTATGTGCTCAAGAAGACGGATGATTAAGCACTTCGAAAGGATTTGAAGGCCTCTTTGTGCTATCAGCTGCTGCTTAGAGCGTTAGGCCCTCACTGCTTCAGGTCCGAGGGCGGCCGTAGCAAAAACCATTAACATAAAAACGACCATCAGGGTTTCAATGGACTAAGGAAGTATTCTCGCTTGAATATTAGGGCTATCCTGTTTGACCTGCATCACACCCTCGCAAGGACACGAGAACCTCCATTTTCAATGTTCAAGAGAGTATCCGAGAATCATGGGATCGATACTAGTAAATTCTCTCACGAGAACTTCGATATGGCCATAACGAGAATGGATGCTCAGATGGACCAGTTTCAGCTGGAACACAATGTTGGTCCACTTTGGGGAGCTAAACCAGAGCAATGGATTAGTTTTGATAGAAGAGTGTTCGAATCACTTGGCATCCTGGATCTAAGCGATTCCACAATTCTGCAAATTGAGCGAGCGTGGAAAAAGGAGATAACGGAAGGCGATTATGAAACCTTCACGGATGACGCCATAACGGTTCTGAAGGAGCTTCACGCCCGCGGCTATATGCTTGGGCTCGTCACAAGACGCCACGTTAGTCCGATTGCGTTCCTCAAGAAAGCAGGATTGTACGATCTTTTCTCCACAGTGAGATGGACGGGGGTACGAGGATACGCGAAGCCAAATCCTTACAGCCTAATCATGGCTGCAGATGATATCGGTGTGAACCCAAAACTGTGTGCTTACGTTGGAAATTTGGTGGATGCGGACGTCGGTGCCGCGACCAGAGCTGAGATGGTCCCGATACTTGTGACATGGGCTGACCCCAAGGAAGCTGAAAAGGCACCAAAGGATACAATTGTGATTGAATCCTTGTTGGAGCTGCTCCATACGTTCAAGGGCTCGCAAGTCAGCTCATAGCTGTGGAGAATGTTCGTCCGCAGTTTCTTCGGATACCGAATCCAATTCCGAGCTGGTTTCTTGGCTTCTGAAACGCCTGGTTAACCTTGCTAGTGTGTTCATTATACTCCCCATGAAAGCGGAACTAAGTCGTGTAGGTAGCACGATAATGCCAAACACGATTCGAAGAGCCTTGTCCATCACCGTTCCCCGCTCAGGGTAGCCAATGTATGAGAGGGTGTGTTCTCGAAGAATATCATCGAGAGCCACAGCGAATGCTTCCTTGGCCATCCGTGAGAGAGAGAGCCCTTGGAAGACATCGCTCTCACTGAAGCGTTTTTGGTCAATGACGCTCTTCCACTTCAGGTACTGGGCTTTCTCTATGACATCGTTCAAGCTGTATGCAAGCTCCCCAAGAGACGGAAGAAGCTTGCTCTGAACCTCAGTTGGAGTGGGTTCCGTTCGCAGTTTATCGTACACTCGTCGGATGACATCAATCTGCGCTTTTGGTGGTTTAAACCAAAGGATGTGAAGTAGACCCTCGATTCTTCTCAAAGTTTCCCTGTTCCTATCCTCAATGTGCGCTGGGATCTGATCTACTACCACCTCTAGAGCCTTTGATACTGCTCCTCCCTTTAGCTCGCTCCAAAGACGCTCCAAATCAATGACCGCCTTAGCATATCTGTAAAACTTGAAGTCAAGTGAGTCCTCAATGTCAGAGGCACTGAGAATCTCAATTCCCTTGACTGTGTAGGATTTATTGCCTCCAGCTACCGCCCACAGGCTCTGAAGAAGCGTACTCACTAGGCTACCGGATGGAGGTACTTCAATCCTTAGAGCATGGTCGCCCGGTTGTGCAACAAGAAAATTGGACTGAAGCGCATCTTCAAGCCCCTCATAGCTGCTTAGGTCAGTGGGCACCAGGTCCATAGCACCGTGTCCAGTCGTTGACCAGCTCAGCATTGTGTTGGTATCCAAGTCGCGCTCTATGATTATTCGTTCCTTGTCTCCAAGATGGTCAAATTGGTCCGTGAAACCCTTGCTGTAGGCCATCACCGCATAGACAATGTAGCGTTCCTTGTTGGGCTGGAGGCCAGGCAATCGAAGGATGAATGCAACCGCATCTAGAGGGTCACCACTTGATAACCAAGCCCCGGTTGCTTGGTCCCACTCCCATCTATCTCCGAGTTGGTAGAACACTTCGCGCAGAGCTCTGAGATCTTGAGCATCCTTGGCCTTCTTCAAAGTGCTTTCAGCCCAAGACTCGTAGTCACGTTTCATCTTCTTCATGCTCTTCCTCTCGACTTCGAGCCATTGATCGTCCACCTTGAATCTGACTTTCATGATAGAGCATGTTCTCCTGTTCACATTGTTGACAGTGTCCACAGACAATCAGCGAAGTGTGTCAAGCAATATCTCTGGACGCTTATCTGGTCGTTCCTCCTGTGCACTTATGCATATCGCTGGAAGCAAGCACGGAAACAAAGAGGCTATTGAACACCATCGAAACCTAGAATAAGAGAAACGGCATCCGCCACCAATCTTAAGGAATCCATCACGATATTAAATGTGGATTAGTCGATGAAAAACACTTCACCAAGATTCTCCATCGCCACTACCCTGATGTGCATATCCGCCTCAAGGACGTTTGTAGCGTCATCCACCTTTACGACACCTATGGCTTCCCGAGAATATGCAACCGCGGCGAACTCACCTATTGGTTCTCCAAACTCCGCAAGAACAGCTGCGACATTCGTGAACAGAACATCAAGGTCGCCAGGATTTGATACAAAGTGCAACTCAAGGTCTTGCTTCAATACTGCAATCTCGTTCGAAGCCCACTCTCTATTCAGTTCATCAGGGGTTGTAACGATGACAGCCACGCCACTGAACTCACCACTCTCCCCCACAGATTCACCTCGAAGGATTGGAAATTGAATGTCATTATGCTCATTTGGGCCATCCGTCACACTGCATTACCTCCGCGTTGGCTCGGAGAACATCCTGTTCAAACATTCTACCGTCAGTGTCTTTAACGTTTCGGACAGCTGACGGTGTACTTATAATAACGGCGTTTTGGAGGATAACGACGATGTGTCAGCAATGGCGGTCTATGAGTTTGAAAACCGGGTTCCGAAGATAGGGAAGAATACCTACATCAGTCACTCAGCATCGGTCATTGGACTTGTGACCATCGGTAAGGAATGCTATGTCGCTCCTGGCGCTGTGGTGAAGGGTGACTACGGAGAGATTAGGATTGGTGATGGCGTTAGCGTTCAAGACAACGTAGTCGTTCATGCAAGGCCAGGGGAATTAACCGTCATTGGCAACAACGTGACATTGGGACACGGCTGCATTGTTCATAATGCGGTCATCAAAGATGAGGCTGTTATTGGCATGGGAGCCATCGTATCTGATTATGCAGTGGTTGGTCGGTGGGCGATTATTGGAGAGGGAGCCGTTGTCAAACAGAGCTTTGAGGTGCCAGACGAGAAGATAGCAGTAGGTGTTCCTGCGAAGGTGATTGCTGACGTGAAAGCTCAGCATAAGGAAGAGCTGATCAAGTTCAAAGCCATCTATCGTGATCTCGCCGTGAGGTATCCTGACGGCCTCAAGAAAATCATAGACTAGACAAGAGAAACCATCTTGTCGCGATTGAACTGCTTGATGGCCACCGCCCACGTGATAACTGCTATGACCACTGCGAGTAAGAAAGAAACGAAGTTCCACATCCAAATCGCAGAGGGGTCCGCGGCTCCTGATTGCATGGATACGATAGGCGCCATCATTGGTATCATGAAGATCATTATGATGAAACCACTCATCTGATACGCCTCGTAGACACGTTGTACTCTCCCGCTTATGATAATCATGAGCGACACCACAGCGAATAGTACAATTGGAGCAACCACTGCAAGCATGAAAAGCCCAGGCAAATCAGGGAAAACAATCAATTGCTTGCCAGATCCTAACAGTATTGCAGCGATGCCAATTGTGGAAGCAAGTGTACCTAGTACGAGGATGGCACTGCAAATCAGGACTGAGCTTAGCGTTTTGCCCCAAAGCAGCTCACGGTCGGTCATAGGCGTGCAGAGAAGCGGTTCCAGCGTGCTTTGTTCACGCTCTCCAACTAGAGCGTTGGCAGAAATCATTGTAGCAGGAATGACAGAAAACATCGCAAGCATTGCAGCAGCCATTGGCACGAGGAATGACGCAATCATTTCCAATTCTGGACCTGTGAAAACAAGAGACGGACCGGCTACGAGCACTATGGTCATGAGAGGACCAAAGGCTGCGCTTACAACCAGACCCATCTTTACCATCCTCAGCTTGAGGGCCATCCTGATGTCCGCAAGGGCCACAATCATCGACTTGCTTCGCGCCACTAGTCGCCACCTCCATTCAGAACCTCAAGATAGAGGTCTTCGAGGCTTGCTTCCTCTTCTGCAAACTCGATGATATTCACACCCGCAGCTAGCAGACCCTGCATGAGTTGCGAGTTATTCTCAAATGGGTTGTCGATAGTGACAATTAAAGAATCAACTCCAACCTTAACAGATTCAACAAAGTGCTGAGATTCCGCGATAGATTTGGCCTTCTCGATATCTCCAGTAACGCGTATCATGTACTCTTGCTTCGCGTGAAGCTGCTCGCGAAGTTCTGCTGTTGTCCCGGTTAGAAGAATCTGCCCCTTGTCGATGATTGCTATGCGGTCACAGATGCGCTGCACTTCTGAAAGATTATGGGAATTGATGAAGAAGGTCTGCTTGTACTTCTTTGCGAGGCTTAGGATTAGCTCTCGGACTCGCTTTGCGGCTACCGGATCCAGAGCAGAAGTAGGTTCATCGAGCAATAGAACTTTGGGTTTGTGAAGTAGAGCCCTACACAATGCAAGCCGCTGCCTGTTCCCTGTGCTCAATTCGCCGGCTCTGTCATTCTTTCTCTCCCATAGTTCCATGAATGTGAGGAGTTCTTCTATTCGTCCGGGTATCTCTTCATCAGGGACATCATAGAGCTTGGCGAAGTACTCAAGATTCTGGTACGCAGACATAGAAGGATAGAGTGTATGACTGCCTTCCTCAGGCAGCACTCCGGTTATCTCGCGCACCTTCACTGGATTCTCGATTATGTCAAACTCTCCCACCTGCGCGGTTCCAAATGATGGCTTAAGCAGCGTGCAGAGAAGTCTGGTAGTGGTGCTCTTACCCGCACCATTAGGCCCAAGCAGCCCGAACACAGAACCCTGTGGCACCACGATGTCCACGCGATTCACGGCTTTAATCTTGCCAAATCTCTTTGATAGCTGGTCTGTTACAATCTCGCCCACCTTACGCACCATCTCTGATCAAGCTTGACAGGGACTCACTAAGTTTCAGCGCAATAATTGCCGCAACCTATAAAAAAGGAACTGAATTCTGCATTTACGTGTTGGTGATTATCTTCTCCACTACCGCAGTTGTGGTTTCTTTGATGCCAGGAATCACATGAATCCGCTTGACCGTTATATCATACAGAGATTCCAGAGTGGGGACCTCAAGTAACACGACGATGTCATATTCACCAGTTGTCACAGATATCTTAGTAGCTTCCTCAATCTTGCGAAGCTCCTGCAGCACTTCATCAGTCTGTCCGATTTCAATCTCCATCAGTATGTATGCCATTATCCGAGTCATTTCTGAACCACTTCCTTTGAATTGTCCATATACATTATTTGTAATCTGCAAGTACGATCAAGGTTCGTACACTTACAACACCGGGCACCTTCTGTATTTTCTTCAGAACCGCGGATCGTGTCTTGGTCAAGCTCCTGCCCTTTACGCGGAGTAGGTAGTCGTGCTTGCCAGCCAGAGCTGCAGCGGTTTCTACACCCTTGATGTCAAAGAGCGCATCGATTAGACTCCCGGCTCGAGGATTTACACTTACAAGGACCAGTGACCTTACGTCTGCAGCCTGAAGAGCAAGAACACCAACCACAACCAAGGTGACACCAAACAGCTTCAGCGCCCAGAGGAACACATCATATGTAATCGTTCCAAAGGCGCCTGGCAAGAGGAGGTTTCCAAGAAGGGTGATTGGAATCCCCAGCACAACTGACACAGCAGCAAGGGAGTTGACAACTGCCATTGAACCTTTTCCTAACGCTCTGACATACATCACCATTGCAAGGAAGGCAGTAAGTGCGGAGCCCAGCAGCACCCAGAAGAGCGGCACGAATGTCTGAAGTATTAGCGTCCAGATTGCTGGCGTCATAAGTGGAAGCATCATCAAGCTCATCGAGACGTTCATGAAGAGCAAAGTCCAAAGTCGCATGTTGAGGGAGTCAACCCTGAGACCCGGCCGTATCTCCATCCTCTTAGCCCTCCTCTGCAGATAAGTGTACAGCGCAGAGAAGATGTTCATGGGCCCCAGCACAATCAGAAGTGAGGGGATATCAAATCCACCGGGGGTCACACCGACAAGGAGAACCCCCAATGTTATTGACACGATGCATTGCACTTCGATAATTGTCGGGATGTCCTTCTCTGCAAGCAGGTCGCCCAGCAGGAGGTAGATAATGACTAGCTGGCCGTACGGAAGAATCGTTGAGGCGTCTGTTTGGCCTGCGAGCAAGTAGTAGAAGAACGTCGAGCCCCCAGCGAGAAGCCCACCTGCAATCAAGTACTTCATTGGTCGACGCGGAAGAAGTCTGAACCTGCCGAAATCTGGATCCAGACTATAGCCAATTGGCCGCTTCCGTCCATTATGCTTTCGGGGTATGCTAAGGAATGCAACTAGAACCACTGTAACCGCAAGAGCCAACCACTGCGCCATGAAACCGAATGCAATGGAATCCGAAATCATAGTATTGAGAGCCACGATATCGAAGGACACTGATACAGTTCTCATAACACCGGAACCAATTGCCAGAAGATAAAACACGGAAGTAGCAGAACGTCTTCCTACTGGCCTCTGATTCCTACTACTCATGGCATCACTCCCAAATCATTTGAGGAAGAAGAAACCTAATAGCCCCTTCTCCGTGGATGATCTTTCACTTGGATTCGTCGGTTTCCGTTTCAGTGGATTCGGTCGCCTTATCTGTTTCAATGACGTCTGCCGATTTTTTAGATTCAGCGGGTATACCTGATTCCACAGGCTCCTCAGTCGCCTTGGGTTCTTCGATGATTTCCACCTGCTGCTCGGTTTTGGCAGGTTCGTCAACAGATTTCGCGTCTTCAGTTGGTGCCTCTTCGACGGATGACTTCTTCTTGACGCTGCGCTTGAATTTTACCGGCTTCTTGGTTTTGGCAGGTTCATCAACAGATTTCGTGTCTTCAGTTGGTGCCTCTTCGACAGATGATTTCTTCTTGACGCTGCGCTTGAATTTAGCCGACTTCTTGGTTTTGGCAGGTTCATCAACAGATTTCGCGTCTTCAGTTGGTGCCTCTTCGACAGATGACTCCTTTCTAGCGCGTCTTCTAGGTTTCCCTCTTCGACCCTTGCCATCGTCCGAGGACACGCGCTGTGCCAGAATAAATTCATCGAAAGTCAGCCGCTTGCCAGCCTGAAGTTTTTCAACAGCAGCTTCGACACGCTCCTGTTCTTGTTCCCTCTGCTCAGCCCTCTTGGCGGATTTCACTGCTTCCCTGCCGCCGACATCGAGCTTCCTAAGCTTGCCATAAATCTCATCGATTTCCGTGCGAACAATCTTGAGCTTGTCCTCGCCATCCTTTACCTTCTTCAGCCATTCGACGAAGTTTTTGTGTGCCGTGTCTGCGGCCTTCTTATATTCCTCAAGCTCTGGTCGTATCCTAACTACCTCTTGATGGTGAATCTGTGACTTTTCTGAAAGCTCGATAACAATCTGATGCGCATCTGAAGCTTCATCCTTTAGTCGTCGAGCCATTCTGCGCAGCTCATGTATCTTGTCTTGTTTCTCTTTCTCAAGTCCAATCTTGACCAGCTGCATCTCGAGAGAATCGATTTCCTCAACCAGAAACCGCTCATCTTCGATTGAGAGCTGCTCCGTTTGTTGACGCCACTCAAGCTCATTGACTCGGTGCATCATTCTGCGCTGATCATTGGAAGGACTTCCGACGACCTGATCGCGAAGCTCGCTCATCTCATCATACACACTCTTGATCTGGGCATGTATGGCCGTCCGCTTGCGCTTAGCCTCGCCGATGTCCATGTTGATGCGGTCACGCTCTTCCCGCTCGGCTTTTACGGATTCGATGAGACGACGAACTTCCTTGTTGTGCTCGTCGCGATTCATCTTGTATTCGCGCATCTTGTCACGGTTTCTTCGAAGAACCTCTAGGTCCTCACGTGCTTGTCCTTTTAGCTCCCTGAATCTTGTCCGAAGGAACTCAATACTCTCTGGGGCGCTCTCTGCCGCTTCTGTCAAATCATCAAACCTCAGAACTGGTTTTACTAGCCCTGCTAAGCAGGACGGATTCCGTTCTACTCTGGGAAACTGTTTCATTCCAAGAGTGAATTCTTGCGCCTTGTGAACTCTTAAAAATCTTAGCATAAGACGCGGTTCGAGTCACTCCCAGACTCGAGGAACTGTGTAATCAGGCTTCGGATAGAACGTCGGCTATCCTTTTAGTGATGTCAAAGTCAGTCACAGACTGCAATCCAGTCCATCCAGGCGTGGCGTTCACTTCAAGGACCCAGAGGTTGCCCTTCTTATCCGGTATGATATCAACGCCCACAAGCATTCCTCGCACAGCTTTTGCCGCTTGCACAGCGAGGCTACTAACGTCCACATCATTCGGGCGAGCGATACCCCCGGAATGGATATTGCTCACGATGCCCTCGCGGGGTACCCTCTGCATGCTTGCAATCATCTCATTGTTCAAAACAAGCGCACGGACGTCATACCCAGGGCTACGTACATACTCTTGGAGCAGAAAAGCACCCTTGCCAAAAAGCTGACTGTGGAACTTCAAATAGTCGTAGATGTTCTCCAGATCGAATTTCTTGTCAATGAGTTGTACACCCATTCCGCCGAATCCTGTGATTGGCTTCAGAACACACGGGAAGTTGCTCCGTACGAATTGAGCCGCATCCTCAATGGATTCAGTGATCAGTGTATGAGGCACAGGCAGACCTGCTGAAACCAGCTTTCTCATTGTTTCAGCCTTATTCCGCATGACCAGGATGGATGGCACCGAATTCACGACCTCAACGCCCAACTCCACTAATGCAAACAAGAGACCAACGCGGCTGAAAAACGCCCCAATGTCATTGGCGCCCAGGTCCAACACGATGAGACGCTCAAGTTTAGTGAGGTCCTTCCCGTCTAGGAGGATTTGATGCTTGTGCGTGGCTGCCACCCGAGCCACCTTCCAAGGAATGACTTGAGTTACTTGGACCCCGTAGCGAACTAGAGCGTCTTGTAGACCACGCTCTCTCTTTGACGAGGGGTCCGATGAGAAAAGACCGATTCTTGAGAGGCGCTGAGGTGTCAAAGATACTAACCAGTATGGTAATGACCATATCCTCCTTTTATCCATAGCGAGGCGCTTTTAACAGGGTTACCCATGTCTGCAAGACTGAGGCAGATGTCACTATTCTCGGAAACTGAGCTGGCCACAATCAGGAACAAGATTGAGGGAAAGGAAGGTGTATTCCTAATCACCTTCAGAAATCGTCATGGTCCAACACGCCTCAATGAGCTTTGGAGAGAGCACATGGCAGAGCTTGGCCATGCAATCAATTGTCTAAGCTGGTGGTCGAGGTCTGGAAATATGGGTCTGCTGGAATGTGAAACCAAAACGGATCTTCATATCTACGGTCAGTGGGCTTTGGCTGACAAGAATGAACTACTCGGCGTATTCAAAGTTGACCATGAAGAAGTGAAGAATATCCGAAACGGCTTCGATGCAGGAAACGTAACATCACCTGCGATGAGAGCGATTCGAATCGGTGAAACTGGCGGCGAGAGTGAGTAAGTCTAGTAGATTCATCAGTCAACAGTAAGAGTCTTAGACAGATTCCTTGGAAGATCTGGATTGATCCCTTTGTCAACTGAGAGGAAGTAGCTCAAGAGCTGCAGTGGAATAATGTCAAGAATTGGATTTAGCAGGAGGTCGGCTTTGGGAACCTCCAGATAGTCAACGCTTCTTGTCACGTAAGGAGTAAGTTTTTCTTCCCTCTCGCCGACGATTATCGTACGCCCGCCCCGGCATGCTATTTCATTGATATGGTTGATTACCATCCAGCTGTCTTCAGGAGTTGTGACGAAGATTACAGGATAACCATCCGTTACAATGCTGAGTGGACCATGCTTGAACTCCGAACTATACATGCCTTCACAATGATTGTAGCAGATCTCCTTGATCTTAAGAGCTCCTTCCCTCGCTACGCCATCAGTGAAGCCGTATCCTAGGCAGTAGAGATCAGATACATCAACCAGCGTCCTAGCAAGCTCCTTAGTCTGGATGCCCGCTACGTCGATGGTTTTCTGTGTCATTGAAGGCAAATCATTCGCTAGGCTATTGATTACGGCTCTACTCTCTTTCGGGTCGAGAGTGCCGTTTCTCTCGCCAAGCTTGGCAGCCAAGTAGGCGAAGATGACTGTTTGTGAGTAGTAGGTCTTTGTTGCCGGCACACTGACTTCGTATCCGCATCCCATGGGGATGTAGGAGTCTGCGTTAAACATTAGGGTGCTGCCAATAACATTCACAACGCCCAGTGTCTTGCCTCGGCCTCCGTTTCTGATGAGATTGAGTGTGTTCAGAATATCCTTGGTTTCACCGCTTTGAGACACCAGAACGCACAGACTGTCATCATCAAGTGTGTTTGCGTACATTGGCTCGAACTGTCCACCGATAGCGTGAATCAGTGGAAGGCCTGCCAGCCGATTGAAGTAGTATGTGCCAACAATCCCTGCATTATGCGATGAACCACAGGCGACCAAGTAGACCCGGTTCGCGTCCTCAATCATTCTGAGCCATTCATCACACTTGGCCCCTTGAAGCAGTCCCATTACATCTTGAACGATTGTTGGTTGTTCATTTATCTCTTTGAGCATGAAGTGTGGGAATCCTCCCTTCTCCGCCGCGTGGGCATCAACTTTGGAAACCTCTGGAGTTCTATCGAGCTCTTTTCCGTCCTCAACTCTATAGACCTTTACTCCTTCAGGTCTAAGAACCACCATCTCACCATCCTGAAGGTAAATCACTCGGTTGGTAACTGGAAGGATTGAAGGTAGGTCACTGGATACAATGGTTTCATCCGTGCCGACTCCTGCAACCAAAGACGATCCCATCTTGACTGCGTATACTTCCTTGGTATCAGCCCTCCCAACAGCATATGCAAAAGCCCCCTTCAAATCGTGTGTCGAAAGGCGAACTGCTTCAAACATGTCGCCCGTTTTTTCAAAGTACTTATCCACTGCATGCACACAAAGCTCGCCATCATTCTCAGACCTCACGATGTGACCTGCATCGATTAGCTCCTGTCTGTATTCGTAATAGTTGTGCAGATTGCCATTGTGCGCACCGTAAAGAACCTCATCACAACCAAAGTGGGGCTGCGCGTTCACTTTTGTTGGAGCACCATATGTGGCCCAACGTAGCTGAGTAATCCCACGGTCGCCGGGCATCTTTGAGAGACCTAGCTGGGTATTCACCTCATCGATTGTGCCTACATCCTTCCTCAGGTCCACAACGCCATTATGAACAGTTGCCACGCCTACTGAGTCATAGCCTCTGTAGGTTAGCTTCCTGCCGCACTTTACAAGAATCTCGCCTATGTTAGTGCGATTGCGACTGACTATACCGGTGATGCCACACAAGGTGCTCCCTCAGAATCGTGAGTACTCGACGCTCAAAGTTGGTTTCAGTTCATAATAAAAGGTTCTATCATTACGAATTTACCCTACGGAATTGAGCGGCTCATGGTTCCTGTCGAAGCCCTTTTATCGCGGAATGCTCAACTCAACCAAGGAGCCACATGAGAGGATAGGGAAATGGCTAGGCAGAAACGACTAGCACTCTTGCTTCACCCGTTCAGAAGGGAATTATTCCAAGTCCTCTGTGAGAACCCCGGCACCTATCTTCTTGAGCTCGTAGACATGTTGGAGTCACCTCTTGGAACGTTGACATGGCACCTTAGGATTTTGGAACGAGAGGGCCTCGTCAAGTCAATCAAGTTCGCTGGCAAGAGACTCTACTTCCCGAAGATGCTCAGGTCGCAAGAAGCAGAGATGGCGTATCTCACCATGCGGAGTGATACAGCCAAGAAAATCTTCGCTTTCGTTGTGAATAATCCCGGCTGCTATCAGGAGCAGATGGCAGAGGCATTGGGTGTCCATCATGATACGGTCCGGTGGCATGTTTCACGCATGGAAGTAGTAGGTCTTGTCAAAGTTGTGAAAGAGGGACGCAAGAAACGTCATCATCTAGCCCAGCTTGGGCAAGCTCTGATAGAGGGAAGCCTCAACATGATATCTGAAACTTTCGTTTTGTTCCTCATGGAGAAGCTCGAAGATGGATGCATGAACCCAGAAGTGCGAGAGAAGACTACTGATCGCATCACCATCCGTATTGATTGTCCAGAGCGCGGCAAGGATTGCTTCATCACTATCAACCTGAAAGAATGGCAGTTCGAAACCTTCGAGAACGAGGAGCCCGACACAGCGATTGACGCTGAAGGGGCACAGATTGAGAGCACCTAGGGGTAGGACAACAGGATTTCTTTCACGCGTTGGCATAGCTCACCTGAGTCAGATCCGTGACAAGCAACCAGCAGCAATCTCTTATCGTCCACTTTTGCTACTAAGAGGTCAGTCATCTCAGTGCTTACAATGATAGCGTCTGTGTGGTCCGAATATGTCAAACCATTGGCAAACATGGAGCTGGCAAGTGCGGCAACCTCTATATGATTTTCAAATCCAACTGCTCCAAGCGGCAGGCCACCCATGGTTAGAAGAATCGCTTGGCTCACTTCTGGCATAGCCTCAACGATCTTGCCTAGGATGCTCTCACCACTATAATCAGAGCTTGCCCCCATTATGAGTTGAATACGTGTTGCTATGGACTGGAAAGCAGGAATTACTTCATCTACATCAAGGTCGGCATCAGCGCCTTTAGACAATACGACCGTCAATTGATACTGAGGCTGCAATACAGTTAGAACCTGTTCAATCCTCGTGGATTGCAGCATGACTGTCGGCCTACCTTTATCGATATAGCTCAGAGTAGTGGCACCAGCCCATTGCAAGGCGGCTGACACAGTTGCCAGCAGTCGCGGGTCCTTGTCCTCAACCTTGGAAACGGACGCAACAACCACACCTTCTTGGGTAGAGAGCACTACCTGTCTAACTGACTGATGGATGTTCAATGCATCCTCGAGGAGGTTTGCAACCTCACTTAGCGTGTTCGCGGCCACTGTTAGAAGCAGCTCCCTTCGTTATTTCGCCCGTACACATCCCGGTTATAAATAGCTCATGTTTCTGCGATTGAATCCCTATCAATGTCCAACATTCTCTCGAATCGGATTTCAATGAGCAACAAGTTTAAATCTGCCTCACGAGCGGTGGTTCATCAATGCCTATGGAGATAGCAATGTGAGCTCAAGAGTGAACCTTCTGACATCTTTGGTAATCGTAATAATCGTGTTTGGAGCGGTAGGTGGAATTCTCTTGATTTCGAACCCCTTCAGGCCAAATAATGTCATGCTAGTAAGTTTAGCTCCCGGCAGAGGTGATATGAGCGTAGCAGACAGTGCATGGGAAGGCATGCTTGAGATTGCAGGCGATATGGCTTTGGACATCCAGACGCCCGAAGAGTTTCCAGAAACCGTTGCAGAAGCACGTGTTCTAATGGAGGAATATGCTGCAGCTGGCTATTATGAACTCATCGTGGTTCTGGGTGATGAGTTGGCCTCTACATTGCAGACTGTAGCTGGTGCGTTTCCGACACAGAGGTTTGCTCTCATAGGTGGTCAGGCTGATGCTGATAACATAATATCAGCGACATTCGCGATTGAAGAGGCAGCCTTTCTTGGAGGCGTTCTTGCTGCGTTTCTCGCCGCAAATGATGAAGATAGGAAGAACATTGGAATCATTCGGGCAGTCAGGGACGACCATGATATCAACGCAATGATTGATGGTTTCCTCATGGGTGTAGAGGCTGCCAATTCAACGTACAATCTTGACGTTTCACTCATCAATACCTGGACTATCGAGAGCTACAACAATAGTGATCGCGCAAGAATTCTTGTTTCCAGTGCGTTTATTTTTCACGATGCAAGCATTCTCTTTACTCCTGTAAGAGCCAGCATGCTAGGTGTACGCCTTGGGATGGAAGACGCCAACCGATCCAGGCTGTACGGGGAAAACGAAAGGATGCCTCTCGTAATTGCAGCAGAGATGAATCTGGACTACTATGGACTACCCAATCCAGAGATAGCCTTTGGCCGATCCTGGATTGCTACAAGCGTCATGCCGAGAAGCGACTTCGTAATCTATGATTTTATCAATTCGACCCTGTGGGATGAATTTCCAGGAGGAACACATACCCATTACAATCTAGAATCGGGGTACGTTAACATCACGGATTTGCAGTTCAGCAACACGTACATCATGGAGTCGTGGACAAACACCACCAAGGATTACCAAGCTGCTATAATCAATGGGACAATCACATTCCCATAAGATTTTCACAGGCTTCAGTTGGGGGCAAATGTCCCCTCAACTCCCTTTTTTCTTCCTTCTAGCTGGTGGCTAATCATGAAAGCTGTAGATATCGTAACGCTGTCTTTGCAAGGGGAAATGCTCAAAGATCTCAAACGAACTGGATGGGCACTTGCGGGAGTTCAGGACTCCAATGGAGAATCTGTCGCGTCACATGCGTGGGGGACTGCCCATATTTCGCTTCTCCTAGCCGAATGTTTCAAGAGTGATGGAAAAGAGGTTGATCTGGCGCGAGTGCTAACGATAGCGATTGTTCACGACTTGCCTGAAGCACTGATATCGGACATACCGAAAACAGCATTGCAGCTGGGCGGCGAGTCAATGAAGAGGGGCAAGCAAGACGCAGAAAGAAAAGCGCTCGGCATCATGATGAAACCGCTCGGAATGACTGGAAACAGGATACAGTCTGCCTGGGAGGAATTTAACACGCCTGACAGTATCGAGGCACAGATTGTTAGAGCTTCAGATACATTTGATATGCTTGTTCACGCACTTGCAATGGAGAGGAACGGCGTGTCCCCGAAGATGCTCCATCCATTCTTCGTATCGAGTCAAGGCGCAATTGATTCATTCAGTGTGCCTATCTTCGATGATGTCTATACAGTTCTATTGAAAGAACATGAAGCGAATGCACAGAGGATGGGCATCAATCTCGATTCCTGATTGGAAACTTAATCAGGCAGAGCCCGCAACCCAACCATATCTTCAGGATCCGTATCATACAAGTCCTGTCGCAATGTGGCTGCAAGAAGACGTGCAACTCGAATGGGCTCGGGTACTCTCCCATCCAGTGTGAAAAGATCCACAAGTCGCTGAGCCTTTTCCAAGCTCATTCCGATGTTATTGATGTAGACCGAATAGCCACTTCTCAACGGAACAAGAGTTCGCTCTCCGGCACGCTCCAATATCGCAAGGCGCTCCTCCCACTCAGATGGAAAGTATTCGCGGAGGTATTTCTCGATGCCTTCTGACGAATGGTAGGTCACACAGGCGATGGGCACACCCGTATTCTCATGCAATGAAACGAGGTCTATGATGTTGAACCACGATATGGCGCTACCACCCAGCATCCAGGCACGTATGTCTCTCCGGCGAAGGCGATGATACATCGAGATGAGCTCGTCAGTTGAATCGGTCCCGCCAACGGTCGGACGACATACCCCAGTCCCATCAATTCGAATATCGCCACGCATCACAATCCCTGCAACCACGCCCTTCTTGTCGGATTTCTTGAAGCTCTCAGCAACACCCAGCACGCGTGTTCCCCTCTTCCAAGATGACGTATCTCTAGGGGAATCGAGCGGTTCGATTTTGTGTACTTGGTTCATCTTGCTCCACATCTGTGATACTTGTTGCTTTCATTTGCGTGTTTCTATGTCCTGCAGGACCGAGAGAACGATGGGCTTGCGAGCATGCATCCCGACTGGGGTGTACTTGTTTGGGTGTAGCGGGCTATGTTAGATTCTGTGAACGTGTAAAGATCCATTCGAACTTGGATTGAAATTTCTGGAACCCCTATCTGCGGGCGAAACTCCCTCTTAATCCATCCGAGAATACCCCCCGTGATAGATTTATTAATGCGCATAAATACGGTGATTTTATACTCAGGATTAGGGATGTGAGTGTGGCCGCCATGTTCGATATGGACTTCGAACAGATTCAAGGGAAAATCAAGGAGATTATGGAAGAGGCTACACAGACCGCTGCAGGAATCAAGGCAGCAATACTCCTATCGAAAGAGGGTTTGCCTATCGCATCAGCACTGCCGGCAGGCTTGGAGGAAGCTGAAATTGCAGCTATGGCAGCATCGATTCTGGGAGTGGCAGACTTAGCGGCTGAGAGGATGGACCAAGGGATTCTAGAAGAAGTGTTGATGACTAATGAAAAGGGATTGATTATCATGAGGAGCGCTGGTGAGAAGGCCATTCTGGTACTTGCTGCTTCCAAGAATGTCAAGACCGGACTTCTTGTGTATGCCGCTAGGACAGCAAGTGAGAAGATAGCGCCGCTTCTTTAGAAAACAACAGTCCAGCAAGCTGCAGATAGATGACTGGCATCCAAATGCTTATCTCTGCTCCAAAGCAGCCACTTGAGAGGTCGCATGCTTGGCTATCACTGACCCAGATATCTATGAGATAGGTGAATACCGAGGTATCGACATTTTCGTACCCGGGGCACTAGTAGAACGAGAAGTAGATGGGAATAGGCTATTCCGTGTTCTGCTTCTCACAGGTGCTGGTTTCGCCCTGGTGATAGCAATCACGTTCGTAATGGCGATTTTCCTGGTTGCAGCAGGGCTTATTGCAATTGACCTCGTCACCTTTGCGATCTACTTCGCCCCATGGACTTTCTTGATACTCAGTATCGCATCGCTAGGTTTCATCGTGCCGCCAATCTTTGATGCAAGGAGAAGGAGCATGCCCCTAGGAGACATCGGGATTAAGTCAGATTCCCCAGTTATCGACGTATTATTGGGACTTCTCGTTGGCGGGGTTATGTTAGGACTGAACTTCATCGTTACATACATAATCAACACGACAGTTGGTATCCCTGACGATGGTTCCGGGGATATGTTCCTCGCGTCAGACCCAATGGAATTGGTGGCCTGGGTTGTCGTGATGTTTGTAGTCGTTGGATTCTCTGAGGAGCTATTATTCAGAGGCTTCCTTCAGCGCAGAATGGAGATATACTTCAGATCAAAGAACAAGAATTACCGGTTTTGGACCCTAGTCATTACGTCTTTCATCTTCGCAACAGTTCATTTGGATCTCATAGGACTTCCCGTTAGATTCATGCTTGGTATCTTCTTGGGATATCTTGCACAGAAGAGGAAATACTCAATCCTCGGTCCCACTGTTGCGCATGGCTTTAATAACGCGGCAGTTGTAATCCTAACCAGCATGGGATTCTGATAGCGACTCAACTAATGAGCACAATTCCCGAAAGAAACAGCTCGGGAACGGACTGGGCGAGAGTGTCCTACTCCCGTGCATTATGAACTTGTGATTATTGGGCAGCTACTTGCCAGTATCTGCAGGATCCTAACTCTCATACTTGAATGCGCACTTGACATTCGCTCTGTATTGTACAATCTTATTGTCCACGACCTTGCATGTGAAGTGGACAACATCCAACCCCACGATACCACGCAGAGTCTTTGCAGCTTGATCCAAAGCACTCTTCGCTGCGTCTTCCCAGCTCTTTTCGCTCTCTCCGAGCAACTCGATTATTTTAACAACTGTCATTTTTTTTCCTCCAATTGGATTGAAGTTTTGATAGCTCGTTCGGCTTAAGGATATTATCCATAGTCGAATAGAATTCGAGTGATTTTATGAGTATCAGGCGAGCGACTTGCGTTTCGAGAAGACAATCCAAGCGAAGATCATCATTCCCACTGAAACGGCAAGAATCCTTGCAATCTCAGTGCTAAAGATCATGATGTCAACGCCCTTGAATGCGGTGTCGAATATCATTACTCGGCCTAGGTTCAATGGCCAATATTCATCGATAATCCCCACCTCCATAAAGCCCGTACCCACGATGAACGAACTGAATAACAGAAATAGGAATGACTGATTCGCTTGAAGTCGCGTTGTAACAATCGTGGATATGAAGACGCCTAGCGATGAGCCTGAGAAGGACATCAGTGCGAGTACAATGTTCAACGTGAGATAGTCTGTGTTTGGGACAATCCCGAATAGCCCCATCCAAAGCACCAAGATGAACTGAGCTTGGATCATGCCAACGATGAAATAGCCAATGACTTTGGCGATGATTGCCTCCATCTTTGTGGCGGGTGTTAGGAGCATTCTGCTTAGTGGAACATCGCCAACAATCGCTTGAGCTGCAGTAGCTGATGTCGCGATAAATATACTGAAAACTAATAGGAATACTCCAAAGGTCGCGGCAAAGTAATTGCCTGTGGGCTCCCACTCTCTCACCTGACTTATGCGCACTTCGTGGCTAATCCAGCCATGATCATTCCTGAACTGGATAACTACGTCATTGAATGCAGAGAACACTGCCGCTTGACTATCAAAGTCCGTGCTGCTTATGTGAACCTCAACAAACGACGGTATGTTGTTAGTAATATTGCCCTCGAAACCGTAAGGAATGACTGCATAGGCGTTCACTATGTCCTGATAGAGAGCCATGAGAGCCTCTTCTTCAGTGTCATATAATGTAATGATGAAGTTAGGGCTGTTTTGCAGATACCACGTGAAGTTTTCCGAGAGGTCTTGACCTGGATAGGTAGAGGTAGGGTCATCATCCACAAGACCGACTATCAGGGCATCTTCGCTCTTGCCCTCGGAGTTAGGGGCAGGTATCAAGTTCCTCTGTTCAAGCGCTAACCACATCGTGCCCATGATCATTGCCGGAAGTACGAAGATGAGAAGCAGGGCGTACCGGTCATTCTGAATGAGCCTGATCTCCTTAAGAAACATGGACCATATGCGCCATAGTTTCGTATTCTTCTTCGTTCCCGCCAATGACAACGAATGTCACTCCTTCGATAGTGTCCGTACTCTTGGTGGCCTTTTATGCGTTTTCGGCCTTCCACTCGTTCCGACAAGACCTAGCACATCTGCACACATCAGAAGATATAGCACCATTGGACCAGCGTTCCCCCAAGAATGGGTTTTCTCAATGACCTCATTCTTTGTCATTCGTTTGCCATGTTGGTAGAGATTTCCTAACAGATTCTGTATGCCCAGATCCCCGTACGGAAACACAGTGAAATCGCCAAGACCTGCTATCATGAGAGTCTGCACGGTCCATTCGCCCACGCCACGAATCGAAGTCAATGTGTCCATGACTTCTACCTGAGAACATCCTAGGAGTCCTTCAAAGTTAACCTCTCCGGATACATCCAAGGAGGCTATTTCGACAAGGTAGCTGGCCTTGTAACCAAGTCCAAGAGCACGGAGGCCCTCCTCACCAGATCTAAACAATTGCGAGGAAGTCGGAAAGGGATAGAACTTGCGGCCATCCAGTTCGTGCGCACAGGTCAGTTCAAGAACAAGTCTTTTCGTCAGCACATTGGCAGCTCTGTAAGAAACCTGTTGTTGGATGATTGATTTGACCAAACCCTCAAACAGACTGTTTGCCACATAGGGTCGAATACCTGCTACCGATGGAGCGATATCTGAAATGATAGGATCAGCCTGCATTGCGGCGAGCGCATCACTAACATCTACCTTAAGTCCAAGAACCCAGCGAATCTTATTTCGGATTTGCTCTCTGCTGAAACTGGCGGACTCAGCTAGAACCTTCAGTGTGGCGCCTGGTCGAAGCTGGCCAACAAGAACCCTTGCAGATTCATTGCCAAAGGTGAATACTCGCCCCACGCCTTGCTTCCAAGTCACCTCAGGGACGGGCTGAACATCAGGATATATCCAAGAATGGACCGAGGAAACAAGATCATAACCAGCAGGTACTCGAAGTGTCAGCCTCATGTTGTAATATCCACTCTTGATAGGTAACCGATTTGGGTCTGAATATTGGCAGAGACTGAAAAAGGGATTGGCTCCTGAGTAACTGCTCGAAGCTCAGACAACGTCAGCATTATATCAGGATAAGCGAGAATCGCAGAGGAGGCCCAGAGTTGATTCAAATCCCACAGCATCATCCAATGGCGAGAGGAATCAGGTATGGCTTGGTGATTCTTGCCACCGCATTTCTCAACATCGGACTCTTCCCAATAACATACATACTGACGCCTCTCATCGCGGGAATCGTATGCGGGTTTCTAGTCGAATCTACGAAGAGGGGTGTATTGGGTGGTTATCTGGGCGCATTCATAGCCTTTGTACCCCTTGAGATTCTGACAGCGCCTGGACTGATGGACTATCTTGTGCAGAGCGGAACTTTGACAATGACTGAGATCCAAGAGATGATTCTGGTGTTCTATCTTCTTCTGATACTCGCCGCAGCTCTTATCTCCGTTCTTGGCGCAACAGGGGGACTGCTTGGATCCAAGTTGAAACGCAGACACGCTTAGTATTCAGGTAGTGGATGCAACTTCAGGTATCCACAACAATGGTGCCCGGCGTGAAATCAGCGTGTGGACCCACGGTGGTACGTCTCAGTGGATTGCCAAATAGCACCCATTCTACGGTTGAAACAGCCTGACTGGATTCTAGCTCACTGGACTTGCCGTTCCTGATGTTGTCTATCTCGCGTTTGTATTTCGCATCTAGATGCTCGTGCAATCCACGGTCCACTTGTGTCTTGACCTGTCCAATGAGATCATGTGTGTCCAGAAGGTCAAGAAAACCATACTTCCAGCCGTCGCTAAAAGCACAGTCCATCCAGTTCTCAAAGGGCTCAGTATTATTCATCGTGTCCAGCGTTGCTCCTATATAGCACGCACATTGTTTCAGGAAAGCTTTGAGCAGGGGACCCTCTTGCGCAGTACTACACGCCTCCGAGTAGACTACAGGATATCCCTGGAATTTAATGGTCGATACTTGCTGAGCGCTCAATATCACAGAGTTATGAGATACCCATTTCTCAGGTGTGCCGTGAATGCGGGAAGTAAAGACGCCATCGGAGAATTGTAAAATGAACTCGGTAACTCCAAGCAGCTTCGCATCTTCTGGTTTGAATCGTTTCAGAATCTCCACGTCAAAGCCCAAGTCAACTAGACTCTCGACATGACGCGTTGAACGATCGGGCTGAGAGTCAAAGAGAATAGCTATGTCGCTGTCAATGATCATGGGGTCGAAGTGAGACAGGATAGTGTCAGGCGGACCGAATACCCTACCTACTGGAGAGTCGGGGGTTCCATCCCCGGTCGTGTCCTGTAGAAACCAATCAGTGAAACCGAACACTCCCTGGTATGTCAGTGGCGTAGCTGGTAACTGCTTATTGCTGCCTAGAAGCAGAATCCCAGCATGTTTGTCGGGTTCGAAGTTCTGCTTGATTGTCTTGTGTGTAGAAACCCAGGAAGATTCAGTTTCAGAAACGAAGTCAGCTCCTATCTCACGTGCCTTGTTCTTATAGAGCTCAGTGTTTTCCTTACCCACCTTGCCGCAAACAACTAGCAGCTTTCTGAGAATCTGTCGAGAAGTCCGGCCAACCTCGAACGGAAGGTCGCGGTCTGTCAGCTTGTTAACTGATGGCTTTCGGATTCTGTTAATGACTCCTTTGCCAGACTTCCGGATGACATTCATGTGGAATCAAGTAGAGAATGACAACGGGCGTGATAAGATAGTTTCTGCTGCAGAGCTTGATTCCGTATGCTCAGCTCGAGAGCTCAGTCCAGGATCTTTCGAAACGCACTGGAGATGTATTCTATCTCATCCTCAGTCAGCATTGGATGAACTGGAATATCGAAGTGAGTGGCACCCACTTCTTCTGAGATGGGCAGGCTTACTTTCGAGTAATCTGGATAGTTGATGTATTTGGCCCAACGCCACTCGCTGATATCCAAGTATGTATTTTGCTTGTGACAGGGGATAGCATAAACTGCTCTGGACCCGACACCGTTGTTTCGCAGTGTCTGTACCATCTGATCGCGGCTCATCTTGTCAGAGTGCAGTCGGGGGGCATACAGGTGATAACCTGATTCAAAACCCTTGTCTGCTACCTGAGGCCTGACTGAATCATACTCCGAGAAGAGATTGTTGTACATTTGTGCCGTCTTTCGACGCTTCCTGACCACTTCAGGCATTCTCTTCAGCTGCTCAAGGCCAATGGCGGCAACCATGTCTAACATTCGACTATTGTAGCCAACGCGGAAATGACTGTAGCCCCCTTGCTTACCCCGCCCATGGTTCTTGATGCTCAACATCCGGTCAAGCATCTCTTCATCATTTGTTGTAACCATCCCGCCCTCGCCGGTCATCATGTTCTTCGTGGCATAGAATGAGTATGTTCCAGCGTGGCCGAACGAACCAACCATCTTGTCATCAATTGAAGCTCCATGCGCCTGACATGCATCTTCGATTACAAGCAGATCGTGCTTGCTGGCAATCTCCATGATGCGCTTCATATCCGCAGGCATTCCAAATATGTGAATGGGCATAATGGCCTTGGTTCTGGCAGTTATCGCGCCCTCAATCAGGTCTGGATCTATGTTGTATGTATCCCGTTTGATGTCCACGAATATTGGGACAGCTCCAAGCATTGCGATTGCATTCGCCGAAGCAATGAAGGTGAAAGGACTTGTGATGACTTCGTCTCCCGGCTGGAGACCTAGTGCTTCGAGAGCCGTGCTTAACGCGGTCGTACCATTGCTCGTTACGGTTGCAAACTTTGTACCCACGTATTTGGCAAACTCACCCTCAAACTGCCGGGCGATTTTACCTTCCGCGAGCATGCCCGACCTAAGCACTCTCTTAACGGCTTCGATTTCCTCATCTCCGACAATGGGTTTGGCAAAAGGTATCATGCTAGTCACTGAGCTCGCTGTAGACAGCGTCGTTATAACATTTTGTCATCGAACAGATACTGCATCATAGCAAGGTCAGTTGCATCTGTATAAAGAATCGGCGTTTGGCCTACTCATCTTCTGAATCGAAACTCTGATCTCGATACATCCGGGCTTCTATGATTCCCACGAGCCCAACCGAGAGCATCATCACTGCCAATGTTACAAGCATGTACATGAGATTGCCCAGAACGAATACAATGGCAAGCCCAAGCCCGCTGAGAAGACCAGTTGATAACCTAACGAAATTGGTGGTTTTGCGAGATGTGAGTCGTTGTGACACCCAGTCAGTAACCGTCGAGAAGCCCAAAGCCAAAGCTATGAGAAACCAGAGCCAGGTCTCTTCCCACGTTGTGCCCAGGCTGATGCCTGCAAGAGCCATGACACCAACCCCGATTGCTAATCCCCCATATATCCCGGTGCAGCGACTGCAGAAATACACTGAACGGCCCATGAAAGAGAGCCTAAGACAATGCCCGAAGTGAGAAGGCGGATGATGAGAAATTAGAGTATGAAGACTCTCCTTGACTTCATCCCCGCGGCTCCATGATGCTAAGTTTATCACGAGCTCATCTGGGCGCTCTGTTTTTTTTTCTGCATCCACCAAGGGCTCCACCTCAAGGCCTTATCGAAACATATCGTTTATCTCTGTTGTCTTTCAGGATTTCTCCTGTTCATTATTGGTCGGAGTTTGGGGGCGTCCTTCTTGGGACTTCCCGCCCTTGAGAAACGAAAATAGCCCGAGAATGAATCCAGTGTTAAAGTATATGCAGGGAATGATTAAAATGGAGGTTCAAGTCATATCAGGTTTACTTTAACAATTCAATTCAACAGGGGATAGAAATCGATGGCGAAAGTGCTACTTGTCGATATGGATAAATGCACAGGCTGCAAGCAATGCTCCCTAGCCTGTTCTCTCACTAAGGAGGACTTGTTCGACCCTAAGAGGGGCAGGATTAAGATTCTGAAGAAAGAGGACATTGCTCTCGGGATTCCACTTCTTTGTGAGCAGTGTGATACGTTTCCATGTATTAATTCATGCCCTGAAGGGGCTTTGACCAGAAACGAAACAACCGGAATAATCACAGTCAACGAAGAGACTTGCACTGAGTGCGGCATTTGCGTCGAAGCATGCACATACCATGGAATACGGTTGCATCCGGAGACTGGAAAGGCATTGATATGCGATCTCTGTGGTGGCGATCCATACTGTGTGCAGCATTGCGTGCCTGGTGCGCTCGAGTGGGTGGATAAGACAGACGACACAGTCAAGAGGAAGAAGAAACTGCGATCTGCGAGAATGGCCATGTATCATAAACTGAAGAAGGAGGCTGCCTAGCAAATGTACGGGCATCAAGGTAAGATTCTACATGTGGACCTAAGCAAGAATAAGATCTGGACACAAGACTTGCCAGAAGAATGGAGAAAACTGTACGTGGGCTCAAGAGGCATAAATGCCCGAATCCTCTGGGACTATTGCAAGGATCCTGAGATAACTTGGGATGACCCGCGTAACATTTTGGTCTATGCTCCAGGAGCAGTGACTGGTACCACGGCACCTGCTTCAGGTAGGACATCAGTGACAACTATCGGTTGTACGACAGGCCTGTATCTGAAGACGAATACAGGTGGTCACTGGGGTGCTGAACTGAAGTTCGCAGGATACGACCACCTAATTGTGCATGGTGCAGCTGACAAGCCCTCATACATCCTCATAGAGAACGACCAAGTGGAAATTCGTGATGCTAAGGATCTATGGGGCAAGGACATAATCCAGACAGATACGCTCTTGAAGAAATGGCATGGAGAAGACTCCAAAGGACTCTACATCGGTCCAGCGGGAGAGAAGCTTGTTAGAGGCGCGTCCATCCAATGTTCGTTGTACCACGCCGCAGGAAGAGGAGGAGGGGCCGCGGTCATGGGTAAGAAGAACCTGAAGGCAATCTGCGTTAAAGGAAGCAAACCTGTGAGAGTTAAAGACCCCAAGAAATTCGCAGAGATTGCCAAGGAAATGAGAGACCTGTTGAAGGCTGATAGTGGTGCTGCGTCCCTCCATCAATTTGGGACTGCAGGGTCAATTGCTGCCGTAAATGAGCTGCATGCATTCCCAGGCAAGAACTGGCAGACAGGCTATACAGAAAACGTGTATCCGATAAGCGGGCAATGCTTGGTTGAGAAGGGCTACCTCAAGAGAAGAGTGGCATGCTTTGGATGTACAATCGGATGCCACCGTTACTCAACGATAGACAGCGGACCGAATGCGGGAATCGCGAGCGGAGGCCCCGAGTATGAAACCTTCGGAGCTCTAGGAAACGGTCCAGGAGTCATTGACACAGAAGGAGTACTTCTAGCAAACGAACTCTGCAATCGCTTAGGGATGGACACAATAACTGCAGGCGGTGTGGCTCAGTGGGCGATAGAGAGTTATGAAAGAGGTGTTCTCACCAAGGACGATACAGATGGTCTTGAACTCGGCTGGGGCAAGATTCCTGAGCTGCTGAAGACAATCGAGGCCATAGCACTTCGCAAGGGCAAGCTAGGAAACCTGCTTGCAGATGGACTCAAGATAGCCACCAAGAAGGTGGGTCAGGACTCCTACAAATGGGCAATCATGAATGCAAAAGGACTCGAACAGTCCAATGTTGAAACGCGTTCAGCCAAGGCGTACGCGTTGGCGTTTGCAGTCAACCCCAGAGGCAACGACCATCTAATGACTGAAACGTTTGCAGAATTTGGTGCCAGCCCCGAGGCTGTTGCGGTCATAGAAAAGGTCACGGGCGATAAGAAGTGGGCGGCGCCACACTTCACAGAGCACCGAGCAGAAATAGTGCGGTGGCACGAAGATTGCTACGAGATCACTGAAGCACTCGGCTTCTGTGTGTTCACATCCACCGCAGCTTACGGTGTGAATCCAGACAATATGGCAAGACTCTACGATGCGGCCACTGGAATATCAATGACTGAAGACGAGATGATGTTCACTGGACGTCGCGTCGTAACTTTAGAGAAGGCATTCAATATCACGCGTGGAGCAACAAGAGAACACGATAATTTGCCGTGGCGACTCATGAATGAGGGGGCAGCTTCAGGACCACTGAAAGGCGCAATGAACTCCCAAGAAGAGCTTGATGGAATGCTTGACCTATACTACGCGCAGCATGAATGGGATTTGAAGACAAGCTGGCCGTATCGAAAGACCTACGAAAAGCTTGGCCTTAAGGATGTGGCCGACTACTTAGACAAGATGGGTAGAGTGCCATAGAGAGGGAAGGCGGCTTCCCGCCCCCCATTTCTTTCGACATAGGAACCGCTGGTGGTTTGAAAATGAAAGGATACAAGGAATTCGGATTAGCAATGACCGGGGTCTTCCCGGTAAGAGAAGCCGTTGAACTGGCTAAGACCAGCGAACGAATGGGCTTGGGGTCTGTTTGGTTCGCCGAGGATTACTTCTTTCGCGGCGGGATTCCGTATATGGCTGCCGCTTCGATGGCAACTGAGAAAATCAGAATCGGCCTAGGAGTCGTGAATCCCTACTCAAGGCATCCCGCGCTCATTGCCATGGAGTTTGCAACAATCGATGAGATGTGTAACAAGCGAGCGGTTTTCGGCTTGGGATCCGGTGTGCCCTACTGGATGTCCCAAATGGGATTCGATTTCAAAAAACCGCTGTCAAGAACACGTGAATGCGTTGAAGTTGTTCGCAAGATAATGACGGGTGAAAGCATAACGCATGAAGGGAAATTCTTCACCACCAAGGACGTGAAACTGATCTTCGAGCCAGTGAGGAAGAAAGCCCCGATTTATCTCGCTTTCGAAGGCAAGATGGGTCTCAAGTTATCTGGTGAAATTGGTGACGGGATTATACTCTCCATCTTTAATACACCAAGCTACGTAAAATTCGCCTGGGAACGAGTAGAGGTAGGTGCTAAGAAAGCTGGTCGAAGTATCGAGGACTTTGAGATGGTTTCGTATCTTCCCATAGTGATCAATGATGATCTTGACAAGGCAATGAAAATTGCAAAGGATTTTGCAAAGCTCTATCTCCCACACTCGCAAGGTGGCGGCCCTCTGATGGAGTATGCAGGTGTGACTGTAGAAGAAACGGCATCATACCTGAAAGCAGCTGAAGAAGGAAAGGATGTAGCCGAACTAATAACAGACAAGGCAATACAGGCGCTCTGCGTTGTGGGTGATGTTGAGTCCTGCATCAGACGAATCCAAGAAATAGTGAACGCGGGGGCAAATACGCCCGTAGCATTTCCAGTTCCCGGAACGGACCCGATTGTCTTAGCGAATCTTATCGGCGAGAAGATTGCACCACACTTGACCTAGGTTCAGTAAACCGGTATGACTTTGACCCGGAGTCGGAACAGATGACCGAGCAGGAATCCTACGAACCATTTTGCCTCGATGTAGAGGGGGAACCCGATCTTCCAGACACAACCAAGAAAAGAAACAGGATTATCGGGTACATTGCGTCCTTTCTAGTCGTTTTCACGCTTGGAACAACAGAAGTCTTCGCATCATGGTATGCAGGAATCCTCGGAGGAACATCCTTAGAGTCAGGATTGGCAATGGGAATGTTCGGTTTCATGTACATGTTCTCTCCAATCATCGGAGGACGAATTTCCGACAGAATTGGGCGGAAAAAAACACTGACCATATCAACGGCTGCTTACCTTGTGGTTATCTCGTTTTACCTGCTCCCCTCTATCGCACCAATTCATCTAATCGTGATACGTGCCGTTGAAGGACTTGTCTTCGGGTTCATCGCCCCTACAATAGAAGGCATGGTGGCAGAGCTTGATCCCGAAGCGCAGGCGGCCACGCTTGGTAACTTCTCAACAGCGTGGAGTGCATCAATGATACTCCCTCCATTCATTATCGCCTACATGGCGGGGGCTTATGGTGAACTCTCAAGCATATACATCATCTTCGCAGTGGAGCTGCTGGCGCTAGTTATTATCGCTAGTTTCATTCAGGGCTACAGGAGAAAGACACCCACGCAAGAGAGTGGAGGTGCAGACAATAGAGGGGCTGTTGATTCGCAGCCAGAGCAGATACACTCGAAGACCAGTCTGAGATTCATTGCCTCCTACATCTCTTTGATTCTCTGGGGAGTTGTATCAACAGTAATCCTGGCTCTTTTCCCTACGTACATTGAAACTCTAATTGCTTTGGGGCATCCATTTGTCAGAGAGGACTTCGGGAATCTACTTCTAATATGGAACGCAGCTCGAACAGTCTGCTTCATCGTGACCGCACGAATGGGAGAAAAGCACATGATCAAAGCGATTGTGCTTGGTGCTATTCTTTCAGCCATCTCAGGCATCATGCTCTTTCTGTTCGTGGATATCTGGACTTTCACTGTGGCCATGGTCATTTCAGGCGTGGCAGTAGGATTTAGCTATCTTGGCGCCCTCTATCTCATTGTGTCTGCTACCGAATTCGAGAAGGGATCATACGCAGGCTTGGTTGAGAGTATGGGAGGAGTTGGACTCTTCATTGGGCCAATCGTGGGAGGTTGGCTCATGGGATTCGGATTAACACTGCCGTATCTGATGCTCACGGGGTTGTCACTGGTAGCGCTTCTGGTTATGGTCCCACTATTTTCACGATCGAAGAAATAGGAGATCCAATACACTCAGGATTTCAATAGTCCATCAAAAGCCCCCTTGAGTGAAGGGGCTTCGTTTACGTCCTTCAGAGGAGGTTGAGGGTATGCTACTTTGCTATGACTGAGTCCAGACTCTATCAGTAGCTGAGCTATCTTGATTGCCACTATGAATGGATCAAGAATCGGAACGTCAACCTCCTGCATGATTGGTTTAAGGTCAATTTCGTAAGAGAGTGCTGTGCACCCCAGAACAATGACGTCTGCGCCGTCCTCCTCAACGGCTTGTCTGCTAAGTTCTAGGAGCTCCTTCTGAGCATCAGCTGGACGTTTCGCGATATCAAGAACAGGCAGAGTTAGATAGCGCACACTTGCACAGAATGGCTCCAGTCCCTCCTTGCGGACTCCTGCCTCCATGCATCTCTTGAGCGAGTCACCTTGGACAGTGATTATGCTGAATCTTGTACCAAGTGTTAACGCAAGGTGGAGTGAGGCGTTCCTAGGGCCTACGACTGGCATGTTCGAAACCGATCTCGCAGCGTCAAGAATTGGATCGCATGCACAGTCAATCACTATCGCATCATAACCTTCTTTGCAGGCCTTTGCCACTTGCTCAAGGATGAATGGAGCATTATAGGCTTCATCAACAAGTGATTCAACGCTGTGAGTTCCGTAGCGCGGCGTAAAGTGTCCGATATTGTACCCTTGAGGGGTGTGTAGCTTGACAAAGGATTTCTTCTTTTCATCGACCGTCCAATCGACGCCTGTTGCACCAATCAGCGCTATGCGTTTCAATAATCTTCACCAGTCCGACTGTAAGATGGACGGGAGAGGGAAAAGAAAAAGATGACGCCTAGTGTAAATTGCCGATTATTTCTTCCATAGGCTTGTATTCGAGCTCAGGATGGCCATATCGCTCTGGTGAGAATGCCTTCTTGCCAATCTTTGTGCTCCCTGCATAGCGGAGCCGCTCGTGAGCTGGCACTGCCGTAATCACGACCTTCATGCCTTCTTTCAATGCGGAACTCATAACGCCATGACCATTCTCCGGATAGTGTAAGCAGATCAAGTCCGGAAACATGACAACCGGTTCACCATCACAAGTCGCCATCATGTATTCGTTCTTAACTGTCAACTTCAGCTTGCCCTTGATGTCCTCAGGCTTGATGGTCACTGTGACGTGCCAATGGCCTGCGCGGTCTTCTCCCTTGACGTCCCCAATAGTGCCCATGGCCAGTTTCTGGCCACCCATAATATCTAGGAAAGCGTCGATAGGTGAGTTGCCACTCTCATTGGCGTCCCGCACAGCCTCGCCTAGCTCAATGGACTTGCTAATGCTGTTTGGAATCACGCTCTTCTTCAGTTGTGCACCGCTTTGGTGGTAATGGTTATTGGCACCTGTGCCACCATCATTGACCACAGCGAATCTGCCGATTTCGTCAGCGAGTGCAGGACTGGTTGCCTTCTCCACAATCACAATGCTGCCGCCCTTGGAAACAACCGGCATTGGGCACAGCTCGATACCATATCCCACAAACGAGATCATTTGCGATTCCGGCGCCGAGCGTCCGAGACCATCTCCGTCCACTGTGGTAATCCCTGTCCGTGCCGCGAGGGAAAGCATCACAGTCGTGTTTGTGCCCCCTAGTTCAAAGGGAACCAAGTGGTCGACTTTTTTCCCGGCAATCTTCTCAGATATCTTCATTGCCTCGTGGAGCTCGTATCGGGTTTCCCATTGTTCAAGCATATCACCTATGGAGGTGAATGCGTTCACGGAACCCATGTAGCCCCCACAGACGATGAATGCATCATCTTTCACATCCTTGGGATTTGTCAGCTCATAGACTCTATCTCTTTGATAATCCCATTCAACCATGGGTTTCCCGAAACCGACGGGGTCACCCCCACCACCCGTCCCCAGGATACCCACACCAATCAGCATGTCATACGCATTCTGTCTGGACATCTTCATGCGTTATCACTTCAATGTCTATTCAAATCAGCATCTAGAGCTATTTCACGTCCTAACGCCTTCCATAGAATGGACAATTTTGTACCAGCGTTTCTTGGTCCCGATTTTCGCCCGTCGCTTCCAGCCTCCGGACTTTGGCTCGTCCTCAATCATCTGCCTAAGCTTCTGGGCTCTGGACACAACCAAGTCCTTCTGTTCCTGCGTCAGGAGTTCCACTGTGGGCACGAAGTCAATCAGCTTTTGGATATTAATTGTCACAGTGTAGTGGAAGCCCCAATCATCACGGAGGCGCTGCACTATGTAGTACCCGTTGACTTGGCTATCGTCGTCTGTTTCGCTGATATCGTGGGCAAGGAACGTTATTATGAGGTCTTTCAAATCCTTCGCGTTAATCTCAACAATCTGTGTTTTCTCAAGGAACAGCTCTGCTAAAGGAATCGTGGGTCTATCTTCCTCGAGTCGTTTCCTCTTCTTGAAGTCAATCTTGTGGCAGAATTCCAAATGGTCATAGAACACATCGATCTTCCTCTGACGCTCTTGGTCAATGAAAAGGTCTCTGAGCGTTGTGGCCCTCGCAAAGCTAGGAGGAACCCAGTGGTAGCCAAGCTCATCCCGGAAGAGATTGATTATCTTCTTCCGGTGTTTGTAGTAGCTCATGAAATCGATGTCTGTAACCTCGCGACCCATCTTCTTGTGAAGGTCAACATAATCGGGCGCTTTGATTCTGAACGCAAGGCAACCTATGATTCGTAACGGCACATCGTTCTCTTCTGCGGCTGCTACGAGTCTCATGGCTTCTTCGAGAAAATCGTCCTTCATTTCACCATACTTGCCTGACATCCGATCAGTTTCCTATCTCCAGAAAGGGAGGCAATATCAGCAATAAAACTGTGTGGCTTTAATATCTTCTGACTGACTGCGCCTTTGTTAAAGTGGCCAATAGCAGCCAAACCATTAAACTCTTAACTCGCTTTTGATCCCTCGCGGGTAATCCAATGCGGTAGTGTAAAATGAAGACTTGAGGTATTGAAATGAGAATTTTCCACGCATGCGACCCACATGGCAGCCAACAGACTTGGGAGAAGATGTGTATTGCTCCGAAAGTCTTCAAGGCTGATGTTGCGATGATGTGCGGCGATTTGACTGGCAAAGCAATCATGCCAATCATCCAAGAAAAAGAAGATCGGTGGTACGCACAACCATATGGAAAGCGAAAGACATTCAAGAAGCAGAAGGATGTTGACCGCTTTTTCAATTTCCAAAAGGATGTCGGCTTTTACCCCTACATCATGACGCCTGATGAGTTGGCTGCACTTAGGGAGAAGAAGGGGGCCATCAAGGAGCTCTTCCAAAAACTGATGTCAGAGAGATTGCAGGAATGGCTCGACATGGCCGCAGAGAAGATATCGCCAGATGTTGATGTCATAGTTAATCCAGGTAACGATGATGACTGGGTCATCGATCCCATAATCAAGAATCATTCAAGAATCATCTACCCTCTCAAGAAAGTCGTTGATGTGCATGGTTATCCGCTAATCAGTTGTGAGTGGGTCAACAATACACCGTGGGACACACCTCGCGAGTGTTCTGATGAGGAACTAATGGAGAAGCTTGAAGAAGAATTCGCGAGAGTGGATGATTACGCCAACTTGCTGTGCAACTTTCATGATCCTCCGTTCGATTCGGGGTTGGACACAGCACCTCAACTCAGGGAAGACTACTCTATAGCGAAATCCGGAGCCTTTGAGATTCTGGGTCCTGTGGGCAGCAAGTCTATTAGAGCCGTCATCGAGAAGTACCAACCGCTCCTGGGGATGCATGGTCACATCCACGAGTCTGTAGGTTTCAGAAATATCGGACGGACGCTCTGCGTAAACCCGGGCTCGGAGTACAGAGAGGGAATCCTGAAGGGATTCTTGATCACTATTGAAGATGGCAAAGTTCAGGCAGGGCGCGTAGAACTCTAGATTGCAAGAATCCTACTGAGCGGGGAATGAAAGAAGCCCCCCAAGCCCATTCCACTTCGACATCAACCAGTCTGAAGTCCAGCCAAATGACAAGCTACTCTATCGGCATAGGTTTCTTGGGAGTGCATGCGCTGGCACAATGAAATTAAATAGTGGTTTCCCTAATCTATTTCGTTATTAAATGAGGTTGTTTGCATGGTGTTGATATTAAAGAGCAGGACAGGTGTGGAGGATCTCACTGTTGGTTGCATGTTCTTTGGCACTGGCGGTGGCGGATCAAAAGACATCGGCCTGGCGATGTTGTACCCACATGTTGACGCTGGAAAAACGATCAAGATCGTTGATGTGAACACAATCAAGGCCGACGACTGGGTGGCATGCCCATTCTATTCTGGTACAATCGCCCCCCCTACTCCAGAGATTGAAGCCGCAAGGAAAAGATACCCTTGGGACTTCTTTGAGAAGGAGCTGGTCACAGGGTTTGCAATACTTGAAGAATACATGGGAGTGAAATTCGCGGCTGCTGCACCTTTTGAGCTAGGTGGGGTCAATACACCCGCGCCCATCGATACTGCGGTTAAACACGGAATCCCCTGCGTTGATGGTGACTACTCGGGAAGAGCAGTTCCTGAGATATGTCAGAATACAGTATGTATCAAAGGTTTCTCAATGACACCCATGGCCCTAGTTGACTGGTTCGGTAACCAATACATCGTGCCTCATGTGATTAATTACGAGATGGGAGAACGCATCTCCAAGGCATTGAGCGAGGTGGCGTGGGGTCGCCTAGGCAATGTTTCATTCCCGGTGCAGGGGAATGACTTCAAGGATGCCATTATTCCTGGGACTCTCTCGAAGAGCCACCAGGTAGGCAAGATGATACGCGAATGCAGGGAGTCCGGAGATGATCCCGCGGAGAAGATTATCGAGAAAGTTGGAGGTTGGGTTCTCTTCAAAGGTGAAGTCGTCGACAAGAAATGGGAGAACCGGGAGGGATACATGTGGGGTGAAACGCTCATCAAAGGAAGTGGCATCAGGCCGGGCTCCAAACTCAGGGTGTGGTTCAAGAATGAGAATCATGTGACTTGGTTGGACGGAAAACCATGGATTGCCAGCCCCGATATCATAGAGATTATCGAGTCTACAACTGGAGAGCCAATAACTAACACGGACATAAGGCCAGGTGATAAGGTGAGTGTCATTGGTATGGAAGCCATCTCCACGTTTAGGGGACCAGAGGGCCTGAAAGTGCTTGGTCCAAGGCATTTCGGCTTTGACATAGAGTACAAGCCCATAGAGTCGCTGGTCACGAAGTAAGGAACTGCGGCGTGTAAATAAAGGTTAGGCTTTGTACCTGCCTACGTAGTGTTTCCTGAACCTCGATGGTTCCTTGAGGAAAGTGATACCGTCATAGTCGTTGCTGTAAAGCTTCAGGAGATTCTTGTCCAGATCCAAACCTTCTCGTCGAATCAATCTAGCAGTGTATCTAATTAATTTCTGAGACCACTCGTGAAGAAGTGCCTTCTCACTCTTGAGAAGGTTGGGGTTGTCCTCTACGTAGTCATGAATTGTCCATGCGATTTCGCGATTATACCACGCTGTAACTATCGCAGTCACTGCGAACAGCGCAGCCGAGAAAAAGCCAAACGGATAGGTGAACCAAGCGATATGGTCAAGCTTGAGTGTCCAAGTAAGTATGATGGCGGGAGCTCCCAAAGTCAGCAAGATCAGTGCAGTGAATTGAATGATTTGTCGCCGCCTCATCATTTCCTCGATACCTGATATTTTCGGGGTCACCGCAGCGAACTTGTGGAGCACCGACCGGACCATCCTCCACTGCTTGACGAAACTTCGGGGCATTTCACCTTGCCCTATTGCCCGCTCGATGGAGCCTAAGTCGTAACATCTATGGATGCGGTACGCATCGATTGTGGTGGTGAGGTTCTTACTCCATTTCAAATCCAATCCAGTTGGATCGAACTGAAGATTCTCCAGCCTATCGAAGTCAGGTTGTTTCCACTTCTTTGACTTGCGACTCATTGTTCAGTGTCCTCCTTAACAGGCCTCAAGCGAGTGCGGATAATTAAACATTTTTAATTTGATGGCTCTGTTGCATAAGTTGTGTAATACTCGGGTACAAGGAGAGGGAGGGGTGGGACTGCCATTGATAAACCATGACCCTGTCGTACGACCAGGCCTATGATATGGCAGTCATCCACCACTATGACTT
>DXJO01000003.1 GCA_019057475.1 Candidatus Thorarchaeota archaeon | reverse complement strand
TTCTCGTCCTGGACTGACACTACATGTACAGGTCCCTCTCTGGAGTATATTAACACCTACAAAAAAGGATCTTCGATTCGCTATTCGTTTAAGAGATGTCCAGCTTTGTACAGGTTTTCTGCAGCTGTTACACACCCCACGAGAGAGTTCTGAATGGCATGAAACAAGTATCATCAAATTGTACTCAGGAGTTCATGTGGTGCTACTAAACTACTCAGAAGAAACGTAAATCACTCACTGAGTCCAAAATGCAGATAATGGTCCGTTTCCTTCTTAGTTCCGAAACTTCTAAGGCCATTTGCCTTTAGTTGCGACTTGAATTCTCGCGCTTGCTTTGTATTGATTTCGCCACGTTTCAGCATGTAGTTGATAATCTCAACTGCCTGATCCATTGTATCGCATCGCCGTATGTAGTCCACTACATCTGGCAGAAATCTCTCAGTAGAAGGAGTATCAGTTTTCTCTGACATTGTGCGGACCCCGTCGATTCCAACCTTCGCAATTCCTGATTCCAGTTCCTTGTTTAGTGCAGGATATGCGGTTCGGAACTTATCATCATCAGGCATTGATATTCACCAATTTGCCAATCCCGCTATCAAAAACGGTGCATTCCATAGATGAGTTCGAAAAACGCCTTATAGACCTTAGCTTGAGGGATATCCATCATTGTAAGTCCATCTTTGCACCAGCTACTTACTACGCTATCTTTGCTTTTTTTATTATTGACCACGGAAGAGTTCCTTGAAGACGCTGAACATCATTCGCCAATGAGAAGAATGGGATGTTTGTCTCCTTCTCGGCGCGTCTCCACCCGCTGAGTCCATCATACGACGCAGCTCTGCGAATAACTTTCCCGATGGACCTATCTCCCAGTGACAGTGCAGCCTGAATGCGTGCGTTTCTCGGATCAAGTGACTCCACATTTACGCGGGGAACATTTCGCAAATCCCTCTCAACTGTTCTAATCTTGTAACGAATTACCTCTATGGGGGGTTGCGCATTGCGTTGAAGTCGCGTTTGGGCTTTCGGTATAAACGGGTTGATACCTACTGAGATGCGCAAACGTCTTCCGCTGGACAGGCGTTTCACCATCTCTGGAATTGCTTCTACATCCTCATCGGTCTCTCCAGGCAGACCTACAATAAAGTAGAGCTTAATCGCCTTGTAGCCCGCTTGCGCCGCCAGACTCACAGCATTCTCAATAGCATCATCACTCAGTCCCTTGCCCATGGCAGACCGCAAGCTCTCCGACCCTGTTTCAGGAGCAATTGTGAGTGTTCGCTGTCCACCGGCGACCAAAGATGCCAGCAAACCTTCGGTGACGATATCCGCTCTTAATGATGGAGCTGATATCTGGAGGTCCTGCGTTACAATCCAGTCGGCAAGGTCCTCCAGCTCCTTGAGATCGCCAATAGAGGATGCTATCAGAGCGATCTTACGCACCGGAGTTTCCTGCAGCCCAATCTCGATAATCTCCTTCAAACGACCAATGCTTCTGACTCTTCTGGGCTGACAGATGTGGCCGACTAGGCAGAACTTGCATGAGTGACCGCATCCCCGTGCCACTTCCAGAAGAAAGGATTTGCCGAATACAGGTTCAAGTTTGGCGCCAACGGGGACGTCTGGAACGATCTGCGCAGTCGGATGAAAGACTGAATCAATATCCTTCATTATGAGCCTAGTCACAGAAGAAGGATTAGCAGCTGGAACGTAGATGCCTTTCAGAAGAGCAATCTTCTCCAAAGCACCCTCCCTTGAGATAGATTCCCGTACGATATCGATTATGTCATGTAGTACAAGGTCCCCCTCACCAATGACGAAGGCATCTACGAAGTCAACGTAAGGCTCAGGATTCGAATTGACAACAGGTCCTCCCGCGAGCACGATGGGGTGTTTATCCTCTCTATCCCTCGCTAGGACGGGAACACCTCCAAAGTCAAGCATCTGAATCATACCAAGAATGTTTTCCTCGTAGGTGAGAGAAAAGCCAACAATGTGATTATCATGTAGAGGGCGTGCGGTTTCTACTGAATGACCCGGTGAGGGAACATCGTACCTGAAGTAGCGCTCGCAAGACGTATCTTCACGGGCGTTCAACATCGAGTAGAATATGTGAGTGGCAAGTCCAGTCATCCCCACCCTGTATGTTGACGGATAACAGTAACCAAAGAGAACGTCCACTTTCCTGATGTCCTTTATGACCGCATTGAACTCCCTTATACGGGCTGTGGGCACAGTTTTCCCCTCATTCCTGACGCACGTCAACTACCGTTCTGGGTTGGTCGGTCAGCACAAGCTTATCTGGTTCAACATCCTTGTCCACAATAACGCCCACTCCTGTGCGCGACCCTTGATGTAAAACAATCCCCGGTGCAATCAGCGTACCTATCCCTGTCTTGACGTTGTCACCAATGATTGCACCCATCTTTCGACGTTTCGAATCAATCCTCTTACCCTTTATAGAAACTTTCACAGTCTTGTTGTCGTGTCTTAGATTCGCCGTTATTGTTCCTGCACCGAAATTCACCTTGCGACCTATCACCGAATCGCCCACATACGAGAGGTGACCAACATTGGTGCCATCCATAATTATGCTATTCTTAATCTCGACCGCGTTTCCAATCTTGACTTGTTTGCCCACTGAAGTGTGTGCACGTAGGTAGCAATTCGGTCCGATGGTTGAACCCTTACCTATGTAGACAGGGCCTTCAATGTAAGCTCCGCTTCTAATGGTGGCCCCTTTTTCAACAAAGACCTCTCCCTTTAGTACAGCTCCCTCCTCAACCTTCCCTGAGATGAACCCAGTCGCATCATTCAGAATCAACTTGTTTGCTTCAAGCAGGTCCCAAGGCTTGCCAATATCAATCCACCACGACGGAATCTCATACGCGCCTACCTTCCCCTGCTCAATCAACATCTTAATCGAGTCTGTTATCTCAAGTTCTCCTCGACTCGAGGGCTGAGTCTTATCTATCGCATCCCAAATCTCGGGCCCCGCGGCATAAATCCCTGCATTGACCAGATTGCTCACCATCTGCTCCGGCTTTGGTTTCTCAATCAGGTCGACTGCCTTCCCCCTCTTCACGACAACAACGCCATAGGCAGAGGGGTCATCAACTGGCTTGACTGTCATGGTAAGACTTCGCTTACTTCTTCTGTGGCGTTCTACCAGCCCTTTGAAAGTGCCGGGCCCGCTCAATACGTCGCCGTACATCAGTATGATATCATCATCCAGCGCAAATTCTAATGCATACCGCGCTGCATCCGCTGTGCCTTTCCTTTCTTTCTGCAGGATGCACGAGATACGCATCGGTTTCCAGTCCACAGAGTCTATGGCATCTTGGAGGTCCTCCCCTCGGTAGCCGTAGACAATCAGGGTTTCCTTAATGCCGGCATCGCGAAGCGCCTTAAGGTTATGAAAGATCAATGGTTCTCCCGCAACTGGCAATAAGTGCTTGGAGATATTTGCTGAGAGTGGCATCATCCGTGTGGAATCGCCTGCTGCAAGTAGAGCGGCCTTCTTCATCGTTGCTCGATGGTGGAGTCTGTCTGCGTCATTAAAGAGTTTGCCACAGATATATGCGGCGCACGCTCTCATCAACTCACATCATCTATCTCGATGACAGCAAGTCGATAGCACCCCGCGAGCCAAGAATTTACCGCGGGGAGGGCCCGCGATACAAAACTCCACACTGCGATACATTAATATAGCTGATTGCGGCAAAAGTAATTGTATTGTAATATTTTACAATCGTTAACTTGGATAAGTAGGTGAACAACAATTGATGACAAATGAACAACTCGCCGAGGAACTGAAAGGAATGAAGCTCACTAAGAGCCAAATGATTGTCCTCGATATTTTGCGAAGCAGTGGGAGAAATGGTGTGACACCCAAGCAGCTCTTGGACAAAGTGTCTTTTGCCCCTAGAACCGTCCGTTACGCACTTAGGAAACTTTTGAAGAAGCAGTTGATCAAGCGAGTGCCATGTCTGCAAGATATGCGCCAGTGGATTTACGTCCCCGTATAGAAGGCAACAACAACGCACGAACTTGAGAAACATCAGACCACCGCCGGAGGCTATTAGGCCATTGGCGGCGGTGAAGCATCCCCTCGAAAAGGGACATTTCTGAATCCTTATAGTACTAGGAGCCAGTATACTATCTATCTCGGAGGAACGCAAACTGGACACTCTGAAAATCCTGACTGGTCAGGAAGCAGTGGACGCTGTTCACGCGCTCAATGAAGAGAGCCGTCGACAGATTCTCCATGCACTCAGAGCAAAGCGGATGTCTACTTCCGAACTATGCGATTTCTTAGAGCGGCAAGAGAACCAGAAGGAACTCAAGCCTCAGACTGTCCGTTATCACCTGAAGGAATTGGAGAAGGCTGGGCTCATCGAGCAAGACGGCCACGAACCGGTTGGTAACGGCAGTACGCACATCATGAAGAAGCTCTGGAGGGCAACTGCAGAGAATATCTTCATTGCCACTGGGGATATGAACAATCTCCCGGAGCGGCACCCCCTCGATATGGACCGGTTACTCGATATTGTCGGAGTCATGAAGAACCTGGGGTTTGACTTACCCAATGATGATAACACTCAACAGCTCGCTGATGACTTCACTGAGCGCGATCACCTTGCAAACAAGGGCAGCGAAGGAGCGAAGAAGACACTCAAAGAGGTCGCTGAGATTGACCCAGCAGTCTATGCAAGGATGTATAGAATCCTAAGTGTCGTTCAGCTCGAAGATGGCGACTATAAGAGATACTGGGAATTGAACCGGAGCGTCACAGACAAGCTCAGAGAGGCGTACAGCAAGGGCGTTGGAAAGAATCCGGAAGTATACTAGAGCAGTCAAGAATCCTCTTCACTGTTCTCACTGTAATCTGGATGCTTGGTTGTAAGCAGCCTTCGAATCCTAGATGCGATCTTTTTCCCTACTCCACTGACTCTTTGGAGATTTTTCCCTTCTGCAGAAAAGACCTTGTCTAAGGTCCCGAACTCTGCAAGAATTGCACGCGAGATGACTGTGTCAACCCCTGGGAATCCTGACAGTATGTACTCCAGTGCCTTAGCATCCGTTCCCATTGTTTCTCCGGATCTTGTTCTGAGAATCTTCTTTGCGCCTATCTGCTCAAGGTGCGCCATGCGATAGAGAACAATTGCAGTTTCTTCAGCATTCCGTGTCCAGATAATCGGCACCTGAACCCTAATTGCGATGGATGCCAGCGCGCCATAGATTGCAGCTGGATTGACTGCTCTCAAGCCAATGAGCTGCTCTCCCTCCATGATAAGCACCGGCCTACGATAGGCTGAGCGGAGCGCCACCAGCTGGTCGAAGAGACGTCCATCGATCATTGACTGGATGAAATCTCCCATCTCCTTCCGTTCCACAGCCACGTCCTCTGAAACTATGTAATCCCCAATCTTCAAGCTTTCATCTGAAATCTCAACGTTTAGACGTGTAAGCTCCCGAGCCACACCTGTAGGAAGCTCTCTAGAGTCCACAATGAGCCGTATCGTATCGTCTTTCTTGGACACGCGAGCGGCCCCTGTGCTGGGAATGCTCGGCTTCTCGCCGGCTTCGTTGGCAAACTCATCCAAGCTAGTCTGCTTATCATCTGGTTCCTTCTCTGCCTCTTTCAAGGCGTCAGGCATCTTCTTCAACTTCCTAATCACACTCCAATGATAGAATTCATCATGTGTTCCCTTTGCCACGAAAATCACTACGCGCCCCGGAGCCCTACGTCCTGTTCTTCCTTTCCGCTGAATGTACGGCACGACAGATGGTACGCAGTCGTAAAAGACTACAAGATTGCACTCTGGAATATCTAGGCCCTCTTCTCCTACTTGGGTGGCAACCAAGACGTTGAACTCGTTGTTCCGGAACCCCTCAAGGATTTCCACCTGTTTCTTTTGACTGAGTCCCTTGTCTGAGCCTCTCGTACTCTGGCCCACAAACCGACTAGCACGAGTATCATCTAGTTGGCTCAGTATTTCAACGACCTCGATTGCTGTGTCACGAAAGCGCGTGAATATCAAGATACGCGAATCCAGATTGACAGAGAGCTGCTCGCTGACTATCTCTAGCATTGCATCCGCCTTTGGATGGCGATATCCTTTCACAACCATTGCTTGCAGCAGGTTCTCAAACTGCTTGAACTCAAGGCGCGAAATCAGGTCTTTGACACCCTTAGAGCTCTTCTTGTTGCGGACTTCTTCGTACATCCCTTGGATGTACCTGTGAGTAGGTGCTAGTCCTTGTGTACCAATGAATTCTAGGAGATGCACAATGCGTAGCGATGCAGTCAGGTTGCGCATGACCAAATAGAGCTGACGAGGGGGTTTGGTGTAAGAGCCAATCTCTCGACGCACTTCGCCCTGAACCTTCAGTATCTCCTTCTTGCTGAGTCTACGGCCGTCAGGAAGCGAGAATCCATTGCTTACGACTGGAGCTACATAGTCGTTCAATAATGAGTAGAGGATGTCTCTCAGAACTTCGATCTCGGGGGGAAGAGTCACATATCGGATGGCACTCTCTACTGAAACAATGTAGTCACGTACATCGGGACTCTGATCATCCCTCACCTCAACATGGACTAGGCGAAGGTTGTCACATACAGTCTTGATATGCTCAGCTTGATGTCCCGGGGATGCTGTTATTCCCAGTGACAGAGCGTTCTCTCTCTGCTTCTCATACATTTCGGCAATGAATGTGTATGCGTAGTTGCCGACTCCGCGGTGAGCCTCGTCATAGATAATCAATGAAACTTCAGCCAGATCATAGCTTCTCCGCACGAGGTCATTCTGCAATGCCTGAGGCGTCATCACAATCACTTGAGCGTTAGCCCATATGGTTCGCCTGTCCTCTGGTGAGTCTTGCCCGGTCATGCACACAATCAAATCAGCACTAATCTCGAGGACTCGTCTGAGGAACTTTGCCTGTTGGTCGACAAGAGGTCGAGATGGCGCAAGGAAGAGAACCTTGCTGTCTTGATCGAGTTTCAGGCGTTTGGCAGCAATAAGAGCTGCAATTACTGTCTTGCCAAGTCCGGTGCTTAACACGACCATCGTGCTCTCTTTCTCAGCAATTTCCGCAATGTTAACCTGATATGACCTATACTCAATACTATCCTTCTTGACAAGCGGCAAATCGACAAAGGACGCTCTCTTAACCAACAGGCTTTCCTCACATAGGCAGAAGCGCCATTCAGCACTCATTGATAATACTCACTGTAAAAAGCCTCCTACTTCTTCTGCAACCTAGAACAAGGAGTCGAGATGTTATGTCTACCAAGGAGTCCATGCCCAGTATCGAAGCAGAGCTCTACGAACTGAGCATGCCCGGTCGTCTTCTAGGAAAAGAAGTTCTTGATAATAGAGCGCGAAGAATCGGAATCGTAAGGAGCATTAGAATCGGGCTCCATCCAACCCGCTCTGAGCTCATAGTGAAAGGCGCAGAAGTTGAGTTTCCCGTTGATTTCGAAAGGATTGACGCTGTGGGAACGGTAGTACAGCTCAACTCGGTCGTCAAGGATGCTGAAGAAATCGAGGTTCACGATGTCTTGCGACTTCAAAAAGAAGTACTAGACGACATCCGAAGCTATCTTGGTTCGAGGTGACTGTCCAGCATCTCTTCATTTCGAAGGGATTAATAGCGGTAAGAGCTGTTTTCCAAAACCGGAGGCACTCTCATGGACCTCACAGTTGAAGATCTGGCCAAGACAATTGACCATACGGTGCTAAAGCCTGAAGCAAAGCAATCCAAAATCAAGCAGCTCTGTGAGGAGGCACTCCTGTACGAGTTTGCTGCCGTGTGCATCAATACTACACATGTTGAGTATGCTGCCGAGCTACTCAAGGATTCATCCGTGAAGGTCTGCTGTGTTATTGGATTCCCCTTAGGTGCCACTCTGACACAGGTGAAGGCCATGGAAGCCAAGGAGGCCGTCCGCTTAGGCGCTCATGAAATCGATATGGTCATCAACGTTGGGGGACTCCGCGATAAGAACTACGATTTTGTCCGCAGAGACATCGAGGCTGTAGTTGAAGCATCAGGAAACGCGCATGTGAAAGTGATTCTAGAAACCGGTCTTCTGATTGACGACGAGAAGCGTCAAGCATGTTTGTTAGTGAAAGAGGCTGGTGCAGACTTCGTCAAGACATCAACTGGCTTTGGTCCTATGGGTGCGACTCCACACGATGTAAGGCTCATGCGAAAAACAGTTGGTGATTCCATGGGCGTGAAAGCGGCTGGAGGCATCCGCAACTTCAAGGATGCAATCAAGATGATTGATGCAGGCGCCAACCGTCTCGGGACTAGCGCGGGAGTTGCCATTGTGGAAGACTTTCGTTGGATCCAATATAGCAATGCTTGGATGCAACCGGATAGACCGTGCTGGGACTGCCCAAGCCGTCAGGCCAGTATGGCCAAGCAACCCAAAGAGGTCTATCTCTGGTACAAGGAACGATGTCTCACATGTCCCCACCGTGAACATAATGTTTTCAACGACTAGGAGGAATCTTGTTTGTCAAAGCAAACCTATACCAATGCCGCGATTCTTCGTGTGTCACTGACTGATGGTTCCATTCGCCGGGAACAGATCTCCTCTGACGATTTTGCGCATTATCTTGGGGGACGAGGTTTCGGAGTGAAACTCCTCTATGAGAATCTGCTTCCGGGGATCGACCCACTGTCCCCGGATAATTGGCTCATCTTTTCTGTGGGTCCAATGACTGCGACATCAGTCCCTACTGCTGGACGCTTTGTTGTGGTTACTAAGTCCCCGTTGACAGGCACCATCTTCGACTCACATGCAGGTGGTTACTTCGGTGCTCAGCTGCGAAAGGCTGGCTACATTGCTGTCGTTTTTGAGGGTGCTTCATCCTCACCAGTCTATCTTTGGATTAATGATGGCGAGGTGGAGTTGAGGGACGCTTCGAAACTATGGGGAAAAGACACTGCTGTGACTACTGAGGGTCTTCTCAAAGAAACCGACTCCAAGGCTCAGGTTGCATGCATAGGGCCTGCAGGCGAGAACCAAGTCAAGCTCGCTGCAATCATGACCGACCTGCATAGGGCCGCTGGACGCGGCGGTGTTGGCGCAGTGATGGGGTCCAAGAAGTTGAAGGCTGTTGTCGTCCGAGGAACCGGTGACGTGGCTGTAGATGATACTGATCGACTGAACGATGCCGTGAAGCGTGCAAGACGTCTCATTAAGAAGAATCCAGTCACAAACAAGGCACTTCCAGTCTACGGAACCGCAGTCTTGGTGAATGTTACAAACGAGTTTGGTATGCTCCCAACCTTTAACTTCCAGGAGGGGAACTTCAATGATGCTGTGGCAGTGTCAGGCGAGAAGCTTTTGGAGCGCCTCTCGGTAAAGCGTTACAACTGCTACGGATGTCCCATTGGTTGTGGGCGCGTCAGTACGGCCTATGGTCAAGAGGTTGGAGGTCCAGAGTACGAAACGATTTGGGCCTTTGGTCCTCAGTGCGGTATTAACGACCTAGAATGGATTGCGATGGTGAATCACCGCTGCAACCTAATGGGTGTTGACACAATATCGGTAGGAAGCACTATTGGTTGTGCCATGGAGCTTGTTCAGAAGGGCAAGATGAAGGCACCTCTCAAGTTTGGTGACACGACAGGTATCCTCGACCTGATTGAGGATATTGCGCTTGCACGAGGTCTAGGTGCAGAATTGGGTGAGGGTTCCCGTACTCTTGCATCACGCTACGGTGCACCTGAGCTTGCTATGCATGTTAAGGGGCTTGAAATTCCCGCATATGATCCGAGAGGAGCTCAAGGCCACGCTCTTGGGTACGCAACATCTAACCGTGGAGGATGCCATCTACGTTCCTACTTGATTGGTCCAGAGATAATGGGCTCCCCTGTCCGAATCGACCGCGACACAACTGAAGGAAAGCCAGACCTTGTCATTCTCTTCCAGAATCTCTCTGCGGCAATGGATTCCTTGGTGGTCTGTCGTTTTACAAACTTCGCTTGGACAGTTGATGATTACGCTGATATGGCAGCTGCCTGCACTGGGCTGCCAATAGATGGCTCCACCTTACTCGCCATTGGTGAACGAATCTGGAATATAGAGCGCCTCTTCAACCTCCGCGAGGGTCTTACTGCAGAGGATGATAGGTTACCAGAAAGATTCTCCACGGCTCTTCCTGAAGGGGGTTCTCGCAATCGCGTGGTTCATCTCGAGGAGATGCTCACAAAGTACTATGTGCTGAGGGGCTGGGACAAGGCAGGTCAACCCACTAAGAATACCCTCAAGAAGCTCGATATTCCAAAATCCTAAAGCCTGAATGGGGCTGATACAACTGGGTAGGACGAGCCGTAGAAGAAGGAAGTTTCGCAGAGGACATGCACCATATCTAGGCAAGATACGGTTGTTTTGGTGTGATGAGTGCAATGTTCCACGATTCGAGGATACAGAATGTAGTATCTGCAAGTCGACGCCTCGAAAAGTCAACATCTCCCCCCCGGGTGACCCATTCCCCGCAATGGACGGTCACCTTGAGCGTACCTTCCTAGCGATAGATCGCCAATTCGGTGAAGGCATTGGTGAGAGAGTTCTCCCTCCTGACAAGACTATCGTGATGAACAAGGTATCATCCTTGGACGCAATGTATGAAGTAGTGGTCGATGGGCATATTGTGGGCCGACTGCGATTCGATATTCCAGAACACAATTACACCTTTCTGCTCACACTCGAGGGAGGTCGACGGATAGGGGTGCTCACGAGGGAGAAGTGGGTTTCGCTTCACGATGGGGTATTGAAGTTTCTCAAGGATGGAGCTAACCTCATGGTCCCGGGGGTGGCTGGTTGCGACTCAGGAATCAAGAAAAATGATGAAGTTATGCTTCTGGATTCGGATGGAGTCGTTGTTGGCGTAGGAATTGCAAGAATGAGCGGCTTGGACATGGCGCGCAAGGAGAAGGGTTACGCAGTCAAGATGCGCGATGTTGCTGACGCCAGTGCCCCAAACATCAATCCCAAGACATCATCATGGGACGACGCTGTGCAGGCTAATGAGAATGACCTGATTTTGATTGAAGAAGAAGCTACCAATTTCATCAAGCGCACGGCTCAGAGAGAGGATGCGCCGATGGTCGTGGGGTTCAGCGGGGGCAAAGACTCACTCGTGGTCTATCTTCTTGTTGAGAAGGCTCTGGGATTCAGTCCGCCCATGTTCTTCGTGAACACCGGCTTGGAGTTTCCTGAAACAATTCGCCATATCGAGGAGTTTGCAGAAGCCCACAATGCTACAATCATAGGTCATGATTCGGGAGAACAGTTCTGGGAATCCGTTGATGTCTTTGGTCCCCCCGCGCGAGACTTTCGCTGGTGCTGCAAGGTCCTGAAGCTGGGCCCCGCAGCTAAGTCGATAGCAGAGAAGCTGGGCGGACGTGTCCTCACCTTCATGGGGCAGAGGAAACTAGAATCATTCCAAAGATCTCAGGAATCCCGCGTATCTTCCAACCCTTGGGTGCCCGGTCAGAAGTCCGCTAATCCGATTCAGAAGTGGAACGCTCTAGAAGTCTGGCTGTACATCTTCAAGGAGAATGCGCCATTCAACCCCCTTTACAACAGAGGATATCACAGAATGGGGTGTTACCTCTGTCCCTCTTCCCCTCTGGCCGAGTTGGAAAGCATACGTGAAACCCATCCTGCCCTCTTCGAGCGATGGAATGAGAAGCTTAGGACTTGGGCGAAACGATACGGGTTTGCAGATGGATGGGCGGAACATGGTTTCTGGCGTTGGAAGAACCTTCCTCAGGGCCAACAGAACCTGGCCGACAATCTTGGACTCGATATAAGGAGCACTCGAGCAGGACCCAAGGATCAGTTGAACCTTAACATTGTGAAAGGTGTGTCACCATGCAAAGACTCAGGTTCCAGCCTGGAGGGACAATTCTCTGCGGGAGTAGACCTCACCCGGGTATCAAGAGTCATGCCCATCTTCGGCAGCACGAAAGTTTCTGAGAGCCTTGGCGCATTGAGGACTAAGTCTGGAGAGAACTCAATCACGATGTTCAGCTCCGGCTCTCTTGTCGTCAGAGGGAATGATGAAAAATCAATTGAGCGGCTAGCGGGCCAAATCGGTCGTGCCGTGCAGAGAGCAGTATTCTGTCAGGCCTGCGGATCGTGCATACCTCAGTGTGAACACGGAGCTCTGAACTTGGACGAAGGCAAGGTGTCAGTTGACCCAGAGAAATGCGTTAACTGTCTGAAGTGTGATAACTGGCCATGCCCCACCTACCTGGGTTAGGCTGAAGGGAACTTGGCTTTCCATCTCTTTGAAAGCTCTGCTGACGTGAGAATCTCGGGGTCCGCCTCGATGATGATGGACAGCAATTCTCTGTACGCCTTGTGGTGCTTCGGATGACCGAAGTCCTCTTGATCCGGATGAATCACGAACACTGCGAGACCCCCTCTGGATTTGATGTAGTCTAATTTCTTTTTCCAGACCTTCAGCATGGATTGCTCTGAAAGGCGATAGTAGTAGAGTAGAGTCCAGTCCTGAGGCATTGAAACTGGGAATTCCAACATGCCGCTTCTTTGCCATTCAGTTCCGTTGAAGTACAGCGGATAAAACGGAAAGATTGTTCTGCTCCCAGTAGAGGCGTAGCCGGTTGTTGATGCATCGGTATCGGGAAAAGAGGAGTCCCAGTGAAATCCCTCCTCAGTCAAGATCCGCACCATCTGCTTGGTGCGATGTAGTAGAGGTGCTCGATATCCAAGAACTGACACACCCAATCTAGTTCCAATGGAAGCAGCCTCTTTGATTCGTTCCCTCTGCTCTGATGGTGTCAGATATGCGAACTTCCCGTCATGATGAAGGCCATGAATGCCCACATCAAAACCATCATCTAATAGTGATTTCACTAGCTGCTTTGAAACCTCGTATTCATAGGACTTGGGTACAATATTGAACGTGGAAACGAAGTTCATCTGCTTCTCAATCTCAACAAACTTGGCAAGTCCGTAATTATAGCCAAGGCGTGTATCCACATCATGAGTCATCAATACACCAAAGTCTTTGTCCCAGAATTCTCTCTTCTCCTCAGTGCTGGGATCCAACCTGTCCGCAAGGTCGTCTATCGGGAATGACCTCCTCGGCGCACCTGAAGACCGATTTCCCATGATGGAAACGAGTGAAACAAACTTATCCCGAACTTGGTACGGGATGTACTGAATCAGATTTAGGTTCATCCCAATCTGAAATCCTATGCCGGGGTCGTAGGGTATGTCCATCTCATTCCTGTAGTAGTCACTCTTTGAGATTTTCAAGCTCTTTCCACCATCAATCTAGGACATGTACTTGAGCCAGTGACCGTATCTGCTCAGGAAACCGCTCATCATGACGCTTACATTTGTATGTAGTCCACCCCATTCGCTGGTTTCGAGGTCAAACCACCAGCTGCTTTCTTCCTCTAACCGCTTCCTTTGTGTTTCATCAAGGGCAAAGAGTGACACCACTAGAGTCCTATCCTTCACTAGACTCCATACATCATCTGTATTCTCAAACATGAACAGAATGTGGTTATCAACCTTTGATGAGGGGCCCTTAGGAGTTCTGAACATGGCGGCCGCGTAGCTCTCCTCAATCTTGGGGTCTTCAATGATCCAGTCTTCGATTCTAAGATAACCAACTAGGTCAACTAGTACATTCCTCAGAATCTCGCGCTTTTCTGCGTCCGTGAGCCTCTTGATGTACTCATCATCTCTTCGAAGTACCTTTGCGGGAACTCCTGCAGCAAGAGCGCGTGCAGGAACATCCTTGTTCACAACAGCGCCTGCGCCAATGGTGGCTTCTTTGCCTATGTGCACATTAGGTAGCACGAACACTCGCCATGGAAACCAGACACCATCTTCAATCGTGATTGGCCCAAAGGCTACTGGAAATCCATCCAGAATGGGTTGCCATGTGCCATGAGTAAAGAGGTAGTTGTAGCCTCCAATACCAACTCTCTTGCCAATCTTGATTGGATGCGTGGGGTTCAGCACACTACCCGAAAATACCATGGATAGATCTCCGATTTCAATGACTGATTTGTCAGTCTTCAGGCCTCCGATGTAGACCTGTTCCTGTATCGTGACTTCTTCTCCGATTATTACCTTGTGTGTATCGATAATCACGAGCATTCCAAGTTTTGAGTATCTACCAAGATGGAACTCGTTCGCTCTGATCATGCATGCCATCCCTATCTTTGCATGATCTCCAATCACTACCTTCTTGCACTCAAGAATCGAGAGCAGGCCCATTGAAACGCCCTCACCTATCTCAGCGCCTTTCCGCCTATAGTATGCTATCTTGATTCCTGATGGAAGTAAACCAACAGTCGCCATTTTGCCAATGGGCATACTAGTTAGATCTGGGTCGTCCTCAGGAATTCGTCCGAAGAAACGTGGACAGAGGAAAACCACAAGCAGCACGATAAGGCCGAAACGACCTGCAAATGCATCATAGTCGGATAATACGCCATCCAGTGGAAGGGCAAGAAAGTAGAGTCCGTACACCAGATTGAATGCGAAGAAGAGAATCGCCCAAATGAATCCAATCCGAAATAGAACTCGGCCATTGTATTCCGAGTTTATGTTTCTGAAGAATACCCGCGACACAAGCAGAATGAGCAGGATTAGCACCAATGATTCTATGGCGTATGACGCATAGGCATCCATCAGGGAGTGCACGTATTGCTGCCAGAGGATGCCCAGTACCATTGTTATGAATGGTAGCACAATCCAGACGGCCAGCGCGTAGGCATTCCTGTTTATGTATGTCTGATGCATGTCTTCACGTTCCTAGTCATCATAATCCAATGGCCCAATACGAGGTTTCAATCAAGATGAATCGTCTGTGGAGTTAGCCTCGGTTATGCGTTATATATTACCATTGTCCTGATAATCCATTTCTTACATTTCATGTGAGTGACACTCAACTGCAAGAAACTCCTGTGTTCCACCCTTCCCCTGCCAGATGTCACCATCCTCCATTCTCCGCTGGAGTCAGCAGGGGCTTTGTCTGTCATCATC
>DXJO01000023.1 GCA_019057475.1 Candidatus Thorarchaeota archaeon | reverse complement strand
TCATTTGCAAAGAGATAGGTTGTCCTGAGTTGATTGAACCTATTCCAAGACCCAAAGAAGTTTCAGCTATTAGACGACGTGACCTCTTGACTCCTAATGAAATTGCTGCATTGTTGAGAGCCTGCAATGATTTGTATGAACGTGCAATGATAGAATTGCTAGTTGAGTCAGGTTGTAGAATTGGTGAGGTACTTAGTCTCAATGTTGAAGATATTACCACAGATGATAACTTCCTCTACGTGGACGTCATTGGTAAGACCGGGTCTCGTCAAATCCCATTACTCAAAGATAATCTACCAAGTTTCCAGTATCACTTGGTAATCCGTCTAAGTGGTCCTGTATTCAACAGTAGTCGATATCTTGACAGACCAATCTCATATCGTGTAGTGCTTGATAAAATCGTGGACATCTTCCAGAGGGCTGGAGTCAGGAAGCGTGCTAGAACAATCCACATCTTCAGACATACCAAGGCTACTTATCTCATTGAACTAGGAGTTCCTGAGAGTATCATCAAGAAGTTCATGGGTTGGTCTGAAACTTCAGATACAATAACGAAATACGCCCATCTCACCAACAAATCAGTTAAGGACTTCTTCAGCAGGCTGTATGGTATTGATGAAGAACCTATTGAACCACTTTTCCCAGATGAAGAACGTGACAGAATCAAGAAGATGTTTGGGTAGGATCAATCCCTACCTTATTCTATTTTTCAAACTCAACGCCGCAATGAGTCCTCGTCTTCAGTAAACTTGTCCTCTACAAACTCAGAAGTGATGGTAAAGCCTTCATCTATGTTGACTTCAATGAAACTGACCTTACCCTTTTCAACTACTTTCTTAATGTCTCGTTCGCGTTTGCTCAGTCTGGGTTTTCCCGTCTTGATCTCCACTAATATGACTTCTTCTGTTTGACCGTCAGAATATCCATTAAACACAACAGAATCTATTGGCGAACCCAAGAACCCTTTCTCTTTTGATGTTCCCGCTTGTCACGGATTGGGTTGTTCATGTTTCCAGCACATGTCTATTAATCCTCGCTAGCATCACGAAAAAGAAGATTCCAATAACAAAAATGGATGGAAAATAGAACATGAGAAAGATAAGACGCTGGAACGACGAGAGCTCAAGTAAATTCATCACAACTGAATTAAGTATTGAGAGTAGCAAGAACAATGCAGAAACCGGCACAACAAATCGACGACACCAGCTTCCTGTTGCTAAATCCTTTGCGTAAAATGTGGCGAGCCAATTATCAGTTCCAGCCGCATCGGCATGCTGGAACCACAACAGCCCCTTTGAATACATGAACGTAGTGAAGAGGACAAAGAAGCCAAGACACACTGCTAAAAACGTGAGTGGGTTCCAAAAATTTACCTGCACGTTATCACCTAAACCATGTTACCGGTTTTATCTCTTTAAACTTCTGTCCATGCTCGTGTGACAAAGAAACAAATCTATAGGTTCTTTTTTGTCCAAACTCTTACTTTTTTCTAAGAACTCCCTTTGTCGTAGTCCTGCTATTGGCTTACTCAACTTTCTCTCTATCTATAACGCTTTAAACTAAAACGCACCAATTATCAAATCTCTATTTTTCAAACTCAACACTTCAGAGAGTGCCATTTTTATATCTACAAAAACAGTTTCTTTGCGAAATATTATGACAAAACCAAATGACCCACTCGTTATGGCAGGGAGGAATGGGAATGTTTGATAAAATAAAGCAAGTTTTAGTACTGTTGCAAGCAGCGCCGCCAGTTGATTTTACTGGTGGTATTCTCTTTGGAATAGTGGGAACAATTGGACTAATTGTCGCTACTATAATATATTGCAGGAGAACGCGAAAGAATAAAGCAGTTGACAATCATAGTTTATGGAATAGTGCTGAGGGTTGGAGAATCAGCATTTCCACCATCAAAAGGAAGCAAGTATGGAGAAGAATCTCAATCCATTCCAGCATGTGCTAAGTGCAAAAGTGGAAACATAACAAGATTGGAGTAGATGCCAAAACATTGTCAAGGTAATGCTAAATGACACAACGAGATCCTACAAAGAAGGAGATAATGGAGTGGCTTCAGGCTAACAACCACTCACCTGAAGACATATCCGATGATACAACTGAATTCAGGTTTCGCATAAAACGAGGGCCCATTGCAATGATTATAGTCCGACATAGTAACAAGGACCACATTGCAGTCCATGCACGGTTCATGTTGCCAGCAGAACATGAAAAACGTTACACTCCTAAGAGAGATTCGAAGTTCAAAGGGGCTGTGATAGAGAAATATCCCACGCTGAATATTGATATTTAATTTCAGCCAGGGTCACCATTTGTGGTTTATGACAGAATCTTTGATGACGGTTTCAGTTATGACAGATTGTCCATAGCCATGCGAAATGTGACTTTGGCAGGCATAAGTCTCCACAAACTCTTGTTCTCGGCTGTTGGGCTAGATACTATACCACGGCTTTCGGAGTCTGAAAAACAAGGTCCTACTTACTATGCCTGATGTTTAAGGATCAAGCAACAGATTGAAAATCCTCATAAGCAGCGTCTATTGGTTGGGAGTGGAGGTACCTCTTTGGCTGATGTAGTATTAGAAACTAAGGACTTCAGACAGAGTGTATTCCTTTTCTTCATTCGTCTTTGGACAGGGACATTCATTTACCAAGTCTATATGGTTTTCGCTTTTGGGTTTGGAAATCTAATGTGGATGACCGTTCTCGCGATTGACATCCTCTGGATCGTTCTCTATATTTACCAATACTACACAAACATGAGTTCTTAGAGTGTAGAGCACCGATTCATCATTGGGACTGTTCCTAGTCGGTTCTCCGCTTGGCTCGCGTTCATATCCCAGCTATTGCGGACTTAGAACTCATCAAGTGAGGTCTGGGTCACGGACATGTGTGTTAGCATTCGCTCAAGCTTCATCGTCTGTCCGGGATTGATAGACTCCATCAGACTAAGCATCTGCAAAGCATTGAGTGGCGCATGGCCACTGAAGTGATTGTTGAAGTACGCCAGAACTGTTTCAGATCGTCCCATGAGGTCTTCAAGGCGAGGTTTCCAAGCCTCAAGCTCCTCGACGGAATATCTGTAGTTGTACCATGGACGAGAGCCATGACCGTGCCAGCGGATGTATGCGAAGTCGGTGGTGACTCGCAGACTGATTGGTAGCTTGGGCTCGTCTACAATCACATGCGCAATGCCATAGTCCTCAAGCAGCTTCCAGACACAGTCGTTCAGCCAACTCTCGTGCCGGAACTCTATTGCATATCTAAATGAATCATCGAGCCCAGAGAAGAACGATTCGACATCTGCCATGTTCGAGATGTCCCACGGAGGTAATTGGATCAATAACGCCTCAAGGCGATGCTTCACAGGTTCCATGAGCGAAAAGAAGTCAGAGAGTACAGCTCCGCCCTCACCGCTCAGGTCCAGTCTGTGCTCATGCGTGACCTTCTTCGGCAGCTTTGCTGTGAAGAAGACAGCTTCGTTCTTGATGTTGGCAAGATGCTTGATGAAGCTTGGAGTTGGGAGAGCATAGAAAGTCGAATTAATTTCCGCTGTGTGAAATATGCGAAGATACTGCTGGAGTAGAGAGCGCCTAGAGTGATAGAAGACACCTCGCCAGCCTTTGTCATCGTCATATGACCAGCCGCTGGTTCCGATATGCAATCCCTTACGCATGCTAACCCCATAATAAAGTATCAAGCACTGTCTTTTGTCTTCCGACTTGGGATTGTAACAGGCCATTGACGATAGAAAGACATTCATAAGTGGCAGAGCTTCGCATTCGCTCGTGACTGGAAATGAAAGCAGAGAAAATCAAGGCCGAGTTTGCTAACCTGCAAACGCACATGGGCTCCCTGAGGGATAGCAAGTTTAAGATGAAGTGTAATGTCACATACGAGGATCTACTTCTAGTCATGGACGGGGGAAAGAGAGTTGTTCGACTTCATGCGCGCAACATAAACAACGTCCATCTGGAGAAGAAGGCGATTCGTATTGCCGCTCTCAACTTCGAGGTTAATGATGATAGAGATGTGAGTGTTGTTAGCGGATCCATCAGGCTTGAGGTAGGAATTGACTCTGAAGCATGGTACAAAGAACTCTGGGGATAGGGGCACTGGACGATGTCTGAAAGAATTGAATATGTGGAGCTGCGATTCCCTGACCTATTGGGTCGTCTCAAGGGAATGACGGTACCCTGTAAACCTGCAGAAACGATAGAGGAACTCAAGAAAGACCCAGTTCTCAAAAAAGGCACAAGCGTGGATGGTAGCTCAATCACTGGGCTTTCGAGAGTTGAATCATCAGATCTTCGTCTTGAACCTGACATGTCTACGCTGGTTGAGATCCCCTATGCTTCGCAACGTATTGCAGCAGCGATGTGTTTTGTGAAAGATAAAATGGTGCCTGCAACTGACCAGAAGTATTACCCAAAAGACACAAGGGCGGTCCTCTACTCTGTCTGTGAGAGGTACCTTCCCGGCAATCTCCGCCTGGATGTTAAGATTGAACCCGAGTTCCACATCATAACCACCGATCGCGAACCGTTTGATTTGGCTGGTTACGCCGACACATTTCCAACAAACCCCGGGTCCGACATCTTGCTTGAGATGGCCGCGGCAGTGAAAGACTACGGCATGCATCCACGAGTGATACATCATGAAGTGGGGAAATCTCAACAGGAAATAGAGATTGACTATGCAGAAGCCAAGAGGATGGCTGATTTTGTTCTTCTCTTCAAGAATCTCGCCAGGGCGGTCACTCAGAACTACGGCCTCGACGTTTCATTCATGCCCAAACCCTTTGCGGGGTCCGCCGGAAATGGACTTCATTGTCACATGCAGCTCTGGGACGGAAACAAGAACCTGTTTGGAACAGACAAGGGGGATGAACTCTCGGAAACTGGCAAGATGTTTGTTGCCGGATTGCTTCATCACGCTCCTGCAATCACAGCCTTAGCGAACCCGAGCGTAAACTCATACAAAAGGTTAGTTCCCCATTATGAGGCTCCAGTCTATATTTCGTGGGGATTGAGAAATCGCACAGTTCTCATCAGAGTACCCCAATTCAGCACACGTGACAAAGCGGCGATTGAATTCCGGTCTCCCGACGCAACTGCTAATCCGTACCTCCTATTTTCAGCTGTGATAGCCGCAGGCATGGACGGTGTCAAGAGAGAACTCAAACCACCAGAGCCGAGGAGCGAAGATGTATTCCATATCACAGATAAAGAGAGAGAAGATTTGGGGATAGGTACACTTCCAGCAACTCTAGATGATGCTTTGAATCAGCTTGAAGAATGCAGCCTGATGAAAGAAGCACTTGGCCCTGAGCTTGTAGAAACCTATCTGAAGGTGAAGCGAGAAGAGTGGATGGAGTATCAGAGCCTTATTGTGACTGAATTTGAATGGGAGAAATACCACAACATCTAGGCACTGTTGAAGTACTTAGCTAGCCTATCAAAGGCCTCATCTATCGCTTCAGTAGTTAACGGTCCAATTGAAAGGCGGATGTGACCTTCTCCCGCATCACCGAAAATGATTCCCGGCAAGACCAATGTCTTTGTGGACTGGAGGATATCCAAGACTAGCTTGCGGGAATCTGTGCAGCCCTTGACTTGCGGGAAAAGGTAGAATGTGCCGCCGGTTCGTACGGTCTCAAGCGCAACAATCTGATCAATCCGTAGATAGGCTAAATCGCGGAGAAATCCCAAACGCTTGACTTCAGATTCCACTGCATCAAGCCCAGTCTTCAGTATCTCAAGGGCAAGGAACTGTCCGGGTGTCGGTGCACAGATAGTTACTGTATCCTGTACCTTCATGAACTCCTCAATGAATAAGGAGGGTCCTACAAGGTAACCGGTTCGCCAACCGGACATTCCAAAATCCTTGGAGAAGCTTCCCAGCGTAACAACATGGTCGCGTGCGTCCTTTCTTGATCGAGGACTATAATGTGTTGATCCGTCGTAGACAAGCTGTGAGTAAGTTTCATCTGAAATTAGCATGATATCGCGGTCCATGCACAAGTCGACAACTTGGTCAATCAGCTGACGATTGTACACGGCGCCGGTAGGGTTGTTCGGTGAAACGAGGAGTATTCCACGTGTACGTTTGTTCACCGCTGCCTCTATGTCCTCGAAGACTGGTTGAAACCCGCTTCCAACGGGTATGTCGACAACCTTGCCCCCTACAAGCTGGACCGCCATGACTGAGTTGAAGTAGTATGGTGACGGTATAATCAGATTGTCGCCCTTGCCTATGATTGTTAACACAGTCCCGGCGAATGCTTGGTTTGCGCCTGCAGTTATGGTCACTTCGCTATGTGGGTCTGCGTGAACACCGGAGGTTCTCCGCAGGTAGAGGGCCAGTTCTTCTCTGAGTTCTATGTGTCCTTGGTCAGGGGTATACCTGTGAACGGCTGGATGCAGAATTCTCTCGCTGAATGCAATCAGCGGCCGGCGCGGCGGAATATGGCCCGGTAAACCCTGTCCAAGGTCAAGAAAATCAGGAGATCCAACGAACTTCCTAGCGGCTTCCCTCAGCTTCACTATTGGAGGAAATCTGATTCCTTCGGTGCGAAATTTCAAGATGCGACACCACTGAAACGTAACGGAATATAACTGCCTAACTAAGCAAAATGCGTTTCGCCTAAGCCTGCAATCCTCGTTTGGGCCCAAGATGGCGAATTGGTCGACTTGGACGGAGAATTCCCGCAGCGATTCAACTCAATCTTAATATTCATTGGCGTGAAGAGTATTGCTTGGAGTTCATTGGAAATGACTGAAGATTGCAATGCCAAGATTTTGGGTGCACCCGAAGCGCAGGTTGTACAGACCAAGAAAATAGAGATGAAGGACCCGCTCCTCGTGTGCGGTTTCCCGTCTGCAGGAGTTGTAGGCACAATCGCCGCCAATACAGTTATTGATCAGTTCCAGATGGAAGAGATGGCGCATGTCAGGTCAAAATACATGCCGTCCGCCGCTGTGTTTCTGGACGGACGATTGCGACATCCATTCAGAATCTACGGCTCAAAGGAGCGAAACCTGCTTGTTGTTACAACTGAGCTCCCTATAGCTGAGGAAGGAATGTATCACGTGAGCTCGGCCCTCTTGGACTGGGCGGCGAGTATAGGTGTCAGAGAAACTGTCGTTCTTGATGGGATACCTGTTCAAGGTCTGCCGAAGAACAGGAAAGTCCTCTATGCAGCTGAGGAAGAGAAGATTGCAGACCTCGATAAGGACGAAAAGATGGAGATTCTACAAAAGGGCATCATCACGGGCATAGCGGGTTCAATACTGTCCGAAACGCTGTGTCGGGACATGGTTGGTTTCGCTCTTCTGACTCCGGCAGTTGCCATCGTTCCTGATCCGGAGGGTGCAGCAGAACTTCTTGAGGCTCTGAACAGACTATATGATGTAGGAGTCGATGTCTCAGGCTTGATAGAGAGTGCCGAAGCTATCCGCAAGAAGATGGAGGAGATGGCTCGTCAGGTCGAGGGTATGAGAAAGGCCCAACCAGGAGTTAGCAGACCTGGATATGAGAGGATGTACGCCTAATCAGGCATGCTTGTTCAATCGGTACAGGTATCATAGGCCTCTTGCGCACCAAGAGCATTCTTGTCGCCCACTTTCCCGGGCCAGTTTTTGCGTATCACTTGCTGGATTGATTCCAGTTTGATCAAGCCGGTAGCTTTAGCAAACGCACCCAACATTGTCGTGTTGACAACGGGCAGCCCAGCCACGAGAAGACCGTTCTTCAGGGCAATGCCAGTTCCATCATACGTATACACATGACCCTTCTTTAGATTCATCTCATTCGGGGATTTTTGCGTGTTTATTATCACCGTCCCATTCTCTTTGAGGCCTTCAGTGACATCAATCAGCCCTACGATACCAGCATCAAGGACTGCCACAATGTCGGGCGTGTATATCTGACTCCTAACATTGATCTCCTTGTCAGAGATGCGAGTGAATGCTTTAACAGGAGCTCCTCTACGCTCAGCCCCGAAGTAAGGGAAAGCTTGGACTCCAATGTAACCGTCTATGTAAGCTGCCTTCGCTAAAAGCTCGGCGGAGGTGACACCGCCTTGTCCACCTCGGCCATGCCATCGAATTTCAATCATGGGCATATCAAATGACTCCTCAGAGCAGACCGCAAGGTCAGCCACTTGCCGGTATCGGCATAACAAAACCTTTTCGTTAGCTCAGCGAGCAGTAAATTTCAGGTTACCACCCGGCGTTCAGTGCACTAACTACACCCTCTGCTGAATTGGCTGCTTGCTGAAGACCAACGCCCTCACCAGCTGTGTCAGTACCTACAATGTACAGCCCCTGGATTGGAGTGTGAGGACCGGGTCGGTCAAGCGCAGTCTGTCCCGGTATCAGAGCCGCTCTAGTTGCATACGATGTCTGAACGTGCTCCATCTCTATCTGGTCGAATATCTCCGGATAATACTCGTCCAATCCATTCCCCTTCATTCTCTCGACTTGTGCTTCAATGGTCGTGCCTTCTTCCAACATGGTGGCAATTCCAATGAGTTCCCTGCCTTGAGGGGCGCACGTGGGATCAAAGCTTGAGAGCGAGAGCATCCATCGGTTGGGATTCGGATGCACAATAACCCTAGACTTACGATCACCAAGAACTACCTTGTTCAGTCCGAGCCACAGTGTCAGACCCCGTGTGACCTTCATGTGGTCCCACTCTTGGAAGAAGTCATTCACCTCGGCACGATCGGACTTGACTATCGCAGGCATGGACCATAGAGGGATGTTGCTGACCACTCTTGAGAATGGAATATCCTCTCCGTTGGCGGTGACACCAGATACATGTCCGTCTTGTTCAGTGATTCTCTCAACTGGAGCATTCAACACGATGTCGCCATCTATTGCTTCAGCAACACGTTCAATGAGTGCCTGCATTCCGCCGATTACCACACCTTCGTCATACTCCGCCCCAGAACCAAAGAGGAGTTTCTTGAGAGACCCTAGCTTTGAAGATTCCTTGTCTGTATCCTTCAGCGTGCGTAATGCCTCATACGCAGAAGCTTGTTCGATTGGCACTCCGGCAGCCATGTAGATTGCGCTCTGCATCACATCAAGCATCACTTGGTTCGTGGCGCCTTTGGATTGCATAAACTCGAGGAATGAGATGTCCTTGTACTTGCGCATTTCATCAAGTTTCATTGTTTTTATCTTGGCACCAATCTTGGCTAATCCAAGACGCCCCCGCATTCCTGTGAGCGGCCACGTCAGGGTTTCGCCGACGCTGGCGGGTATTGTACCAACCTTGTCAAAGACTCTGAAGAACCAACCCTCGTGGAGTACGAACTCAGGAGGTGGCTTGAGATAGGTCCGGAGAAAACGGGTGAATGCGCCATGGTGCACTCTTGTTATGACGTGGAGTCCATTGTCAATGCGGTAGCCTTCAAAATCGTAGCCGTAACAGACACCTCCAATACGGTCACTCTTCTCCAAAATGAGAGGTCTTCTGCCCTCAGCAGTTAGCGCAAGAGCAGTCAATAGCCCACCTGCGCCAGCCCCTGCAATGACAACATCATAGTCAGAGGGCTCTACTTTGCCAACCGGTATTTCGCGCATTGTCGAACTCAGGCCGAGATAGAGGTTAAACCCACTTAAGGCTGTCCTCTTGTACTCTACAGCAGATCAACGCACTGGTTCTTGTTAGCTGAATCATAGGCTGCGTCCACGACCTTATGGGCCGTAACTGCATCTCTGAAGCTAGGAAACGGTTCAGTCCCAGATTGGACTGACTTGAGGAATGCATAGCTTAGAGCTGCGTATCTTTCAGCGCCAACAGAAGTCAGGGTTTCAACAGATTCCATTGACAGGTTCTTAGAATGCACACCTAGGGTTTCGAGAAGTGCCAGATTCGCGGTTTCCTCCCAAACTCGCACAGGACCCTCTCCCCGTAGTTGATAATCCAGTACGCGCTTGCCAGACTCAAGCCGAATACTGATGAACCCTTTCTCAAAGAAGAGCTCTATCATCCTCTCGTTTGGCCGCTCAACCCAATGCCAGATTGAATCCAATGTGCTAACAGCGCCTCCCTCATGTGTGAGAACTAAAGACGCCTGA